>ONGR01000020.1 GCA_900317425.1 uncultured Eubacteriales bacterium | reverse complement strand
CGCTCGAGGGCTTTCTGACTCGGTGAATCTGAAAATATCATCGTCTTGCTCCTTTGTCTGTGAAATAAAAAAAGAGCCAACCGTTTCTTTTCAAAACGATTGGCTCCGATGGCAACAAAAAACGGCAGGTAGTATCTGTTACTGTCTGCCGTCCTTGTACTGTATTCAGTTGTTACTTGGGTTCGTATCTATCTTCAAAGGGAAAAAGCCGTTTTTACATCTACGAATTTGAAACTTTGAAAAACGGTGTTTGGGCAGCAAAAAAGCCCGATAAAATCGGGCTTTTTGCCAGGTACATCTTTTTCGTACCCTTTTGATGGTGGGGGATGGTGGATTCGAACCACCGAAGGCATCGCCAGCAGATTTACAGTCTGTCCCCTTTGGCCACTCGGGAAATCCCCCATATCGGATTGTGATGGAGCTGGTGGACGGATTCGAACCCCCGACCTGCTGATTACAAATCAGCTGCTCTACCAGCTGAGCTACACCAGCGTTTGTCCAGCGCAAAAAATAATACCATGATTCCGGGGCTTTGTCAACAAAAATATTTGGCGAATTCACATATTTTCACGGGAGGAAGGGATCAGATGAAACTATCGGAGCTGTCCCCGGCCTATCGGGCCGGGGAGAAGGCCATCCTGGAGCGGATCCGGGAGCTGTCGGAGCGGCTGGAGACGGCCGCGGACCCGGAGGAGATCGCCGTTCTCCGGCGGCGGATCCGGGATCTGGGCCCGCTGCTGCGCCAGACCAGGGAGCTGGCGGAGCTGACGGCCCGCTACTACGAGAGGGGGGTACTGTCGAAATGAGAAATACACCGTATGATCCGCTGGACGCGGCCAGCCTGGCGCTGTGGCAGCAGGGGGAGCGGGGGGACAACCGCCTGCAGATGGAGCGCCTGCTGACCAACCTGCCCCTGGCGGTGGAGCGGGAGCTGACGCCCCGGCAGCGGCAGATCCTGACCATGCGCTTCACCCGGGGGATGCGGGTGACGGACATCGCCGAGGAGCTGGGCGTCAGCAAATCGGTGGTGTCCCGGACGGTTTCCCGGGCCACGGACCGTCTGTTCCGGGCCCTGCGGTACAGCCTCTGAAAAAAAGATTGACTTTTGCCCCCCAACCCGTATAAGCTGTTAAAAAAGGATCCCGCCGGCGCGGGAGAGAGGAGCGATAGCGATGTATAACAAGGCGATGCACAGCCGCTGGCTGCGGGTGGTGGGCATTGTGGCGGCCGCGCTGCTGATGGCCTTCGGCATCAACCGGATCATCGTGCCCCAGGGGCTCTATAACGGCGGCGTGCTGGGTCTGTGCCAGGTGATCCGCACCCTGCTGGATACGAAGCTGGGCATCCGGGTGACGGACGTGGATCTGGCCGGCGCGCTGAACCTGGCGGCCAACGTGCCGCTGATGATCCTGGCCTGGCGCACCCTGGGCCGGACCTTCGTGGCCAAGCTGGTTTTGGGCACGGTGTGCAGCTCCGTGTTCATGATGGTGATCCCGGTGCCGGCCCAGCCGGTGGTGGAGGACGTGCTGACCAGCTGTCTCATCGGCGGACTGATCAACGGCGCCTCCATCGGGCTGATGCTCACCTGCGGCGGCAGCTCCGGCGGTCTGGACATCCTGGGCCTCTATCTGAGCAAGAAGCGGGGCATCACCGTGGGCAGAATGTCCATCATGTTCAACGCGGTGCTCTTCTCCGTCTGCATGGTGCTCTTCGACACCCGCACCGCCATCTATTCCGCCATCTTCTCCGTCATCACCTCCCTGATGGTGGACCGGATGCATCAGCAGAACATCACCGTCCAGGCGCTGATCATCACCAAGGAGAAGGGGGAGGTCCTGCCCAAAGCCATCATGGAGGCCATCGGCCGGGGCGTCACCTGCTGGGAGGGCCTGGGGGCCTACACCGGCGACGACGTGCGGGTGCTGTGCGTATGTCTGAGCAAGTATGAGATCGAGACGCTGCAGCAGGCGGTGCGCGCCATCGACGCCGAGGCGTTCATCATGGTGCAGGAGGGGGTCCACACCAGCGGCAACTTCAAGCGGCATCTGGCGTAAGGGGAAGGAAACACACCGGTCAACAGGCCGGTGTGTTTTTTTTGATATGGCGGGCGACGAGGATTCCGCCGAAGCGCTCCCTGTGGGAGAAAAAGCAAGGCGGAATCGAGACAGCGCCCCGCTTGCCGCGACCAACGGGAAGCGGGAAGCGGCTGGCGCAACGGTGAGCACATCTCCTCTCACTGCGCAAACAGTCCACCGGACTGTTTGCTGCCGAAGCTGCCGTCGCTGGCGCTCGGCACCTTCGGAGTTCGTTTCGAGCCTCTCCCCTACTCTTTCCATAAAAAAGAAAGACACCCAAAGGGTGTCCTTCTTTTTTATGGAGCGGGCGACGAGGCTCGCCCGGCGGCCGCTGCCGCCGGCACGCACGCGGCCTTGCCGACATGCCACCGGCATATCGGCATCGTCCCTAACGGGACGACCGGCCTGTTCGAGCCTCTCCCCTACTCTTTCCATAAAAAAGAAAGACACCCAAAGGGTGTCCTTCTTTTTTATGGAGCGGGCGACGAGGCTCGAACTCGCTACCTCGACCTTGGCAAGGTCGCGCTCTACCAGATGAGCTACGCCCGCAAAAGCAAGAATAATTATAGCGCGGACGGCGCCGTTTGTCAAGCCTGCTTTTTCACTTTTTTCAATTTTCCAGCAGGATCTCCACGATGCCCGCCTCGGCGGTGTCGGGATAGAAGTTCACCTGCCAGGGGACGACCTCCTCCCAGACCACGTCCTCGCCCAGCACCTCCCGCTGGACCTGCTCCACCGTGGCCCGGACCTCCTGCTGCTGCTGGTCGAAATAGGCCACCTGGATCACCAGCTCCGGCGCGCCGGCCTGGGCGGCGGCGGTCAGCAGATCGTGGATGGCGCTGACGCCGGTGGTGTGGACCATGGCGGCCACCTGCTCGGCGGTGCGCCGGTAGCCGATGGTGAGATGGATGACGCTGTAGTTGTGGGCCGTCTCATCGATGGTGTAGGTCAGGTAGTCCACGGCGTAGGCCCCCAGGGGCGTCTCCTGCTGGACCTCGGCGCAGGCTCGCTCCATGGCCTCGGCGGCACCGGGCATATCCTCGGAGGGATAGAGCCAGACGGTGCCCTCGGCGGCGTGGCCCGACACCAGGGTCAGCAGGCCGTTGACCAGATCCTGATACGTCTCCAGCCGCAGCACGGACCGGTCCTCGCCGCCGAAATAGGCGGCGCTGTGGGGCTCGCTGGAGCTGTACTCCCGGTTGAGGAAGGAGCCGCAGCCGGTGAGCAGCAGGATAAGAACCAGAACAGCGGAGAAGAGGCCGAAAGGTTTCGTGTTTTTCACAGCGGAGAGCTCCTTTCGCTGAAAATGGAATACGTAATGAAGCGGGGACAAGCGAGTGACAAGATTATTTCAATCGTATTTTGCTGCGGCGTGTACCCCAAGGGCACTTGTCTTCGCAACCGCTCCTTCCTCGCGGGCGAAGACTGGCGTACGTGGCAAAATACACCGCTCAGAGCACGCAGTGTGCGAGCGCAGCGATAAGTGAGTGTCCAAATCTCTGATTTGGCAACACGAACTTATGCGCCAGCTGTGCGCGGAGTGGTCTGCAAACCTTTTGCTTAAAAACGGCCAAGCCGTTTTTGAGCAGGCTACAGCAGCGCCAGCTGCTTCTCGTCGGAATCCTCCGGCTTCACCAGCGCGCCGGCGGCGGGGAGAGAGCGGGCCCGGTAGCGGCTGTGGTTGACGATGCCGGTCTCGGCCACGCCGACCACCCGCTCCAGGTGATATTTGGGCTTGATGGTCATCACCGCCACGCCCTGGGTGGCCCGGGTGGCCTTGGGCAGCAGCAGGGACGTGTGGAAGAGGAGGGCCCGGGGCTCGTTGGTGTAGAGGGCCAGCTCGGCGTCCTCCGGCATGTGGACGATGGCCACCAGAGGCGCCTTGTCGCTGTAGGCGCCGGTGAGCCGGCGGCGGTTGGAGGTGGTCTGATAGGACTCCACCGGCACCTTGGCGGCCTTGCCGTTGGCGAAGAAGAACAGCAGATGGCCGCCGTAGTCCCCGGGCAGGCACAGGAAGATGACGCTCTCCCCCTCGTCCATGCCCAGCTTGGCCGGCAGATAGTCCCCCAGGGCGGAGGCCTTGGTGTCGCCGAAGTCGGCGGCGCGGCACTTGTAGACCTGCTGGCGGTCGGTGAAGAACATGAGCTCGGCGCCGTTGGTGGCCTCGAAGCTCTGGCGCAGGCTGTCGCCCTCCTTGAACTTCTGCTCGCCGGACATCCGCAGGGACTGGGGGGTGATCTTCTTGAAGTAGCCCTCCCGGCTGAGGAACAGGTGGACGGGATAGTCCTCCACCTGCTCGGTCTCGGTGTACTCCTCCACCTCGTCGCTGTAGACGATCTCGGTGCGGCGGGGCACGGCGTACTTCTTCCGCACGGCGGTCAGCTCGTCGATGATGATCTTCCGGATGCGGCTGGCCTTGGCCAGGGTGTCCTCCAGATCGGCGATCTCGTCCTGGAGGGCCTCGGTCTCCGCCACCCGCTTGAGGATGTACTCCTTGTTGATGTTCCGCAGCTTGATCTCCGCCACGTATTCGGCCTGGGCCTGATCGATGCCGAAGCCGATCATCAGGTTGGGGACGACCTCCGCCTCCTCCTCGGTCTGGCGGATGATGGCGATGGCCTTGTCGATATCCAGCAGGATCCGCTTGAGGCCCAGCAGCAGGTGCAGCTTCTCCCGCCTCTTGCTGAGCACGAAGTAGACCCGGCGGCGGACGCACTCGGTGCGCCAGGCGATCCACTCCTCCAGGATCTCCCCCACGCCCATGACCCGGGGGCTGCCGGCGATGAGGATGTTGAAGTTGCAGCTGTAGGTGTCCTCCAGCGGCGTCAGCTTGAAGAGCTTGGCCATCAGCTTGTCGGGGTCGGCCCCCCGCTTCAGGTCGATGGTCAGCTTGAGACCGCTCAGGTCGGTCTCGTCCCGCATGTCGTTGATCTCCTTCACCTTGCCGGCCTTCACCAGCTCCGCCACCTTGTCCAGAATGGCCTCAATGGAGGTGGAATAGGGGATCTCGTAGATCTCGATGAGGTTCTCCTTCTTGATATAGCGGTACCTGGCCCGGACCCGGACGCCGCCCCGGCCGGTGGAATAAATCTGACAGAGTTCCTTCTCATCCAGGATCAGCTGGCCGCCGGTGGGAAAGTCGGGGGCCAGGAGGGTGCTCATGATGTCGTGGTCGGGATTTTTCAGCAGGGCGATGGTGGTGTCGCAGACCTCGCCCAGGTTGAAGCCGCAGATCTGGCTGGCCATGCCCACGGCGATGCCCAGGTTGGAGGACACCAGCACGTTGGGGAAGGTGGTGGGCAGCAGGGTGGGCTCGGTGGTGGAGTTGTCGTAGTTGGGCATGAAGTCCACGGCGTCGCTGTCCAGATCCCGGAAGAGCTCGGCGCAGATGGGGGAGAGCTTTGCCTCGGTGTAGCGGCTGGCGGCGTAGGCCATGTCCCGGGAGTAGACCTTGCCGAAGTTGCCCTTGCTGTCCACGAAGGGGTGGAGCAGGGCCTCGTTGCCCCGGGAGAGGCGCACCATGGTCTCGTAGATGGCGGCGTCGCCGTGGGGGTTGAGGCGCATGGTCTGGCCCACGATGTTGGCGGACTTGGTGCGCCCGCCGGTCAGCAGGCCCATCTTGTACATGGTGTACAGCAGCTTCCGGTGGGAGGGCTTGAAGCCGTCGATCTCCGGAATGGCCCGGCTGACGATGACGCTCATGGCGTAGGGCATGAAGTTGCTGTCCAGCGTCTCGGTGATAGGCTGGTCCACCACGGCGCCCCGGAGCCCCATGACGTTGGGGTTGTCGGCGTGCCGGACGGTCAGCTCGTCGGTTGTCTTTTTCTTTGCCATAGGAACGGTGTCCTTTCTTGGAGGGTTGAAAGAGGGATTTCCGCGCTTGCGGGGAGGGGGAAATTCCGCGTCCCCGGACGCGGGTGACTTTTCCACAGGAACCCTTCCGCCAGCCAAATCAGAGATTTGGGGCGTCAGTTATGGCCTCGGCCCCAAAAGTCACCAAAAGGGCCGCTTGGAAACGTTGTTTCCAAGACCTTCCTCGGCGCGCTCCGCACCACGGCGGTTGTGGAAGTTTCCACCACGCGCAGCGGAAAAACAGCAAGGGACCCGAAATGTGGCATCGTCTCTGCTTCTTGGCTCCGCTGCCGCGCTGCTCTGAAATGTAGGAGAACCGGCTTCTACCGTTGCGCCAGAGTGCGGCAGCGAACAGAGAAGGGAAATGGATCATATTTGCGGGGAAAACGCAGCGTACTCCGCGATCGCGCGGTAATAGGTTTCAACAAGGAAAGTCATACCTCGCGCAAAGGAAGTCTTGAAACCATGGGTTTCAAGCGGCGTCTTTGCCTACTTTCTCCGCTGATGGAGAAAGTCACCCGTCGGAGACACGTCCCCGCGCACGGGGGGCGCGAAACCGCCCTCAGCTCACGTCGATCATGTCCATATACTTATACCCGTTTTCGGCGATATAGTCCTTACGCCCGGCCAGGTTGTCCCCCAGCAGCAGGTCGAAGACCCGTGCGGTCTCCTCCGCCTCGTCGGGCAGGACCTTGATGAGCCGGCGGGTGGCCGGGTTCATGGTGGTCAGCCACATCATCTCCGGGTCGTTCTCGCCCAGTCCCTTGCTGCGCTGGACGGTGACCTTCTTCCCCTCCAGCTCCTGGAGGATGTCGGCCTTCTCCTTCTCGGAGTAGGCGAACCAGGTCTTGTCCTTCCAGGTGATCTCGAAGAGGGGCGTCTCGGCGATGTAGACGTATCCCTCCCGGATCAGGGTGGGGCACAGGCGGTAGAGCATGGTGAGGATCAGCGTCCGGATCTGGAAGCCGTCCACGTCGCCATCGGTGCAGATGACCACCTTGCTCCAGCGGAGATTGCCCAAGTTGAACTGGTTCAGGTCCTTGACGGCCTTGCTCTGGACCTCCACGCCGCAGCCCAGCACCTTCATGAGGTCGGTGATGATCTCGCTCTTGAAGATCCGGGGATAGTCGGCCTTCAGGCAGTTGAGGATCTTGCCCCGGACGGGCATGAGCCCCTGGAACTCGGCGTCCCGGCTCTGCTTGCAGGCGCCCAGGGCGCTGTCGCCCTCCACGATGTAGATCTCCCGCCGCTCCACGTCCTTGGTGCGGCAGTCCACGAACTTCTGCACCCGGTTGGCGATGTCGATCTTCTCGGTGAGCTTCTTCTTCTGGTTGATGCGGGTGCGCTCGGCGGTCTCCCGGCTGCGCTTGTTCACCAGCACCTGGGCGGCGATCTTCTCCGCCGCCTCGTGGTTCTCGATGAAGTAGACCTCCAGCTGGCTGCGGAGGAACTCCGACATGGCGTCCTGGACGAACTTGTTGGTGATGGCCTTCTTGGTCTGGTTTTCGTAGCTGGTCTGGGTGGAGAAGTTGTTGCTCACCAGCACCAGGCAGTCCTGCACGTCGGCGAAGGTGATCTTGGCCTCGGATTTGAGATACTTGTTGTTCTCCCGCAGGTACTTGTCGATGGCGGCCACGAAGGCAAGGCGCGTGGCCTTCTCCGGGGAGCCGCCGTGCTCGAGAAAGCTGGAGTTGTGGTAGTGCTCGCACACCGCCACCCGGTTGGAAAAGCAGCAGGCCACGCTGAGCCGGACCTTGTATTCCGGCTTGTCCGCCCGGTCCCGGCCCCGGCGCTCCGTCTCCCAGCACACCGGCTCGGTGAGGGCGTCCTCCCCCGCCAGCTCGGCGATGTAGTCCCGGATGCCGTTCTCATAGAGGAAATCCTCGGTCTCGAACTTGCCGGCGGCGGTCTCGTTGCGCAGCCGGAAGGTGACGCCGGCGTTGACCACGGCCTGGCGGCGCATCACGTCCCGGTAGTAGTCCACCGGAATGGCGATGTCGGTGAACACCTCCAGATCCGGCAGCCAGCGGATGGTGGTGCCGGTGCGCTTCTTGTTGGTGGTCAGGGGCGTCTTTTCCAGCTGGCCCACGATCTCGCCCCGCTCGAAGTGGAGGCGGTACTCGGTGGCCTCCCGCCAGACGGTGACGTCCATGTAGCGGGAGGCGTACTGGGTGGCGCAGGAGCCCAGACCGTTGAGGCCCAGGGAGAACTCGTAGTTCTCGCTGCTCTCGTTGTCGTACTTGCCGCCGGCGTACAGCTCGCAGAACACCAGCTCCCAGTTGTAGCGCCCCTCCTTCTCGTTCCAGTCCACGGGGCAGCCCCGGCCCTGGTCCTCCACCTGGATGGACTTGTCCAGAAACCGGGTCACGGTGATGAGCCGTCCGTGGCCGGTGCGGGCCTCGTCGATGGCGTTGGAGAGGATCTCGAAGACCGCGTGCTCGCAGCCCTCCAGTCCGTCGGAGCCGAAGATGACGCCGGGGCGCTTGCGCACCCGGTCCGCGCCCTTCAGACTGGAGATGCTCTCGTTGTCGTATACGTGTTTCTTTGCCATATGATGTTCGTATTCCTTTCGCCCGGCGCTCCGCCGGTGAAATCGCGCAAATTGTTTCCCGGGTGGTGAGACGGCCCAAGGCGGCCATTTCACCAAATACATATTCTATATTATTTTTTGGGATCTGGCAAGTGCCCATCTGCCGCGGTGCGCCGACGATTGACAAAAAGGGTGCAAAGGCAAAAAATAATTCCCGGTTACCGCAAAAAATAACAAAGGTTGCAACCGCCTTACAAACCCTGTAACCACAAAGTTTTTCACACTTTCCACCAAATTTTCCACAACCGTTATGTCAACGGAAAAACCGCCGGAAAACTTCCCATAATTTGCCCGTTACCATAAAAAACAGGGGTGCAGAGCACCCCCGATGTTCTTTTGCGGCGGACAAATGTCCCGAAATCGCGGATTATTCCAGCCGGATCCGGTGAATGATCTCGGCAAAATGTTCCCGGTCGTAGATCACCGGCACGGGATAACCGGGGTTGGCCTCGGCGTCGGCCCAGGCGGTCATCCGGGGGATGTCCTCGGTCCGGATGCAGGAAAAGCCCCGGGGAATGCCCAGTTTTTCGTTCATGGCGAAGATGGCGTCCACGAAGCCGTCCGCCCCGCCGGCGATGCCCGCCGCCTCCGCCAGACGGCCCAGCTGAGGCGCCACGGTCGAGCCGTAGTCCCGGAGGATCACCGGCAGCAGCACCGCGTTGGCCAGACCGTGCCCCACGCCGTAGAGGCCGCCCAGCGTGTGGGCGATGGCGTGGACGTTGCCCACCCCGGCCCGGGTAAAGGCGCACCCGGCCCGAAAGGAGGCGATCAGCAGCTTCTCCCGGGCGGTCAGGTCTTCCCCGTTTTCGCAGGCCGCGGGCAGCCAGCGGAAGATGTCCGCCACCGCCGTCTCCGCCAGACGGCGGGTCTGGTTGGTGTTGTAAAAGCGGCTGCAATAGGCCTCCACGGCGTGGGTCAGGGCGTCCATGCCGGTCTGGGCGGTGATATCCGGCGGCAGGGAGACGGTGAGGGTGGGGTCCAGGATGGCGTACCGGGGGATGAGATGGAGGTCGCCCAGGGCGTACTTGCGGTGGTCCGGGCCGGTGACCACGGCGGCCATGGTGGTCTCCGAGCCGGTGCCGGCGGTGGTGGGCACGGCGACGAAGGGCGGGATGGCCCGCCCCACCTTCATGAGCCCGCCCATCTGGGCCAGGGTTTTGTCCGGCCGGGCGATCCGGGCCGCGGCGGCCTTGGCGGCGTCCATGGGGGACCCGCCGCCGATGGCGGCGAAGCTGTCGCACCCCTCCCGGCGGTAGAGGGCGGCGATGGCCTCCACCGTCATAACCGGCGGATCGGCGGGGACGTCCGAGAAGAGCGCGTAGTCCGCCAGCCCCGCCGCCATGGCGGCAAAGGCGGGGTCGGCGCATTGGCGGCGGCTGGCCACGATCAGGGGCTTCTTCGCCCCGGCCTCGCGGAGGAGGTCCGGCAGGCGGGCAAGGCTCCCCGGTCCGGTGACGCAGACGGGCTTCGGCCAGCGCAAAAAATGCCCGCCCAGTCCCACGGCGGCCTGCTGTGCCCGATAGAGAACGGTTTTCGCGGTCATAGGGAAAAACTCCTTTCTTTCCCGGAGGGTGAAAAAGGGGGCCGGTGACCCGGCCCCCTGTGTCGGCACAGTTGCCGACACAGGGGGCAAATTCAGAAACAAATTTCTGAATTTGCGTTGATCTCACGTGAAGAGGGGACTCCCATCCCCTCTTCACAATCTCCCCATGCGCATCGATGGCTCTTTGCGCTTGGAACGTCTGGGGTCCAAAAAGGGGGCCGGTGACCCGGCCCCCTGAAGTATGGCGATATTTACTCGGCAACGATCAGGCCGTAGCCGCCGTTGTTGCGCTGGTAGACCACGCAGATCTTCTCCGTATCCCTGTTGCGGAAGACGTAGAAATTGTGATCCAGCAGGTTCATCTGCAAGATGGCCTCGTCGATGGACATGGGCTCCACGACGAAGTTCTTGGTACGCACCACGTTGAACTCCACGTCCTCCGCCACGTCGAACTCGGCGGGAACGGTGGGAGTCAGTGCCTCAGCCCGCAGATTCTTGGCCAGACGGGTCTTGTTCTTGCGGATGCGGCGGTCGATAAAGCTGACGGCGGCGTCAATGGCGCCCCGCATATCGCCGTCGGGATCCTCCGTCTGGGCGCGGAACAGCGTTCCGTTGGCCGCGCGGATGGTCAGCTCCACCACACAGCGGTTTTTCTTCTCCACGGCGAAGGTCACAAATGCGTCCGCCTCCTGGGCGAAGAAGCGATCCAGCTTGCTGATCTTCTTCTCCGCGTACTCCCGAACGGAATCGTTGAGGCTGATCTTCTTGCAGGTAAATGTGAACTTCATGGTGTTGGCTCCTTTCGTTTGTCCGGTACGGTCAAGACAAGGGTCGGGGAGGGCGTTCCCCTTTTCCTTGTGGAGATTATAACACACTACCATGCAAAAGAAAAGGGGGGCCTTACGATTTGTGCATTCTGACAAAATTTCGGCAGGAGCGGTCCAAGCTGCGCCATTCGGCAAAAGTAGTGGGAATGCGACAAAACCTCCTATTTACAAGACCCGCCCCCGGGAGGTATCCTATGTTCGGAAGCTTTCCAATATCCCACCCGCTTGGGCCGCTCTGTGACGCAGGGCGGCTCCTTTTTATGCCCCGGTTTTGTTCTTGCGGTTTCGGGCAAATATGGTATACTGATAAAAAACCGAGCCAATCCCACCGAAAAAGGAGGGCACCCATGAAGAATATGACGTTTCTGGAGCGCCGCTACCGGCGCAAACATCTGGACTACGTGCGCCACATCACCCTGGACCCCAAGGGTCCCGGCGTGGTTCGCCTGCACATGATCCCGCCCGGGTCCGAGGACCCGGCCTCCCCCTTCCTGCTGCTGATCAACGGCGCCCGGCTGGTGCCTCTGAATCTCAGCTGGGCCGTCCTGCTGGCCAACTTTATGGACGAGCTCCAGCCCTACTCCGGCCGCGAGATCGGACAGGAGGACTGGCAGGCCATGATGAGCCGGGCCGTGTCCGCCACCCGCCGCACCTACCCCGGCACGAAGCGGGCCCGGCTGGCCGACGATCTTCAGCTGATGCTGAACTCCCTGGTGTCCATCGCCCGGGGCGGCGAGCCGGCGGCGGAGGTGGCGGCACTGAGTCTGGGGGAATACGCCTCCGAGATGACGGCGCCCCACCGGATGGATCTGATGGTCAGCGCCATGACGAAAAACGGCGCCTGGCACTGCAACCAGAAGTGCCTCCACTGCTACGCCGCCGGCCAGCCCGTGGGCGAGACCGCCGAGCTGACCACGGAGCAGTGGAAGGAGGTGCTGAAGCGTCTGCGTCAGGCCAACGTGCCCCAGGTGACCTTCACCGGCGGCGAGCCCACCCTGCGGAGCGATCTGGTGGAGCTGGTGGAGGAGGCCCAGTGGTTCGTCACCCGGCTGAATACCAACGGTCTGCTGCTGACGCCGGAGCTGTGCCGCGGCCTGTACGCCGCCAGTCTGGACAGCGTCCAGGTGACGCTGTACGCCGCCGGCGCCGCCACCCACAACGCATTGGTGGGCACGGACGGCTTTGACCGGACGGTGGAGGGCATCCGCAACGCCGTGGCGGCGGGTCTGATGGTGTCCGTCAACACCCCCCTGTGCTCCCTGAACACCGACTATGCCGACACGCTGGCCTTTGCCAGCTCTCTGGGCGTGCGCTACGCCACCTGCTCCGGCCTGATCCCCTCCGGCGCCGCCGAGGGGGCCGAGAGCCGCGCCACGGCCCTGACAGCCGAGGAGCTGACGGAGGTGCTGGGCCGGGCGTCCAAGAAGGCCTACGAGCTGGGCATGGAGCTGGACTTCACCTCCCCCGGCTGGCTGGACGAGGCCACGCTGCGGGGCATGGGCCTCACGCTGATCCCCAGCTGCGGCGCCTGCCTTTCCAACATGGCGGTGGCGCCGGACGGCACCGTGGTGCCCTGCCAGAGCTGGCTGGGCGGCGTCACCCTGGGCAATGTCCTCACCGACGACTGGGACGCCATCTGGAACAGCGACCAGTGCCGCCAGATCCGGACTGAGAGCGCCAAGATGGAGCATATCTGCCAGCTCCGCCGGGGCAACAAGGGAGGGTGCTGACGTGAAGAAGAGAATTTCCGTCCTGCTGACGGCGCTCCTGGTGTGCCTGCTGCTCCTGCCGGCCACCGTCCGCACCGCCTACGCCGATAAGGGCTATGACCAGATTGTCAATTACGATATTACGGTCCAACCTAACGTGGACGACGGCAGCTTGAACATTACGGCGACCTTCGATTGGTTGCTTCTAAAAGAATTGCCATACGGTGGCGAGAATTATTTGCCTGTTGGTATACCCAATGGCTCCATCCGGGAGGAGAAGGCCCTCACCGACAACATCGAGCGGCTGGATTTCGACAACAGATTTATGTACGTCTACATGACAAAGGCGTACAAAGCGGGAGAAACTCTCCATTTTGCCTACTCCTGGGTTCAGGAGTACATGTATACAATTGGGGAGGACGGTTCCGTCAACTACGACTATACCCCCGGCTGGTTTGACGACGCCTTGGTGGACCACATGACCCTCACCTGGCAGGACCCGGCGGGCGTGGGCGGCAGCGCCGCCTGGGAAGCTGACGACGGATCCCTCTGGACGGTGGAGAGCGGCGTCCTGGTGGGCGCCGACCTGCCCTACGGCTCCCGGGTGCATATCCAGGCCTCCTACCCCAACTGGCCCACGGAGCTGAGCTGGGAGGGGAGCAGCGAGAACCTGCCCGGCGATGACTGGGACGACTGGGGCGGCGCTGACCACTATGACGACAGCAGCGAGATCTTCGCCATGATGGTGATGGTCTTTGTGGTGGTGATG
This sequence comes from uncultured Eubacteriales bacterium, assembly GCA_900317425.1. Taxonomy (GTDB): domain Bacteria; phylum Bacillota; class Clostridia; order Oscillospirales; family Oscillospiraceae; genus Vescimonas. The sequence goes on along the minus strand of ONGR01000020.1, from coordinate 23,886 downwards.
GTGATCGTGTTCATCGTGGCGCTCAGCCGCGACCACTATGCCGGCGGCTTCGGCACCCACTACGTGTACGTGAACCACCTGTGGTATCCCGCCGGGCCCAACGGCAAGCCCAGGCCCGGCAGCGTGGGCACGCCCCACAAGCCCAAGCCCCCCGTCCACCACAGCAGCGGCTTCGGCGGCGGCAAGCACGGCGGCGGCGGTTTCGGCGGCAGCGGCTTCGGCGGCGGCAGCCACTGTGCCTGCGCCAGCAGCTGCGCCTGCGCCTGTGCCTGCGCCTGCGCCGGCGGCGGACGGGCCGGCTGCAGCGCCAAGAACCTCTACGGCGCCATCCGCCTGGACGACACGCTCAGCCGCGCTCTGGACGAGAGGGAATAAACAGAAGAACGGCTCTCTGCCTTCGCAGAGAGCCGTTTTTTATGCCAAAAGCCTCGCAGAGTTCGCTCACCGCAGTGAGCGAAGGAATATAGTCGTGTTTTGCCGCGGCGTGTACGTGGCAAAACACACTTCTCAGACCACGCAGTGTGCGAGCGTCTCACGCGAGTGCGCGGAGTGGGCTGCATACCCCCTCAACGAAGTGGCTCTGCCACTTCGTTGACTACAGGATGAATCCCCCGTCCACGGTGAGGACCTGTCCCGTGACGAAGTCCGCCTGCTCCGAGGCCAGGAAGGCCACGGCGGAGGCGACGTCCTCGGGGGTGCCCAGACGGCCCATGGGGGTCTCCTGTGCCAGCTGGGGCAGGACCTCAGGGGGCAGGGCGTCCAGCATATCGGTGCGGATGACGCCGGGGGCCACGCAGTTGACCCGGATGTGGGTAGGGGCCAGCTCCGCCGCCAACGACCGGGTCAGGCCGATGAGCGCCGCCTTGGTGGCGGAGTAGGTCACCTCGCAGCTGGCGCCCCGCTGGCCCCAGATGGAGGAGACGTTGACGATGCAGCCCTCGTGCTCATGGAGCATGTGGGGCAGCACGGCCTGGATGGTGTGGAAGGCGCCGTCCACGTTGACGGAGAAGTACCGGTGCCACAGCTCGTCGGTGATGTCCTGGAACAGGGCCTGACCCGCCACGCCGGCGTTGTTCACCAGCAGGGATACGGGGCCGAAGGTCTCCTCGATTTGGCGCACCATGGCGTTCACCTGCTCCCGGTCGGACACGTCCGCCTGCACCACCATGCAGCGGCAGCCCTCGGCGCGCAGCTCCGCCGCCAGACTCTCGGCACAGTCCTGCCGCACCCGGTAGTTGATGCACACGGCCCAGCCGCTGCGCCCCAACCGGGCGGCCACGGCCCGGCCGATCCCCCGGGACGAGCCGCTAACCAGCGCGATCTTTTCCATAAATGTGTCCTCCTCGAAAAAACAGGTGATCCGGCGAATGCCGGGTCACCTGTTATTGTAATCGGAAATAGGAAAATATGCAAGCGGGGGGATTATTTTCTCCTCCTGCCGCCCCGCTTCCCCGCCATGTGGCGGCTGACCTCGGACTGCTTGGAGTCGGACACGGACAGAAACTTCTTCAGCTTGTCCTCGAAGGAGGGCTCCGCCGGCGGCAGGGGCGCCTGCTGGGGCGCGGCAGCCGCCTGGATCGGGGCGCGCTGGGGCCTGGGCGGACGGGCGGGGCGCGCGGGCGCGGCCTGGGTCTGCTTGACGGAGAGGTTGATCTTCCCCTCCGGCGTCACGGACAGGATCTTCACCGGCGTCTCCTGGCCCTCGGTCAGAAAATCGTGCACGTCGCTGACGAAGGTGTTGGACACCTCGGAAATATGCACCAGGCCGGACTTGCCGCCCGGCAGGGCCACGAACGCGCCGAATTTGGTAATGCTGGTCACCTTGCCGGTGACGATGGTCCCAACTGCCAATTCCATCTCTGTGTGCCAATCTCCCTTTTGGTTTCGTGGGGGGGGGGTGATCCGTCAGTCGTTGACGTCGTAGAAGATGCGCTCGCCGCTCTCGGCCAGTCCCAGCTGGGTCCGGGCCAGCTCCTTCATGAACTCCTCGTCCCCGGCCTTGGACAGGTCGGATGCCAGCGCGTCGTTCTGCTGCTGGAGCTGCTGGACCTGGGCGGCGACGCTGGCCTGCTCCTTCTTGGCGGTATGCAGCTTGCCGTATACCTGTCCCAGCTCGATGGCCATCACGGCCAGCAGCACCACCAACACCAGCGTAGTGACAAAGTTGGGGCGAGACTTACTCTTTTTTGCTTTTTTCACGGTGCTTCTTACCTCCTTTGCCGCCTGTATGCCTGTGCAGCAGGACAAACTCCCACCTATATTTATTTATTCTAGCGTACTTGCGGAGAAAAAGGAAGTCTTTTTTTGCCGTTTGACATAATTTTTTCAAAATGCCGAGGCAAAAGTCCACCGGCAGCCACAAAAGGCGCAGGGCCTCCGCCGCCGCGTCCACCCAGAAGTCCCAAAGGGGCCGCAGCAGCGCCGCCGGCAGCAGGAAATAGAGCACGGCGCCCAGCAGCGTGCCCAGCATCATGTAGAGCCGCAGCTCACCGCCCCCCAGCCGCAGGGCAAACACGCCCAGCACCAGCAGGGCCAGGGCCACGTACACCCCGTCCAGCAGGTGGGTGAGAGAGCGGTCCCGCCGCCGGCGCAGGCGGATGGCCCGGAGCATGTCGTAGAACACGGCGCCGGAGGCGCCCAGCAGCGCCGACAGAGCCAGCAGCTCCAGCTGCTGGAGCACGTGGTTTTCCATAGGCTCAGCCGAACAGACGCTGCAGCAGGGAGCCCCGCTCGGCCCGGCTCTCCTCGTAGGTGATGGAGTCGATGTGGCCGTCCACGTGGAGCTCGCCCCCGTCCAGGGACAGCTTGCCGATGTGGAGGTCCGTGCCGGTGATGACCATGCTGCCCACGCAGGTGGTCATGACGATGCAGCCCTCGTCGAAGCGCACCACGTCCTCCACCCCGGACACCGTCAGCCGTTCCCGGCCCTCCATCTGCAGCCGGTGGCTCATGGGCGACAGATTGCTGACCTCGTATGCCATAAAAAATAGCTCCTCTCATGTGTGGTTTCATAGAAACTGTATGAGAGGAGCGGTATTTTTATGACAAGCTGTCGGTTGCCTCGATCTCCCGGTACATGGCGGCGGCGTCGGCCTTGCCCACGTTGTCCTGGACGCTCAGCACCTCCACCGCCAGCGTCCGCTGGCCGAAGCGGATGGAGATCCGGTCGCCCACCTTCACGTCGTAGGAGGCCCGCTGGATGCGCCCGTTGACGGACACGCGCTCGTTGTCACAGGCCTCGTTGGCCACGGTGCGCCGCTTGATGAGGCGGGACACCTTCAGATATTTATCCAGTCGCATGGTGATGATCCTCCGAAAAAAGGCGCCGGCGCGAGAAGACGCGCCGGCGCCGCTGTTTTTCTATATGCGCTTATTTTGCCACGGCGTCCTTCAGAGCCTTGCCGGCCTTGAAGACGGGGACCTTGGTAGCGGCGATCTGAACGGGCTCCTTGGTGCGGGGATTCAGACCCGTGCGCTCGGCTCTCTTCTTCACCTCGAAGGAGCCGAAGCCCACCAGCTGGACCTTCTCCTCGTCGGCCAGAGCGGCGGTAATGGTGTTGACGGCAGCGGCGATCACAGCCTCGGTGTCCTTCTTGGACATGCCGGTACGCTCGGCGACAGCGGCGATCAGTTCGGTCTTGTTCATTGACGTTTCCTCCTCAAAAAGTTGCAATCATTTGTATTCTGCCCACATCTCCGTGGCAGCATCCTAAGCGGACAAACCCGCGTTAAGAACCCTTTGCGCCGTCCCACAGGGCGGTCATCTCCTCCAGGGACAGCTGATCCGGGCTGCGTCCCTGCCGGGCCGCGCCCTCCTCCACCGCCCGGAAGCGGCGGATGAATTTTTCGCAGGTGGCGGCGATGGCGTCCTCCGGGTCCACCCCGGCGAACCGGGCCACCTTCACGGCGGCGAACAGCACGTCGCCCAGCTCCTCGGCCACGCCTTCGCCGCTCTCCACGGCCCGGCGCAGCTCGCCCGTCTCCTCCTCCAGCTTGTCCAGCGCGCCCTTGGCGTCGGGCCAGTCGAAGCCGGCCTTGGCGGCCTTGCTCTGGATCTTCTCCGCCCGCCACAGACCCGGCAGGCTCCGGGCCACGCTGTTGAGGGTGTCGGTGACGGTGGCCTGGCCCTTCTCCTGCCGCTTCAGCTTATCCCAGCTCACCAGCACGCTCTCGGGGCTGTCCTCGTGGGCGGTGCCGAACACGTGGGGATGGCGGAAGAGGAGCTTCTTCACCATGCCGTCGCACACGTCGTCCATGGTGAAACGGCCCGCGTCCTTCTCGATGTCCGCGTGGAAGATCACCTGCATCAGCACGTCGCCCAGCTCCTCCTGCATGAGGACGGGATCGTCCAGGTCGATGGCCTCGGCGGCCTCGTAGGCCTCCTCCAGGAGCCCGCGGCGGATGCTCCTGTGGGTCTGCACCTTGTCCCAGGGACAGCCGTCCTCCGAGCGGAGCAGACGGATGATCTCCAGGGCGTCGGCGTAGTCATAGCGGCTTTTCCTTACAAAATTTATCATATTTACACTCCTATTTCAAGGGGTTTTCCCGCGGGAAAGGGGAAAAGTTCATCGTATGTGCAGCAGGTCCGCGATTTTTCCACCATTTGGAAGGGCGGCCAGGTCCTGGCGGCGGATGATCCCCATGGCCAGCACCAGGGCGGCGTACACCGCGGCGGCGAACAAAATGGCCAGCAAAACGGCCAGACGGCCCGGAAACCATTGGGCCAGCAGCCCAAAAGCGGACCGCGCCCCCGCCGCCATCACGGCCGTACACAGCAGCGGCTTGGCAAAGACCTCCAGATAGCCGGGCCGCTCCGGCACCGACCGCGCCACGGCGATGAGGTTCAGCACGGCGATGAGCACGTAGCACAGCAGGGTGCTGTAGGCGGCGCCCCGGATGCCGATGGCGGGGTCCCCCACCAGCAGGTAGTTGGAGATGATCTTGGCCAGTCCGCCCGCCAGCAGGGTCCACAGGGGGATCCGCTCCCGGCCGTAGGCCTGGAGGATGCCGCCGGAGAGGGTCATGAGGCAGACGAAGATGCTGGCGATGCCCAGCACGCTCAGATGCCCCGCGGCGGCCGCGGCGGTCTCCGGGATATCGGGGTACAGCAGATCCAGCAGCGGCCGGGACAGCACGCACAGCCCCGCCCCCAGGGGCAGGGCCAGCAGGGCGGCGAAGCGGAAGGCGGCGTCCATGTTGCGCCGGGCGGAGGCGCCGTCCAGCCGGGCCCGGGCGGCGCTGACGGCGGGGATCAGGCTGATGGTCACCGGCGCGATGAGGGCCGGCGGCAGGGTGAAGAGGTTGAGGCCGTAGGTATACTGCCCGTAGAGGGCGGTGGCCTCGGCCTGGGAATAGCCCAGGCTCCGCTGCAGGGTGCCCAGCACCAGGGAGGTGTCCAGCACCGTGATGAGGCTCATGCCGCAGGAGCCGGCGGTGATGGGGATGCCGATGCGCAGCAGGCGGCGGAGGATGATCCGGCGGTCCTCCGGCACGTCGCGGGAGGGTCGGCGGCCCTTCCGGCCGGCCAGATACAGCAGCAGGGCGATGAGCGCCAGGGCCGTGGCGGCGGTGACGCCGCCGATGGCGCCTGCCGCGGCGATATGCCGGGGCAGACCCCGGCTCAGCAGCCACCAGGCCAGACCGTAGCCGATGACGGCCTTGCTGAGGGATTCGATGATCTCGCTGGCGGCGGTAGGCTTCATGTTGCCCTGGCCCTGGGTATAGCCCCGGATGGCGGACATGAGACACACGAAGAACACGGCGGGGGCCAGGACCCGGACGGACGTCTGGGCCAGGGTATCGTGGAGCAGGCGGCTCAAGGGCGCCGACAGCAGGAACATGCCGGCGCCGGACACGGCGCCCATGACCAGGAACAGGCCCAGCGCCACGTGGAAGATCCGGTGCTTCTGGTTCTCCCGGCCCAGAGCCTCCGCCTCGGACACCATCCGGCTCATGGCCAGAGGCAGTCCGGCGGTGGACAGGGTCAGCAGCAGGCGGTAGATGTTGTAGGCGGCGTAGAAATGGGCCATGCCCTCGCTGTCCAGCAGGTTCCCCAGGGGGATCTTGTACAGCGCGCCGATGAACTTGGTGACGACGATGGTGGCCGTCAGGATCATGGCACCGCTCAAAAAGCTCTGCCGTCGTGGGTTGGCCATGTGCGCCTCCTTGATGGGACTATTTCAGCAGCTCCTCATGGAACTGCCGAAACGCTTCCAGATTTTCCCGCAGCTTTTCCGGGCGGGTGATGTACTCGTTGGGATACTTGGCGTGGAACACCCGGGTGATCCGGTTGCCCCCGGGGTCCACCATCTTGGTGGAGCCGCCGGCGCCCAGGGAGAGGATGCTGTGGAGCTCCTCCATGATGTAGATATTATATAGGCCCTCGGCCCCCGGTATGCACCAGCCCACGTTCTCGAAGCTGCCGGACATATATTTCTGCCGGTAGAGATAGTAGGGCACGAAGCCGTGGGCGCGGAGGGTGGGGTTGGCGTAGTCCAGCATTTCCCCCACGGCCTCGGCGCTGGGGATGGCCAGCCCCTCCAGCAGGATGCGGCTGCCCTTTTTGAGGGCCAGGGTGTGGACGGTGATGTTGTCGGCGCCGTAGGTGAGGCAGGTGTCCAGCGTCCGGCGGAAGCCGTCCGGCGTGTCCTCCGGCAATCCGGCGATCAGGTCCATGTTCACGTGGGGGAAGCCCATGGAGGTGGCCAGATCCATGGCCTCCTGGATGTCCCGGGCGGTGTGGCGCCGTCCGATGGCGGCTAAAACCCGGTCGTCCAACGACTGGGGGTTCACGCTGATCCGGTCGGCGCCGTGATCCAACAGCACCTGGAGCTTGTCCCGCGTGATGGTGTCGGGCCGGCCGGCCTCGATGCAGTACTCCACGCAGCCGCTCAGGTCGAAGGAGCGGTTCAGATGGGTCAGCAGCCGGTCCATCTGCGCTGCCGACAACGTGGTGGGGGTGCCGCCGCCCATGTAGAAGGACTTGATGCGCAGGCCCGTCTCCCGCACCATCTCCGCCGCGTCGGTGATCTCCCGCATCAGCACGTCCAGATACGGCTCGATCATGGGCAGGGATTTCTCCACCGACTGGGACACGAAGGAGCAGTAGGCGCACCGGGTGGGACAGAACGGGATGCCCACGTAGAGGGAGATGTCCTCCGGCCGGAGGTCGGCCTTGGCCCGCAGGCCGGCCTGCGCCGTCTCGATGGCCAGCCGCCGCCGCTCGGGAGCGACGAAATAGGTTTTCTCCAGGATCCGGTCCACCTGCCGGGGGGAGTTGCCCTCCAGCAAAAACCGCTCCGCCAGCTTGCCGGGCCGGATGCCGGTGAGGGCGCCCCAGGAGGGGGTCGCGCCGGTGATGGCCCGGGCGGCCTTGAAGAAGCTCAGCTTGACGGCCTTCTGCCGCCGCCGCTCCGCCTCGTAGGGGTCGAGGCCGGCGGGGATGGCCACCCGGGAGACGCCCCGGGCGGTCCTGCCGCCGCAGGCGATGGTCGTGGTGGCGGTGGTGTAGACAGGGGCGGCGGACAGGTTCACCACGGCGGCGCTGTCCTCGGCGGCGTCCGGGTCGTAGACGGGCCGCTCCTCCGGGAAGAAGGCCAGCAGGCTCTGCTCCACGGCGTAGCGCTCGTCGTGTCCGTGAAAAAACAGTTTCATGGGCGTGTTTCCTCAAATCATCGCAGTCAAAGTTTCGGGCCGATGATGGCATCGGCCCGTTGGATCAGAATTGGCGCAGCCCCTGCTGCATGTAGGGATTGACCCGGCGCTCGTAGTCCAGCTCTGTCTGGCTCTCGTGGCCGGGACAGACGTGATAGCTGCCCTCCAGCCGGGCAAGGCGGGCCAGGGAGCGGAGGATATCCTCATAGCTGCCGTCGGGAAAGTCGGTGCGGCCGCAGGTGGCCCGGAACAGGGTATCGCCGGAGAAGATCACGTTCCCGGCGATCAGGCACACGGAGCCGCTGGAGTGGCCCGGCGTGGCCAGCACGGAGATGGTGATGCTGCCCAGCGTCAGCGTGTCGCCCTCGCCGTAGAAGCGCTGGTTGTGATCGTCCAGCCGGGCAAACTTCAGATCGTTGTAGACGCCGGCAGGCACCACGTCGCTGGGGTGGATGTACACCGGCACGTCCGGGTGCCTGGCCAGAATGTCCCCCACGGCGCTGCAGTGATCGAAGTGGCCGTGGGTCAGCAGGATATATCGGAGGGCGCAGCCGGAGGAGGCGATCATCTCCTCCAGCCGACCGGCGTTGTCACCGGGGTCGATGAGGGCGCACAGGCCCGCCTCCTCGTCGCACAGGAGATAGCAGTTGGTCATGATGGGACCCACCTGCATGGTATAGATCTTCATAGCGGCCCCCTTATAAATTGTCCGTGTCCACCACCAGGGTCACCGGCCCGTTGTTGAGGGACTCCACCTGCATGTCGGCGCCGAAGCGGCCGGTCTCCACGTGGAAGCCCTTGGTCCGGCACAGCTCCACGAACTTCTCGTAGAGGGGGATGGCCACCTCGGGCCGGGCGGCGGCCAGATATTCGGGGCGGCGGCCCTTGCGGCAGTTGCCGTAGAGGGTGAACTGGGAGATCACCAGGATCTCGCCGCCAACGTCGGTGAGGGAGAGGTTCATCTTGTCGTTCTCGTCGTCAAAGATCCGCAGACTGGTCAGCTTGTCGGCCAGCTTGACGCACTGGGCCTCGGTGTCGTCCTGGCCCACGCCCAGCAGAATGAGAAAGCCGGTGCCGATCTTGCCGGCCACCTCGCCGTCAATGGTGACGGAGGCCCGGCTCACCCGGGTCAATACAGCTCGCATAGGGGTTCTCCTTTGTTGTTGTAAAGTAGCATTTCGCCGCCGCAGCGGCGAAAGACATTCAATCATTTTTTCTGACGACATGCGCGTCAGAAAAAATACTTCTCGGCTCACGCAGTGTGCGAGCGCAGCGAGTGCGCGGAGTGAGCCGCAATCTCCTCGCTGGAAAAACCAGCGAAGCGTTTTTACAGCGACTGCTCTTATCCCGCCGGACGGTTGACCTGCATCACGCCGGAGATCTGTGTCAGCCGCCGCACGACAGCCTGCAGCTGCTCCGTGTCGGCCACGCTCACGTCCATGGTCACCAGGACGGCGCCCTCGGCGGTGATGCGGGCGTTGAGCCCCCGGAACTGGGTCTTGGTGGAGGAGATGACGGTGGAGATATCCACCATCAGCTCGGGGCGGTCCTTGGCCAGCACCTCCAGCGTGGTCTGATAGGAGGGATTGGTCTTCTCGGCCCAGCTGACCTTGATCCAGCGGCCGTCCTCCTCGCTGCGGCGGCGCTCCGGCGCGGCGTTGGGGCAGTCCGCCCGGTGGACGGACACGCCGTAGCCCCGGGTGATGAAGCCCACCACCTCGTCGCCGGGGACGGGGGTGCAGCACTTGGCGAACTTCACCAGGCAGTTGTCCAGCCCCTCCACGATGATGCCCTGCTCGCCGTGTACCCGGCGGGGCTGGGCGGAGGGCTTGGCCTGTTCGGTCTGCTCCGGCTGGGCCGGGGCGTTCTGGTGCTGCTGGAGGACGTGGTTGATCTCCTCCCGCAGCCGGCCCACCAGCTTCAGGGCGGTGACGCCGCCGTAGCCGATGGCGGCGTACATATCGTCCAGACAGTTGTAGCTCAGCTTTTTCAGCACCAGCGGCAGATTCTCCTCGTTGGTCAGCTCCTTGACGGTGATGCCGCAGCGGCGGATCTCCGCGTCGAAGGAGGCCTTGCCGTTGATGATGTTCTCCTCCCGGCGCTCCTTCTTGAACCACTGGCGGATCTTGCTGCGGGCGTTGCTGGACTGGGCGATCTTGATCCAGTCCCGGCTGGGCCCGTGGGCGGACTTGGAGGTCTCCACCTCCACCACGTCGCCGTTTTGCAGCTTGTAGTCGAACTGGACGATCCGTCCGTTGACCTTGGCGGCCACCATGTGGTTGCCCACGGCGGAGTGGATGGTATAGGCGAAATCGATGGGCGTGGCGCCGGCGGGCAGATTGATCACGTCGCCCATGGGGGTGAACACGAACACCTCGTCGGCAAACATATCCACCTTCAGGGAGTGGATGAAATCCTCGGCGTCGGCCCCCTCCTGGTTCTCCAGCAGGCGGCGGACCCACTCGTAGTTCTTCTCGTCGCCGGCGCCCTGGCCGTTCTGCTTGTACTTCCAGTGGGCGGCGATGCCGTATTCGGCCACCTCGTGCATCTCCCTGGTGCGGATCTGCACCTCAAAGGGGATGCCGTTCTGGCCCACCACCGTGGTGTGCAGGCTCTGGTACATATTGGGCTTGGGGGTGCCGATATAGTCCTTGAACCGGCCCAGGATGGGGTGGTACAGGTCGTGGATGATGCCCAGCACGTTGTAGCAGTCCGCCAGCGTGTCCACGATCACCCGGAAGGCGATCAGATCGAACACGTCGGTCAGGCTCTTGTTCTGGGTATACATCTTGCGGTAGATGCTGTAGGGGTGCTTCAGCCGTCCGTAGACCACGCCGTCGATGCCGGCGTCGGTCAGCCGGCCGGAGATCTGGTCCTGGATGGCGGCCATGAAGCCCTCGTACTCGGCGGCCTTGGCCTCCAGCGCCTCGGTGATCTCCCGGTAGCCCACGGGATCCAGATACTTCAGGCTCAGATCCTCCAGCTCCCACTTCATCTTCTGCATGCCCAGCCGGTGGGCGATGGGGGCGTAGATCTCCATGGTCTCGTAGGACTTCTGCTTCTGCTTCTCCGGCGTCTGATACTCCATGGTGCGCATGTTGTGGAGCCGGTCGGAGATCTTGATGAGGATCACCCGGATGTCCTTGGCCATGGCCATGAGCATCTTGCGCAGGTTCTCCATCTGCTCCTCGGCCTTGGAGGTATAGTGGACGCGGGTCAGCTTGCTGACGCCCTCCACCAGATCGGCGATGGTGGGCGAGAACTGGCGGGCGATATCCTCGTGAGTGGCGGCGGTGTCCTCGATGGTGTCGTGGAGCAGGGCGGCGGAGATGGACTCGCTGTCCAGATGCAGCTCCTCGGCCAGGATCTGGGCCACGGCCAGCGGATGGGTCACGAAGGGGGAGCCGTCCTTCCGGAGCTGCCCGGCGTGGGCGGCCTCGGCAAAGTCGAAGGCGGCGCGGATCTGTTCGAAATTGGCGCCCGGGTTATAGGCCCGGATGGTGTCCTCCAGATGCTGATACTGTTCCTGCAACGTCATGCGAGCCCACCTCCTCTGTGCGGTGTTTCCAGAATGTCACGGAGCCTTTGCAGATACGTCGACTGCTCCAGGTCGACCTTTTTCCCCTCGCCGGCCAGCTGCAGCTCGATCCGGTCGCCCGGGCGGCTGCTGACCAGCAGCCCCCGCTCGGCGAAGATCTCCAGGCAGAAGGCGCTCCGCAGGAAGGGATCGGCGCCGCCCGTGGCGGCGGCCAGAGTCCGCAGCAGCGGCAGATAATCTGCCGTCAGGCCGTCCGGCGGCACGGTTTTTTCCAGCGTCCGCCAGATGCGGACGAACTGCTCCCGGCTGGGGATCAGCCGCATGGCCTCCTTCGGCAGCAGCTCCTCCCCGGCCAGACACCGCCCCAGCAGCTGGAGGGATTCCTCCTCCCTGCCGCTGGGGGCCAGGGAGGGCCGGATGTCCACCAGTTGGAGCTGCACGGAGCGGCTGCCCCGGAATTCGTTGATCTGGAGATAGAAGGCGGCGTCCACCCGGCTGCCGGTCTCGCAGCCGCAGCTTTCGGCGGTGGCGGAGAAGAAGATGCCGTCCAGCTGGGCGCTGCCCTTGCCCAGCCGCAGCTTCAGATGCCGGTTCTGGCCCACGTTCTGGGCCCGCTCCAGGGTGGCCCCGGTGAGGCAGAACACGGGCCGCACGTTGCCGGAGCCGTAGGGCTCCAGGGCGTCCAGCGCCTCCACCTCCTCCAGGGTGATCCGGCCCGGATGGGCGATGACCACGTCCACGTCCAGACTGGACACGGGCGCCTCGCCGCCCCGGAAATCCCGGGCGTACTGATTGATGCGCTTGCGGAAGGCGGGGATGTTCTCCGCCTCGATGGTGAAGCCGGCGGCCAGCTCGTGTCCGCCGAAGCCCAGCAGGAGGTCGGAACAGGCCTCCAGCGCGGCAAAGAGATTGAAGCCGCCCCAGCTGCGGCAGGAGCCCTTGCCGGTGGTGCCGTTGAGATGGATCATAAAGCTGGGGCAGGAGAATTTTTCGCTGAGGCGGGAGGCCACGATGCCCACCACGCCCTGGTGCCAGGTGTCGGAGGCCAGGACCAGCGCGCTGCGCTCGTCCTCCGGCAGCGCGTCGATCATCTCCAGCGCCTGGGAATAGATGTGCTGCTCCACGCTCTGCCGCTCCCGGTTCAGAGCGCACAGCTCCCGGGCCAGCTCCTCGGCCTTGGCCTCGTCGTCACACAGCAGCAGCTCGGCGGCCATGTTGGCCGCGCCCATGCGCCCGGCGGCGTTGATCCGGGGCGCCAGCACGAAGCCGATCTGCACGGAGGAGATGGCCCTGCCGGCCAGACCCGCCTCCTGGAGCAGGGCGTGGAGGCCGATGAAATCGGAGTGGTCGATGGAGGCCAGGCCACGGGAGACGATGGTGCGGTTCTCGTCGGACATCTGCATCACGTCGGCCACGGTGCCGATGGCGGCCAACGTGCAGTAGCGGGAGAAGACGGCCTCCTCCCTGTCCGGTCCGGCCAGGGCCAGCACCAGCTTCAGCGCCACGCCGCAGCCGGCCAGATGCTTGAAGGGATAGGGACAATCCGGCCGGTGGGGGTCCACCACGGCGGCGGCGTCGGGCAGGATCTCCTTGCACTCGTGGTGATCGGTGATCACGGTGTCCATGCCCAGGGAGCGGGCGTAGGCCACCTCGTCCACGCCGGTGATGCCGCAGTCCACGGTCACCAGCAGGCCCACGCCCTGCTGGTGCAGCGCGGCGATGGCGTCCACGCTGAGTCCGTAGCCGTCCTCGATGCGCCGGGGGATGTAGTGCACCACGTCGGCGCCCCGCTGACGGAGATAGTCCACCAGGATGACAGTGGCGGTGATGCCGTCCACGTCGTAGTCGCCGAACACGGCGATCCGCTCGGCGTCGGCCATGGCACGGCTGATCCGCTCCACAGCCCGGTCCATATCGGCCATCAGCAGGGGCGAATGGGTCAGGCGGTGGTCGCACAGGAGGAAATCCGCCGCCTCCGTCTCGGAGGCGATGCCGCGGGAGGCCAGCACCGCGGATACCAGATAGGGATACCCCGCGTCCATCAGACGCCGGACCGTCTGCTCCGGCACGCCGGCCACGTTCCACTGCTGGAATTTCACGATGCACTCGCCTCCTCTCTTTGGGCAAAATCCCGGAGTTTACTGATAATACTTTATTATAACACAAAGGAAAAGGTGCGTAAAGCGTATTTTTTGTCCTGCCGCCGGCGGAAAAAGCTGGAAAAACTGCCGGAAAGTGTCCGTTGCGGCGCGGGACAGGCCGCCGTATAATGAGGGTGCCGCGAGCGAAAGAGAGAGAAACGCACCCCGCCGATGTTTTGGCGGGGTGCGTCGCTCACGGCGGAAATAAAACAACAGAGAGCGGCGAACGGCTCTGCCGGCGATTTGAAAAGGCCTCGCAGAGTTCCGCCGCCGCAGCGGCGGAAGAGGTAAAACCGCAATTTCTGACGACATGTGCGTCAGAAATTGCACCGCTCAGGCCACGCAGTGTGCGAATTGCGTGCCGAAGGTGGGCAATGAGTGCGCGAAGTGGACTGCGGCTCTTTTCTCCAAAACGGCTCTGTCGTTTTGGAGAAATAAAACAACAGAGAGCGGCGAACCGCTCTCTGTTGCGATAAGAGATGTACTTGGCTTAGAACCACAGACCCCAGGCCAGGAAGCCGAGGATGGCGACCAGACCGGTGAACAGCAGGACGATGACCAGGTAGCCCATGACGTCACGGGCAGACAGCTTGGCAATACCCAGAGCAGGCAGAGCCCAGAACGGCTGGATCATGTTGGTCCACTGATCGCCCCAGGCAACGGCCATGGCGGTACGGCCGGCCTCGATACCCAGAGCAGCGCCGCCGGGCATCATGATGGGACCCTGGACGGCCCACTGGCCGCCGCCGGAGGGAACGAAGAAGTTGACGATACCGGCAGCCAGGAAGGACCACATGGGGAAGGTCACGTGGTTGGAGATGGACACGAAGAAGTTGGAGATGACGCCGGCCAGAGACACGCCGTCAGCATTCTTGGCCACCATCAGGCCCATGATACCGGCATAGAAGGGGAACTGCAGCAGCACGCCTGCGGCGCCGGCAGCGGCCTCGCCGATGGCGTCCACGTAGCGGCGCAGGTCGCCGTGGAGCAGGATGCCCAGGAACAGGAAGATGAAGTTAACGATGTTCAGACCCAGGGAGCCCTTCTCGATGAAGAAGTAGTGGATGATGTAAGCCACGCCCATGACGACCAGGATGACCCACAGGATCTTGGAGTGCTCGACCTTGTCGGCGGGGGTGTCCATGCGATACTCGCTCTCGGCCTCGTCCTTCAGCAGGGCGGGATCGATGGTGACAGCGTGCTCCTTGTCAGGATGCATGGCGTAGTTCACGAAAGGCATGGCGACCAGGATGACGCCGCACATGATGAGGTTCATGGGGTGCATGATGGTGGCGCTGATGGGAGCCTGATACAGCACGTCGCCGAAGGTCTTGCCGGCAACCAGATCCAGGGGGATGGAACCGGACAGACCGGCGTGCCAGATCACGAAGCCGGAATAGGCGGAGGCGATCAGCAGGGGATAGTCAACGGTGGGCACGCGGCGGACGACTTCCTTGGCCAGCAGGGCGCCGATGACCAGACCGAAGCCCCAGTTCAGCCAGCAGCAGATGGTGGACACGGCGGTGGTCATGACGATGGCCTGCATGTTGTTGTGGCACATACCGGCCAGGGTGCGCAGCAGAGCCTTGAAGGGCTTGGCGCAGGCGCAGGCGGAGCCCAGCACCAGAACCAGGGCCATCTGCATGGAGAAGGCCAGCAGGCTCCAGAAGGTGGAGTTGCCGCCCCAGGCGGTGATCAGGTCGAGAACGGGCTTGCCCTCCGCGTCCTTAGCGGCGGAAAAGACAGGCAGACCGGTAGCGGCCAGCGCACCGATGAAGACCACGATGGTCAGGATGACTGCGAACAGGAAGGCGTCCGGCAGCCAGCGGTTGACTACGCGAACGCAGCCGTTGGTGAACTTTTTGAACATACTTTGTTCTCACTCTCCTCTTTCTTTTTTCAGGAACTGCCTCGGCCGCAGAAAAAAGGGCATACCGCCCCTTCTGAAGCCAAAAACAACACGTTTATTTTATAACAAAGTTCGGAAAATGCAAGATGGGCGGCGGAAAATCATTGCCAAAGATATGACAGGCGCTCTGTGCAAATTAGACAATGTGCATAAGCGAAATGGGGGTCGTCTGGGAGAAAAACGGCCAAAGGCGGCTGCCGGGACGGGAAAGGGGCCGGAGCGTCGTGCCCCGGCCCCTCGGAAGGCGGTATGGCTCAGTATCGCGGCGCGAAGGGATCCTCCCCACCGGGGCCGTCCTCCCCGGGGAAACGGCCGATGCCCTTGATGCGCTTGATGGCCTGGAAGTATCCCACGTCGGTCTGCTGGTAATAGGGGGCGAACCAGATGGAGAGGAGGCCGAAGGTGACCAGAGTCAGGGCGATCCAGCCCAGGAAGGACAGGTCCAGCAGGAACAGCTCCCCCTTGAAGCCGCTGGTCTGGACGCGGCTCATGCGCAGGGCGTCCAACGGGCTCAGCTCCGGATCCTCCAGCAGGTTGTACATGGCGAAGCGGTAGCGATAGGCGGCGATGATGCCGGGGATGATGAACAGCATGGACCACAGGTAGATGAGGAGGGCCCGCAGCAGGCCCAGCGCCACCACCCGGCCCACCATGCCGAAGCCGTCGAACAGGGTGGAATAGGGCATCTCCTCCCCGCGGCGGATCCCCAGGTGATAGAGGGAGGCGCCGGCGCCCAGGGTGACGGTCAGCAGCAGCGACAGGACGTCGATGAACATGGCGGGCAGCCGGGGGAAGGACGCGTTGCGCAGGAAGGGCGGCAGGCCCAGCACCAGCTGGGGGTCGACCTGGGCCAGATCGGCGATCCTGGCGGGCAGGGAGGTATATTCATCGATGCCGTTCATCACCAGGCTGACGGCCAGGCACAGCAGGGTGAACAGATAGGGGGAGACCAGGGCGCCCCGGAGGACATCCTTTGCCTCCAGCTTCAGGGCTGCGCGATCGATCATGTGGGCACGTCCTTTCCATTCCGCCACACTATTATTAAAAGTGTACGGCGTATTGCGGTGATAAGTATATCACGGCGGCGAATAAAATACAAGCAGCGGCAAAAAGTGGGACAGGGGCTGCTCCAAAATGCGGGAAAATGCGATTTTTTACCGGGAAAGTGGCATGAAATCGGGGAAAAAGCCCAGAAAATGCGGAGGAGGTACTGGACAACTGAAAAGATTTGTTGTAAACTGGAGTGCAATGTGCAGTGGCGCAGAAGCCACGCGAAAGTAGTAAGATGAGGTGAAGACAATGGCACAAGCTTTCTTTGGCGGCGTTCATCCCAACGACATGAAGGCCGCGACCAATGAGAAGGCCATCGAGCAGCTGGCTGCGCCGGCGGAAGTGGTCATTCCCATGTCCATGCACATCGGTGCGCCTTGCAAGCCCATCGTTGCTGTGGGAGACAAAGTGAAGATCGGCCAGCGGATCGGCGAGCCCGGCGGGTTCGTTTCCGCTCCCATCCACGCCTCCGTCTCCGGCACGGTGAAGGCTGTGGAGCCCCGCCCCTCCTCCATGGGCGGCACGGTGATGTCCGTGGTGATCGAAAACGATTTTGAAAATACCGTTTCCGAAGACATCAAGCCCGTTGAGGATCCCGACAGCCTGACTCCCGAGCAGCTGGTGGAGATCGTCAAGAACGCCGGCATCGTCGGCCAGGGCGGCGCGACCTTCCCCACCCACGTGAAGATCAGCTCCGGCCTTGGCAAGGTGGATTACGTGATCATCAACGCGGCCGAGTGCGAGCCCTATATCACCGGCGACCACCGCACCATGCTGGAGCGGCCGGAGCAGGTCATCAAGGGTGCCACGCTGCTGGCCAAGTGCTTCGGCGTGGACAAGGTCTACATCGGCGTGGAGGCCAACAAGCAGAACGCGGCCGACGTGCTGAACAAGACCATCGCCGAGCTCCAGGCCCCCGTGGTGGTGGAGGTCCTCCACACCCGGTATCCCCAGGGCGCTGAGAAGCAGCTCTGCCAGGCCATCTCCGGCCGTCAGGTTCCCTCCGGGAAGCTGCCCGCCGACGCCGGCTGCTGCATCTTCAACCTGAACACCACCTGCGCCATCTATCGCGCGGTGTACACCGGCATGCCCGTGGTGAACAAGATCGTCACCGTGTCCGGCTCCGGCGTCATCGAGCCCAAGAACATCGAGTGCCCCATCGGCACCCCCATCGCCAAGCTGTTCGACGCCTGCGGCGGCCTGAAGGAAGACACCTACAAGCTGATCATGGGCGGCCCGATGATGGGCATGGCCCAGTACACGGTGGACGTGTCCGTGGGCAAGGGCACCGGCGCCATGCTGGCCTTCGCCGGCGACGAGGAGAAGTACGTGGCCGAGCCCCAGTGCATCCGCTGCGGCAAGTGCGTGGGCGTGTGCCCCATCCGTCTGGAGCCCGTGTTCATGTATAAGTATCTGATGAAGGGCAACTGGGAGGCCTTCCGCGATCAGTTCCACGGCATGGACTGCATCGAGTGCGGCGCCTGCACCTATACCTGCCCGGCCCGTCTGCCCCTGACCCACGCCTTCCGCATGGGCAAGCAGCAGGTCAACAACGCGAGAATGAAGGCCAAGGCCGAGGCCGAGAAGAAGGAGGCGTAAACGATGACTGATTACAAGAATCTGAAGTTGATCGCGTCCTCCTCCCCCCACATCCGCTCCAACGAGGATACCCGCTCCATCATGCTGGACGTGATCATCGCCATGTGCCCGGCGCTGGTGGTGAGCGTATACGTGTTCGGCTGGCGGGCTCTGACCCTGACGCTGGTGTCCGTTCTGAGCTGTGTGTTCTGGGAGTGGGGCTACCGCAAGGTCATGAAGAAGAACCAGATGGTGGGCGACCTGAGCGCCGTCGTCACCGGTATGCTGCTGGCCTTTGTCTGCCCCGTCACCCTGCCCTACTGGATGATCGTCATCGGTGCGTTCTTCGCCATCGTGGTGGTCAAGCAGCTCTACGGCGGCATCGGCTGCAACTTCCTCAACCCCGCTCTGGCGGGCCGTGCCGTTCTGCTGGCCAGCTTCGCCACCGCCATGACCACCTGGGCCGCTCCCGGCAGCAAGGCTCCCATCTTCGGCTCCACCGCTGACGTGGTGACCGCCGCCACCCCCCTGGCCATCATGAAGGAGGGCGGCGCCGAGGCTTTCGGTGAGCTGGCCTCCACTTACGGCGTGGGCAACATGTTCGTGGGCACCATCGGCGGCTCCCTGGGCGAGGTTTCCGCCCTGGCTCTGCTGCTGGGCGGCATCTACCTGCTGGCCCGCAAGGTCATCTCCTGGCAGATCCCCGTGGCCTACATCGCCACCGTGGCCCTGCTGAGCCTGATCTCCGCCCCCGCCGGCATCGGCGCCGTGGACTACATGGCCTACAGCGTGCTCAGCGGCGGTCTGATGCTGGGCGCCATCTTCATGGCCACCGACTATGCCACCTCCCCCGTCACCAAGCCCGGTCAGCTGATCTTCGGCATCGGCTGCGGTCTGATCACCTGCTTCATTCGCCGCTTCGGCTCCTATCCCGAGGGCGTGTGCTACTCCATCCTGATCATGAACTGCACCACCTGGCTGCTGGATAAGTACATCCGTCCCACCATCTACGGTGCTCCCAAGAAGGAAAAGAAGGAGGCGGCTGCAAAATGAAAAATCTGACTCCCAAGTTTGTTTTGAAGGTGGCCGGCACCCTGACCGCCATCGCTCTGGTGGTGGCCGCCCTGCTGGGCGTGGTCAACATGGTCACCCATGAGCGCATCGAGGAATTCAACTTCGCCGCCACCCGTGAGGCGCTGGCCGCCGTCACCCCCGAGGGCGCCGACTTCCAGCCGGTTGACCTGACGGACGACGCCGTGGCCGCCGCTGCCGCCCAGGGCGGCACCCTGACCGAGATGTACTGCGTCTCCACCGGCGGCTACGCCTGCAAGGTGGTGGCCTCCGGCTCCCAGGGCAACATCGAGATGATCGTCGGCGTGGACGCCGAGGGCGCCGTCACCGGCATCTCCGTGGTGGAGAACGCCGAGACCAAGGGCATCGGCTCCAAGGTCATGGACAACCTGCCCAACGACGCCGGCGTGCCCGTGCTGGATCAGTTCATCGGTCTCTCCGGCGCCGGAACGCTGGAGGTCAAGAAGAACATCACGCCGATCACCGGCGCCACCGTGTCCACCCGTGGCATCACCGCCGGAGCCAACGCCGCTCTGGCCGCCGTGGCTACCATGGGCTGAGAAAGGGGGAGCTAAAACATGAACGTGAAAAAGCAAGTCAAAGAGGGTCTTCTGACCCAGAACCCCGTTCTGGTGCAGCTGCTGGGCATGTGCTCCACGCTGGCCATCACCACCTCCATCATGAACGGTCTGGGCATGGGCGTCAGCGTCATCATCATCCTGACCCTGTCCAACATCTTCATCGCCCTGCTCCGCAAGATCATCCCCAATGAAGTGCGTATCGCCTGCTTCATCATCGTGATCGCCGGCTTCGTGACCTGCGTGCAGCTGCTGCTGAAGGCGTTCCTGCCCGCCATCGACAAGAGCCTGGGCGTGTTCATCCCGCTGATCGTCGTCAACTGCATCATCCTGGGCCGCGCCGAGGCCTTTGCCTCCAAGAACTCCGTGGGCGCCTCCGCCCTGGACGGCATCTTCCAGGGCATCGGCTACACGCTGGTCCTGCTGATCATGTGCTTCTTCCGCGAGCTGTTCGGCTACGGCACCCTGCTGGACATCCAGATCATGCCCAACGGCTATACTCCCATCGGCATCCTGACCCAGCCTGTGGGCGGCTTCATCTGCCTGGGCACCCTGATCGCCGTGATGCAGTGGGCCATGGCCAAGTCCGCCAAGAAGAACGAGAACAAGGAAAAGGAGGCCGAGTAAGATATGAGTATCACCAGTTTGCTCGCCATCTCCCTTGGCGCCATTCTCACCAATAACTTTATCTTCTCCCAGTTCCTGGGCATCTGCCCCTTCCTGGGCGTTTCCAAGAAGATCGACACCGCCGTGGGCATGGGCGCCGCCGTGACCTTCGTCATGGGCCTGGCCTCCGCCGTCTGCTACGGCGTCAACAACCTGCTGAAGCTGGCTCACCTGGAGTACATGCAGACCGTGGCCTTCATCCTGGTCATCGCCGCGCTCGTGCAGTTCGTGGAGATGTTCCTGAAGAAGAACGTTCCCACCCTGTACACCGCTCTGGGCGTGTACCTGCCCCTGATCACCACCAACTGCGCCGTGCTGGGCGTGGCCCTGCTGAACGTGCAGAACAACTACAACTTCATCGAGTCCGTGGTTTACGGCATCACCGGCGGCCTGGGCTTCCTGCTGGCCATCTTCCTGTTCGCGGCCGTCCGTGAGCAGCTGGAGTTCGCCGACAATCCCAAGGCTTTCGATGGCTTCCCCATCGCGCTGGTCACCGCCGGCCTGATCGCCCTGGCCTTCATGGGCTTCAGCGGCCTGAAGGTCTGGTAAGGAGGTAGAGGAAAATGGAACTGAACATCCTGTATGCTGTTATCGTGCTGGGCGCTCTGGCCGTCATCTTCGGTCTGATCCTGGCCATCGCCGCCAAGGTCTTCGAGGTAGAGGTGGATCCCCGCCTGCCCCAGATCCAGGCCGCTCTGGCCGGCGCCAACTGCGGCGGCTGCGGCTATCCCGGCTGCGGCGGCTGCGCCGAGGCCATTCTGGCCGGCAAGGCTCCCGTGACCGCCTGCGCCCCCGCCGGCGCCGAGGGCGCCGCCAAGATCGCCGCCATCATGGGCATGGAGGCCCCCTCCGGCGAGAAGATGGTGGCCCACGTGCTGTGCAACGGCGGCACCAACGCCAAGAAGAACTTTGAGTACCGCGGCGTGACCGACTGCCTGGCCGCCACCAAGGTCTGCGGCGGCGACGCTTCCGCCTGCCGCTACGGCTGCCTGGGCTTCGGCTCCTGCGTGGCCGCCTGCAAGTTCGATGCCATTCACGTCGGCGAGAACGGCGTGGCCGTGGTCGACAAGGAGAAGTGCACCAACTGCGGCGCCTGCCGTGAGGCCTGCCCCCGCAAGCTGATCGTGGAGGTCCCCTATTCCAAGAAGGTGGTGGTCAACTGCTCCAACAAGGACAAGGGCCCCGCCGTCACCAAGGTCTGCGCCAACTCCTGCATCGCCTGCGGCATGTGCGAGCGCACCTGCAAGTTCGACGCCATCCACGTGGTGAACAACGTGGCCGTCATCGACTACACCAAGTGCCGCAACTGCACCATGTGCGCCAAGGCCTGCCCGAGAAACGCCATTGAGCCCATCCCCACCGCCGAGGAGAAGGAGAAGTTCAAGGCCGCTCAGAAGGCCGCCGCCGAGCGCAAGGCCGCCGCCGCCAAGGCCGCTGCCGAGAAGGCTGCCGCCGAGAAGGGCGAGTAAGGTCAATCCACCAAAAGAGGTCCGTCATCTGACGGGCCTCTTTTTTATTATATAATGCTTGCAATTTCAAAAAGCTGCATTATAATATAGGAGCAACAAGTCAGAGTAGGGTTCGGCATGTTTAAGTGCCGGCGGGACGGGGAGTTGTCCGCCGGACGAAAAGAGCGTGTCTCTTGCAGTGCCGCCCCCGCATCCCGCTGTCATGAATGAGCCTGTCCTCTCATAAATGTACGTGCGGAAGCTGTCGCATCCTGTCATCCCACGATCCATTTGTGAGGGGGTTGTTTTTTTGGAAAAGAAGATCTCGCTGCAGCTGCTGGTGACCTGCGCCATGATGGCGGCGCTGACGGTGGTGCTCAACCGGTTCTGCTCCATCCATACCGCCGGCTGGACCATCGGCTTCGCCTTCGTCCCGGTGGCGCTGACGGCCATTGTGTACGGCCCGGCCGCCGCCGCGGCGGTGTACGGCGTGGCGGACCTGGTGGGGGCGCTGCTGTTCCCCTTCGGCCCCTACTTCCCCGGCTTTACGGCCACCGCCGCCCTGATGGGCGCGGTGTACGGCTGGTTTCTCCACGGGCGGAAGGTGAAGTTCTTCCCCCATATCCTGCTGCCGTCCCTCATCAACAATCTGATCCTGGGGCTGGGCGTCAACACCCTCTGGGTCAGCATCCTCTACGGCTCCCGGACCTATTGGGGCTGGTTTGTCTACCGCCTGCCGGAGTACGCCATTCTGATCCCCGTGCATCTGATCCTGCTGCCCGTCCTGCTGCGCCTGGCGGACCAGCTGAAAAAACAACGATGAAAGAAGAGCGAATCATGACCTATCAGGAAGCTGTGACCTATCTCAACGCCGCGGAGTGGAAGAGCGACCACGCCAGCCTGGGCCGGATGGAGGAGCTGTGTGAGCGGCTGGGCCACCCGGAGCGGGATCTGCGCTTCATCCATATCGCCGGCACCAACGGCAAGGGCTCCGTCTCCGCCATGCTGGACAGCATCCTCCGCGCCGCCGGCTACAGGGTGGGCCTGTTCACCTCCCCCTATATCGAGCGGTTCAACGAGCGCATCCGCTTCGGCGGCGTCAGCATCTCCGACGGGGATCTGGCCCGTGACACGGAGACGGTGAAGGCCTGCATCGATGAGATGGCCGAGGCCCCCACCGCCTTTGAGCGGATCACCGCCGCGGCGCTGGTGTATTTTCGGCGGATGAACTGCGATTACGTGGTGTTCGAGTGCGGCCTGGGCGGCCGCCTGGATTCCACCAACGTGATCCCCACGGCCACGCTGTCCATCATCACCGGCATCGCCCTGGACCACTGCCACATTCTGGGCAATACCATCGGGGAGATCGCCGCGGAGAAGGCGGGCATCATCAAGCCCGGCGTCCCCGTCCTCTTCGGCGAGGGCGACGAGAGCGCCGCCGAGGTGATCCGCCGCACAGCCGGGCAGCGGGGCAGCCGCCTGATCCGCACCGATTTCTCCGCCATCACCGATATCCATGCCGACCTGTCCGGCACCTCCTTCCGGTTCCGGGGCCGGGAGGTGCGTATCCCCCTGGCGGGCCTGTACCAGACCCGGAACACCGCCACGGTGCTGACGGCGGTGGACCTGCTGCGGGAGGACGGGCTCGAGATCCCCGAATCCGCCGTGGCGAATGGCCTGGCCTCGGTCCGCTGGAAGGCCCGGTTCGAGCGGCTGTCGGAGGACCCGCTGGTGTTCTATGACGGCGCCCACAACCCCCAGGGCGTGGCCGGTGCCACGGAGAATATCGGCCGCCTGCTCTCGCCCCTGACGGAGGACGGCCTGGTGGTGCTGCTGATGGGCGTCATCGCCGAGAAGGACCACCGGCATATGATCGCCGCCCTGGCCCCCTTCGCCTCCGCCGTGGTGACGGTGCGGCCGGACAACCCCCGGGCCCTGTCAGCGGAGGAGACGGCGTCGGAGTTCCGCGCCTGGGGCACGGAGGCCGCGCCCGCCGCGACCATCGCCGACGGCGTCCGCGCCGCGGTGGAGTTGGCCCGGCGGGAGAACCGCCCACTGGTCTGCCTTGGCTCCCTCTATCTCTATGCCCCCGTCAAGCAGGCGCTGGAAGCGCTGCTGAACGGATAAATAACCAATAAAAAACCCCGGACGGCAAAGGTGAAGTGAACCCCAAAAGTTAGACAAAATATTATAATATTAAGCGACCAGAAGGGTCTGAGATCTGTGTTGAGCAGGTGTCAGGCCCTTTAGTTTT
>ONGR01000011.1 GCA_900317425.1 uncultured Eubacteriales bacterium | reverse complement strand
GTAGGTGGCCGTCACCGTCTCCGTCTCCACGTGGCTGGCGTCGTTCTTGCAGACCGCCGTCGCCGTCACCGTGTAGCCCTCTGCCGTCTCCGTCCACTCGTAAGTCGGCTCACCCCAGTCGTGGCCGATGCCGGTCACGGTCAGCTCGGTCTTTTCGGTCAGATCCAGCTCGGTGTTGCACTCCTTGGTAACGGCCGTGACGGTCACGTCCTCGCAGGAGGCAACGGTGAAGCGGAAGGCAGCGATGGCGTCGTTCTCAGCCACAGCCTCCAGATCGGCAAAGGCGAAGGTGATCACACCCGTCTCCTCGTCCACGTTCACGGACTGATAAGCCACGTCGGACGCGGCGCCGGCATAGGTCAGCTTGGTGGTATCGTAGGTCACCTCGTACAGGCCGTTGTTGGTCTTCTTGGCCTCGGAGAGAGTGACGGTCGCCGTCTTGTCGGCATCGGGGCCCTGAACGGTGGCTGTCTGGGGCTGGGAAACCGTGCCGCGGACAGCGTGGAGGCCGCCGTAGCTGTCCTCCGCCACAGGCTCGGTCTCCACGGTGGGCTCGCTCTCCACGGTGGGCTCAGCGGTCTCCGCCGGCTCGGCCGTGTCAACAGCCGTCACGTCGATCTCGGGAACGATCTCCTCCGCAGGCTCCGCCACAGCGTTGGAGTCGGCGCCCACCTTCACGAACAGGTAGACACGGTTGGTGCTGTCTGTGGCCGCGGTCTGGACAGAGAATGCCGTGCCGTTGAAGCACAGATAGGAATAATCTCTGCTGCTGCCTTCCCACTGACCCTTCAAGCCGGTATTGGCGTAATCATAGGTCATCACGGCCGCGTCATAGCTCTTCGAGAAGGAGAGGTTGTATCCGCCGTAGGGGATGGACAGGGGATAGGTGCCGTTCTTCATGATAATACCCTTACGGGTCTTTGTGGACACCGTAGAGGTGGTCAGCTTGGCCAGATCAGAAACGTCGTCCGCCAGGATGTAGGTGCCGTTGGCGTCGCTCTTGACGGTAACGGCGACACTGCTGACAGCGGAGCTGTCCTCAGCGGCTCTGACCAGCATATGGCCCTCGCCGGCTGTGTTGCGGTCAAGGATCAGGTATTCCTGACCGGACTCCAGCGTATTGGTGGGCACGTATGCGTTCTCGCGCTGCTCGGTCAGCTGGAGGGTGACAGCGGCCTCGTTGCCGGCGTAGTCACCGGCAAAGATGGCCACCTTGCTGTCCACATACTGGCCGCTCAGGTCGAAGGTATAGCTGGCCTTCTGGCCGGCAGCGGTCTGCTGGGGAACTGCCTGGGCATAGGTCACGGAGCCGTTGGTGCTCTTGACGGCCAGGCAGGCGATGTAGCGGTTATCGGAAGCCGTAACGGTGACGGTGCCGTCCTCGTTCTTCACGGCGCTCTCGATGACGGGGTTGGTGTTATCCACGGTCAGGGTATAGCCGTAGCCGGCGCCCACGCCCAGCTTGCCGTTCTTCACCAGTTCCTTGAGCTGATCGATGTTGATCCGGCTGGTGGTATGGTTGCTCAGCTGCAGGCCGTAATACTCCGGCACCGCGTAGAAGTTCACGGAGAAGGCGGCGCCCTCGCCCAGGTTCAGAGAGGAGACCGACTTGCCCAGGTAGGCGTTCCGGGGGTAAAGCCGGACCACTCCAGGTCGGAGATGACGTAATAGGGCTGATCCTGGTAGGAATCCACCGTCCGGGCATCCAGTACCTGACCGTTTTGGTCCATAAAGAGGATGCCCATGAAGGCGGCGTTGCGGATCAGGCTGTACTTCATCTGATAGAGGATGGTGCTGCTGTTGACAGCCAGGCGCTCCGCGGGGAAGCTCTCCTCGGTCATGTAGGGGTTACCGGTATAGATGACGTCCTCCGTGCTGCCGCTGTAACGGACCGTCAGGCAGTTGGTATCCGTATGGCCGGTATAGGGGATCTTGTCGTTGGTGTGATAGAGTGCATCCACGGCGTTGTTGTTGTCCAGCATGCCGGGGTCGGTCCAGCTGCCGTAGAAGCCCAGGATGGGGATGGAGTGGGCGGAATCCAGGATCTCGCCGTCCTTGCTCCGGGAGGTGCAGGTCACGAAGGTGAAGCCCTCCACGTAGGCGCCTCTGGGATAGTTGTTGTTCAGCGCATCCAGATCGGTCAGTTGAATGTTGACGGTGACCTTCTTGGTGCCGTTGGCGGGAACTACCAGGCCGCCCTCCTGGGCTCCACCCTGGTCCTCCAGCCACTTGAGCAGCTCGTAGGCATCGTTGGTGGTGAGCTTGTTGTCCTTGTCCATCTCGCCGGCGGCCAGATTCAGCTTGTCCGCGCTGACGTTGCCGGTCAGATAGTCCAGAATGGCCTGGGCGTCGGCCGTGTTGGTGGTGCCGTCCTTGTTCACGTCGTGCTCGTTGGCGGCAGCGGTCTGGCCCTCGTAATCATAGGTGACCACGGCGTTGAGGCCGGTGGTGGTGGGCAGCAGCCAGGTGCCGTCCTGATCCTGGGTGAACAGGTCGGTGGACAGGTCATAGCTCAGCGCCTGATCGCTCAGGTTATGAATGGTAAAGGAATAGGTGTAGGCACCGTCCCGGGCGGCGTTCTCGCCCACCTCGGCCTTCACCTTGCCGTCCTGCCAGGAGGCGGTAGCGTCGCTCTCCATGGTGATGAAGGACTTGGCGGAGACGGCGGCGCCCACGTTGGCCAGGCCGGCGCCCTGCCGCAGGACGGGATAGTACTCACCGTTCTCCTTCATGGGGACGGCGGTGGACATCAGCAGGCTCTGGGTCAGCTGACGCTCGGTATAACCGCCGGACTTCTCGGTGAGGTTCTGGGCCTCCACGTACTGATTCATCAGCGCGGCCATGCCGGACACCTGGGGTGCCGCCATAGAGGTGCCGCTCATCAGCTCGTAGCCGGTGGTGTTCATGCCGTTGACGGAGTAGATGCTGCCGCTGGGGGCGGTGATCTCAGGCTTGAGCTCCAGGGAGCCGGGGACGCCCCAGCTGCTGAAGACGGAGATGGTGGCGTCGGCAAGATCCTTGTTCACGCCGGTCTCGATCACGTCCTGGACCTCCACCGTGCCGGTGTAGTAGGTCAAGCCGTTCAAGGTGCCCTTGGTGGAGTATTCCTGGATCGCCACAGCGTCGGTTCTGCTGATGGAGATCATGGGGGCGGTGCCGGTGTAGCCGGTGGTGGCCATGTTGATGAGGCCCTCCACCGTGTTGGCCACGACGAACACCTTGGGATTATACTTGCTGGCGGTCTGGGCCTTGGTGGGGAATTCGATCTGGCCGCCGCGGTTGCAGATCAGGACCTTGCCCTGCAGGCCCACGCTGCTGATGGCGGCCCACTCCTCGGGCGTGCCCACGCTGTCCAGATAGACGTACTCGTAGGTGCCGGCGATGTCGGCCATCTTGGCGGCATTCTCCGCCTCGGCCTCTTTATAGAACACGTTCCGATCGCCGAAGGCCAGAGGCATGCCCGTGGTGCCGATATTGTCGGCGGAGGCCACGGTCAGGCTGTTGGCCACGGAGCCGGGGGAGCTGACCGTGTCGAAGTTCACGTCCTCCCGGTACAGGCTCTCATGCTCGCTCAGGAAGTGGGACCAGGCGTAGGAGTTGCCCGCGGAGACGCTGAGGGTGGCGTTGTACTCCGCCAGCTCCTGCATGACCACTTCGTAGTCGGAGTGGAAGGTATAGCCCGCCACGGTGGAGCCCAGGGACATATTGATGGCGTCAGCCTTCAGGAGGATGGCGTCCTCAATGGCGGAAACGATGGTGGAATCGGGAGAGCCCAGCTTGCCGAAGACCTTCATGTTGAGGATCTGGGCATCGGGGGCCACGCCCACAGCCAGGACTTCGGAGACGGCGTCCACGTAATTGCCGTCGGCGTCCTTCACGAAGCGGTTGGCGGCGGCGATACCGGACACGTGGGAGCCGTGCTCCGTCTGGGTGTCGTTCTGGTGATCCAGCTGATAGCTGTTGCCGTCGGCATAGTTGTAGCCATAGGGCACCTTCTCGGTGCAGTAGACGCCCAGGGCGTTCAGCTTCACGGAGCTGAGCTCCTCCGGGGTCAGAAGGTCGATGCTCTGCTTATATTCGTCCAGGGTCATGCCGGCATCCCTGGCGTTCTGCTCGAAAGCATACTCCAGAGCACCGGAATCAAAGGAGCGGTGCTCGTCCTCGATGCCGGTATCCAGCACGGCAATGCGCATGCCGGCGCCGGTATAGCCGTTGGCCCAGACGTTGGTGGCAGAGATCATGTCCTTGGTGGTGATGGCGGTGTGCAGATCGTTCTCCACCGCGGTCTCCGGCTGGAACCAGTGCTCGATGGACACGTGGTCAACGCCGTCCACCATCTCGATGCGGGGAATATCCTTATACCGCACGTCGGCGGAGATGATATTCACCAGCAGAGCCAGGTTCCACTTCACGTCCAGCTTGGTGCCCAGCTTCTTCTCGATGGCGGCCGTGATGGCCTCCTGCTTCCGGAGAAGATTCTCGCGGTACGCCATGGCGGAGGTGTTATCCGCAATACCCTTGACCTCGTAGCCGCGGCCAACGGTGGACGGATCCTTCAGAACGATGGACACGCGGACGATATCGTCGGCATGTTAGAGGAAATCCTCCGTCTCGCCGTCGGAAGGCTCGTCCGTCTCGCCCAGCCTCGGAACCGACAGCTCGGCGGGATCCATGGGTGTGAGGGCCAGCTCCCGGGAGCTGCCGTCAGCAGGGGTGCTTGCATTGTCAAGGCCGTACGCACTCACAAAGGTGGACAGGACCATGATCATTGCCAGAAGCAGGGAGAGAAGTCTCTTTCCCCGGTTCTGCTGCCTGTTGTTTTTTGTCATGTCGTTACTCCTTCAGTCGTTGTAAAAGGGGTTTTCGCAGCTTGCTCTTTGCCGCTTCCGCGTCCATGGCCTGGGGAAACGCTGTCGCGGGACTCGTACGGCAGGCCGGGCCGCCTGTCCCGCCGGGTTTTTTCTCGTTCATCACCTCTTTGCCGATTCTGCGGCGGAGCGCTCCGCCGCATCTGTTCACAGTGGTATAATTATATCTATTCTTTCCGCAACAGGCAAGAGTTAGTTGTCTGCGGAGGCGGCTGCACGGTGTCAAAATTTCCCACCCTTTTCTGTGCAATTTTACGGACGGCCCTCCTCCCGCAGGCGCAAAAAAGGGCGCGGCCATATGTGGCCGCGCCCTTTTCGGCGTCGTTTTTTACTTGTCGATGGAATCGGTGCGGATGATGAACTGCACGCTGCCGGGCATGCCGGCATCCGTACCGGCGAAGGAGGTGTACTCCCGGCTCAGGGCCTGAACGGCGCGCAGCCGCTCCATCAGCTCCCGGGCATCGCCCTCCATCAGATCGGACAGCTTCTGGATACCCTGGCTGTCGAACTGAGCCATGCCGTCCTTCAGCTCCCGGGCGCCGTCCAAAAGCTGCACGACGCCGTCGGTCAGAGCGGCGGAGCCGTCCTTCAGCCGTGCCGTACCGTCCTTCAGGGCGGAGGCGCCGTCAGACAGGGTCTCGGCACCGCCGGCCACCCGGGCCGCGCCGCCGGAGAGCTGCTGCGCACCATCGCGCAGAGCGGAGGCGCCGTCGGCCGCATCCGCGGCACCAACCGCCAGGGCCGCCGTGCCGTTCTTCAGCGTGGCGGTACCGCCCACCAGGGCGGTGATGCCGTCCGCCAGGGCGGAGGCGCCGTCACGCAGCTGCACGCTGGAGTCGGCCAGCGTCCGGCTGCCGTCGGAGAGCTGTCCGGCGCCGGCTGCGGCGCTGTCAGCGCCCTGAGACAGGGCCTTTGCGCCTTCGGCCAGCTGATCCACGCCGGCGATCAGGGTCTGGGAGCTGCCGGCCAGAGTGGCCGCGCCGCTGATGATGGCGCCCAGATTCTCGTCGCTGACGATCTGATCCACGCCGCTCATCAGAGCCGCCGCGCCGCCGGACAGTTGGTCCGCGCCGTCCCGGAGGGCGGCGGCGCCGCCGGCGATGTTTGCCGCGCCGCTCCGGATCTCACCGGCGCCGTCGGCGATGCTGCCGGCGCCGTCGGTAATGGCGTCCAGCGCCGCGTCGGGCTGGGTCAGATCCACGTTGACGGAGCCGAGGCCGCCGTCCACGGCGGAGATATAGCCCAGCGCCGTCTGGATGGCGACGCGCTGATCATCCGTCAGATTCTCGTCGTCCAGAATGCCGGTCAGCTGACCGGAGGCGGCGTTCAGGCCGTCGGAGGCGGAGCGCACCGCTGTATTCACCTGGCCGGGGATCTGGTCGATGCCGCTCTTTACCTGGGCGGCGGCACCGGCGATCCGGCCCGCGCCGCTCTCAATGGCGGAGGCACCGCTTTCGATGCCCTTGGCGCCCTCGTAGATGCCGGGGTTGGCGGCGTCGCCGCTGACCAGACCCTTGGACAGGGCGTCGGCGCCGTTTTTCAGAGCCGCGGCGCCCTCATAGACGCTCTGGCCCTGGTCGCCCTTCAGGGCGGCCTTGAGGTGGAGCAGGCCGTTGTAGAGAGCCTGCACGCCGGCGGGCAGCTCCGCCGTTTGGGACTGCATCTGCGTCAGGCCGCCGCTGACCTGCCGGGCGCCATCCCGCAGGGAATCCAGCCCGTCAGACAGGGCGTCCATGTTCTCGGCCACCGCTGCCGCGCCGGCGGACAGAGCCGCCGCCCCGCCGGTGAGGGTGTCGGCGCCCCGGGAGGCCTGCTGCGCGCCGTCGTTCAGATCGGCCGCGCCGGCATCCAGCCGGGCCGCTCCCTCGCTGAGGGCCGCGTTGCCGTCGGACAGGGCGGAAGCGCCGTCGGACAGGGCAGCCGCACCGTCGGCAGCCTGCCGGGCACCGTCAGACAGCTCCCCGGCGCCGCCGGAGAGCTTACCGGCGCCGGCATCCACCTGGTCGATGCCGCCGGACAGCTGGCCCGCGCCGTCGCGCAGAGCGCTGACGCCGTCATAGAGGGCGCTGCTGCCGTCCACCAGCCTACTGGACGCATCGGTCAACTGGTTCATGGCGTTTTGCAGATCGTCCACCGTGTGGACGTCGCCGAGATCCAGCTCCTGCAGCATCTTGTTCTCAATCACCGTCACCGTGGTGAGCAGGGTGAAATCCTGCACATCGGCCTCGATGGTCACGGACTCGGGGATATCCAGGTCCAGAGACGCGCCGTCCCGGGTGTGCATGGCATCCAGGCCCAGGCTCTCCCGCAGGCCCGGCATGGCCATGCCCACCACCACGCTGCGGTCGCCGGTCTGGATGACCTTGCCGTGGGTAACGGTGACGTTATTGGCCCTGGCGTCGTCCAGCACCAGGCCGGACACCACCAGGAAGGGCTGGTACAGCGTCACGGTATGGCCGTTTACGGTGCGCTCGGTGGCGGTGTTGTTGGTATAGCGGAAGGTGATGGTCAGATGGCCGGTGGCGCCGGCCAGATCTGCAGCGCTGACCTCCCTGCCGTCCAGCTCATAGGAGATGGCGGTGGTGACGGGCAGCTGCTGACCCGTCGTCCCCCGGTAGTGGATGTCGTTTCCGTCCGCCTGCCAGGTGATATTGCCGTCTGCGCCGGTGGTGAACGTCTCGTTGCCCTTGACGTTCTCGATGTTCTCCAGCTCGGCGTGGTCGGTCAGCGTGTCGGCCCCGTCGGGATTCTTCAGCCAGGCGCTGACGATGGTCTCGGTGGGCTTGCCGTCGGCGTCGGCGATGACGTAGACGGTCTCCTCCTTGCCGGCGGTGTCGCTGTGGACCGGGTTGAGCTCCGCGGCGGCCGCGGTGGTTTTCTCCACGTCGTCAGTCTCTGCGTCCAGCTTCGTCGCGGTGATCTGCCGGGCGCCGCAGCCGGTCAGGCAGGACGCCGCCATCACGCCGGACAGCACGATGGCCGTTGCCTTGTTCATCCATTGTTTCATAGAGCAGTACCTCCCATCCGTTCCAACGTAACGTTGGCGGTTTTCTTCATTCCCAAGCTTGTTCTCATGATCACGCCGTCCAGCAGCATCAGCAGCGACGGCAGCACCAGCAGCACGGCGAACATGCTGATGACGGCGCCCCGGGCCAGCAGGTTGCACATGGAGCTGATCAAATCGATATCCGAGTAGACGCCCACGCCGAAGGTGGCGGCGAAGAAGCTCAGCGCGCTGACCAGCACCGAGGGCATGGCGTAGCCGAGGGCCTCGGTGACGGCCCGGCGCTTGTCGCAGGTGAGCCGCAGCTCCTTGTACCGGGTGGTGGTCAGAATGGCGTAGTCCACGGTGGAGCCCAGCTGGATCGTGCTGATACAGATGGGCGCGATGAAGGGCATCGTGAAGCCGGTGTAATACGGGATGCCCAGGTTGATGAACACGGCGAACTCGATGACCGCCACCAGGATCACCGGCAGCGTGGCCGAGCGCAGCGTCAGCAGGATGATCAGGAATACGAAGCCGATGGACACCCAGGACACCACGGTGAAGTCGGTGTCGGTGATCTCGATCAGATCCTTGGTGCAGGGTGCCTCGCCGATCAGCATGCCGTGGGGATCGTACTCCTTCAGGATGCCGTTGATGGCGTCGATCTGGTCGTTCACCTCGTCGGTGGAAACGGCGTACTCGGAGTTGATGAGCATCAGCTGCCAGTTGCTGCTTTTGAGGGTCTTTGTCAGGCTCTCCGGCAGGAAGTCCGCCGGGATATCGGTGCCCACCAGGCTGTTGAGTCCCAGCACGTTGGTCACGCCGGGCAGCTCCCCGATGCGATCCATCATGGCCTCGGCGTCCTTGGCCGGCAGATCCGCGTCGCAGAGGATCATGTGGGTGGTGGCTACGTCGAAGTATTCCTCCAGCTTGTTCTTGGCCGTCAGGAACTGCATATCCTCGGCGTCCATGTTCTCCACGTCGTCACCGGAGAGGATCTGGGTGAAATCGTAGTACACCGGGGTGTGGAAGTAGCCGATGGCGGCGGGCACCAGAAGGATGGCGAAGGCCACCAGGAAGGCCCAGAAGTGGTTGGTGATCCAGGCGGCCACGCCGCTCATATCGGGGATCAGGGAGCGGTGCATGGTGGCCGTCAGCGGCTTATCAAAGAGCAGGATCAGCGCCGGCAGGATGGTGACGCTGCCGATCACGCCCAGCAGACAGCCCTTGGCCATGACCAGGCCGATGTCGGCGCCCATGGTGTAGCTCATGAAGCACAGGGCCAGGAAGCCGGCGATGGTGGTCAGGGCGCTTCCCGCCACGGACAGCACCGTGTCCCGGATGGCCAGGGCCATGGCCTCCTCCCTGTCGGGGTTCTCCCGCTTCCGGGCACAGTAGGCGTGCCAGAGGAAGATGGAATAGTCCATGGTGACGGCCAGCTGCAGCACCGCGGCCAGAGCCTTGGTGATGTAGGAGATCTCACCGAAGAACACGTTGGTTCCCATGTTATAGAGGATCGTGATGCCGATGCCGGCCAGGAACACCAGGGGCACCAGCCAGGAGTCCGTCAGCAGCTCCATGGCGGCCAACGCGCACAGCACGGCGATGCCCACGTAGATGGGCTCCTCCCGCTCGCACAGGTTCTTCAGGTCCGTCACCAGGGCGGAGATACCGGAGACGAAGCACTGCTTGCCGCAGGCGGCGCGGATCTCCTCGATGGCCTGGATGGTTTCGTCGGCGGAGGACGAGGTGTCGAAGAACACGGCGATCATGGTGGCGTCTCCGTTGAGGAACACGTCCCGCAGCTTCTGGGGCAGCATCTCCTTGGGGATGCTCAGATCCGCGAAGCTGTCGTACCAGACGGCGCTGTCCACGTGGTCAATGGCCTCGATCTGATGGCGCATGGCGGAGATATCCTTGTCGTTCATCCCCTCCACCACAATGAAGCTGAAGGCGCCCTTTCCGAACTCATCCATCAAAATGTCCTGCCCGCGCATGGTCTCAATGTCCTCGGGCAGATAGGTCAGCATGTCGTAATTGATGCGGGTGGACTGCATGCCCAGCCAGGCCGGGATCATCAGCGCCAGCGCCAGGATCAAAATCGGCAGACGCAGCTTGACGACTGCTTTTCCGAATTTGTACATCAAATTGCCTCCTCTCAAGCAAATGACCATCGGTCATTTCACTGTATGCAGTTGTAGCACAAGAATGACCAACAGTCAACCCTGTTTGCCGAAAATTTTGATCATTGGTCATTTTTTCGGCGGAGTGCACAAAATCCACGACTGACTATCGGTCATTTTTGTGTTTGACATCTCCCGCTCCCCACGGTACAATACAGAAAAAGAGAGCATACAAAAGACAGGAGTGACAGACAGATGAGCCGGGTGGAGGAAAACAAGCTGCTGAAGAAGAACAATCTGATGGAAACGGCCTTCCAGCTGTTCACCAGCCAGGGCCTTGCCAAGACGTCCATCTCCGACATCGTGGAGCGGGCCGGCGTGGCCAAGGGCACGTTCTACCTCTATTTTAAGGATAAATACGACCTCCACGAGAAGCTGGTGATCCATCAGTCGGAGCAGCTGTTCCGGCACGCGCTGGAGCAGTCCGGCTATCGGGAGAAGGAGACCAGCGCCGACAAGCTGCTCGCCATCATCGACGACATCCTCTACCAGCTGCAGAGGAACCCCCTGCTCCTGCAGTTCATCAACAAGAATCTGAGCTGGGGCGTTTTCCGCCGGGCCATCAACAAGTGGCAGCCGGACTATCCCGCCATCTTCGAGGAGATCATGGGCACCAGCCCTGCCGACCGCAAGACGTTGGAGATCGAGGTATACACCATCCTGGAGCTGGTGGGCGCCACCTGCCACAGCGTGATCCTCAACAGCGATCCGGTGGATCTGGACACCTACCTGCCCCATCTGCACCGGGCCATCCGGGCCATTTTGGCCGCCTACGACGCGGAGGAAAATGCCTAAACGACAGATAGAGGGATCTGATGCTTTTCAGCATCAGATCCCTTTTGTTTTCCCCCGCCCCGGCGGAAAAGAGAGTGGTGCAAGCCGTCTGTATGTGGTATAATAAGGGAAATCATGACGGAGGTCCCGCCTATGAACAACGATTATCTGAAGCCGGAGGACTACGCGGAGCCCCGGTGCGTGCTTTGCGACGAGCCCTACGGCGCCGCGCCTCAGATCAAGCCCATCCCCCAGCAGCGGATCATCGAGAAGATGGACGAATACATGAGCCGCCGGGACTATGCCGGGGCGGAACGCCACCTGCTCTACTGGCTGGAGGAGGCCCGGCTGGGCGGAGACAAGCGGGGCGAGCTGCTCCTACGCAACGAGCTGGTGGGCCACTACCGCAAGGTGGGTGACCGGGACAAGGCCCTCGCCAACGGCGACGCGGCGTTGGCCCTGCTCCGGGAGCTGGACTTTGACGGCACCGTCAGCGCCGGCACCACCTACACCAACGTGGCCACCGCCTGCAACGCCTTCGGGGAGAACAAACGGGCGCTGGCCCTCTTTGAAAAGGCCCGGGCGGTCTACGAATCCAGTCCCCGGACGGCGCCGGAGCTGCTGGGCGGGCTGTACAACAACATGGCGCTGACCTGTGCGGCGGAGGGCCGGTTTGACGAGGCCTTCGCCCTCTACGAAAAGGCCATGGACGTGATGGCAACGGTGCCCGGCGGCGCGCTGGAGCAGGCCATCACCTGCCTGAACATGGCCGACGCCACCGCCGCCCGGAAGGGCATGGAGGCGGCGGAGCCGGAGATCAACGCCCTGCTGGACCGAGCCTGGGATCTGCTGAACGATCCCTCCGCCCCCCGGGACGGGTACTACGCCTTCGTCTGCGAGAAGTGCGCCCCGTCCTTCTCCTATTACGGCTATTTCCTGGCGGCGGACGAGCTGATAAAACGAGCGGAGGGTATCTATGAACGGACTTGAACTCGCCCGGGCCTTCTATGAGACTCACGGCAGGCCCATGCTGGCAGAGCAGTTCCCGGACCTGCTGCCCCGTCTGGCGGTGGGGCTCTTCGGCAGCGGCTCGGAGTGCTTCGGCTATGACGACGAGATCTCCCGGGACCACGACTTCGAGCCGGGCTTCTGTCTCTTCCTCCCCGGGGAGGACGTGGTGGACCGGCGCAGCGCCTTTCTGCTGGAGCGCTCCTACGCCAGGCTGCCCAGGGAGTTCATGGGCCTGCGGCGTGCCACGCTGCAGCCGGTGGGCGGCGCCCGCCACGGCGTGCTGCGGACGGCGGAATTCTTCGCCGGGAAGGTCGGCGCCCCAGACGGCGTGCTGACCGTCTCCCAGTGGCTCACCCTGCCGGAGCAGGCGCTGGCGGAGTGCACCAACGGGGCGGTATTTCTGGACAACTACGGCGAGGTCACCCGGATCCGGGAAAATCTCCGCTGCTTTCCGGAGGATATCCGAAGGAAGAAGCTGGCGGGGCACCTGCTGCTGATGGCCCAGTCCGGGCAGTACAACTACCGCCGCTGCCTCCGCCACAGGGAGACCGCCGCGGCCCAGCTGGCGGTGTGCGAATTTGCAAAGAGCGCCATGGCGGCGGTGTTTCTGCTGAACAGGACGTATCAGCCCTATTATAAATGGAGCTTTCGCGCCATGCGCGCCCTGCCGAAGCTGGCGCTGACGGCGGAGCTGCTGGAGTACCTGCTGACCACCGACAACGACGGCGACACCGCGCAGGAGAAGTACGACGTGATGGAGGGCATCGCCGCCGACGTCATCGACGAGCTGATGGCCCAGGAGCTGACGAAGGCCGTCTGCGGCGATCTGGAGAAGCACGCCTACTCCGTCAACGACAGCATCGCCGACCCGGAGCTGCGGAATCTCCACGTTCTGGCCGCCATTTGAGGAGGACGATCCCATGAAAATTCACGGACTGCAAAAGATGACCCTGCTGGACTTCCCGGGCCGTGTGGCCTGCACGGTGTTTCTGGGAGGCTGCGACTTCCGCTGCCCCTTCTGCCACAACTTCGAGCTGGTGGACGGCACGGCACAGCCCCTGATGGATGATGCCGAGCTGCTGGCCTTCCTGGCCAAACGAAAGGGGCTGCTGGACGGCGTAGCCTTCACCGGCGGCGAGCCCTGTCTCCACCCGGAGCTCCCCGCCCTGCTGGAGAAGGTCCGTGCCCTGGGCTTTGCCACCAAGCTGGACACCAACGGCTACCACCCCGAGCGGCTCCAGCAGATCCTGGACCGCCATCTGGTGGACTACGTGGCCATGGACGTGAAGAACAGTCCCGCCAAATACGCCGCCACCTGCGGATTGGCATCGGTGGACCTGGACAAGGTGCGCCGGAGCATCGAGCTGCTGATGGACGGCCCGGCGGACTATGAGTTCCGTACCACCGTGGTGGCGGAATTCCATGACGCGGCGGACTTTGAGGAGATCGGGAAAATGATCCGCGGCGCCAGGCGCTATTTCCTCCAGTGCTTCACCGACCGGGACTCCGTCCCCTTCGGCAATCTCCACGCCCCCGCGGCCCAGGATCTGAACACCTATGCCGACATTGTCCGTCCCTACGTGCCCGACACCAGTCTGCGCGGCGTGGACTGACTGTGGGCCGCTATACGACCACAATATGTTGTGGCTAACTTTTATAAATATACCAAAATCTAGTTGACACCAGTTCCCCCTCGGTGTAGAATGATGGTACGCGATTAATGACTGTTTTTGTCGAATCATGTCGAAACATTTTTCTACTATTATTCGATGAGGGGGAACTTTTCATGTATCAGGTGGTCAAGAGAGACGGGAAGGTCGTAGACTTCCACATCGAGAAGATCAGCGCCGCCATCACCAAGGCCTTTGAGGCGCTGAACAAGGACTATCACTCCAGCGTGATCGATCTCATCGCCCTGCGGGTCACCTCCGACTTCGAGGGCAAGGTGAAGGACGGCCAGATCACCGTGGAGGACATCCAGGACAGCGTGGAGAAGGTGCTGTCCGAGGCCGGCTATGCCGACGTGTCCAAGGCCTATATCCTCTACCGCAAGCAGCGGGAGAAGGTCCGCAACATCAACTCCACCCTCCTCAACTACAAGGATCTGGTGGACAACTACCTGAAGATCAACGACTGGCGCGTGAAGGAGAACTCCACCGTCACCTACTCCGTGGGCGGTCTGATCCTGTCCAACTCCGGCGCCATCACCGCCAACTACTGGCTCAGCGAGGTCTATGACCAGGAGGTGGCCGAGGCCCACCGCAGCGCCGCCATCCATCTCCACGACCTGAGCATGCTCACCGGCTACTGCGCCGGCTGGAGTCTGAAGCAGCTGATCCAGGAGGGTCTGGGCGGCGTGCCCGGCAAGATCACCTCCGCCCCCGCCAACCACCTGTCCACCCTCTGCAACCAGATGGTCAACTTCCTGGGCATCATGCAGAACGAGTGGGCCGGTGCTCAGGCTTTCTCCTCCTTCGACACCTATCTGGCCCCCTTCGTCCGGGTGGACAACCTGAGCCAGAAGGAGGTCAAGCAGTGCATCCAGTCCTTCGTCTACGGCGTCAACACCCCCAGCCGCTGGGGCACCCAGGCGCCCTTCTCCAACATCACCCTGGACTGGACCGTGCCCAACGATCTGAAGAACCTGCCGGCCATCATCGGCGGCAAGGAGATGGATTTCACCTACGGCGACTGCCAGAAGGAAATGGACATGGTGAACAAGGCCTTCATCGAGATCATGATCGAGGGCGACGCCAACGGCCGCGGCTTCCAGTACCCCATCCCCACCTACTCCATCACCCGCAACTTCGACTGGAGTGAGACCGAGAACAACAAGCTCCTCTTCGAGATGACCGCCAAGTACGGCACCCCCTATTTCTCCAACTACATCAACTCCGACATGGAGCCCAGCGACGTCCGCTCCATGTGCTGCCGTCTGCGTCTGGACCTGCGCGAGCTGCGCAAGAAGTCCGGCGGCTTCTTCGGCTCCGGCGAGTCCACCGGCTCCATCGGCGTGGTCACCATCAACCTGCCCCGCATCGCGTATCTGGCCAAGGACGAGGCCGACTTCTACAAGCGGCTGGACGATCTGATGGATATCGCCGCCCGCAGCCTGAAGACCAAGCGCACCGTCATCACCAAGCTGCTGGAGCAGGGCCTGTATCCCTACACCAAGCGGTATCTGGGCACCTTCAGCAACCACTTCTCCACCATCGGCCTCATCGGCATGAACGAGGTGGGCCTCAACGCCAAGTGGCTTCGGGCCGATCTGACCGACGCACGGGTCCAGCGCTTCGCCCGGGACGTGCTCAACCACATGCGGGAGCGCCTGTCCGACTATCAGGAGCAGTACGGAGACCTCTACAACCTGGAGGCCACCCCCGCCGAGTCCACCACCTATCGCTTCGCCAAGCACGATAAGGAGGAGTTCCCCGACATCATCACCGCCAACATGAACGGCACCCCCTACTACACCAACTCCTCCCACCTGCCCGTGGGCTACACCGAGGACGTGTTCTCCGCTCTGGATATCCAGGACGATCTCCAGACCCTGTACACCTCCGGCACCGTGTTCCACGCCTTCCTGGGCGAGAAGCTGCCCGACTGGAAGGCCGCCGCCAACCTGGTCCGGAAGATCGCCGAGAACTACAAGCTGCCCTACTATACCATTTCCCCCACCTACTCCGTCTGTGCCGACCACGGCTATCTCGCCGGCGAGCAGTACACCTGCCCCATCTGCGGCAAGAAGACCGAGGTCTACAGCCGCATCACCGGCTACTACCGCCCGGTGCAGAACTGGAACGACGGCAAGACCCAGGAGTTCAAGGACCGCAAGGTCTACGACATCGGCCACTCCCACCTGACCCACACCGGCCCCAACCCGGCCCCCGTGGACAACGTGACGGCGGAAGCCGAGCCCGCTGCCGCTCCCGCGGCGGAGACGGCCGCCCCCGCCGCCGAGGGCATCCTGCTCTTCAAGACCCCCACCTGCCCCAACTGCAAGGCCGCCGGCGCCCTGCTGGACAAGGCCGGCGTCGCCTACACGGCCCTCAATGCCAACGAGGAGAAGGAGCTGGTGGCCAAGTACGGCGTCAAGCAGGCGCCCACCCTGGTCCTGCTCCACGGCGATGACTTTGAGAAGTATCGCGGCGTGTCCGACATCAAGGGCTGGCTGATGAAGCGGTAAGCAAGCTGACAAAACGGGCCGAAATTGCCGCGGCAATTTCGGCCCGTTCCATTCTGACGAAAGAGAAAGGGAAGGATCACATGTATGATATCATCGTCGTCGGCGGCGGCCCCGCCGGCATGACTGCGGCTCTCTACGCCCAGCGCAACGGCAAATCCGCCCTGGTGATCGAGAAGAACGGCTTCGGCGGCCAGATCACCCACTCCCCCAAGGTGGAGAACTATCCCGGCACGCTGTCCATGAGCGGCAACGAGTTCGCCGAGCAGACCCTCAACCAGATCCTGGCCCAGGGCGCCGAGATCGAATTCGAGACCGTGACGGCCGTCCGCACCGAGGGCGACAAGAAGATCGTCACCACCGAGGAGGGCGGCACCTACGAGGCCCGGGCCATGGTGCTGGCCACCGGCGTCAAGCACCGCATGCTGGGTCTTCCCGGCGAGGACGACCTGGTGGGCGACGGCATCTCCTTCTGCGCCGTTTGCGACGGCGACTTCTACTCCGGCAAGACCGTGGCCGTGGCCGGCGGCGGCAACTCCGCCCTCCAGGAGGCCATTCTTCTGGCGGAGAAGTGCAAAGAGGTCATCATGCTCCAGGACCTGCCCTACTTCACCGGCGAGTCCCGGCTCCAGGACGTGCTCTTTGCCCGGCCCAACGTCCGCTCTCTCACCGGGGTGAAATTCAGCCGCCTCGTCACGGAAAACGGCGAGCTCCGGGGCGTGGAGATCGTCCACGACGGCCAAACCAAGGTCATTTCCTGCGACGGGCTGTTCGTGGCCATCGGCCTGATCCCGGAGAACGAGCCCTTTGCCGATCTGGCCGATCTGAACCAGTTCGGCTACTTCGACACCGATGAGCAGTGCCTCACCAAGACCCCCGGCGTGTTCGTGGCCGGCGACTGCCGCAGCAAGTTCGTCCGCCAGCTGACCACCGCCGTGGCCGACGGCGCCACCGCCGCCCTGGCCGCCTGCCGGTACATCAACCAGCTGTAAGTTTTGAGATCCCTTCCGATAAGTCCATGGTTTTTCGGAACCATGGACTTATTTTTTCTCTTTTTTCCGGGAATTTTCCGTCATTCCGGTCTATCAAAGCGACACGGAATGTGTTATACTCTGCTTTGAAATCTGCGCGTTTTCACGTGTTGCGAATATGGAGAGAGATACTATGACCTTGAAGGAACTGGAGATCGGACGGTCCGCTGTCGTCACGGCGGTGGGCGGAAGCGGCGCGCTGCGCCAGCATTTTCTGGATATGGGCGTCATCCCCGGCACGGAGCTGACGGTGGTGAAATACGCCCCCATGGGCGACCCCATGGAGCTGATGATCCACGGCTACCAGCTGACGCTGCGGCTGGCGGACGCGGCGCAGATCGACGTGGAGCCCTGTCCCGGCGGCAAATGTGAGACGTCCCGCCCCCAGCAGGGCGGCAAGACCCTCCACCCCGGTCTGGGCGAGGGCGGCAAATACCACCCCAAGGGCAGCGGCGACCCCCTGCCGGAGGGCACCACCCTGACCTTTGCCCTGGTGGGCAACCAGAACTGCGGCAAGACCACCCTCTTCAACCAGCTCACCGGCGCCAACCAGCACGTGGGCAACTTCCCCGGCGTCACCGTGGACCGGAAGGACGGCCGCATCAAGAAGCACCCGGACACCCTGGTCACCGACCTGCCGGGCATCTACTCCATGTCCCCCTACTCCAGCGAGGAGATCGTGTCCCGCAACTTCGTGCTGACGGAGCAGCCCAAGGCCATCATCAACATCGTGGACGCCACCAACATTGAGCGAAACCTCTACCTGACCATGCAGCTGCTGGAGATGAACATCCCCATGGTGGTGGCTCTGAACATGATGGACGAGGTCACCTCCAACGGCGGCACCGTGGACATCAACGCCATGGAGGCCATGCTGGGCGTACCGGTGGTGGCCATCTCCGCCGCCAAGAACCAGGGCGTGGACGAGCTGATCGACCACGCCATCCACATCGCCAAATACCAGGAGCGGCCTCTGCGCCAGGATTTCTGCGACGAGAGCCAGAACGGCGGCGCTGTGCACCGCTGTCTCCACGCCATCTCCCATCTGATTGAGGACCACGCCCAGGCCGCGGGGCTGCCCCTGCGCTTCGCCGCCAGCAAGCTGATAGAGGGTGATCCGCTGATCGCCCGGCAGCTGATGCTGGACCGGAACGAGACGGAGATGATGGAGCACATCGTCCTCCAGATGGAGGCGGAGCGGGGTCTGGACCGGAGCGCCGCCATCGCCGACATGCGCTTCGCCTTCATCGGCAAGGTCTGCGAGGCCACCGTCCACAAGCCGGTGGAGAGCCGGGAACGGCAGCGCAGCGAGCGGCTGGATCGGATCCTCACCGGTAAATACACCGCCATCCCCGCCTTCATCGCCATCATGGGGCTGGTGTTCTACCTCACCTTCAACGTCATCGGCGCCTTCCTCCAGGATCTGCTGGATCGGGGCATCACCGCGCTCTCTGGCATGGTGGACGGCGTCCTCACCGCCGCCCACGTCAACGAGGCGCTCCACAGCCTGATCATCGACGGCATCTTCACCGGCGTGGGCAGCGTGCTCAGCTTCCTGCCCATCATCGTGACGCTGTTCTTCTTCCTGTCGCTTCTGGAGGACAGCGGCTACATCGCCCGGGTGGCCTTCGTGATGGACAAGCTGCTGCGGAAGATCGGCCTGTCCGGCCGCAGCATCGTGCCCATGCTCATCGGCTTCGGCTGCACGGTGCCGGCGGTGATGGCCACCCGCACCCTGCCCAGCGAGCGGGACCGGAAGATGACCATCCTGCTGACCCCCTTTATGAGCTGCTCGGCCAAGGTGCCCATCTACGGCTTCTTCGTCAGCGCCTTCTTCCCCGGCCGGGGCGGTCTCATCATGACCGGGCTCTACGTGCTGGGCATCATTCTGGGCGTGCTGGCGGCCCTCCTCTACCGGGACACCCTGTTCAAGGGCGAGGCGGTCCCCTTCGTGATGGAGCTGCCCAACTACCGGCTGCCCGGGGCGAAAAACGTGGTGCATCTGCTGTGGGAAAAGGCCAAGGACTTCTTGCAGCGGGCCTTCTCCATCATCCTCATCGCCACCATCGTCATCTGGTTCCTGCAGCGGTTCGATTTCCGCTTCAATATGGTGGCCGACTCCCACGACAGCATCCTGGCCTCCGTGTCCGGCTGGCTGACGCCCCTGATGCGGCCCCTGGGGCTGGGGGACTGGCGGATCTGCACCTCCCTCATCAGCGGCTTCATCGCCAAGGAGAGCGTGGTGGCCACCATGGAGATCCTCTTCGGCGCGTCGGTGGGCTCCGCCCTGACCTCCCTGTCCGCCGCCTGCCTGCTGGTGTTCTCCCTGCTCTATACCCCCTGCGTGGCGGCCATCGCCTCCATCCGCCGGGAGATGGGCCGGAAGTGGGCCGTGGGCGTGGTGGTTTGGCAGTGCGTGGTGGCGTGGGTGGCCGCGTCCATCGTCCACCTGATCGGCATCCTGCTGTGAGGTATGCGCCATGAACGGAACGGATCTTCTCATCATCGCCATTCTGGCGGCTCTGGTGGTGTTCGCCGTGATCCTGCTGGTCCGGCAACGGCGCCGGGGCGGCGGCTGCGGCGGAAACTGCGGCAGCTGCGTCGGCTGTGACGCCGCCCGGAGGGACCGCCGGCCATAAAACTACATGATAGCCACAAGACCCCGGCGCGGATCGTCGCGCCGGGGTCTTGTCGTATGTTGCCTCTCGTCGAAGACGTATTCGCCGCCGGTGCCGGTGTGGGCATAGTTCTCCGCCGGCGGCATCATTTTGATCCTGTCGCTTCCTCCTCTGGGCGCTGCCGGATCACGGCCGTGTCCGCCACGGTGTTCCTGGCGGGGGCCTGGTTTTCCAGCAGCCTGCCGATCTCCCGGCTGACCGCCGCCACCTCCTCCTCAAACTCCCGGGCCGACATCCGCAGCACGCCGGAGCGGACGGCGGAGAGCTGGATGAGGCCGTCGGAGGTCACCACCCGGACCTGCTCGTTCCTGCCGATCTCCTGGACCAGCTTCTCGATATACATATCGCCGGTCTCGTGCTCCATGGTATAGACCACGCGGAGGCCGTGGAAGTCGAACTTCTCGCCCCGGTTCTGGGGCACCTTGTAGCCGTCGAACACCAGCACCACCTCGTAGCGGGTGAAGGCGGCGAAGTTGCACAAAAGGTGCATCAGCTGGTCCCGGGCCGCGCCCAGATCCTGCTGCGCC
The DNA here is from genome assembly GCA_900317425.1 of uncultured Eubacteriales bacterium. Lineage (GTDB taxonomy): Bacteria > Bacillota > Clostridia > Oscillospirales > Oscillospiraceae > Vescimonas. The sequence goes on along the minus strand of ONGR01000011.1, from coordinate 34,157 downwards.
AGGGCTTTCAGATCGTCCCAGGCGAAGATCACGTTGTAGCCGTCCACGATGAACCAGCGCTTTTTGATGGCCACCCGGCTGTCGGCGTCCCCGGCAAAGGTGGCGCCGGGCGTGCGGTAGGCGGGCCGCTTGATGGGGCCGAACTCCCGCAGCATGATGGCCTCCAGCTCCTTCTCGTCCAGCTGGAGGTTCCGGCGGCTCACCTGGGGCACGTAGGGGATCTCCTTCTTCAGGCAGCTCTCCAGGTGCATATACTCGGCCACCTTGTCCCACTTGACGGTGAACCCGCCGCCGTGGGCGCAGAACACGGAGTCCGGCGTGTTGGCCAGATCGCTCTCCGGGTCGTAATCAAAGGCGGCGATCACCGCCTCCGGGTCGTGGCAGACGTCATAGCCGTCCAGGGTCAACATCAGACGGCCCCGGCCGCCGGTATAGGCCGCCACCTCGGCGGCGTAGTCGTTCATGGTGGTCACCGGGGCACGGCCCCGGAGCAGACTCAGCTCCCCGGCCTCAGCCGGCGCGTCCATGGTGCCGTGGCGGGCCCGGATATCGTTGATGGCCCGGCCCAGCTGCTCCGGCGGCACCTCCAGTCGGAAGGTGTACCAGGGCTCCAGCAGCTTGGATCTTGCCTGCATCAGCCCCTGACGAACGGCCCGATAGGTGGCCTGGCGGAAGTCGCCGCCCTCGGTGTGCTTGATGTGGGCCCGGCCCGCCGCCAGCGTGATCTTCATATCGGTGATGGGCGAGCCGGTGAGCACGCCCAGATGGGTCTTTTCCATGAGGTGGGTCAAAATCAGCCGCTGCCAGTTTCGGTCCAGTACGTCCTCCCGGCACCGGCTCTCCAGCACCAGACCGCTGCCCAGGGGCAGGGGCTCCAGCAGGAGATGCACCTCGGCGTAGTGGCGCAGGGGCTCATAGTGGCCCACGCCCTCCACGGTGTCCTCGATGGTCTCCTTATAGAGCACCCGCCCGCTGTCGATGTCCACCTCCACGCCGAACCGCTGGGCGATGAGGCTCCTGAGGATCTCCACCTGGATCTCCCCCATGAGGCTCACATGGATCTCCTGGAGACGGGTGTCGTAGGTGATGTGGAGCTGGGGGTCCTCCTCTTCCAGCGCCCGCAGCTTCTGCATCATCACCTGGGCGTCCTGCTTGGGCGGCAGGACGATCCGATAGTTCATCACCGGCTCCAGCTGGGGGGCCGCGGCGGACCCCTCGGCGCCCAGGCCCTGGCCGTTCTCGGTTTTGCTCAGGCCCGTCACGGCACAGACACCGCCGGCGCCGATCTCCTCGGCGGTGGTAAATTTGGCGCCGGTATAGAGCCGGATCTGGTTGATCTTCTCGCTGACGCCGCCGCAGGCCACGGTGTCCTTCACCCGCAGCTTTCCGCCGGTGATCTTCAGATACGTCAGCCGGTTGCCCTGGCTATCGTGGCCGATCTTGAAGACCCGGGCGCCGAACGTGTCGGGATATTTCCCGGGCCGCATATACCGGTCCAGGTCCGACAGAAATTCCTCCACACCCTCCATCTTCAGCCCGGAGCCGAACCAGCAGGGGAAGATCTGCCGCCGGGCGATGGCCTCCGCCACCGCCTCCTCCGGCAAGGTGCCCGTCTCCAGATACGTCTCCAGCAGGTCCTCCCGGCTCATGGCCACCTGCTCGGCAAAATCGTCGGCGGCAGCGTCGGCGCAGTCGCCGCTCAGCTCTTCCCGGAGATTGGCCAGGATCTCCTCCCGGCTGCGGCGGGCGAAATCCATTTTGGTCACGAAGATCACCGTGGGCACCCGGTAGTGGTCCAGCAGCCGCCACAGCGTCCTGGTGTGGGCCTGGACGCCGTCGATACCGCTGATGACCAGAAGGGCATAGTCCAGCACCTGCAGCACCCGCTCCGTCTCACTGGAGAAGTCCACGTGGCCCGGCGTATCCAGCAGGGACACGTTCCAGTCCCCCAGCGTGAACTCCGCCTGGCTCATGAAGATGGTGATGCCCCGCCGGCGCTCCAGCTCGTGGACGTCCATGGCTGTGTCGCCGTGATCCACCCGGCCCGCCTTCCGCAGCCGGCCGGTACAGTATAAAATTGCCTCGGCCAACGTGGTCTTTCCCGCGTCCACGTGGGCCAGAATGCCGATGGTGCAGTTCTTCATGGCTCGGTCCGTTCCTCAAGTCGTTTTTCTCATTCTACCATATCCCCGACTTCTTGGCAAAGAAAAAGAGACGCGCTATCATCGCGTCTCTTCTCTCGTTATGCTTTTACTTATAGCTGTGGAGGCCGCTGATCAGGGTGTTGACGCCCACGTAGGTGAAGATCACGCACAGGAAGCCCACCGCGGCGAAGACGGCGGCCCGCTTGCCCGTCATGCCCCGGCGCAGGCGCAGGTGCAGGAAGATGGCGTAGATGATCCAGGTGATGAGGCTCCAGGTCTCCTTGGGGTCCCAGGACCAGTAGCTACCCCAGGCCCGCTTGGCCCAGATGGCGCCGGTGATCATACACATGGTCAGGAACAGAAAGCCCAGGGCCACGGCCCGGTAGATGATGAGATCCAGCGTCTCCTCCGCCGGGATCCGCTGGGCCAGGGGGCCGTGGAGCCGATCCCGCAGCAGATAGACCATGGCCACGCCGAAGGCCACGCCAAAGGCGCCGTAGCCGATGATGGCCATGCTGACGTGGAAGCCCAGCCAGCTGCTCTGGAGGGCCGGCATCAGGGCGTGGATCTCCTTGCTCTGCATGGAGGCGTAGCCGATGACCAGAAAGATCACCGGGGAGACGAACATGCCCAGCACGTCGAAGTGAAACTTCTTCACGAAGATGAGGAAGCACAGGGCGATGCCCCAGGCAAAGGCGGAGGCGAACTCGTACTGGTTGGTCATGGGCAGGCGTCCGGCGTTGACGCCCCGGGCGACGATGCACACCGTATGGATCACGAAGCCCATCAGCAATACCAGCCAGGCGGCCCTTCCGAAGCGATCCTTTTTTGCGGCGCCGTAGATGAAGTAGAAGGCGGCGGCGATCAGATAGGCCACCAGCGCCGCCATGAAGGCGACGCTCTCAACGGAACTAAGAATCGGATTGGTCTGCATGCTTCTCTCTCCTGTTCTGCTCCCAGGGCCGCACGTAGAAGGACAGGAACAATCCTGCCAGCATGATGGCGGAGGAAGCGCCCACCAGCCAGACGGTGGGGTCGGATTTTGCCACGATCAGCGTGTACTCCACGGGATCGTACATGGTGAATTCATAGTCGTGGACGGGAATGGGCTGGCCCGGTTCCGCCAGATTCATGGCCATGAGATTGCCGTCAAAATAGAGACTGTAGAGACTGTGGGGGTTGTTCAGATGGGGGCTTGCCGTGGCCAGAGAGCCGTCCTCCCCCCGGACCAGGTCCGGGTAGAACTTGTTGAACATCAGCACCAGCTGGGGCAAATCGTCGGGGAAGGTGTACTCCCCGGCGCAGATCAGATCCGTCTTCACCAGCTCGCCGCCCTTGCGGATGTCCACGTAGTTGGCCCAGCCCATGCTGTCCTGGTAGAAGCTGTAGCCGAAGGCGTCGAAGGGGTGATTCACCGACGCGGTGCCGGTACGCCGGTTGCCCGCGCTGTCGGTGACGGTCAGCGTGGCCGTGTACTGCTCCACGGTGTCGTCCTGGCGCAGGGCCACGTCAAAGGCGTCGATGGTCAGCATCAAACCCGTGTCGCCCAGGGGCTGGGTGCTGCCGGGGATGCCGTAGGCCACCGCCTCGGTGCTGAGAAACTGCCCGGCGGCGAAGCCGATGATCAGCAGCAGCATGCCCAGATGGGTCAGCCAGCTGCCCCAGATGCCGATGTTGCCCTTTCCGCCGGAGCGCCAGGCCCGGTAGACCTGGGGAAAACGGGACACGCTGCACAAAACCAGGTTCAGGCACAGCAGGGCCGCCAGGGCGATGAACCACCAGCAGGTGAACACCCGGTCCAGCTGCAGCGCGGTGATGAGCTTGCCCGCTCCGTCGCCGTACTGCTGGGCGTACATATTGGCGCTGCCGCCCTGGGGGATGACGCTGCCCGCCACGCAGGCGGCGATGATGATAAAGAGCAAAACAAAGCTGAACGGCATGCCGCGCAGGAAGCGCAAAAGCTTCCTGGCGGTGCCGTTCATGCTGTTATTCTGCGGTTGTCTGTTTTGATTCTCCATAAATACGGGTCCGCTTTCGGTTTAGCCCAGCAGAGCCAGCGCCTGCTTTGCCAGGGTCTCGGCCTTATCCAGGCACTGACGGGACAGGGCACTGTTGTGGGCGCCCTCGCTGTTCTCCACGTACACGAAATCCCAATAGAACTGGGCGTCGCGGTCCAGCTTCTTGATCTGGTCGATCACGCTGTCGGAGAGAGTTCCGTTCTCGATGGCAGCGGCCAGCTTGGTGTTGATCTCCACCAGCATGGCGCTGATCTGCTTCTCGCGGCCGGTGATCTCCTCCTGGATGGCCTTCACCTGGGCGGGCAGATCGCTGTGGCACATGCTGCAGGTGTCCTTCAGCAGGGCCTCGTTGTCCAGGGGGCTGGTCAGCAGGTGGTTGGCGTAGGGGTCTCCCTTATCGTTGTAGGCCACGCCCATGTGGCAGTCGGCGCAGGTGTACATGCCCTTGTGGACGCTGCCCTCACCCATGAAGGTCTCGAACTCCGGGTGCTGGACCTTGATCATGCCCACGCCGGTGTTCTTGTTGGTGAAGTCCACGAAGCCCATCTCGTTGTAGAAGGCCAGGATGGAGTCGGGATCCAGGTTGTCCAGGCTGTCATAGGGGACGCTGGTGGCCTTGGTGGCGGGGTCGAAATAGTACTCGATGTGGCACTGGGCGCAGCTGACCACGCTGCCGCTGACGCGGTTCGCGGCGATCTCGTCGTTCATGGCGGCGGCCATGTAGTCGTGGGTGATGACCATGGTGCCGGGGGTGTTGCCGTGGCAGTTGTAGCAGCTGACGGGCTCGCTGACCTGGCCGTACATCTCGTCAAAGTCCACGGCGTAGGCGTCCTTGCCCATGGCGTTGACCATGGCGGTAAAGTCCGGGGTCTTGCAGGTCAGGCAGTTGGCCAGCTTGTGGGGACGGGTGGTCTCGGCGATGTCGTCCAGGGTGTAGCTGTGGCCGATAGCCTCGGTATAGTCGAAGCTGAAGCCCATGCCGTCGTAGATCACCTGGATGTCCGGGTCGGTCTCCACGTAGGAGATCCGGGTACCGCCGTGGCCGGTGTTGCCCTTGTTGGCCATGTAGCTGGCGTAGATATCGGCGTAGTAGGGCTCCCACTCCGCCGCGCTGACCACGTTGTTCAGCCGGTCGGTGGTCACCTCGGGCACCTCGGGGACGGAGATCTCCGCAATGCTGCCCACCTTTTTGCTTTCCATGATCTGTGCGCGGCCCGTCACATAGGCGCTGGCCCCGAAGATCACCAGCAGGATGACGCCCAACACAGTCATGTAGATGTCAAGCTTGTTGTTTTTCATCTCCACATCCTCCGCTCTTCCTCGTTCTCTTCTCCTCTTCGCCTATGCCGGACTATAGTATCAAAATTATTATATCATAACCCGGCGGCCGTTTCAAGATGCTTTGCCCATTCTTCTCCGCTTTGCCGTGATAAATTCCGCCGCGCCGCCGCTTTCATCCTATGGTCGCTCTGTGCCGGATATGCCCGCTTCCTCTCTACCGGCTTGCGCCGCCGCGCCGCATGGGATATAATGACACAAACAGACCTCCGCACAGGAAAGGAGCAGATCCCTATGTTCAAAAATATCGGTTTTATCGGCACCGGCGCCATGGGCGGCGCCGTGGCCAGGATCGCCGCTGCCGGCGACCCGTCGGCCAGGCTCTATCTCTCCAACCGCACCGCCGAGAAGGCCTGCCGTCTGGCCGGGGAGATCCCCGGCGCCGCAGTCTCCTCCAACGAGGAGATCGCCGGTCTCTGCGACCTGATCTTTCTGGCCGTCAAGCCCCAGGTCATGCCCCAGGCCCTCCCCGCCATCGCCCCGGTGCTGGCGGCCCGGCAGGATCCCTTCGTCCTGGTGACCATGGCCGCCGGACTCACCTGCCAGACCATCCGGCAGCTGGCGGGCGGCCCCTATCCCGTGATCCGCATGATGCCCAACACACCCATCACGGTGAACGCCGGCGCCATCCAGTACTGCGGCCTGGGGGTGACGGAGGAGCAGCTGGCCGCCTTCGCCGCCCTGCTGCGGGGAGCCGGCACCGTGGATGAGCTGCCGGAGCACCTCATCGACGCCGCCTCCGCCCTCTCCGGCTGCGGTCCGGCCTTCGTCTGCCAGTTTATCGAGGCCCTGGCCGACGGCGGCGTGGCCTGCGGTCTGCCCCGGCAGAAGGCCCTGGCCTATGCCGCCCAGATGGTGGAGGGCACCGCCAGGATGGTCCGGCTCTCCGCCCGCCATCCCGGCGCGCTGAAGGACATGGTCTGCTCCCCCGCCGGCAGCACCATCCAGGGCGTCCGCACCCTGGAGCGCGCCGCCTTCCGGGGCGCCGCCATGGACGCCGTCATCGCCGCCTATGAGAAGAATCTGGAGCTGAAGGAGGGCAAGTAAAGCCTTCCCCGGGAAATGAAAAGAGCCGCTCTCCGATAGAAGAGCGGCTCTTCTTTTTACCTGTCGGCGTTTCTCACTCGCCCAGAGCGGCGGTGATGATGGCCATGGTATAGACCTCCTCGGCGTTGCAGCCGCGGCTCAGGTCGTTGATGGGGGCGTTCAGGCCCTGCAGGATGGGGCCGTAAGCGGCGAAGCCGCCCAGACGCTGGGCGATCTTGTAGCCGATGTTGCCGGCGTTGATGTCGGGGAACACGAAGGTGTTGGCGTGGCCGGCCACGGGGCTGCCGGGGAACTTCAGCTGGCCCACGGTGGGGGACACGGCGGCGTCGAACTGCATCTCGCCGTCGATGGCCAGCTGGGGAGCGGCGGCCTTGGCCTTGGCGCAGGCGTTGCGCATCTTGTCCACGTCCTCGCCGGCGCCGGAGCCCTTGGTGGAGTAGCTCAGATAGGCGATCTTGGGCTCCAGGCCGAAGATCTTGGCGGTCTCGGCGGTCTGCAGACCGATCTCCACCAGCTCATCCTCGCTGGGCTTGATGCAGATGGCGCAGTCGGCCATGACGATGGTCTCGTGACCCTCGTCCGCCGTGGGACGGACCAGAACGAAGCAGGAGGACACGATCTTGCTGCCCGGCTTGGTCTTGATGATCTGCAGGGCGGGACGGACGGTATCGGCGGTGGAATAGGTGGCGCCGCCCAGCAGAGCGTCGGCGTAGCCCATCTTCACCAGCATGGTGCCGAAGTAGTTGCCCTTCTTCAGCGCGGCGCGGACCTGCTCCTCGGTCATCTTGCCCTTGCGCAGCTCCACCATCTTGGCGACCATCTCGTCCATGCGGTCGAAGTTGTGGGGATCGATGATCTCAGCGCCCTGGATGTTGTAGCCGCCCTTCTCGGCGGCGGCCTTCACCTCGTCGGGATTGCCCACCAGAACGGGGGTCAGGAACGAATCAGTCAGCAGACGGGCAGATGCCTCCAGGATGCGGTGATCGGTGCCCTCGGTGAACACGATCTTCCGGGGATTGGCCTTCAGCTTTTCGATCAGAAACTCAAACATGTTTTTCTTTTCCTCCTTCATATCCCTTTCGGCGCAATGTATCACGTCGGAAGTTTTGTCACGTGCGGGACCGCCGGCGATCTCCTCCGTCTGCCCCATTTCGCATACATGCTAAAAATACCACACTTGCCCATCTTTGTCAATTTGATTCGGCGGCGATCTTTCCGCCGCCGGGCCCCATTCGGGGCAAAAGATGCTTGTGGCTGTCGGTGATCCATGTTATAATATTTTTTATGAAATCTTTTACAACAAGAAGAGGTGCAATATGGACAGAATATTTCCCCGTTTGACCGTGTCGCTCTCTAAGCTGCGCGGCAACGCCTCGGAGATCGTCACGCGCTGTGCCGCCAAGGGCATCGACGTCTGCGGCGTCATCAAGGGCTGCACCGGCATCCCCCAGGTGGCCCAGGCCATGGTGGACGCCGGCGTGAAGCAGCTGGGCTCCAGCCGTCTGGAGCAGATCGTCCGCTGCCGCCGGGCCGGCGTGCCGGGCCCCTACGCCCTCATCCGCATCCCCGGGCTCAGCGAGGTGCCGGACGTGGTCCGCTGGTGCGACATGTCCCTCCACAGCGAGCGGGCGGTGCTGGACGCGCTGGAGGCGGAGTGCGCCAGACAGGACAAGAGCCACCGGGTCATCGTGATGGTCGATCTGGGCGATATCCGCGAGGGCTTCTGGGATCAGGACGAGATGGTGGAGGTCTGCGTCCACGTGGAGCGGGATCTGCCCCATCTGGATCTGGCCGGCATCGGCGTGAACCTGGGCTGCGTGGGCTCCGTACAGCCCACACCGGAGAAGATGAACGACCTGCTGGCGCTGCGCGACCGGGTGGAGGCCGCCATCGGCCGCAAGCTGGACATCGTGTCCGGCGGCGCTACCAGCTCCTTCACCCTGGTCCACTGGGACACCATGCCTCAGGGCATCAACCACCTGCGTATCGGCGAGAACATCCTGCTGGGCAAGGACCTGCAGCTGGAGTGGGGCATCGAGGACATGAACTACCTGGCCATGGACACTTTTACCCTCACCGCCGAGGTCGTCGAGGTCAAGACCAAGCCCAGCTATCCCCAGGGCAAGCTGTGCATGGACGCCTTCGGCCACAAGCCCGTCTACACCGACTACGGCATCCAGCGCCGGGCCATCCTGGCTCTGGGCAAGGCCGACGTGGGCGACGAGAAGGCCCTGCTCCCCCGGGAGGCCGGCATCACCGTCTGGGGCGCCTCCTCCGACCACTGCATCCTGGACGTCACCCACTGCGGCCGGGAGATCAAAGTGGGCGACACGGTGGACTTCTCCCTGGCCTACAGCAATCTGGTCTACGTCACCGCCCGGGAGGACGTGAACGTGGTCTGCGTGGATGATTGCGAGGTGAAGAACTGATGGAAGGTTTCGGTCTTTTCCTGGTAGACGCCCTTTTGACGGTCTTCGGGTTCTTCGTCGCAGCCCCCATCCTGCTCAACGCCATCTCCGCCTTCGGCGTCCAGAAAAAGTTCGCCGAGGCAATGATCCAGGAGGGGGTCATCGAGGAGAAGGAGGTCCGCCAGATGCAGCCGAAAAAGCAGGCTGCCGGCGTGATCGTGGCCGCCATCGTGCTGGCCGCCGCCATCTTTTCCGCATCCCGCGTCAATTACGGTCTGATCTGCCTGTTCTTCGGTTTTGTGATGGGCCTTCTCAAGTATCGCTCCATCCTCCAGTTCAACAGCCTCACCGTCAAGCGTTTCCAGAACACCTATCGGGATTCCTACAACGCCGCCAGGCTGAACAAGTACGTGGACAAGATGTTCTGATTCTCGTTATTGCAGCGGCTCAAAAAGATAAAAAAACTCCGGAGCTTTCGCTCCGGAGTTTTTTATCGGTTGTTTGCCAAACCGCTTGGCAGCTTAGGCATTCTTCAGGGCCTCGTCGGCCTTTCTCATTTCCTCGAAGATACCGGCGTGCTTCTTGGCAACGATGCTGCGGATGACCAGCAGGACAGCGATCATCAGAGCGATCTCAATGATCAGGCAGATGACAGCACTGCGGACGAAAGCAGCCAGGATGAAGCCAACGAAGCTGACGCACACCACGGTGATGGCGTAGGGCAGCTGGGTGGCAACATGGTTGATGTGGTAGCAGTGAGCACCGGCAGAAGCCATGATGGTGGTATCGGAGATGGGGGAGCAGTGGTCGCCGCAGACGCCGCCGGCGCAGCAGGCGGCCAGACCCACCACGCACAGGTGGGGCTCAACACCGTAGTCGAACACCTGGCAGACGATGGGGGCCATGATGGAGATGGTGCCCCAGGAGGTACCGGTGGCGAAGGCGATGACAGCGGACAGCACGAAGATGATGGCCGGCAGGAAGTTCATCAGAGCACCGGCGTTGGCCAGCAGGTTGTTGACGAAGTCACCGGAGGCCAGGCCGCCCTTGGTCAGGGAACCCAGAGTCCAAGCGAAGGACAGGATCATGATGGGGCTGACCATCTGGATGAAGCCGTTGGGAACAGACTCAAAGCTCTTCTCAAAGCCGATGGCCTTGCGGACCCAGAAGTAGATGAAGGTGAAGACCAACGCCACGATGGAGCCCAGGCACAGGCCGGTAGCAGCGTCGGCATCGGCGAAAGCGTCCATGAAGGAAGCGCCGTCGAAATAGCCGCCGGTGTAGATCAGGCCGATGATGCACATCACGATCAGAACCAGCACGGGCAGGATCAGATCCAGCACGGAGGACTTGGCGTTGCCTTCCTCATAATCATCGGCGCCGGCGAAGGGACGGTGCTCGGTGGTGTAGAGGTCGTCCTTGACCTGAGCGTTGTACTCATGGGTCAGCATGGGACCGTAGTCGATGTTCAGAACAGAGATCACGATGATCATGACCAGAGTCAGCAGGCAGTAGTAGTTGTAGGGGATCTGCTTGATGAACATCTGGATGCCGGAGATGTAGCTGTCATCCACGAAGCCGGACACGGCAGCAGCCCAGGAGGAAACCGGGGCCAGCATGCACACGGGAGCGGCGGTGGCGTCGATGACGTAGGCCAGCTTGGCGCGGGAGATCTTGTGGCTCTCGGTCACGGGACGCATCACGGAGCCAACGGTCAGGCAGTTGAAATAGTCGTCGATGAAGATCAGGACGCCCAGCAGCATGGTCAGCAGCTGAGCACCGGCACGGGTGTGCACGGTCTTCTTGGCCCAGCGGCCGAAAGCAGCGGAGCCGCCGCCCTTGTTCATCAGGTCGACCATGATGCCCAGGATGACCAGGAAGATCAGAATACCGACGTTCCAGGAATCGCCGACGTTGCTGATCAGGCCGTAGCTGCACTCATCCTCGCCGCCGCCGATAAACACGCGGACGGTCTCCCAGGGCTTGAAGTTGGCAACCAGCAGAGAGCCGGTCAGCACGCCCAGGAACAGGGAGGAGTAAACTTCCTTGCTGATCAGAGCCAGGACGATAGCCACGGCGGGGGGCAGCAGGGACCATACCGTACCGGCCACGCCGTCAGGATAAGTAACCTTCAGGATGACCAGCAGCACGACGATGATGCCAAGGGCTATGCCATAGGCAATTTTCGTACTCTTCTTTTCCATTTTGAGATTTACCTCCTCAAATATTTGGTTCTATCATTTTACAATTTGTTCATAATGTTGTCAAGTTCCCGGGCGTCTTTTCGTTTTTTTCACAATAAAGAAGTAAATAATTTGTACCTTTCAACAAAATGTTTCCGTTTTTTCTCTTTGGGGGCAAAAATTTTTGTATTCTCCTGGAAAAAAGTCAGCCCCGTGGGCAAAAAGGAAAAGCGCCGGCGGATATCCGGCGCTTTTTCGCTGTTTTCGTGAACGTTTTCTTATGTATCCGATCAGATATTGAAGAAATCCTTGATCTGGCCCCAGAGGATGAAGAGCATGATCAGGGGGGTAATATACCGGACGCAGAACCGGTAGAAGCCGTAGACGGTGAACCGGTCGCCGGAGGTCTCCACCTCCGCCCGGACAAACTCCGGCTTGATCTCCCAGCCGATCATCAGGCAGGTGCAGATACCGCACAGCGGCATCAGCAGGCCCTCGGAGATCATATCCAGCAGGTTCAGCCAGCTCTCGCAGAAGGCGGGCATCTTCTCCGCCCCGGCAAAGAATCTCTGGAAGGGGATCCACAGGCCGTTGCCGCCCAGACCGTCGGCACAGGTGACGGTGCACAGGATGCCCGACACCACCATGGTCAGCAGGGCGTAGAGCCAGCGGCGCTCACTCTTGCCCTTCTTGCGGTTCCGGTCCACGAAGTAGGCCACCGGCACCTCCAGCAGGGACACGGAGGAGCTGATGGCGGCCAGCACCACCAGACCATAGAACAGGATGCCGAAGACGGGCCCGATGCGGCCCATGCCCTCAAACACGTCCTGCAGCGTCACGAACAGAAGGGACGGACCCTTCATGGCATCCTCCGGCGCGCCCAGGGCGAAGGCCGCGGGCAGCACGGCCATGCCGGCCAGCAGGCCCACCGCGGCGCCGGCGCTGGCGATGATCACGGTGTTCTTCACCAGGTTCTGCTTCTTGTCCACGTAGGAGCCGTAGGTGATCAGGGCGCCGATGGACAGGGACAGGGAGAAGAACATCTGGCCGCCCGCCGTTTTCAGCACGCCCAGGAAGTCCTCCTTCAGGGGCTCGAAGTTGGGGGCGTACATGAACTTCAGACCCTCCACGGCACCCGGCAGGGTGCAGGACCGGGCGATGACGATCAGCAGCATGACGAACAGGGCCGGCATACCCACGGAGCAGAACCGCTCGATGCCGCCGGAGACGCCGCCCAGCACGATCAGCATGGTGATCAGCAGGAAGACGCCGCCGTAGATGACGCTCTCCATCTGGTTGCCGATGAGTTCGGCGAAAATGGTGGCGCCGTCCAGTCCGTTGGCGCCCCACTCGGCGCCGAACAAGCTGCCGATGTTCACCACCAGATACTTCACGCAGTAGCCGCCCAGGGCGGAATAGAACGCCAGGATCAGCGTGGCGGTGATGGGCGTCAGCCAGCCCACCCACTTGAACCGCTTGGACACGGCGTTGTAGGCGGACACGGAGTTGCTGCCGGTCCTGCGGCCCAGGGAAAGCTCACTGAGCATCAGGATCAGACCGCACACCATCGACAGCAGGATGTACAGCAGCAGGAAGGCGAAGCCGCCGCCCTTGCCCATCTTATAGGGGAAGCCCCAGATGTTGCCCAGGCCCACGGCAGAGCCGATGGCCGCCATCAGAAATCCGAAGTTGGATTTGAAACCCTTTCTCTCTTCCACGAATGTCTCCCTTCCCCGGAGCGCCGCGTCTGCCGCCCGGGATGATGATATAGATCTATTGCCGGAAAAATATTCGCAACGTAGTAAGTATACATGATTTGTATATCATGCACAAGCAAAAAATGAAAAATGTGCAAAAATTTGTTGCTTTTCCTGTTTAATGCAAAAAAGAAACGGCGTTTTCCCTCCGTCCGCCGTCCCCGAAGTGCCCCCGCGGCGCCGGCGCCTGTGTCGTACATCGCCTATCGCCGCCTCTCTTTCTCCCCCGTCGGAAAGAGGGGCTCATGCTCTCCGCCCCCGGGCCGTTCGCCCCGGCAAAAATGTGGGATAAGAATTGCAAACCGGCCTGCTTTTGTGGTATGATAAATAGTAAGCCGTTTTCCCGGCGGCGCCGCGATTTCCGCTTTTGCGCAAAAAAAATAGCCATGCCTCTCGGCATGGTCGTTTCTTCCGGGTTTACCGCTCGCTGGGCTGCCAGTCACTGTCGCTGAAGATCAGGTCGTCCAGATCCGTATATTTGTTGTTCATCATTCTCTATCCTCCTCCTTTCCGTTGAGGTTATCTCTATTATAAGCCCTCCTTCTTTCGGATACAAGGCAGATTATTATCGATTTTATCCACAAAAGCGCAAAATATTTTGTGCAATTTTCCCCCAGGAGACAGGTTCTATGCAGGAATTTACCGCCGGACAATTTGATATCGCCGTCATCGGCGCCGGCCACGCCGGCATCGAGGCGGCTCTGGCCGCGGCCCGGCTGGGCCTCCGGACGGTGTGCTTCACCATCAACCTGGACGCGGTGGGCAACATGCCCTGCAACCCCGCCATCGGCGGCACCGGCAAGGGCCACCTGGTCCGGGAGCTGGACGCCCTGGGTGGTGAGATGGCCCGGGCCGCCGACCGGGCCTGCATCCAGTACCGGATGCTGAACCGGGGCAAAGGCCCCGCCGTCCACTCCCTCCGGGCTCAGGCGGACCGCCGGCTCTACCAGCAGGTGATGAAGCACACCCTGGAACGTCAGGAAAATCTGTCCCTCCGCCAGGCGGAGGTGGTGGATATCCGGGTGACGGACGGCCGGGTGTCCCGGGTGGTGCTGCGCACCGGCGCGGTGTACGACGTAAAGGCCGTCGTCATCGCCACCGGCACCTATCTCCGGGGCCGCACCATCGTGGGCGAATGCGCGGAGGACTCCGGCCCCGACGGGATGCACGCCTCGCTGGCCCTGACGGACCGCCTGCTGGCCCTGGGTCTGCCTTTGCGCCGGTTCAAGACCGGCACGCCGCCCCGGGTCAACGCCCGGTCCGTGGACTTCGGCAAAATGGAGCGCCAGACCGGCGACGCCGACCCCCTGCCCTTCAGCTTTACCACGGAGCAAGTGCCGGAGAACCGGGCCGTCTGCTATCTGACCTATACCAACGAGGAAACTCACCGGATCATCCGGGAGAATCTGGACCGCAGCCCCATCTATTCCGGCGCCATCGAGGGCATCGGCCCCCGGTACTGTCCCTCTATCGAGACGAAGATCGTCCGTTTTGCGGACAAGCCCCGGCACCAGCTGTTTATCGAGCCCATGGGGCTGGACACGGAGGAGCTGTATATCCAGGGTCTCTCCTCCTCCCTGCCGGAGGACGTGCAGCTGCGGATGCTCCACACCATCCCCGGTCTGGAGCACGCGGAGATGATGCGCCCCGCCTACGCCATCGAATACGACTGCATCGACCCCCTGGCCCTGACCCCCACCCTGGAGACGAAGCAGATCGCCGGGCTCTACGGTGCCGGACAGTTCAACGGCTCCTCCGGATATGAGGAGGCGGCGGTGCAGGGCTTTGTGGCCGGCGTCAACGCCGCCCTGGCGCTGAAGGGCCAGCCGCCGCTGATCCTCAAGCGCAGCGAGAGCTACATCGGCACCCTCATCGACGATCTGGTGACCAAGGGCACCAACGAGCCCTACCGCATCATGACCAGCCGCTCGGAGTACCGGCTGCTGCTGCGGCAGGACAACGCCGACCGGCGCCTCACCCCCATCGGCCACCGCATCGGTCTGGTCAGCGGGGAGCGGCTCCGGGCGGTGGAGGAAAAATACGCCGCCGTGGACCGGGAGATCCGCCGTCTGGAACGCACCGGCATCCCCGGCAGCGAGTCACTCAACCATCTGCTGACCGAGCGGGGCACCGCCCCCGTCAACGACGGCTGCCTCCTCATCGACCTGCTGCGGCGGCCCCAGCTCACCTACGCCGATCTGGCCCCCTTTGATCCGGACCGCCCGGCGCTGGACAAGGCCGCGGCGGAGCAGGTGGAGATCTCCGTGAAGTACGAGGGCTACATCCGCCGCCAGATGCGGGACGTGGAGGAGTTCGAGAAGCTGGAAAAGCACGCCATCCCCCCCGACATGGACTACACCCATTTGCAGGGTCTCCGCCTGGAGGCCCGGGAGAAGCTGTCCGCCGTCCGCCCGGCCAACCTGGCCCAGGCCAGCCGGATCTCCGGCGTCTCCCCGGCGGATATCGCCGCGCTGATGATACATTTAGAAAAAGAAAGAGTGAATGAACATGGGTAAACTGCGTTTTCTCTTCGCCCTGTGGATGGCCAAGCTGTCCATCCCGGCGCTGAAGATCACCCGCCACAACGGCACCGACTTCCCCGGCTCCCTGGCTGTGAAGCTGTGTCCCGACTTCCTGCGCTACGTGGGCAAGCCGAAGACCATCGTGGCCGTGACGGGCACCAACGGCAAGACCACCACCTCCAACATGATCGGCGACATTCTGGAGTCCGACGGGCGGCGGATCATCAGCAACCGGGCCGGGTCCAACATGCTCTCCGGCGTGGCCACGGCCCTGCTCCAGAGCTGCGACCTGCTGGGCCGCTGCCGCCGCTGCGACGCCGCCGTGCTGGAGATCGACGAGCGGTCCTCCCCCTACATCTACCGCCATCTGACCCCGGATCTGCTGGTGGTCACCAACCTGTACCGGGACTCCATCAAACGCAACGGCCACAGCGCCTTCATCTACGACAAGATCGCCCAGTGCCTCCCCGCCCGGACCACTCTGCTGCTCAACGGCAACGACGCCATCTCCGGCCTGCTGGGTGAGGGCACCAATGAGCGGATCTTCTTCTCCGTGGAGCGCACCGAGCGCAGCGCCGACACCTGCCCCAACATCGCCTGCGACATCATGGCCTGTCCCCGCTGCGGTCACATGCTGCACTTTGATTACTACCACTTCCACCACATCGGCGCCCCCCATTGCCCCCGCTGCGGCTTTGCCATGCCGGAGAGCCGCTACACCGCCTGTGACGTGGACTTTGCGGCCGAGACCTTCACCCTCCGGCAGAAGGACGGCGAGGATCTCCGCCTGCCCTTCCCCACCGGCGACCTCTTCAACGTGTTCAACGTGACCGCCGCCGCCGCGGCCTGCCGCCATCTGGGCGTCAGCGGCCAGGTGGTGACCCAGGCCATCTCCCGGCTTACCGCCAAGACCGGCCGGTTCGAGGCGGCCCACGCCGGGGCGCTGGACATCGTCACCATGCTGTCCAAGAACCAGAACCCCATCTCCAGCTCCCAGAGTCTGGCGTACCTGGCCCACGTGCCGGGCCGCAAGGACGTGGTACTGCTGCTGACCGACTCCAAGGACGCCATCCACGGCCACGAGGACATCTCCTGGCTCTATGACACGGACTTTGACATTCTGAAGGACGAATCGGTGGGCAAGGTGTTCCTGGGCGGCACCCGGTGCTACGATCTGGCCCTGCGGCTGCTGCTGGGCGGGGTGCCGGAGGAAAAGCTGCTCCTCTACCCCGACTATGCCGCCCTGGAGGCGGCGCTGCCGGAGCAGGTGACGGACAGCGGTACGGTGGCCATCTTCTTCGAGCTGTACGCCATGCCCATCGCCCAGAAGCTGCGCCAGGTGCTGGAGGAGCGTTTCGGTGGGGAAAAGGAGGTCGCAAAGGCATGAAAAAACTGATTATCGAGGCCCTGTACGGCGAATACAACAATCTCTACGGCGACCGGGGCAATCTCCTCTATCTGACGGAGCAGCTGAAGGCCGCCGGGTGCGACTTTGAGCTGATCCAGACCCATCTCTACGACAAGCCCGCCTTTGCCGGCCAGACGCCGGTGGACTTCCTCTATATCGGCCCCTGCACGGAGCGCCAGCAGGAGGTGGAGCTGGAGGCCCTGCGGCCCTACCGGGACGCGCTGGCGGCCCGGATGGAGGGAGACACGGTGACCCTGGCCACCGGCAACGCCTTCGAGCTCTTCGGCAGGGCCATCGAGAAGGAGGACGGCACCGGCCTGGAGGCCTTGGGCCTGTGGGACACCACCGCCAGACGCTTCTCCCGCCTGCGCTACAACGAGCTGTCCATGGGCCGCTGGGGACAGCTGGAGATCGTGGGCTTCAAAAACCAGCTCAGCCACAGCTACGGCACCGTGGACACGCCGTTTCTGGAGATGGAGCTGGGCACGGGCTTGAATCCCGACTCCAGACAGGAGGGCTTCGCCCGGGGCGGCTTTTTCGCCACCTATCTGCTGGGCCCGCTGCTGGCGCTGAACCCGGATTTTGCCGCCGCCCTGCTGCAGAAGCTGGCGCCGGAAGCGACCTTCGCCCCTCCGTCCTTTGCCCGCCAGGCCTACGAGGCCCGGGTGGCGGAGTTCCGCAGGCTCAACGGAAAGCAGCCCGAATCCCATTGAACGAAAAAAAGACGGACAGCCAGGAGGGAGGGACTTCGTAAGGAAGTTTCTCCCTTGGTTTTTTGGGGGGAGTAATAGACTCGCCTCTATATGAAGCGGCGATTGACCATGTCCCGCCTGCGATGCTATAATTGCTTCCGCATTTTTTTGCTCGGAATGGAAAATAACCTTGCGTAAGGTATTGCTTGTTACGCAGCGTCATGTTGTATAATCCATGGCGCAAGGAGGTGAAGGCTATGTCAAGATACACGACGGGAGAGCTTGCAAAACTCTGCGGCGTCACAGTCCGAACGGTTCAGTACTATGATACAAGAGGCATTCTGATCCCCGGTGAGCTTTCCGAAGGTGGAAGGCGTCTTTACTCGGAAGACGATCTGAAGCGCATGAAGGTCATCTGCTTCCTGCGGGAACTGGATCTACCGATCGACGCTATTTCTCAGATCCTGAAGGAAGAGCATCCCGAAAAAGTGCTCTCTCTGCTGATGGAACAGCAGGAGAATGTCCTTTCGGATGAAATCTCTGAAAAACAGGAAAAGCTGGAAAAGTTGCGTGAACTGAAAAACGGACTGAAGGGCAAAGCGGCATTCTCTCTCGAATCCATCGGTGACATAGCCGTATTTATGGAGGGCAAGAAAAAACTGAAAAGAATGCGCTGGCTGATGATCCTGACCGGAATCCCGGTCACGGCACTGCAATGGTTTTCCATCATTTTCTGGATCGTCAAAGGCGTTTGGTGGCCGTTTGTTGTCTGGGTGCTGGTGGCGGTTCCCTGGGGGATGTTGGTCAGCCGGTACTACTTCAATCATGTAAAATACATATGCCCGGAATGCCATGAGGTGTTTAAGCCCACATTGAAGGAAGCCTTTTGGGCAAATCATACACCAACAGCCCGCAAGCTGACCTGCACCGCATGCGGTCACAAAGGTTTCTGTGTGGAGGTCTGGGGAGGCGACGGGAAATGACAGAGTTTGAGAATATCGTCATTGGCAAAAACAGCATTCCGTCGCTGATGATTACGGTCATTCTGATGATTGCGATCCCCGTCATATTCTTCGTCTATTGGCGAAGAAAGCATAAGCAGGAGACAAAGATCGGCTATCTCATTGCCGGTGCTGTCGGTTTTCTTGTTTCCGCCCGTGTACTGGAGTTGGGCGTGCATTATTTCTGTATCGTTGCGGATAATCCCGTTTCCAGGTTCATTAACGGGAACACTGTCGCCTATGTTCTTTACGGAATCATCATGGCAGGTGTTTTCGAGGAATGCGGACGGCATATTGTTCTGAAGTACATCATGAAAAGGAACCGCACTCCTGAAAATGCGGTTCTGTACGGGATCGGTCACGGAGGGATAGAGATATTGGCCGTCGTTCTTCCCCTAATGAGCACGTATCTTGCCATTGCAATCCTATTCTCTTCGGGAAATGCGGAAAATGCGCTTAGCACATTAAAAATCACGGAAGAAACTGCTGCAGCCGCACTTCCGTCTGTTCAGGCAGCGGCCACGTTTCATTACGCAACGATGGCGATGAACGTCATCGAGCGTCTTCTTGCGATGCTCATACATATCGGGCTGACGGTCATCGTGTTTTACGGCATCAATAGCGCAAAGAAGGGCTGCCTGCCACTGGCGATCCTTTTGCATATGCTGGCGGATACGTTCCCGGCGCTGTATCAGAGAGGCGTGGTACAGTTATGGACGGTCGAGCTCTGGGGGGCTTTGTGGACTGCGGTCATCGTTTTCATTGCAGTTAGTCTTTATGGGAAAATGAGGGGGCAAAGGATGGATCGATTTCCCGTTTGAGAAGAAGGAATATCATTGTCCGAAGTCATAACGAGCATCGGGTTTTGCCCCGCAAAATCCAAACAAATCCGACAAAACCGACGTGACCGTTATTGGCCACGTCGGTTTCATGTCCTTTTGAACTGGTAATTGCTACCTCAAAGCAACTTCCTTGCGGAGGGTGCCTCGAGGCTGTCCGTCTTTTTTTCGTTGTCTTACAGGGGCTCGCCCAGGGCGGCCTTGATGGCGCCGTAGGTGCCGATGTTCAGCTCCGGCCGCTGAGACAGATCGTTGGCCGGCAGGCTGTTGCCCTCGATGAGCAGAGGCTGGTCGTCTTGGTTGACGGCCACGTCCCAGCCCACGTAGCGCAGGGTGGGCACCATGCGGGCCGCCCGCTGTACCATGGCCAGCGCCTCGTTCCACAGGGGGACCGGCTGGCCCTTCAGCAGCGCGCCCGTGCCGGGGGTGCGGACGTAGACGTTGCCCTGCTTGTCGAAGCCGTCGGTGGCCATGGTGCCGGTCCGGGGATCGATGCAGACGGAGATGCCGCCGTGGTGGAAGTTGTCCACCACGTTGCCCTCGGTGCCCATCCGCAGCCCGGCGGCGATGGGGGTCACCGTGTCGCCGTTGAGGATGGTGATGATGCGGATGGTGTTGACGGCGTAGGGCGCCAGGGCGCTCATTTTCGCGCTCTGCACCACCACCTCCTCCAGGAGGGGGGTGTTGTCCCGCCGCAGCTTCTCATAGAGCGCTGCCGGATCGGCGTCCTTCACGTCGATGATGGAGATGCCGATGCCGCAGGTCTGGTCGATGGGCTTGACGATGATGCGCTCCTTGCCCGCCAGAAAACGCTTCAGGCCCTCCAAGCCGCCCGCCTCCGGGTCGTCCAGATAGCACCAGTCCCGGCGGAGGAAGTCGGCAAAGAGGCGGTTGAACCGGACCTTGTCCTCCAGCAGGGGGCGATCCTCCACCCGGTTGAGCCGGCGGCACAGCTTGGCGTTCTTGCCGATGGTCAGGACGTTTTCCTTCTCCCGCTCCGTCATGCGGTACATCTGGAAGTCCTCGTAGTCCAGATAGCCGGTCTCATACTTGACGATGCAGCGGAGGATGTCCGCCAGCACCACGGGCCAGGGCTTTCCGGTCTTCCTGCCCACCCGTTTGGCCGAGGCCAAGATGGCCCTGTAGTTGGTGGATCTGGCCTTTTCCAGGGCAAATTTCAAATCGATCATGGGGTCGCCTTCTTTCCGTGTCAGCCCAGGGTGCGGCGCAGCTCGTCCCGCCGATATTCGTAGGCCTCGATGATTTCCTTCTCAAAGCAGAGCCGGTCCTCCAGGCCCATCAGGCGCAGGAGATACTTGGTGAACAGGGGGTTCATGATGAGGTAGGGACCCAGGGAATAGGTGCCGAAGAAGTGGTTGCGGCGCAGGCCCTCCTGCCGGATCTCCGGGTTCATGCCGATGCCGATCTCGATATCCACGAAGGATTCCCGGGAGAAGTCCCCGTAGCTGAAGGAGAACTGGCTCTTGTGGCCCAGCAGGGTCAGCTCCCGGCCGTCCTCGGTGGTGAAGGAGCCCACGTACTGGGAGTTGTGGCGGTCCCGGTCCATATAGCGGACGGCGTAGCAGTCGAAGAGCCCCAGCCCGGGGATCACCCGGTCGCCGTCCCGGATCTCCCGGCCGAAAATCTCCACGGCGTTGCCGGTGACCAGGAAGACGGTGCCCTTTTCGATCAGCTCCTCGATGCGGCTCCTGTAGGGCCGCAGCAGCTCGATGATCTGCTCCTGCTTGCGCTCGGGGCTGCAGCCCAGATACACCATGGCCACGTCCTCCGTCACAAAGGCGGGGACGTCCTTGTGGTTGGTCCGGCGCAGGTCGATCTCATCGCTGCAGCGGGCCAGATACTCCGGATTATAGCTCTCGGCATAGATGTTGCAGAGCTCCGGAAACAGGTTCTCTACGATTTTCATAGGCCCTTGCACTCCTTCGCCCGTTCTACAATGGCGTCCCGCAGGTTCTG
This sequence comes from uncultured Eubacteriales bacterium, assembly GCA_900317425.1. GTDB lineage: Bacteria > Bacillota > Clostridia > Oscillospirales > Oscillospiraceae > Vescimonas. The sequence continues at coordinate 12,823 of ONGR01000011.1, read as the reverse complement.
CCCCTTGGTGACGAAGTCCGTCTCATAGAGGACGTATACCCGCCGGATGCCCTCGGTGTCCACGTACTTGGGCACCTCCGCCTCGTCCTCCACGCAGACGATCCGCTCCGGCTCGATGCCCGCCAGCAGCAGACGCAGCTTGTGGTTGAGGTACATGTGGCCCCCCACGATGATCTTCTTGATGTTGGGGGATTTCAAAAACTCATAGTCCGTCTCATAGAGCCAGGAGATGGTCTCGGTGGGGTGGTTGCGGTCCTGGGCCTCGTCCATGCAGAACACCACGTCCTTGTCCGACGGCTCCTTGGCCACGTACTCGAACACGGTGGAGGCGGCGCTGACGTTCTGGCTCTTGGCGGCGTAGGCATAGTACTGGATACCATCGTACTCCACCACGGATTCCCGGATCCTGGGCACCTTCTGGGTGGCCAGGAAGTCGGCGATCTCCCGGCTGCTGATGCCGATCTGGCGGAACAGGGCCACCACGGACAGCGTGTTGAACACGTTGAACACGCTGTCGGAGATCAGCGGATAGGAACACTCCTCCCCTGCCTCCTCCACCGTCATGGCGCCGGCGGCCAGATCCACCCGGGCGGCCCGGTAATCCATGGGCGGGGTGCGGAAGTCGCAGTCGGCGCAGTAGAAGTCGCCGATATGGCGGTAGTGGCGGTAGTGATAGCGGATCTCGCCGCCGCAGCGGGGACAGACGGCGATGTCCTTCACCCGGTTTTCAAAGGGATCGGCGTGGATGTCCTCCAGGCCGTAGAACACGCGGCGGGTGCCGGTGTCGCGGGCCAGCTCGGAGCTGATGGGGTCGTTGGCGTTGAGGATGGCCACGGTGCGGTCGCCCAGGGCCGCAAAGGCCCGGTTGATGCGGTCGAAGATATACTCGGTGTGACCGTTGCGCCGGAGGGAATCCTTGCAGATGTTGGTCACCAGGATATAGTCGGGCCGGATCATGGGCATACCCTCGCAGAGGGACTTCTCGTCCGCCTCCAGCACGGAGGCGTCCACGCGGCACTTGTTGAAGAGGTTGACGCCCCGGAGCAGGTTGATGCTGTAGCCGGCGTTGATGTTGGCGCCCCACTCGTTGAAGCTGACCTTGTACCCCCGGGAGGTGAGCATATTGTTCACCAGGGCGGAGGTGGTGGTCTTGCCGTTGGTGCCGGTGACGGCGATCACCAGCCCGGGCTTGGACACCCGGGCCATGAAGTCGGGGCACAGCCGGTTGGCGATGTAGCCGGCCCGGTCGTTCTGGCGGCCGCCCCGCAGGGTAAGGATGAGGTCCGCCAGCTTTGCCGCCCAGAGGGCGATGTAAAATCGTATCATAGTTCCTCCTGCAGGATGGATTATCGTTTGAGATGGAGCTTGGCCAGCACCTTGTCCGGCATATCCTTTCCGAACAGCCAGTCGATGATGCCCAGGCGGTAGGTGATGAACAGATAGGCGCCGATGGACAGCACGCCGGAGACGCCCAGCTCCACCAGCGTCACCACGTAGCCGGTATTCCGGAAGAACACCAGACGCAGCAGCAGCATGATGGCCACGGGGATCACCGAGGTGATGACCGTCCGGATCAGCGTGTTCCGCACGGAGCGGTAGCGGAAGCGGTATTTCCTCCGCATGGCCGCGAACACGATGATGACGGACACCGTGAAGCCGATGGCCGAGGCGGTCAGCGTGCCCAGATAGGGCTTGAGACCCAGCTTGTTCAAAAGCAGGATCATGGGGATATCCAGGGCGGCGTTGAGCACCAGGCCCACCAGCGTGCTGGAGAAGATCAGCCGATAGCGCTTCATGCCCTGGAGCATCATGCTCATGACCAGCTGGATGCTGTAGATGATGTTGATGAGGGCCAGCAGGCGGAGGGCGTGGGCGCCGGGGTCGCTGGGCCCGTAGAAGATGCGGAACACCTCGCCGGCGTTGATGATGAGGAACAGAGCCAGCGGGATGGATACGTACAGGATCGTGTTGATGGCCTGGTTATATTTCTTGTTCAGCTCCCGGAAGTTGCCCTTCACGTAGTGCTCCGACACGAAGGGGATCACGCTGGCGCACAGGCCCATGGCCAGGGCGGTGATGATGGTGCAGATCTTGGGGCCCCAGGTGTTGATGACGCTGGCGAAATACTCGCATTCGGCGCCGGAGTAGCCGATCATATAGAGACCCTTGATGATGAGCTTCATGTCCACCAGGTTGTAGAGATTCTCCGTCACGGCGATGAGGATGACGGGGATGGCGTAGGCGATGATCTTGCGGAAGATCTCCCCCTCGCTCACCCGGGCGTAGCGCACGCCGGTGACGCCCTGGAGCAGCTCGTCCCGGCCCTGGTACGTCCTGACGCGCAGGTAGAGGAAGGCCGCCACGCCGCCGATCACCGGGCCGGACAGGGCCACGGCCACGCCGATCTCCGTGCTGAAATGGAGCAGGCGGATGGCGGTGAAGGAGCCGGCCAGCACCACGAAGATCCGGGCCAGCTGCTCCAGCACCTGGCTCACCGAGGAGACCGCCACGTAGCGGTTGCCCTGGAGATAGCCCCGCAGCACGCTGGTGAAGGGGATCACCAGCAGGCACAGGGAGATGGTGCGGATGGCCAGCTTGATGCTCTCCGCCGAGGCGCCGCCCTCGATGCCGCTGTTGAAGAACTTCACGATCAGCCCGGCGAAGAGGAACATCACCGCAAAGGCGATCAGGGCGATGACGGCGATCATCTTGTTGGCCACCCGGAAGGCCTTTTCCCGCTCGTTGTACTGCTCCAGCGCGTTGTACTCGGCGATGAGGATGCTGACGGCGGTGGGGATGCCGCTGGTGGAGAGGTTCAGAAAGAGGGCGTAGACGTTGTAGGCGTAGGAGTACAGCACGCCGCCGGCCTCTCCGATGATCTGGTAGAACGGGATCACGTAGATCGCGCCCAGGATCTTGGAGATCAATATCATAATGTAGGCGACCAGGGTCCCCTCGACAAACGTGTTCTTTTTCATGTACGTCCTCTCGCAACAGCGGTTCGTCCCGCCTCTGCTCTTTCCCGCCGGACGATCCGTCCGGGCCATGTCACTATGGCTCCAGTATATGTTTTAACTGTATAATTATATATATGTTTTGTCCCTTTTTCAAGACCTGTCATGGAATTCCCCGCCTGTTTCCGCCGCGGCAAAAGGGGCAAAAAAGAGGCGCCCCGTATGGGGCGCCTCTTTTCATTGCGATAAGCGGCGGGCTTACTCGTCGTACATGCTGATCAGCTTGGTCAGGTGCTCGTAGCGAGCCTTGGCCTCCTCCTCGTTGCGGGCGAACAGAACGTCGGCGCGCTCGGGGAACTCGCGGGTCAGACGGGAGTAACGGGCCTCGTTCATCAGGAACTCCTGATAGCCGCCGGCAGGGGCCTTGGAATCCAGGGTGAACTTCTTCTCGCCCTCGGGGTTGTACCGGAACAGGTTCCAGTAACCGCACTCCACGGCCTTCTTCATTTCCTTCTGGCAGTTCATCATGCCGCCCTTGATGCTGTGCATCTCGCAGGGGGAGTAGCCGATGATCAGGGAAGGACCGTGATAGGCCTCGGCCTCGGTGATGGCCTTGATGGTCTGAGCGGGGTTGGCGCCCATGGCCACCTGAGCCACGTACACGTAGCCGTACTGCATCGCGATCTCGCTGAGGCTCTTCTTCTTGACTTCCTTACCGGCTGCGGCAAACTGTGCCACCTGGCCGATGTTGGAGGCCTTGGAGGCCTGGCCGCCGGTGTTGGAGTACACCTCGGTATCGAACACGAAGATGTTCACGTCCTGCTTGGAGGCGATGACGTGATCCAGTCCGCCGTAGCCGATATCGTAGGCCCAGCCGTCGCCGCCGAAGATCCAGATGCTCTTCTTGCGCAGGTAGTCCTTCTTCTCCAGAATGGCGCGGCCCAGCGTGCAGGCGGGGCAGGGGCACTCGGGCAGGACGTTCTCCTCCAGCGCCTTGATGTAGGCGTCGGTGGGCTCACCGTTGGCGTTGCCGTCGTTCATGGTATCCAGCCACTTCTGAGCGGCTTCCTTCAGCTCGGCAACCGTCATGGGCTGAGCGATCAGCTCGCGGGTCATGTCAGCCAGATCGTCACGGATCTTCTGCTGGCCGATCATGATGCCCAGGCCGTGCTCGGCGTTATCCTCGAACAGGGAGTTGATCCAAGCGGGGCCCTTGCCCTCCTTGTTGGTGCAGTAGGGAGAGGTGGCAGCGGGACCGCCCCAGATGGAGGAGCAGCCGGTGGCGTTGGACACGTACATGTGATCGCCGAACAGCTGGCTCACCAGACGGGCATAGCTGGTCTCGGCGCAGCCGGCGCAGGAGCCGGAGAACTCCAGCATGGGCTGCTTGAACTGGCTGCCCTTGACGGTGTTGTCCTGCATATCCTTCTTGTCGCTGACCTTGGCCACGCAGTAGTTGAACACGTCCTGCTGGGGCAGCTCGCCCTCCTGGCCGACCATAGCCAGAGCGTTGGTGGGGCAGACGCCCACGCAGACACCGCAGCCCATGCAGTCCAGCGGGCTGATGGCCATGGTGAACTTGTACACGCCCTTGCCCTTGCCGGCCTTGACGTCCACGATCTTGGCAGCCTCGGGAGCCGCGGCGGCCTCCTCGGCGGTCAGAGCGAAGGGACGGATGGTGGCGTGGGGGCAGACGTAGGCGCACTGGTTGCACTGGATGCACTTGGTGGCGTCCCAGGTGGGGACGGACACGGCCACGCCGCGCTTCTCATAGGCAGCGGCGCCCAGCTCGAACTGGCCGTCCACGTGATCCATGAAGGCGGAAACGGGCAGGCTGTCGCCGTCCATCTTGCCCACGGGATCGAGAATGTCGGTGACCATCTTCACCAGCTCGGCCTTGCCCTCGCGCTTGGCGGCGGGCTTGTTGTCCTCGACGTTGGCCCACTCGGCGGGAACCTCGATCTTCTTGAAGGCGGTGGCGCCCAGATCGATGGCCTTGTAGTTCATGTCTACCACGTCCTGGCCCTTCTTCAGGTAGGACTTCTTGGCGGCTTCCTTCATGTAGCCGATGGCCTCCTCCTGAGGCATGACCTTGGCCAGGGCGAAGAAAGCGGACTGGAGGATGGTGTTGTTGCGCTTGCCCATACCGATCTTGATGGCCAGGTCAATGGCGTCGATGGTATAGAGCTGGATGTTGTTCTGAGCGATGTAGCGCTTGGAAGCGGCATCCATGTGGTGGTTCAGCTCATCGAAATCCCACTGGCAGTTGATCATGTACACGCCGCCGGGCTTGACGTCCTGGACCATCTTGAAGCCCTTGGTCACGTAGCTGGGATTGTGGCAGGCCACAAAGTCAGCCTTGTTGATGTAGTAGGGGCTGCGGATGGGCTTGTCGCCGAAGCGCAGATGGCTGATGGTCACGCCGCCGGTCTTCTTGGAGTCGTACTGGAAGTACGCCTGAACATACTTGTCGGTGTGGTCGCCGATGATCTTGATGGAGTTCTTGTTGGCGCCGACGGTGCCGTCGCCGCCCAGACCCCAGAACTTGCACTCGATGGTGCCTTCCGCGGCGGTGTTGGGGCAGTTCTTGTCCTCGGGCAGGGACAGGTTGGTCACGTCGTCCACGATGCCGATGGTGAACTGGCGCTTCATCTCGTCGCGCTTGAGCTCATCATAAACAGCGAACACGGAGGACGGAGGAGTATCCTTGCTGCCCAGGCCGTAACGGCCGCCGATGATCTGGACGTCGTTCATGCCGGCGTTGGCCAGAGCGGTGACCACATCCTGATACAGAGGCTCGCCCATGGCGCCGGGCTCCTTGGTACGATCCAGGACGGCGATCTTCTTGGCGGTGGCGGGGATGGCGGCGATCAGCTTCTCGGGGCAGAAGGGACGATACAGGCGGACCTTCACCAGGCCGACCTTCTCGCCGTGGGCGTTCAGATAGTCGATGACTTCCTCGGCCACGTCGCAGATGGAGCCCATGGTGATGATGATGCGGTCGGCATCGGGGGCGCCGTAGTAGTTGAACAGCTGATAGTTGGTGCCCAGCTTCTCGTTGATCTTGCCCATGTACTTCTCCACCACGGCGGGGAGGGCCTGATAGTACTTGTTGCAGGCCTCGCGGTGCTGGAAGAAGATATCGCCGTTCTCATGGCTGCCGCGCATATGGGGATGCTCGGGATTCAGGGCGTGCTGACGGAAGGCCTTGACGGCGTCCATGTCGCACATATCCTTCAGGTCCTCGTAATCCCAGACGGCGATCTTCTGGATCTCGTGGCTGGTACGGAAACCGTCGAAGAAGTTGATGAAGGGGACCTTGCCGGTCAGAGCGGCCAGATGGGCCACGGGGCTCAGGTCCATGACCTCCTGGACGTTGCCCTCGCACAGCATGGCAAAGCCGGTCTGGCGGCAGGCCATGACGTCGGAGTGGTCACCGAAGATGTTCAGCGCGTGGGTGGACACCGTACGGGCGGACACATGGAACACGCAGGGCAGCTGCTCGGCCGCGATCTTGTACATATTGGGGATCATCAGCAGCAGACCCTGGGAAGCGGTGTACGTGGTGGTCAGGGCGCCGGCGCCCAGAGAACCGTGAACCGCACCGGCAGCGCCGGCTTCGGACTGCATCTCCACCACCTTGACCTTGGTGCCGAAGATGTTCTTCAGACCGTTGGCACTCCACTGGTCGACAAAGTCGGCCATGGGGCTGGACGGAGTGATGGGGTAGATGGCAGCGACCTCGGAAAACGCATAGCTCACATGCGCAGCCGCGTTGTTACCATCCATGGACTTCATCTTTCTTACCATGAATAGACCTCCTTACATTATCCTCATTCCGGAAAACACCCGGAACTTTTGGCATCGTTCATCCTATCACAAATTGCAAGCGCTGTAAACGGCATTTTTTGTGATTTTTCCAACGAAAAGGGGTTTTTCTTCTCTGTGCACAAATTTTCTCCCGGCCCGTTGGTCATTTTTTTCGACATTTTGCCCCAAAGGCTTTTCGCCGCCGTCTTCGGCCCGTTTTTTTCCAAACTTTTTTCGCAAAATCGTTTCCATCTCCTTTTTTCTATGGTATGATAACGGTTACGGATTACAAGGAAGGGAGCTGGGAAACATGGTGGTGACGGTGCGTTCTCTGGGCCTGAGCGGCATCAGCGGCTACGAGGTCAGCGTGGAGTGCTTTCTCTCCGGCGGACTGCCCGCCTTCGACGTGGTGGGTCTGCCCGACGCCGCCGTGCGGGAGGCCCGGGAGCGGGTCCGGGCCGCCATCAAGAACTGCGGCGCCAAATTCCCCGTCAGCCGCATCACCGTCAACCTGGCCCCGGCCAGGCTCCGCAAGGAGGGCACTCTCTACGACCTGCCCATCCTGCTGGGCATCCTCTGCGCATCGGAGGAGCTGAAGAAGCTGCCGGAGGGCGCCGCCTTCCTGGGCGAGCTGAGCCTCACCGGCGGATTGCGGCCCGTGACGGGCGTGCTGCCCATGGCCCTGTGCGCCGCCCGGTCCGGCATCCGGGAGCTGTACGTGCCGGAGGCCAACGCCGCCGAGGCCACGCTGGCCGAGGGGCTCACCGTCTACGGCGTCCGGGACGTGGGACAGCTGGTGCGCCATCTCCGGGGCGAGGAGCCCATGGAGCCGGCAAGCGCCTGGCAGCCCTCCGGGGCCGCGCCGTCCCTCCCCGACTTTGCCGACGTGATGGGCCAGGAGAACGTGAAGCGGGCGCTGGAGATCGCCGCGGCCGGCGGGCACAACGTGCTGCTCATCGGCTCCCCCGGCTCCGGCAAGTCCATGCTGGCCCGGCGTCTGCCCTCCATCCTGCCGGATATGACCCACCAGGAGTCCATGGAGACCACGGAGATCTATTCGGTGGCGGGGCTCACCGACGCCCGGTCGCCCCTCATCACCCGCCGGCCCTTCCGCTCGCCCCACCACACCGCCTCGCCGGTGTCTCTGGCCGGCGGCGGCACCATCCCCCGGCCGGGGGAGATCTCCCTGGCCCACAACGGCATCCTCTTCCTGGACGAGCTGCCGGAGTTCGACAAGTCGGCGCTGGAGACCCTGCGCCAGCCGCTGGAGGACGGGGTGGTGACCATCACCCGGGCCTCCGGGTCCCTGACCCTGCCCAGCCGCTTCATGCTGGTGTGCGCCATGAACCCCTGCCGCTGCGGCTGGTACGGCCACCCCTCGGGACGGTGCACATGCTCCGAGGCACAGGTGGAGAGCTACATGCGCCGGATCTCCGGCCCCCTGCTGGACCGGATCGACATGCACGTGGAGGTGCCCAGCGTGGAATACGAGGCCATGCGCCGCCGGGAGCAGCCCGAGTCCTCCGCCGCCGTGCGCCGCCGGGTCAACGCCGCCCGGGAGATCCAGAAAAAACGCTTCGCCGGCACAGACGTCAGCTGCAACGCCTACATGACGCCGCCCATGATCGGCCGATACTGCGCCCTGGACGGGGCCGGCGAGAAGCTGATGAAGGGCGCCTTCGACCGGCTGGGGCTCACCGGCCGGAGCCACGACCGCATATTGCGGATGGCCCGCACCATCGCCGATCTGGAGGGCAGCGAAAACATTTGCGCCCACCATCTGGCGGAGGCCATCCAGTACCGCAGCAGCAATCTGTTGAAATAAGGAGAACGACTATGCACGAAATCATCCTCTGCAAGCTGGGTGAGGTGGTCCTGAAGGGCCTCAACCGCCACAGCTTCGAGACGAAGCTCATGAGCAACATCCGCCGCCGCACCAGCCGGTTCGGCCGCTTTAAGATCTATTCCCGCCAGAGCACCATCTACGTGGAGCCGCTGGAGGACACCTGCGATCTGGACGGGGCCTACGCCGCCTGCCGTCAGGTGTTCGGCATCATCGCCATCGCCCGGGCACAGCCGTGCCAGAAGAGCAAGGAGGCCATCTTCGACTGCGCCCGCACCTATCTGGGTCAGGCGCTGACCGAGGCCGGGTCCTTCAAGGTGGAGACCCGCCGGGCCGACAAGACCTTCCCCATGGGCTCCATCCAGCTGAGCCAGTGGGTGGGCGGCGCCCTCCACGACGCCTTCCCCCATCTGAAGGTGGACGTCCACCACCCGGAGCTGACCGTCCACGTGGAGGTCCGGGAGGACGCGGCCTACGTCCACGCCCCTGCCGAGTCCGCCGCCGGCGGTCTTCCCATCGGCATGGGCGGCAGCGCCGTCAGCCTGCTCTCCGGCGGCATCGACTCCCCCGTCTCCTCCTACATGATCGCCAAGCGGGGCGTGCAGCTGGAGATGATCCACTTCGCCTCCCCTCCCTATACCAGTCAGCTGGCCCGGGAGAAGGTGCTGCAGCTGGCCCGGGAGCTGACCCCCTGGACCGGGCGGCTCACCGTCTACATCATCCCCTTTACGGAGATCCAGGAGGAGATCCGCCGCAGCTGCCCGGAGGACCACTTCACCCTCATCATGCGGCGGTTTATGATGCGTCTGGCGGACCGGCTGGCCAGGGAGCTCCACTGCAAGGCCCTGGTCACCGGCGAGTGTCTGGGCCAGGTGGCCAGCCAGACCATGGACGCCCTCCGGGTCAGCGAGGACGTCACCGACCTGCCCGTCCTGCGGCCGGTCATCGGCATGGACAAGGAGGAGATCGTCCGGCTGGCCCGCCACATCGGCACCTTCGACACCTCCATCCTGCCCTATGAGGACTGCTGCACCGTGTTTACCCCGCCCCACCCCAAGACCAAGCCCAACGTGGAGGAGGTCCGGGAGATGGAGGCCGTGCTGGACGTCGATGGCCTGTGCGACCGGGCCATGGCCGGCCGGGACGTGGTACGGGTGCGGCCCTCGTAAGTCCCCTGGAGAAAGGAGCCCACCATGCTTTTCTTCTGGTTCTTTATGCTCGTGATAGATCTCCTGCTCCCCCTCACTATGGTTCTGTTGGGACGGCGCTTCCTGCAAAACCCGCCCGACCGGGCCAACGATTCCTGGGGCTACCGTACTGTCAGGTCTATGAAGAGCAACGCCGCCTGGCAGTTTGCCCAAGAACACTGGGGAAGCCTGGCGTACCGCATGGGTCTGATCCTGATGCCCCTGTCGGTCATCCCTCTCCTCTTCTTTATTGGCGCTGACGAGAAGCGCATCGGGATGGTGGGGGCCGTCATTTGCCTGGCCCAGGCCGTGCCCTTCGTCGCCTCGCTGATCCCCACGGAACTGGCGCTGAAAAAGAACTTCGACAAAAACGGAAAACCAAGGAGCTGATCCTCATGTCCTATCGTGCGGAAATCATCGCCGTGGGCACCGAGCTGCTGCTGGGGAACGTGGCCAATACCGACGCCCAGTTCCTCTCCGAGCAGCTGGCCAGCGTGGGCGTGGACGTCCTCTACCACACCGCCGTGGGGGATAACCCCCGGCGGCTGACGGAGGTCATCGATATCGCCCGCCGCCGGGCCGATCTGCTGATCTTCACCGGCGGGCTGGGGCCCACCTACGACGATCTCACCAAGGAGACGGTCTGCCGGGCCCTCGGCGTGGAGCTGGTCTTTCACCCGGAGATCGTGGAGGAGATCCGGCAGTATCTGGAGACCGTGTTCGGGGCGGAGGCCCCGGCCTGCGACAGCCAGCAGGCGTGGCTCCCCCGGGATTGCACCGTCCTCCACAACGCGGTGGGCACCGCCCCGGGCTGCATCTTTGAAAAGGACGGCCTCACCGTGGTGCTGCTGCCCGGCGTGCCGAAGGAGTGCCGCTATCTCACCGAGCACGCTCTGATCCCCTGGCTGCGGCAGAAGCACGAGGGGGTCATCCTCTCCCACGACCTGCGGATCTTCGGTCTGCGGGAGCCTCTGGTGCAGGAGAAGCTGGCGGATCTGATGGACCAGGCGGTGAACCCGTCCCTGGCCCCCTACGCCAAGACCGGCGAGGTGATGCTGCGGCTCACCGCCAAGGCGGACACCGCCGAGATGTGCGAGGAGCTGATGGCGCCCCTCTTCTGGGACGTCAAGACCCGGCTGGGGGACTATCTCTACGGCGTGGACGTGGACAGTCTGGAGCAGCGGGTGCTGCATCTGCTGCGTCAACGGGGCCTGACCCTCTCCGCGGCGGAGAGCTGCACCGGCGGCCTCATCGCCAAGCGCATCACCGATCTGCCCGGCGCCTCCGCCGCCTTTCTGGGCGGCGTGGTGTCCTACACCAACGGCGTCAAGGCCCACGTGCTGGGCGTGCCGGAGGAGCTGCTGGAGGAATACGGCGCCGTATCGGCCCCCGTGGCGCTGGCCATGGCCGAGGGCGTCCGGCGGCTCACCGGCAGCGATCTGGCCGTGTCCGTCACCGGCGTGGCGGGGCCCGACAGGGACGACCGGGGCAACGAGGTGGGCACCGTGTTCATCGGCCTGGCCGCCCCGGACGACACCGCCGTCCGCCAGCTGGCCCTGGGCACGGGCCGGGACCGGATCCGCACCGTGGCCGCCCACTACGCCTTCGATATGCTCCGGCGCTATCTCACCGATCTGCCCATCTATTGATCATTATATAAAAGGAGAAAACCACCATGGCAAAGAACAAGGGCTTCACCACCGCCCCCGATTACGCCCGCCAGCAGGAGAGCATCCGCAAGGCCAAGGGCAACCCCAACAAGAACATCCACCACAAGAGGAAAAACTCCAACTACGGCGGCGTGGATCGTCAGGCCCAGAAGTCCTCCGCCCGCATGGAGCAGCAGAACAGGCGGAGAGAGTCCATCTTTGACATGACCCCCGCCCTGCGGATCGTCTTTTTCGTGCTGCTGGCCATCGTGCTGGTGCTGATGATCCTGGGCATGAACACCTACCGGGGCAACGCGCTGGTGTCCTACCTGTCCTCCCTGTTTACCGGCGTCACCTGCTGCTTCCTGGCCTACACCGCCTTCAGCAACAAGAGAAAGGGCAAGACCGCCTCCACCTTCCAGACGGTGCTGATGTGGGGTCTGGCCGGTCTGGGCGTCCTCTACGGGGGCGCGGGCATCATGGGCCTGTTCTCCCTGCTCCGGGGCTGAGCCGGAGAAATTTCCCGTTGACAAACGGCGCCAAAGTGGATAAGATAGGACCGTTATCATGGAAAACTGCGTAGATGGGGACAGTAGCCCCCGGTTCCGGTGCCAAGAGAGCCGCCGTTCGGTGCAAGGCGGAGACCGGACGGGAACGCGAAGATCACCCCGGAGCATCCCGGCTGAAAGCAATCCGTAGGCCGGGACGGAAGAGGGCCGTTATCTCCCCTTCCCCCGCTGTCGGCGGGGATCGAGCGGCCGCCCCCGGGCGGCAACGAGAGTGGTACCGCAGAGGTCATTCGCGCCTTTGTCTCTCCCAAAGAGCGGCAAAGGCGTTTTTTATTCTGTCAATAATTATTAAGGTATATAGGAGGAAAACATGGAGTACAAAAAGACGCTGAATATGCTCAAGAGCGGCTTTCCCATGCGGGCGGGCCTGCCCTTGCGGGAGCCGGATATGCTGAAGCGCTGGCAGGAGATGGATCTTTACAACGAGCTGCTGAAGAAGAACGAGGGCAAGCCCCGCTTCTCCCTCCACGACGGCCCTCCCTTCTCCAACGGCAACATCCACATGGGCCACGCCCTGAACAAGGCCCTGAAGGACTTTATCGTCCGCAGCCACGCCATGCGGGGCTACTACACCCCCTACGTCCCCGGCTGGGACAACCACGGCATGCCCATCGAGAGCGCCATCATCAAGGAGCAGAAGCTCAACCACAAGGCCATGTCCACCTCCGACTTCCGCAGCGCCTGCCACGATTACGCCGAGAAGTATATCCAGCTGCAGATGGCCGGCTTCAAGCGCATCGGCGTGGTGGCGGACTGGGAGCACCCCTACCGCACCATGGACAAGACCTTTGAGGCCCAGGAGGTCAAGGTC
>ONGR01000004.1 GCA_900317425.1 uncultured Eubacteriales bacterium | reverse complement strand
AATTTCATCGCCAATATCTACGGCTATTTCGTGAATATGAAGACTACGTTCCGCGGCAAAGGAAGCCGGGGAGGTCTCGTCGCCTATCTGCTGATCCTGACAGCGCTGATCCTCTTTTCCACCTGGCTGCAGGGATGGATCACCGCCAGATTGTCTGCAACGACCTTCGCGGCGCTGGCCAGAACCCTTGCCGCCATGGCCGCAGGGCTCGTGCAGGTGGCGGTGTTGTTCCCGCTGGAAAAATACGTGTTGTTCAAGAAGGAATAAAGAATGGAAAAGGTCAGTGTCATTGTTCCCGTTTAAAGTCCCCAGCGTGAGAGAAATCGTCGAGGGTACTGGCATTCCACTTTCAACTGTTCACCGCTATCTTGTGGACATGCAGGAAAAGGGCGAGTTGAGTTACAACGGATATCGCAGCGCTCGTACGAAAGAAATGAGCGAGGTCTCACCTATTCATGGCATTGCAGTTCTGGGAACTGTCGCCTGCGGCCCGGGCCAGGAAGAGGAGCAGCGTTTTATCGAGACGATACGCATGCCCGAGACGCTGGTAGAAAAGGGAGATTATTTTGCTCTGATTGCCAAGGGAGAGAGCATGATCGGCGCAGGCATCTTCCCCGGCGATTATGTTTTTGTGAAGCGGCAACAGACAGCCAACGAGGGCGATCTTGTCATCGCGCTCTTCGATGGAAAGAACAATCTGAAAAAGCTCGGCTTCGATCAGAAGAATAAAAAGTTTATTCTTCATTCCTGCAATCCGAACACGGAAATGTATCCTGACATCATCGTGGACGAGTTGCAGATCCAGGGCGTAGTGAAAGGCTCGTATCATAAGCACTGATTGCGGAGGACATAGAACGAAATTGAAAAACGCCATCGCAGAAGATCGGCTTCGACTTCCTTCTTTCGATTGCCCGAATCCAAATTGTACGGCAAAGAACATCGCGTTTGCAGTCAGTCGAGAAGCAAAGAACGAATCCGAACTGATCCCACTGGAATATGTTTCGGAGAATACACCTGCAGATTTCGCAGTCGTCTGTCCGAAGTGTAAACGCAAATATGTTCTGTGTCGGCACAGAGAATTTCCGATCATTCCATTTTATAATCTTCCTCTTTGCGGCAGAGTCGCTACATAAATAGAATACTTATGATGGACGATGTAGAGGCCGGGAAGATCAACTGCATTGTCACAAAAGACCTCTCCCGTTTTGGCCGTGAGCATGTGATGATGGATTATTATCTGGAGTTCATGTTCCCGGAAAAGCACATCCGCTACATCGCCGTCACAGAGAACGAGGACACCGAAAAGGGGCTGAGCGATTTCGTCCCCTTCAAGAATCTCTTCAACGAGTGGTTTGCCAAAGACACCAGCCGGAAAGTCAAAACTGCGTTAAGAGCCAAGCACGCAGCCGGAGAGCGGACAGCTACCTATGCGCCTCTCGGATACAAGAAAGACCCGGACGCGAAAAACAAGATCCTGGTCGATGAAGAAACCAGATGGATCATCGAGAAGATCTTTGACTTAGCCTCACACGGTTACGGAGCGGCCAAGATCGCGCGGGTACTGTATGATGAGAAGATCCCGACTCCTGGCTATTGGCACTTCATGCGTCAGGGGAAGTTTGATTATGTTTTTGCGGATGCCCCGGAGGACAAAGCCTACTCCTGGTCTCTTTCGGTCATCAAGAAAATCCTGAATGATGAAACCTACATCGGCAACACGATCCATTACAAGCAGGGGACCATATCGTACAAGAACAAAAAGGTCATCCGCAATCCGAAGGAAGAGTGGGTGCGTATCGAAAACACACACGAGCCAATCATCTCCAAGGACGTGTTTGAACAGGTTCAGGAGCAGATTAGCGTGAGAAGACGGCAGATGAAAGATGCAACGACGCAAATCTTTGCCGGACTCCTCAGATGTGCGGACTGCGGATGGTCAATGAGTTTTGCACGGAATGCCAACGCAAACAATCCCTTCGCATACTATGTCTGCGGGAGGCACAGAGCATACCGCTACAAAGGCGGAGAGTGCACCAGACACTACCTTCGGTATGACGTGCTTTACACCTACGTTTTGACGCGAATACAGTATTGGGCTGTCCGCGCGGAAACGGATGAAGAAAAGCTCTTGGAGGAGCTGCTCAAGTCCGGGGATCGGGAACGTGCCGCTGCAGTCAAGAAGCAGACCGCAGAGCTGAAAAACGCGGAAAAGCGCAAGGCCGAGCTGGACAACATGTTCGCCAAGATGTACGAGGATTGGGCTGCGGACCGCATCACGGAAAGCAACTTTAATATGCTCTCCCAGAGGTATCAGAAGGAGCAGGAAGAACAGGAGCAAAAAATCCAGGACTCTAAGGCCAAGCTGGCTGCAGGACAGCAGACGGTTGAGGACGCCCAGAAGTGGGTCAAGCTGATCAAGCAGATCGGTGTACCCAAGGAACTGACTGCGGAGCTGCTAAACACTCTGATCGAGAAAATCATCGTCCATGAAGCAACGGAAGACGACTTCGGCTTCCGGCAGCAGGAAATCGAAATCATCTTCCGTTTCGTTGGCAAGATCGACTAAATTGAAAAAAGTATCCTTAACTAAAGGAAACGGGGGATGGGAGTCCCCCTTCACGTGAAGTACAAACAACAGAGGGAACATTTGCAGATGTTCCCTCTGTTGTTGCTCATCATATCGGCAGAATGCCGATATGATGAGCCGCCCCATGCGCAAGCAGGGCGGCTTTGTGAGTCGTACTTTTTTCACGTGTTTTTCCGGCTGATGGGCCGCCGGTGCAGCACCGCCCGCAGGTCCTTGCCGTTGAACGGGATCAGCGGGTAGAGGTAGCCCCGGCCCACCAGCGGCTTCGTGGTGGCGATCAGCACCAGGATGGTCCCCACGCCTAGGGCGAAGCCCCACCAGCCCGCCAGCCAGATGAGGAGCAGCAGCAAAAAGCGACAGAGCTTGAAGGCGTAGCCCATCTCATAGCTGTGCTGGGCGTAGTTGGCCACCGCCACGAAGGCCATATACACCAGCACCTCCGGCACCAGCCACCGGGACTGGACGGCAAAATCCCCCAGGATCAATGCGCCCAGCATGCTGAAGGAGTTGCTCAACGAGTTGGGGGTGTTGAGGGAGGCCAGCTTCAAAATGTCGATGATAAATTCCACCAGCAATAACTGGACGATCAGCGGTACGGTGAAGTCCTCCTCCACCAGCAAAAACTGCAGTGACGCCGGCAGGTGGGCCGGGTCGTTCACCAGCAGGTACCACATGGGCGTCACGAACAGGGTCAATGTCAGCACAATGAGGCGCAGAATCCGCAGATAGGATCCGATGATGGGCGGAAAATAGTAGTCGTTGATCTCCTCGGCAAAGCTCCAGATGGTGGTGGGCAGGATCAGCGCCGAGGCGGAGTTGTCGATCATCAGCAGCACGCTGCCCTCCATGAGACAGGCCGCCGCCACGTCGGGCCGCTCCGTGTAGCGGACCTTGGGAAAGGGGTTGTACCACTGCCGGGGCGACAGGCACTCGGCGATGCTCTCCTGTCCCATGGAGGCTGAGCGCACGTCGATGGCCGCCAGCTTGCAGCGCAGCTCCTGTACCAGTTTTTCGTCCGCCTCCCCCTCCATGTAGCAGATGGCGGTGTCCAGTCCCGTCCGGCCGCCCACCTGGTGGATCTCCAACGTCAGCGTGGGATGGCGGACCCGGCGGCGCAGCAGGGCCGCGTTCATCATCAGACTCTCGCCGAAGCCGTCGTGGCTGCCCCGTAGGACCCGGCTGGCGTCCGGCTCCTCCACGCCCCGCAGGGGAAACTGCTTGGCGTCCAGCATGATGCCGCCGGAGAAGCCGTCGATCATCAGCAGCGTCTTGCCGGCGAATACCGCCGTCACCGCCTTGTTCCGGTCCTGCTCCACGGTTACGTCGGCAATGCTGACGTAACGAGCCAGAAAGTCCTCAAGGGTGTGAACGCCGTCCCAGTTGGGGATCTGCAGCCAAACCGACACCATCCGCTCCAGCACGGCGTCGTCGGCAAAGCCGTTGACCACCCACAGCTTGGCCTGCCGTCCGGCGATCTGCAGCATCCGGCTGGTCATGTCGAAGCAGCGCTCATCCCCCAGCAGACCGTCCATTACCTTGATTCGCTCCGAAAACTTCATCTCGTCCATAGGCCGCCTCCCGCATTTTTCCTTTAGTATGGGGTGAAAAGGCGGCCGTTATTCCGGTTTTTACCGTAAAAAAGCCGGAGGATGTTCCGCATCCTCCGGCTTTTTTACACCGTTATCTTGAAGTAGAAGAAGGTCTCGTCCTCGCCGTTTCGCCGCATGCAGGCCGAGAGCATTCGGAAGGAGGCGGCGTTCTCCTTATAGCACTTGGCCACCACCCTGTCCAAACCCAGCCGGTACAGCGCCCACTCCGCCGCCGCGGCGAAGGCCTCGGTGCCATAGCCGTGGCCGGCAAATGCGGGGGCGATCCGGCAGCCCAGCTCGGCGCCGCCACGCCAGTTGAAGTTATAGAGCACCGCCTCACCGATCAGCTTTCCCTCCAGCCGGACGGCAAAATTCACCGCCATGCGGCGGCCGAAGTCGTGGCGGGCCACGTCCAGGAAATAGTCCTCCGTCAGCTCGCCCCGGAGATCCTGCCGGTAGTCGTAGCCCCACCAGCGGTTGCGCTCGTCGTCCAGGCAGAGGGCGTTGTAGGCGGGCTTGTCCGCCTCGGTAATCTCGTCCAGCACCAGACGCTCCGTCTCCAGGCGGGGGATGGCGTCCCAGTCATCCAGCTCGCACCCCACGGCAAAGTGCATCTTGCTGCCCAGCTCCGCCGGGAGATACTGGAGCTTGGAGGTCCGCAGGCCCTTGTCCCGGGCGTCGTCCTCCCGGTTGATCCACTGACAGTCGGCGGCAAAATGGGCAGCGAAGGCCTGGACCATGGCGGGATAGGCACCGGCATGGGAGTAGAGGGCCTTCTCGATGTGGGTCACCAGGGTGTTGCCGCACTTCTCCGCCAGACAGACGGCCACCAGCTGTCCCTCCGTCTCCAGGGCGCCGGCACAGAACCACCCGGTATCCAGCAGGCCGAACATGACCTTGGCCCGTTCCAGCTCCTGGCGGGCCAGCTTGCTGTCCTTGTGGAACTCAGCGTCGTAATCCCGCCAGAACCGGGCCAACCGGGGATCGTCACCGGAGGTCAGCACCACGAATTGTGCCCCGGGATACTCCTTTTTAAATTTATTGATATGGTTGCGCTGGCCGCTGTAATGTCTTCCGGCAAAGGCGGCCAGATCACCCGCCCGATAGAGATAGTCCTTCCAGACCCGCTCATTGGTCAGGGTCAGACGGGGGTAGCGGCGGCACAGCAGATCCGCCTTCTCCTCCGGCACCACGGAGATCACCGGCCGGATGCCGGTCCGGGTGCAGTAGGACTCGATGGCTGTAAGGGCGGCGTCCACGTCGCCCCCCTCCGATGGCACGGGGAAATCGAAGAGATACTTCCCCTCGATGCAGTTGCGCACCACCAGGCAGCCGGCCACCTCCGCGCAGGAGGGGTTCAGATAGCCGTCCCACATGAGCTTGGTACCGGCGGCATACTCGCACAGGCGGTAGCTGCAATTCTCATAGTAGCGGCGCAGTATGTGGGCATTTTGTGGCGTTACCTTCTCAAACGTCATCATCTGTTCTCTCTCAACTCTCATAGCTTTTCAATGATTTGCTGGGCCTCGGCAATAAACTGCCGGACCACCGGGCGCAATTCCTTCTTCAGGGGCACGGCGATGCCCAGTTCCCGGACGGCAGGCGGGTCCATGGGCAAAGCCATCACGTCGCTGCTCCGCCCCCGCAGCACCAGCTCCGACAAAACGCTGACGCCCAGGCCGTGCTCCACCAGAGAGATGATGGCGCTGTCGCTGATCCGGCTCTGGCGTACCACAGGCTTGACCCCGTGGGCACGCATCACCCGCATGGCGTCCAGATACAGGCCCGGCGAGGGCATCAGCATCTCCCGGCCGTCAAAAAGCTCCACGGGGATGGCGGTGCGTCCGCCCAGGTCCCAATCCGGCGGCAGGATCACCAGAAGGGGATCATCCTTCAGGTGGAACCAGTCGGCATGGATGTCCTCCTGGCGGCTGGCAAAGCACATGTCCACCTTGCCCTCCCTCAGCCAGCGGTAGATCTCCTCCACGTCGCCCATCTGGAGATGGACGCTGACGTCCGGGTGGTCACTGCGGAACTGCTGGACCACCTCCGGCAGCCAGTGGATGGCAACGCTGGCATAGGCCGCCACCCGGATGGATTCCTCCCGGTGGCTGTTCACCAGGGCTGCCTCCCGCTCCAGAGCCTCCGCCGCGGTCAGGCACTCCTGCACCAGCGGAAAGATCCGCTCGCCGTCCGGTGTCAGACGGACGCCCGACCGATCCCGAACCAGGACGGGAAACCCCAGTTCTTTCTCCAGGGCGTTCATCATGTGGGTCAGGCCCGACTGGGTATAGCCCAGGGTCTCCGCCGCACGGGTAAAGCTGCCCAGATGCACCGCAGCTGTCAGCGCCTCCAGCTTCTTCGTGTCCATCCGCTCACCACCTCCGCTTCACAGGACATTAGACTTCTTCATGCTGTTATTATATCGGTTTCCCTGCGCTCTGACAAGCAAAACCTGTCACAAACGATCTGTTTGGTGTCCTTCCCATATTTGTCGCCGCCAGCCTTCCCCGTTCGGTTAAGTATGACACTTTGTAATGGATCTATGAAATAATGTCGCTTTACAATCAACGGGTCTTCGTGTAAAGTGTACCCATAGTTCCGAGATACGGAACCCCTTCCTTTCTATCCTCAAAAGCAGTCAGCGCTGCTTGGCAGCAGTTGGCATCTCCGGAGACCCCCTCACTCTGGAGACCCCCCTCTTTGTTCTCCTCAGGAACAAGAAGCAAACGCCGGCCATCTGGCCGGCGTTTCTCTTTTTATATCAGGCCAGATGCTCCTGCCAGAAGCCGCGCAGCTTCTCATAGGTCTCCTCGCTCAGCGAGTGCTCGATGAGGCAGGCGTCGTGCTCTGCCGTATCGGGGCTGACACCCAGGGCGCAGAACAGGTCCGTTAACAGATGGTGTTTATCCAGCGTGCTGCGGGCAATGGCCATGCCCTTCTCCGTCAGCATCAGCTGGCCGTCATCCCGGCGCTCCACGCAGCCGTTTTCCACCAGCTTGCTCACCGCCACGCTGACACTGGGCTTGGAAAAACCCAGATGCGTCGCCACGTCCACGCTGCGGCAGTTTCCCTTCTTCTCCCGGATCATCAGGATCGCCTCCAGGTAGTCCTCGCTGGAGCGACGTCCGTCAGCCATATTGTCCCCTCCTTATCCGTGTGTGCCATGCACACCTGCATACCTGTATCCTACCCCACCCAACATGCCTTGTCAAGTGTCAAAGCGCCCGCCCCGATTATCCGGAGCGGGTGCTTTTTCCTGTGTTTGATATTTCCAAAATTTGGGCTCCCAGTTCGGCGGCGTGAGTCCGGTCATGGGTCACCATGACCAGCGTCCTCTCCCCCACCGTGCGGTCAATGGCGGTCAGGCAGCGGCGTACGCTGTCGTCATCCAGGCCGGTCAGAGCCTCGTCCAGCACCAGCACGTCAAAGGGGTGGGCCAGCGCACGGGCCAAGGCCGCCCGGCGCCGCTGCCCGCCGGAGAGCTCGCCCGGCAGACTGTCCAGCACGTCACCCAGACCCAGCTCCGTCAGCACAGAGGCTGCCGCCTCCTCATCGGAGAACAGAGCGACGTTCTCCAGCACCGTCCGCTCCGGGATCAGGCGATCCTCCTGGAACACGGCGGAAAAGCGCAGGCCGTCGGTGCCGGTGATCCGGCCGCGGCGGGGCTTTTCCAGGCCCAGCAGGAGCCGCAGCACGGTGGTCTTTCCCTCACCCGAGGGGCCGAAGAGGCAGACCCGGGTACCGTTGGGGATCTCCAGAGAGAAGTCCCGGATCACCGGTTTCTCGCCCCGGTAGCCGAAGGTCACGCGGTCAAATCGGATCATGGCGGCCTCCTTTCAGCAGGCGGCGGGCGCCGCTCTCCAGCAGCACGCTCCACACCACGATCACCAGGGTCAGGGCGAACACCTCGTCATAGGCCACGGCGCTCTTGCCGCTCCAGAGGAGATTGCCCAGAGACAGCTCCGTGCGGCAGATGATCTCCGCCGCCACGCCGGATTTCCAGGCAAAGCCCAGACCTGTGGCCACCGCCGCCGTAAAGTAGGGGCGGATGCCGGGCAGGGTGATCTTCCGCAAAACGTCCCACCGGCCCATGCCGAAAACACGGGCCATCTCCACCAACCCCTGGTCGGCGTGGCGGATGCCTTGGGCCACGTTGCTCCAGACGATGGGAAACACCGTCAGAAAGGAGATGAAGGTGGGGATCCGCTCACGGGGCAGCCACAGAAACACCAGAATGGTGACCACCGCCACCGGCACCGTGCGCACCAGACGCAGCAACGGCTCCGAGGCGATGCGAAACAGGGTCCACCGCTCCGATGCCGCGGCGCACACCGTACCCAGCAGCACCGCCAGCAGGAATCCCACGCAGATCCGAGCCGCCGAAGCGGCCGCCGCCAGCCAGAAACGGCCGGTGCCGCCCAGACGGATCAGCGCCGCCACCGTATCCACCGGGGTGGGGACGGGGATCAGCAGGCCGCGGTTGGCCAGCATGGCGCCCGCCTGCCACAGCAGGATCCAGAATACAACGGCAACAGCGATATGCCACCGCTTAGGCGCCATAGTAGAAGTCGTCGGCGGGCAGGGCGCCGCCCACACTCTTGGGATTGGCGTCGAACATCACCTGCAGATAGCCGCCCAGCTGGGCCTTCATGTCGGCGCCGGCCACGTAGGTCAGGCCGCACTGGGGGATGGCCTTCATGGCCAGAGGGGCCTTGGGGATGATGCCGTACTGCTCGCACAGGGCGGCGGTGCCCTCCAGATCGGTCTGGGCGGCCTCGATGGACATGGCATAGTCCACCAGGAAACTGTCAACCGCCTCGGGGTGCTCCTCCAGGAAGGCGGTGCGGACGATGACGCAGCCCATCATCAGGGTGCTGTCGCCGCCGGAGACCTTGTTCCACTCCTCGGTCATGTCAAATGCCTTGGCCGAGCCCTCGTTCTGCATCAACAGGGCGGTGGCAACGGGCTGGGGGGCCATAATGACCGCCTCGGGGTCGCTCTGCCAGACGGACAGCAGCTCGCTGCCCTCGCCCACGAACTGAATGGTCACGTCCTTGTCGGGGTCAAGGCCGTTGCCCTGCAGCACGTAGCGCAGGATATACTCGGGGTTGGCGCCCTGGCCGGGGCTGTAAATGGTCTTGCCCTTCAGGTCGGCCACGGCGGTCAGCTCAGTGCCGTTGGTCAGCATGGACAGCACGCCCAGGGTGTTCACCGCCAGGACCTTCACGCCGCCCTGGGTCTTGTTGTACAGGGTGGCAGCCAGGTTGGTGGCCACACAGGCGATGTCGGCGTCACCGTTGGACACGGCGGCCACCACCTCGTCGTTGGCGCCGGTCATGGTGACGGTATAGTTGTTGGCCAGGGCCTCGCCGGCCTCTGCCTTGGCCCGCAGGTTCACGGCGCCGATGCCGGTGGGGCCGGCAAGCACGTACACGTTCATATCCACAGGCTCGGCCGGTGCGGGGGCGGGCTCGGTCTTCTGGCCGCAGGCCGCCAGCGCAAACACCATGGCCAGAGCCAGCAGCAGGCTTACAATCTTTTTCATCTCATTACCTCCATTATTCCGTCCTTGCGGACAATTAAATGCTTCTTTTCCAGGCTGTCCAGCGCCCGGTACAGGCTGGTGCGGCCCATGTTCAGCGTGGCCGCCAGCCGGGTCATGGTGATGCGGCGGGTCAGATTCCCGTTCTCATCGCAGTTCTCCGCCAGATAGCGGTACAGCCGCCCCTCCGTGTCGTTCTGGGCCAGCACGGCGATCTTGCCGTTAAGCAGCCGCACACGGGAGGAGAGAAAGGCGATATAGTTCACCGCCGTCCGGGGATAGGTTAGAAAGATCCGCTCCAGCAGCTTCTCCGGCAGGAACTGTACCCGGCACGCCGTCACCGCACGGATGCGACTGACGTAGGAGTGGTCCATGCCGAAGAGGGCCGCCGCGCCGAATGCGGCACCCGGTCTGAAGCCGGAGAGCACCGTCTTTTCCTGGGCCGCCGACACCGCCTCCGCCCGGCCCTGCAGCACCACGCCCAGGGACCGGCGGCACTCCGCCGCGTCGTAGATGATCTGGCCCCGTTCGTAGGTCACGATCTCCGCCCCCTCCGCCAGCGCCGCAGCCTCCGCCGCGCCGTCAAAAAGGAAGATCTCCGAAAGCTTTACCTCATGTTCCACCAGTCTCACCTCATTTTTGTTCCATTTGGAACAATTCGCATCATATCAGATCGGCAGGCAGGTGTCAAGTACTTCCTGCCGGCGATGCCATTTCTTGTCAGCCACAGCTTGACTTGCGCGGCCTGTCCCGCTATAATAAAAGCTTGTGACCACAGAGAAAGGAGGTATCCGGCGGCACCTTTGCCGCCGAAGAGGGAAAACGCCGGCGCGCCCGGCAGGCCGATTTCCCAAAGGCCCGCAGGCGAAGCCGGTTGACGGACAGCGGCGCGGCGTGTGCCGACATTGCCCCGTCCGTCAGAAGAGGAAAGCAATTCCAGTACATTTCTATTTGCAAGAGCTTATTAGGAGGTTACCATGAGCAAGAAAAACAAGGATGGTACCCTGAAGTCCCTGAACAAGGGGTTCCGGGTGCCTGACACGTACATTATTATTTTCTTTGTTGTCTGCTTCGCCGCTCTGCTCACCTATCTGATTCCCCAGGGCATGTATCAGACCCAGGACATCACCTACATGGTGGACGGCGCGGAGAAGACCAGAACCGTCATTCAGGACGGCAGCTTCACCTATGCGCTGGATGAGAACGGCCAGCCCCTGAAGCAGGGCGTGGCTCTGTTCAAGGACGGCGGCGACACCGGCCTGTTCAACTACATGTTCGAGGGCCTGGTCAGCGGTGACAAGTGGGGCTCCGCCGTGGGTATCATCGCCTTCATCCTGGTCATCGGCGGCGCCTTCGGCGTGGTGCTGCGCACCGGCGCCGTGGAGGCCGGCATCATGAACATCATCCGCAAGTCCAACGGCAAGGAGGCCATCATGCTTCCCGTGCTGTTCATTCTCTTCTCTCTGGGCGGCGCCGTGTTCGGCATGGGCGAAGAGGCCCTGCCCTTTGAGATGATCCTCATCCCCATGATCATCGCCATGGGCTATGACTCCGTCACCGGTATCCTGGTGACCTACGTCGCCACCCAGATCGGCTTCGGTACCTCTTGGATGAACCCCTTCTCCGTGGCTATCGCCCAGGGTATCGCCGGTGTGCCCGTCTTCTCCGGCGCCACCTTCCGCGTTGTCATGTGGGTCGTGTTCACGGCTCTGGGCTGCGTCATGATGATGCTCCACGCCAAGCGCGTCAAGCGCGATCCCACCCTGTCCGTGGCTTATCAGTCCGATGACTACTTCCGCAAGGATCTGGAGAACAGCCAGACCGAGGGCAAGGTTGCCAAGTTCAGCGTCGGCCACGCCTGCGTGCTGCTGACCCTGGTGGCCGGCATGGTCTGGGTCATCTGGGGCGTGATGAAGAAGGGCTACTACATCCCCGAGATCGCCAGCCAGTTCTTCATCATGGGCATCGTCGCCGGTGTCTTCGGCGTCATCTTCAAACTCAATGACATGAAGATCAACGACATCGCCTCCTCCTTCAAGCAGGGTGCCGCCGATCTGGTGGGCGCCGCCATGGTCGTCGGTATGGCCCAGGGCATCATGCTGGTGCTGGGCGGCTCCGACCCCACCGCTCCCACCGTCCTCAACTCCATCCTGAACGGTGTGGCCCACGCCTTCGCCGGCCTGTCCGGTGTCATTGCCGGCGTGCTGATGTATGTCTTCCAGTCTGTGTTTAACTTCTTCGTGGTGTCCGGCTCCGGTCAGGCCGCTCTGACCATGCCCATCATGGCCCCCCTGTCCGATCTGCTGGGTGTGACCCGTCAGACCTCCGTGGTGGCCTTCCAGCTGGGCGACGCCTTCACCAACATGATCGTTCCCACCTCCGGCTGCCTGATGGGCTCTCTGGCCATCGCCCGCCTGCAGTGGTCCGAGTGGATCAAGTTTGTCTGGAAGTATCTGGGCATCCTGATGATCGGCGCTGTGATCACCGTCATCATCGCCTGCGTCACCGGTTTCTAAGAGAACGTCATGGAGACAATGAAGCTCATCCGCAACGCGGATGTCTATGCCCCTGAACACGTCGGCAAGCGGGATATCCTGCTTGCCGGCGGAAAGATCTGCCTGATGGCGCCCCGCATCGATCCCGACGCCCTGCCGGGCTGGGAGGTGCTGGACGCCGAGGGCAAGCTGCTGCTGCCCGGCTTCGTGGACTGCCACGTCCACGTGATGGGCGGCGGCGGCGAGGGCGGCTTCGCCAACCGCACGCCGGAGGGATTCCTCTCCGACTTCACCCGGTTCGGTGTGACCACCGTGGTGGGCTGCATCGGCACCGACGGCATCGGCCGGGACATGAAGTCCCTCATCGCCAAGGTGAAGGGCCTGCGGGAGGACGGCATCTCCGCCTACGCCTACACCGGCAGCTATCAGGTGCCGGTGCGCACCCTGACGGGTAATCTCATCGAGGACATCATGATGCTGGAGGAGGTCATCGGCGTGGGCGAGATCGCCATCTCCGATCACCGCTCCTCCCAGCCCACCTTCGAGGAATTCGCCCGCATCTGCGCCGATATCCGGGTGGGCGGCATCCTGTCCAACAAGGCGGGCATCGTCAACGTGCATCTGGGCGACAGCCCCCGCTGTCTGGATCTCATCGAGCGGGTGATCGACGAGACGGAGATCCCCGTCACCCAGTTCCTGCCCACCCACATCAACCGCAACGAGATGCTGTTCCAGAAGGGCATTGCCTATGCCAAACGGGGCGGCACCGTGGATCTCACCGGCAACGAGGACATCGACTACTGGGAGACCATCTGCGACGAGGTTCGGGTGTGCAAGGCCATCCGCCGTCTGCTGGACGCCGGTGTCAGCGACGATCTGTTCACCATCTCCTCCGACGGACAGGGCAGCATGCCCGTGTTCTCCCCCGACGGCAAGTTCCTGGGCGTGGGCATGGGCCGCAGCAGCTGTCTGCTCAAGGAGGTCAGGGAGTGTGTCCAGCGGGAGAACATCCCCCTGGAGGTGGCCATCAAGGCCATCACCGCCAATCCCGCCAAGGTGCTGCATCTGAACACCAAGGGCCATATCGGTGAGGGATACGACGCGGATCTGTGCCTGCTGACCCCCGAGCTGACGATCGACACCGTCATCGCACGGGGCGAGTACATGGTGAAAAACGGCGAGATCGTCAAGCGCGGTCAGTTCGAAAACGCCATGCTGAAGTGATTCCCGCGGGACAGGTTTTCAAAGATAAAGCCCGCCGGTCCGTTGAAGCGGACCGGCGGGCTTTTTATGTGCGGCGCAGGCAGCGGACTCACCCCAGACGCAAAAAAAGGATGGGCCGAAGCCCATCCTTTTTTTCATTTACCGTTTGGCGATTAGCCCTTGATCTGGCCCTGATCGTTCACAGTGACGACAGTGGCGAAGTCAGCAGCGGCCTTGGAGATGTCGTTGGACACGGTGATGGTGCCAGCGAACATACCGGCGACCAGCTCCTTGTAGTTGTCCTGAGTGAAGCTGTCAGCCCACTGGGTGGACTCCATGGGGATCTGGACGTAGTTGGCCTCGGGATCGGTACCGGACACCAGGCCCAGGGTAGCGACCTTGCCGGCATAGTTGGCCCAGTTGCCGTTGACGATAACGTCGGTCAGGGTGTCATAGGTGGTGGGATACAGGCCCTTCATGGCGGAGGTAACGGTCATGGAGGTATCCTCAGCACCGGCATAGCCCTGGATCACGCCGGCCTGGTCAACGTCAACACCGATGACCTTGCCGTCCACCTTCTTGGCGGCGTCAACAGCGGAGGTGAAGATACCGCCGCCGCAGGCGAACACGATCTCGGTACCATTGCTGTACCAGGTATCCATAGCAGCGGTGATGTCGGCATCGCCGAAGAACTGACCGCCATAGACGTAGTTGATCTTGACGTCGGTCAGGCCCAGCTTGGCGGCAGCGGCGTCAGCGCCCTGCACGAAGCCGTAGCCATAGCGCTGGACAGCGGGAACGGCCATGCCGCCCAGGAAGCCCAGGTTCTTGTAGCCCAGGGAGACAGCAGCGTAACCGGCCATGTAGCCGCACAGCTCCTCCTGGTACACGGCGCAGTACACGTTGGTCAGGTCGACGTACTTGTCGAAGTCCCAGTTGGCGGGGTTGTAGTCATAGGTCTCACCGGCAGCAGCGACGCCCTCGGCCAGCAGGTCGCCCTCAGCGACGTCCAGCGCGATGAACTTCACGTCGGGGAACTGGGGAGCGGCCTCAACGATGGCGCCGGCGAAAGCGAAGCCGGGCATCACGATGACGTTGTAGCCGTCGTCCACAGCCTTCTCGATCATGGCCACACGGTCAGCGGTGGTGTCACCGGCGGGCTTGTAGTAGGTGAAGTCGACGGTGTTGTCGTCGCAGAACGCCTTGCAGGCCTCATAGGTGGTCTGGTTGAAGGACTGGTCGGTGATGTCACCGTAGTCGGTGACCATGGCAACCTTGTACTCCTCGGTGGGAGTGGTCTCCTTGTCGCCTTCGCCGGAGGGAGCGGGGGTGGGATTGCTCTTACCACCGCAAGCCACCAGGGCCAGAGCCATGACGAGGGCAAGGATCAGTGCAAGAAACTTTTTCATTTGTGGTCTTACCTTTCTTAAAGATTTATTTTCACGCCTTGGCGGGAAAACCGGATCTGTCGTGTTTTTGCACACACATTTGTATTATACCAGTATCAGCCTGTTCATGCAAGATATTTTTGCACTTTTTTGCCAGCTTTTAAACAAAAGACGGGCACCCGCCCCCTTTTTGAGGACAAGCGCCCGTCTCATGCGTCCCTTACTTATTCGCCATCTTCACGGCGATCTCCAGGCCGATCTTCATCATGTTGGTGAAGGTGTTCTGGCGATCCTCCGGCGGCAGCTCGATGCCGGTGACCAGGTTGTCGGAGATGGAGCAGATGGCCAGCGCCCGCTTGCCGGTGTAGGCGGCGGTGCAGTACAGGGCGGCGGCCTCCATTTCCACGGCCATGACGCCCATCTTGCGGAACTTGGCGTTCCGCCCGGCGGCGTCATAGAAGGTGTCGCTGGAATAGAGATTGCCCACGGGCATCTTCACGCCCAGCTCTTTGGCGGACTCCACGGCGGCCATCAGCAGATCGAAGTCGCAGATGGGAGCAAAGGTGCCGCCCAGCTCATACTGGTCAGCGAAGTTGGAGTTGGTGCAGGCGCCCATGCCGGCCATGACGCTGCCCAGCTCCATGTCCTCCCGCATGGCGCCGGCGGAGCCCACCCGGATGATGTTGTCCACGTCGTACTGGGTGTAGAGCTCGTAGGAATAGATGCCGATGGAGGGCATGCCCATGCCGCTGGCCATGACGGAGACCAGCACGCCTTTATAGGTGCCGGTGTAGCCCTGGACGCCCCGGACGTTGTTGACCAGAACGGGGTTTTCCAGGAAGGTCTCGGCGATGAACTTGGCCCGCAGGGGGTCGCCGGGCATCAGTACGGTTTTGGCAAATGCGCCTTTGGGTGCGTTGTTATGGGGGGTCATAGTCGTTCCTCCTTTTATTCGTTCATGGCCTTGACCGCCTTGACGATTCGGCTGGTGCCCAGGCGCTGGGCGCCCAGGTTGATGAAGTCCTCCGCGTCCTGAAGGTTGGCGATGCCGCCGGAGGCCTTGATCTTCACGTGCGGGGCCACGTGGGCCTTGAACAGGGCCACGTCCTCACGGGTGGCGCCGCCGCCGCCAAAGCCGGTGGAGGTCTTGATGAACTCGGCGCCGGACTCCGACACCACGCGGCACATCTCGATCTTCTCCTCGTCGGTCAGCAGGCAGGTCTCGATGATCACCTTCAGCAGACGGCCGTCGCAGGCGGCCTTCACGGCCTTGATCTCGGCGAGCACGTCGTCATAGCGGCGGTCCTTCACCCAGCCCACGTTGATGACCATGTCCACCTCGGTGGCGCCGTTCTTCACCGCGTCGGCGGCCTCAAAGCACTTGGCGGCGGTGGTGTCATAGCCGTTGGGGAAGCCGATCACCGTGCAGACGGGGATCCTGCCGTCCACATATTCAGCGGCCTGTTTGACGTAGGAGGCGGGAATGCAGACGCTGGCGCAGCCGTAGCGGATGCCGTCGTCGCAGATGGTGCGGATCTCCTCCCAGGTGGCACCCTGGGCCAGCAGCGTGTGATCCACCTTGGACAGGATCTCCTGCAGTTCAGCTCTCATGACAATCATTTCTCCTTTCGCGGGCAAAACCCGTAAAATCCGAATTACAATACCAATCTGATATATTTTACCACGGTTTTCCCCGGTTGTCCACACCGGGGCCGCAGGCAGAAAAAAGCAGGGGCGTTTTCGCCCCTGCTTTTTCGATCGAGCTTAGTCCTCCAGCTTGACGACGTCGGCGTCCGGCGCGTTGCGGCGGATGCTGTCGATGCCGTTGAGGCAGGAAGCCTTGGCCTTGTAGCCCTCGCCCACGGCGATGATCTCGCCGTTGCGGGCCTTCAGGCGGAAGCGGAACTCGCCGGCCTTGTCCACATAGACCTCGAACTTGGGATTGGTCACCTTCTCGAAGCCCTCTACGGTCTGATCCTCCAGCTTGGCCTCCACAGCGTTCTTGCGGACGCTCTCGATACCGTTCATGCAGGCCTTCTCACTGGTATACACTTCGCTGACGGCGATGACTTCGCCGTTGCCGGCCTTCAGATTGAACACAAAACCGGTCTTAGTGGGTTTGACAACAAACTTACCCATAAGGTGCACCTCTTTTCACTGTTTTCCGCCCGGGTCGGGTGGTATTCTTTACCTATTTTACACGAAACGACACCGCTGTGTAAAGGGTATTTTTTTACTTTTTGCCAAACAGGTCGCCGACCTTGTCAGCCACGTCGTCCAGGCCCACCTTGTCGGCCAGGTCGCCCAGCTTGTCGCCCACCTTGTCGGCCAGGTCGCCCAGCTTGCCGCCCACGTCGCCCAGATTCAGCTTGGCCTTGACGCCATCCAGCAGTGCCTTGAACTGCTCGTCCGGCAGGTCAACGCCCAGCAGATCCTCCAGCGTCTTGACCGGCTCCTTGGCAAACCGCTTGGCCAGGCCGTCGTCGGCCTTGATCTTCTTCACCAGTTCGTCGATTTTTGCAATGATATCCATGGGAAACCCTCCTTTGATGCGGTTCGTATCCTTCGTCGCCGCTTTCTTGTATTATATCACACTAGTGTGTCAGAGCGCAAGCCCCGGCAGAAAACTCCCGGGCATAAAAAAACAGGCAGGGCAACGCCCTGCCTGTTTTCGGGATTCTTACTTGAAGTAACGCTCCAGCAGGCCCTTGAAAGCCTTGCCGTGACGAGCCTCGTCACGGGCCATCTCATGGATGGTGTCATGCAGGGCGTCCAGGTTGTACTTCTTGCACAGCTTGGCCAGGTCGGTCTTGCCCTGGGTGGCGCCGTTCTCGGCGTCCACGCGCATCTGCAGGTTCTTCTTGGTGGAGTCGGTCACCACCTCGCCCAGCAGCTCGGCGAACTTGGCGGCGTGCTCGGCCTCCTCCAGGCCGGCCTTCTCCCAGTACATACCGATCTCGGGATAGCCCTCACGATAGGCCACGCGGGCCATGGCCAGATACATGCCCACCTCGGAGCACTCACCCTCGAAGTTGGAGCGCAGACCGGCGATGATCTCCTCCTGCACCTCGGCAGGCACGTCGGCGCCGAAGCTCTTGCCGACACCCACCACGTGCTCGGCGGCCCAGCTCATCTCGCCGGACTGCAGCACGAACTTCTCAGCGGGCACCTTGCAGACGGGGCACTGAGCGGGGGGATTCTCGCCCTCGAAAACGTAACCGCACACGGAACATACCCATTTCTTCATGATACTTTCCTCCAATTGTCATTTTGTTGTTTTGGCAAAAAACTCTTTCTGCCATGCTCATCGTTTTGTATTATATCACATGACCAACCTGTTTGGAAAGCCTAAATGTCAGATTCTCCCGGCAAATTTTCACTCCGCGTAAAAAAAGACCGCCGCTTATGCGGCGGTCCTTTTTTCTGTTATGTCGGGTGCAGACCTTACTCGGCCTCGGCCAGAGCCTTGGCCTCGGCGATGGCCTTCTCCTGGGCCGCGGCGGGGCAATCCTCGTAGCGGACGAAGTTGAAGGTGAAGGTACCGCGGGACTGGGTCATGGAGCGCAGGTCGATGGCGTAGGAGGTCATCTCAGCCATGGGCACCTCGGCCTCCAGCTCAGTCTCGCCGTCGCCGGTGGGGTTCATGCCCATCACGCGGCCGCGGCGCTTGTTCAGGTCGCCCATCACGTCGCCCACATAGTTGTCGGGGATGGTGACCTTCAGCTCGCCGATGGGCTCCATCAGCACGGGCTTGGCCTCGGGCAGAGCGGCCTTGAAGGCCAGGTTGGCGGCCAGCTTGAAGGCGATTTCGGAGGAGTCCACCGGGTGATAGGAGCCATCCACCAGGGTGGCCTTCAGGTACACCACGGGATAGCCGGCCAGCACGCCGTGCTGGCAGCTCTCGCGCAGGCCCTTCTCCACGGCGGGGAAGTAGTTCTTGGGCACGGAGCCGCCGAACACGTTCTCCTCGAAGATCATGTCCTCCTGCTCGGTCTGGGGCTCGAAGATGATATGCACATCGCCGAACTGACCGCTGCCGCCGGTCTGCTTCTTATAGCGGCCCTGCTTGCGGACGGTGGAGCGGATCTTCTCACGATAGGGAACGCGGGGGGTGGACAGCTCGGTATCCACGCCGAAGCGGGACTTCAGCTTGGCGCACAGCACGTCGATCTGGATGTCGCCGGCGCCGGCGATGACCACCTGGTGGGTCTCGGCGTTATTGGTGACGGTGAAGGTGGGATCCTCCTCGTTCAGCTTATTCAGGCCGGTGCCCAGCTTTTCCACTTCCTGCTTGGTCTTGGGAGCGATGGCGCGCTCATAGCAGGGCTGGGGATAATCCAT
The DNA here is from genome assembly GCA_900317425.1 of uncultured Eubacteriales bacterium. Lineage (GTDB taxonomy): Bacteria > Bacillota > Clostridia > Oscillospirales > Oscillospiraceae > Vescimonas. The sequence continues at coordinate 147,033 of ONGR01000004.1, read as the reverse complement.
GCCGGAGAGCTTGACGATGTTCTTGCCGTCGCACAGAGTGTCGCCGGTCTTGACCTTGTCCATCTTGCCGATGGCGCCGATGTCGCCGCAGCAGATCTCCTTGGTCTCCTCGCCCTTCTTGCCCTTCATGAAGTACAGGCGGCCCAGCTTCTCGGTGTTGCCGGTGGTGACGTTGTAGAGAGACATATCGCTGGTGACCTTACCGCGGACGACCTTGATCATGGAGTACTTGCCGTACTGGTCGGAAATTGTCTTGAACACGATGGCGGCAGTGGGGCCGTCGGGATCGATGGCGACCTCGATGGCGTTGCCGTCGTCATCCTGAGCGGCCTCGGCGGGCATATCGGTGGCCACGGGCACCAGATCCACGATGGTCTGCATCAGCATATCCACGCCCAGGCCGGTGATGGCGGAGCCGCACAGCACGGGGCAGATGCTGCCGTCGCGCACGCCGATCTTCAGACCCTTGGCGATGTCCTCGGCGGACAGCTCCATGGTGTCGAAGAACTTCTCCATCAGCTCCTCATCGGCGCCGGCGGCGTTCTCCATCAGCTCAGCGCGGAGGGACTCCACCTCGTCGGCCACGTCGCCGGGGATGGGGCACTCCACCACCTTGCCGCCCTTGACCTCATAGGCCTTGTTGTGCAGCAGGTCCACGATGGCGGTGACGGCCTTGTTGCCGTCGATGACGGGAGCCACGATGGGGGTGATGGCCTGGCCAAACTTGCCCTTCAGTGCTTCCAGGCAGGCGGCGTAATCGGAGTTGGCCTCCTCGGTGCGGTTGATGAAGATCATGCGGGGCTTGCTGCCCAGCATCTTCCAGCTGCGCTCGATGCCCACGGACAGGCCGTCCTTGGCGGCGCCCACCAGCACGGCGCACTCGGCGGCGCGGATGGCGGACAGAGCCTCACCGGAGAAGTCGAAGTTGCCGGGGGCGTCCATGACGTTGATCTTCACACCCTTGTAGTTCACGGGGGCAAAGGCCAGAGAGATGGAGATCTGGCGCTTGATCTCCTCGGCGTCGTAGTCGCAGGTGGTGTTGCCGTCCACGGTCCGGCCCAGGCGGTCGGTACCCTTGGTCATAAACAGCATCTGCTCAGCCAGAGAGGTCTTGCCGGAGCCACCGTGACCCAGCAGCGCAATATTGCGAATGTCATTGGCAGTCATAGTATCAGTTTCTCCCTTCATTTTCTGCAAGCGCGCGGCGATTGCGCGCAAATCGCTCAATATGCTGATTATATACTATTTTCTTATAGCTGACAACTATATTTTTCCGGCGATTCGGTAGAATTTGCGCTGTCTTTTTTGCGCAAAATGCAAAAACAGCCGCAAAACCCATCTGTTTCACGGCTGTTTTTTCATCAAAACATCAATAGTGCTTCACCAAACCGCTCAAGAGCAGAGTGGGCAGCAGCCACAGAGCCTGAAAGATCAGCATCCGCAGGGGATCCAGCAGCTCGACAGCGCCCACGCCGGTAAAGTAGTAGGCCAGCAACAGACCGCATAGGCCGCCCAGCCAGGCCAGGACGGTGGCGCCCCGGACCGAGCGCACCATGCGCCGGCTGCCCACCGCCGTCTCGGCGAAGGGCATGAGGCCCTCCCGGTAAATGATGGCGTTGGACTTCTCCGCCGTCTCACGGCTCAGGTCCGACAGGGCCAGCCGGGTGGACACGTCCGGATACACCGGCTTGGCGTCCAGGCTGAACCGCCGCTTCAGAAGGCCCGGCGTCACGTTGCAGCTGCGTACCGCCAGCACCGGCTCAATCCGGTTGCGGCGCAGGGCCCGCAGGGCCCACTCCACGTTGCGGGAGGGGGCGTATTTGATGGCGAAGATGGCGATCAGCGTACCGTCCACCGCCAGGAACACGCCGGTTTTCAGCTTCAGCTCATGGGGCAGGGGCACGTGGGTCTTGCGCATGAAATAGGCGCTGCCCATGGTCACGCTCTCGCCCCGGATGGTGCCGCCGACGCCGCCCTCCTCGAAGTAGTGCAGGTCCTCCACCGGCAGGTGGACGCCGCCCTCGGCGGCCAGGAGCTGCTCGAACAGGGGATGCAGCTGGCTGTGGCAGGCCTGGGTGATGCTGGCGGCATAGGAGACCACCTTGCCGATCTCCTCGCCGTAGACCTTCAGGCCGTTGAGTCCCACCGTTCCCGGCGGGAACAGGTCGTCGTCCGTCACCACCATGCGGCGGGACCGGCTGACAGCCCGTGCGCCGTGATAGCCGGCCACGGCGCTGCCGCTCTTGACCAGGCGGTGGTTCAGATATTTCAGCGGCAGCGTCCCCGTCAGCGGCAGGGCCAGCGGCACCGCGGCTGCCAGCAGGGCCGACCAGATCCACAGCGGATCGGCGGCCACCCGGCGGGACAGGATCACCACGCCGGCCAGCACCGTGGCCATGGCCAGGTACAGCGGCACCAGGATCCGCTGCCATTTCCGGGCCGGATCGGCCCGGTGGGCGTTGCGATAGAAGCCGTCTATGGTGCCCTTCTGCTTGCAGGCACCGGCGGCGGTGACGGACACGCCGTAGGGCGGAGTCCCGCCGATATCCGCCAGATGGAAGGCCTCGCGCCTGGCCTCGGCGGACAGCAGCAGACCAAGCTGGCACAGCCATACCAGTACGGCGGCGGAGGCGGCAAAGGGACTCGTGCCCCCGGCATGGCCCAGAGCGCCGTATGCGCAGTCGGCCAGCACCACCAGCGCGGTAAAGCCGGCGGCCAGCTCACAGCCGGGCCGTCCCGCTCTCAGCTTCTCCCACATCTCCCGCCACATGGGTATGGCCAGCAGGGCCGTGATCAGCAGCAATATGCCCGGCAACGCATACCGCAGCAGGGGCAGCTGGGCCCACAGGCCGTCCAGCGCACCCAGCACGTCCAGCGCCGTCAGCGCCAGCAGCAAAACGGCGGGCAGCGCCGACATCATCACCTGGAGATGCAGCTTCTTGCAAAGGCGCTTCTCCTCCTTGGCGGCCTGCTCCATGTCCGGCTCCGGCTCTTCCTCCACCGTCTCCGGCACGTTTTCCGGCTGCTCCCAGGGGGATGTGCCGTCCTTCTCCGGCCGGGTCAGGAGGGCCGTCAGCCGCTCCCGCCAATCCGTCAACGCCTCCCCTACCCGCTGTGTCAGGGGCACGGGCTTTTCCAGGATGGCGTCATCCTCGTCCAGAACGGCCTCCACCGTCTGGGACATGACCTGCTCCAGGGGCACCTTGTGCATGCCCTCCGGCTCGTCCGGGAACACCGACGTGTCCGGCCGTGAGGGCTCCGGCTCTTCGCCCCGCTCTTCCGCGGGCTCTTCCGCGGGCTCTTCCGCGGCGGGCGGCGGCGCATCCTCTGTCTTCTTCTCCTGCTCCGCCGGACGTTCCGCGGATCGTTTCTTCAGAACGATCTCCTTGGTGTCGCCCAGCTCCTCCACGGGGAGCTCCTTCGTGTCATGCAGCTCCTCCGGGGAAAGCTCCTCCGGCTCCTCCGCGGGAATCTCCTCTGCCGGGGCGCTCTTTCTGCCCAGACCGCCCCGGATCAGCTCCAGCACGGGTCTTTTCCGGATCAGGCGGGAGGGCGCCCTCTTCTCCTCGGCGGGGCGCCCGGTCTCCTCCCGGGATGCCTCCGGCGGCATCTCCGCCGGCTCCGGGGTCTCCGGCTTTTCCCCGGTCGGCTCCGGGTTTTCCCGATCTGTTTCCGGATCATTCCGGGGTGTCTCCGGTTTATCCTCCGTCTGGGGCGCTTCTCCGCCGTCCCGGTGCATATTGGCCGCCACCATCCGGCGCAGACTCATCGTGTCCATCAGAGACGGATCGGTCCGGACGGGGACGGACGGTTCCTCCTGCTCCTCCTCCGGCCGGGGCACGGAGGTCGGCCGTTCCATCCCGGCGGGCGGGTCACTCTTCCGCTCGGGCGGTTCAGCAGGGGGCTCCTCCCGCTTCGGGGCAGGCTTCGCCCCACCCTGCCCGAATTCGGCCAGGATGGAATCCAGAGAGTACTCCTCCCCCTCCACAGGCGCGACGCCCTTGAGCAGGCGTCCCGTCTCTGTCAAAACCTGATACAGCTCGTCGTCTGTGTACTTGCTCATATACTGTCTCGCTTCGCTCTCCTCATTGCCGCTGGCGCACGGCCTCATACAGCAGGATGGCCGCGGCCGCCGAGGCGTTCAGCGACGAGATCCTGCCCTTCATGGGGATGCTCACCAGAAAATCGCAGTTTTCCCGGACCAGGCGGGTCATGCCGTCGCCCTCGGAGCCGATGACGATGGCCGCCGGACCCTTCAGATCCGCGTCATACAGGGCGGTGGTTCCCTCTGCCGCCGTGCCGAACACCCAGATGCCCAGCTTTTTCAGGTCCTTCAGCGTGGCGGAGATGTTGGCCACCCGGGCCACCGGCACGTAGCTGACGGCGCCGGCGCTGGTCTTGGCCACGATGGCCGTCAGCCCCGCGCTGCGGCGCTTGGGGATGATGACGCCGTGGGCGCCGGCGCACTCCGCCGTACGGAGGATGGCGCCCAGATTGTGGGGGTCGGAGATCTCGTCGCACACCACGATCAGGGGCGGCTCGCCCTTTTCGGCGGCGATGTCCAGGATGGACTGGACGCTGACGTATTCCCGGACGGCAGCCAGGGCGATGACGCCCTGATGGGCGTGGGTCCGGGACATGTTGTCCAGCTTGCGGCGGTCCGCCTCCACCACATGTGCCCCAGGGTCTTGTCCGACTCGCCCTTGGCCAGATAGATCTTGTCGATGGCGGTATCGGTGCGCAGGGCCTCGATGACGGCGTTGCGCCCCTCAATGATGCCGTCGGCCTCCGCCTGGGGCGCCGGCCGTCTGTTCTCGTTGTCTCTCATATATGCGATTCCTCTCAGCAGACGTTATTCTATACAGGGTTCAGTATATCATGTTTTTCCGACAAGTTAAAGCGTTCCTTCATAGAAATTTTACAGTTTTTCACGGGCACGCGCTTGTGGCTTTTATTTTTCTATGGTATACTGTCAAATACTTGCAATAATACCGTGCCGCTATGGCATTTCGATAGAACGGAAGGAGACCGCACATGGATCCCAACAAGAATAAAGACAACAAAAACGGCCGCTCCGGGCGGAATTTCCGGGGCGTCCTGACATTGATCGCCTGGGCGGTGGTGGCCGTCGTCATCCTCAACTATATCCAGGCCTACAGCCAGAACGCCTCCAACCGCTCCACCAGCCACGAGATCAAATACAGCGACTTCATCCAGCTGGTGGAGGAGGATAAGGCCGAGAGCGTGGTGTTCAAGGACAACACCATCTACCTGACACCGGTGGAGAACTACGTCTACACCGACGAGGACGGCAAGGAGTACACCAACACCGAGAAGAGCGGGCTGATCCTCTACACGGTGGAGCTTACCAACCCCGACCTGCTGGCCCTGCTGGAGGAGCACGGTGTGGAGTACACCGCCCCCTACCAGGCCCGGATGAGCCCCATTCTGGAGTTCATGATGGCCTATATCCTGCCCACCGTGCTGATGGTGGGCGGCTTCATGCTGCTGATGCGGTTCATCAGCAAGAGCGGCGGCGGCATCGGCGGCATCGGCAACGTGGGCAAGTCCAACGCCAAGGTCTACATGGAGAAATCCACCGGCGTCACCTTCAAGGACGTGGCCGGACAGGACGAGGCCAAGGAGAGCCTGGAGGAGATCATCGACTTCCTCCACAATCCCGGCAAGTACACCGCCATCGGCGCAAAGCTGCCCAAGGGCGCCCTGCTGGTGGGCTCCCCCGGTACCGGCAAGACCCTTCTGGCCAAGGCCGTGGCCGGCGAGGCCGGCGTCCCCTTCTTCTCCATCTCCGGCTCGGACTTCGTGGAGATGTTTGTGGGCGTGGGCGCCAGCCGTGTCCGCGACCTCTTCAAGGAGGCCGCCAAGGTAGCCCCCTGCATCATCTTCATCGATGAGATCGACACCATCGGCAAGAGCCGCGACGGCGTCCGCTTCGGCGGCAACGACGAGCGGGAGCAGACGCTGAACCAGCTGCTGGCGGAGCTGGACGGCTTCGATCCCAGCAAGGGCGTCATCGTTCTGGGCGCCACCAACCGCCCCGAGGTGCTGGACAAGGCGCTGCTGCGGCCCGGCCGGTTTGACCGCCGCATCACCGTGGACCGTCCCAACCTGGCGGGCCGTCTGGCTACGCTGCAGGTCCACACCCGCAACATCCACCTGGCTGAGGACGTGGATCTGGAGAAGATCGCCCAGGCCACCGCCGGCACCGTGGGCGCGGACCTGGCCAACCTGGTCAACGAGGCCGCCCTGCGCGCCGTCCGCCACGGACGCCGGGCCGTCAACCAGAACGACCTGCTGGCCGCCTTCGAGGTCGTCATCGCAGGCAGCGAGAAGAAGGGCACCGTCATCACCGACGAGGAGAAGCGGATCATCGCCTACCACGAGGTGGGTCACGCGCTGGTGGCCGCCAAGCAGAAGAACGCCCAGCCCGTGTCCAAGATCACTATCGTACCCCACACCCAGGGCGCCCTGGGCTATACCCTCCACCTGCCGGAGGAGGAGAAGTTCCTCATGTCCAAGGAGGACATCCTGGCCGAGATCCGCACCCTGCTGGCCGGCCGGTCCAGCGAGGAGATCGTGTGCAACACCATGACCTCCGGCGCCGCCAACGACATCGAGCGGGCTACGGAGATGGCCCGGAACCTGGTGGCCCGGTTCGGCATGAGCGAGGAGTTCGACATGATGGCCCTGGGCACCGTGCAGAGCCAGTATCTGGACGGCACCTACTCCATGTCCTGCGCCCAGGAGACCTACGCCGCCGCGGACCGTGCCACCATCGCCATCATCCGCCAGTGCCACGAGGAAGCCCGGCAGATCCTGCGGGACAACCGGGAGCTGCTGGACCAGATCGCCGCGTACCTGCTGAAGAAGGAGACCATCACCGGTCAGGAGATGATGGCCATCATCGAGGGCCGGGACCCCGAGACGGTGGACAACTACGGCGCCACCCGCGAGGAGGAGCCGAAGCTGTTCCGCCCCTCCGTGCCCGATGCCATCGAGCCCCCTGCCAAGCACATCCGCATCACCTCCGAGCCCATCCCCATGCCGGAGATGCCGGATGAGGCGGACGTCCCCGCGCCGGTATTCCCCGACGACCCCGCCGAAGAGCCCCGGGACGTCCCTCCCGAGGAGAACACCACCAAGGAAGAATAACACACCACCGGGAGGCCGAGCCATCGGCTTCCCGGTTTTTCACTCCCCGTACTTGCGGTTTTCCCCGCCGTATGGTATGATACTTGGCACATGCGGGTATGGCGGAATTGGCCCACTACCCGTACCATAAGAGAGGGACACCATAAGGTGCCCCTCTCTTATGCTATCTGTGGGATTTGAAACGAGCTCCGGGGGCGGCGAGCATTTGCGACGCCGGCCTTGGGAGCGACATGCCGGTGGCATGTCGCGTCAGCGAGAGGAAAATCCCACTACCCGTACCATAAGAGAGGGACACCATAAGGTGCCCCTCTCTTATGCTATCTGTGGGATTTGAAACGAGCTCCAGGGGCGGCGAGCATTTGCGACGCCGGCCTTGGGAGCGACATGCCGGTGGCATGTCGCATCAGCGAGAGGAAAATCCTACTGCCCGTAACAGAAAGAAGCCTCTTTTGCCTGTCAGGCAAAAGAGGCTTCTTTCCCATTTATTTTGATAACGGCCGCACGTAGCAGTGGAGACCGTCATCGGCCTCATAAAAACACGGCTGTACGCCAAAGGCTTCTTTCACCTCGGGAGAGCGCAGCACCGTCCGGGCGTCGCCGGTGGTCAGGATCCGCCCCTCCGCCATGAGGATCACATGATCGGCGTAGTGAAGGATGGACTCAAAATCGTGGAGGATCATAATGATAGTTTTCCCCCCGTCGGCCAGAGACCGGGCCCGGTCCAGCATCTCAAACTGGTTCTTGATATCCAGGAAGGTGGTGGGCTCGTCCATGAGGATCACCTCGGTGTCCTGGGCCAGGGCCATGGCAAGATACGCCTTCTGCCGCTGGCCGCCGGAGAGGTTCTCCATTTTCCGCTCTCGCAGATCCCTGAGCCCCACCCACTCCAGAGCCTGGGTCACCTTCTCCCGGTCCTCCTTCCGGTAGCGCCGGGGATAACTGAGGTAGGGAAAGCGCCCGTGGAGCACCAGCCGCTCCACGGTGATATCCGGCACGTTGCGGCTCTGGGGCAGATAGGCGATCCGCCGGGCCAGCTCCCGGGGCGTCAACGCTGCCAGCTCCTGCCCGTCCAGCGCCAGCGAGCCGGACGTTTCCGGCACCATGCGCACCAGGGAGCGCAGCGTGGTGCTTTTGCCGCAGCCGTTGGGCCCCATGATGACGGAGATCTTCCCCTCCGGGAAAGCGGCGCTGATCCCGTGGAGGATTTCCGCACCCTCGTAGGATGCGTGCAGATCGGAAATGGAGATCATGGCTGCTTGTCCTTTCTCTTGAGCAGGAGCCAGATGAAAAACGGCCCGCCCAAAAAGCTCATCAGAATACCGGTAGGAAGCTCATAGGGTGCAAAGATCAGTCGGGAGGCCAGGTCACAAATGGTGACGAACCCCCCGCCCAGCATGGCGCAGAAGGGGATCAGCCGTCCGCTGTCATTGCCGATGATCCGCCGGGCCATGTGGGGCACGATGAGGCCCACGAAGCCCAATATTCCGGCAAAGCTGACACTGGCTCCCGCCAAAAGCGCCGCCAGCGTCAGCATGCCGTTGCGCATGCGCGCCACCCGCAGGCCCAGCGCATGGGCGGTGTCGTCCCCCAGGGAGAGCACGTCCAGCTCATTGGTCAGCGTGCAGATGACGGCGATGCCCGCCAGGATCAATATGGCGGCAGGCAGCAGCCGGGCGTGGTTGACGGCAGAGAAGCCGCCCACCCGGAAATCCACGTTGGCCAGAGCTGCGTCCGGCACCATGGTGATGATGGTCTCCGTCACCGCGTTGAGGCAGGCCGTCACCGCCACGCCGCCCAGCACCACCGTGGTGCGGGAGGCGCTGCTCTTCCGCGCCACGATGACCACCAGGAAGGTGGCCGCCATGGCGCCCAGGAAGGAGGCGCCCGCCACAGCCCACGCCGCGTACGTACCGGCGGCGCAGCAGGCCGCCACGGCCAGGCCCGCGCCGGCGTTGACGCCGATGATGCCCGGGGAGGCCAGGTTGTTGGCCAGCACCTTCTGGATCACCGCACCGGACACCGCCAGGCCCGCGCCGGCCAGCAGGCTGGCCGCCGTGCGGGGCAGGCGGACGTACCACAGGATGCGGGCCGCCGCCGTGTGATCCGGGCCTGAGATCAGCGCCCGCCACAGCTGGGGCAGGGTAACGGCCGAGGCGCCCAGACAGATGTTCAGCACCGCGGCCACCGCCACAAAAATGGCGGCACCGGCCAGCATCCACCCCCGCTTACTCCCCGTAGAGGAGCTGTTCCAGTTCTGCATAGGCATCTCCCCAGCGGTTGTTGGGCTTGAGGTGGTAGAGGCTCTTGTCCATGTAGTGGACCCGTCCCTCCTTCACGGCGGTGAGGCCGGACCAGGCGGGATTGCTGGTCAGCGTCTCCTCCAGGGTCTTCCGGGCGCCCTCCTGGTCGCTGCCCTGCATGACGATGAAAATACGATCCGGGTCCTCCTCAATGATTTTCTCGATGCTCAGATTCTCCAGCAGATCGCTGCCGTCGGCCACGTTCACGCACCCCAGATCCCGGAGCATCAGGCCCAGCACGGTCCCCTCGGAGCCCTTGACGTGGATGCCGGAGGCGGCGGTGCGGATAAACAGCACACGCTGGGCCTCCTTGCCCTCCAGGGCGGCGGACGCGGCGGCCTTGGCCTCCTCCACCTGCTCCTGCACCTTCACGCCGTTGGTCTCGTACAGATCGGTCCGGCCGGTGATGTCGGTGCAGACCTTCAACATCCGCAGATAGTCCTCAAAGCCGTTGACGTTGAAATACAGCACCTTCAGCCCGGCGCCCTCCAGCGTCTCCTTCAGCTCCACCTGGTTTTTGGTGTTGGCGCTGGCGATGATCAGATCGGCTTCCAGGCCGAAGAGGGCCTCCGCGCTGATCTTCTGATAGCTGCCCAGATTCGTGACGCTCTCGTCCAGACCCAGATCAAAGTCCTCCCAAGCGTCCTTGGGAGCGGCGATCAGCTCGCCGCCGGCCAGAAGCCACGTCTCGGCAAAGCTGCCCATCAGCACGGCCACCCGCTGGGGCCGGGCCTCCAGCGTGACCTCCCGCTCCAGATCGTCTTTGATGGTCATTGCCGTCCACTCGGCGGGCTCATCGCTCTTGCCGGGATCCGCCGGCTGGGCGGGCTTGGCGCCGCAGGACGCCAGCAGCAGGGCGCACAGCAGCGCCGCCAGAACTCTCACGTACTTTTTCACGATTCTCTTTCCTCCGCAGTTGTATTTATGATCTCTTGCCGGAGCACGTTCGTCTCCTCCGGATCAAGGGGTTTTCCATTTTTTAACATCTTGTCCAGGCACCGGTGCAGAAAGCGTCTCCTGGTGGGCTGATCGTCAAACCACTCCCGTGAAAGAGGCCGCAGGGCCGCCATGCCGTCCAGGATGGCATCCATCTCCTCCGGCACGTGGGCGGCCAGCTCGTCCCGCAGGCGGGTGCAGGCGGCGGGGCTGGCTCCCAGGGTGGACACCGCCACCACGGTCCGCCCCGTCTGATGTACCGCCGGGAAAACGGCGGTGCCGTCGCCCACTCGGCAGGCGCTGTTGAAGGGGATCCCCTGCCACCGGCAGGCGTCCCGCAGCATCCGCTCCGCTTCACCGCTTCCGGTGGCGTCGATCACCAGGCGCTTGCCCGTCACATCCTCCGCCGTCACCTTCCGCCGGTATACCGTCACCGGCAGATCCGACAGCTCCGGACAGATCATCGGTGCCACCACGGTCACGTCTGCCCCGTGGGCACAGAGCAGCTCCGCCTTGTGCAGCGCGATGGCTCCGCCGCCGGCGATCAGGCAGGGAACGCCCTGCCAGTCCAGCAATATGGGATAAAAAGACACGGCTTCTCCCTCACTTCCTCCGCTTTTTCTTGACGAACCAGTTCAGCACGCCGCCGCCGACGATGATAGCTCCGGCGATAAGGAGCACCAGCTTGGCGGACTCCTGAGGGATCTGTCCCTTGTTGCCCACCGTCTCGGCGTAGAAGGTCAGGGTGTACCGGATCTCCACCGGGTCGCCCATGGCCGTGGTGTCGGCGATGACCTGCATGGGCTCGTCCAGGGCGGTGATGGGGATCTCAAAGGACGACGGGCCGCCGTCCTCCGTCAGATTGTAAAAATAGGCGTCCCCGTCCAGGATCATGTAGTCGTAGTAGACGCTGCTCCAGAGCAGGCGGGCATAGGCCTTGCCGTCCCGGATGATCAGCAGCGTGGGGGAGCTGATGCTGGCCCGGCCGCTGCCGCCGGTCATGTTGACCTCGATGGAGTACTCGCCGTCCTCCAGATCCATGGTCACCGGCTCCAGCGCCTCCGCGGCGGCCTGACGCTGCCGCTTCAGTTCCTCGCTGCCCACCACCTCGTAGGCCTCCACAGCCTCTTCGATCAGCTCATAGTCGGGCAGGTCGAAGGCCAGCGCGTCCCCGGGCAGGGACGAGGCGTCAAACACCAGGGTGCGGCTGTACCACTTTCGCCGGCCCTTGCTGTAGGCGGCGCAGTCCACCTCCGCGTTCAGCGCCGGAACGGGAAACGTAAAGGTGGTCTGGCCGTTTTCCTCTTCAAATTCGATCCACGCGGCGGGGTCCGCGTTTGCCGCCTCTTTTTTTGTGCCGGGATAGACGTAGCGGTAGCTCATACTGGGGATGGTGAACCGGGCGGTCATCTCCTCCCCCGCCACGGTCAAGGTGGCCTTGGCAATGTGGAAATAGGGGGAGGATGAGTCCACGCGGACCTCGTAGGTCCCGTCGGCAACGTCCCGGCCGTAAATGGGCACCATGCCGTATTTTCCCGCCCTGCGGGTCATGATCTCCGTCTGGGCGTCTGCCAGCCGCTGAGCCATGGGGTTCTCTTCCTCCGTCTCCGTCGCCCAGGCGGCGGGGATCGCGAGGCACGTCAGCAGGGCCAGACACAGGGTCACGGCGCGAATCCATCTCATACCGTCGCCTCCCCCGTGACGGAGCACGCTCTCCGGGCGTGCTCCACGTACAATGCCCGTACCGCCTCGTATTCGCCCAGGCCGGTCAGATGGCACACCACCTCGGTCCCCTCCCGGATGATCTGATTCTTCCAGGAATCCGGCCCGTCCCCGGACATGTCGTTGAGGGCGTGGTCGCCCACCACCAGCAGCATCGGCGCCAAATGGACCCGCTCCGGCTTCTCCCGCCGGACGCAGGAGAGCACCGGGGCAATGCCCGGGGTGAACTCTACGGTACCGATACAAATATTGGGATATCCGTCCCGCCGGAACTGCTCTTCCAGCAGCTCATAGGCGGGGAAGACCATGGCGGCGCTGCCGTGGCCCATAAGGGCCAGCAGCTCTCCGCTGCCTATCGGGTAGGCCTCTTCTATGATCCGGGCCAAAGCCGCCGCATCGGTCTCATCCGACAGCAGGGGCCGCCCCATGGCAAGGGAGGCGAAGCGCCCGGCACAGGCCCAGACCGCCTCCTCCGTACGCTGAAATTCCTCTCCCGGCAGCAGATGGGTGGGCTGCACCAGCACGTCGGTGATCCCCTCCGCCGCCATTTGCTCCAGGGCTTCGTCCACGGAGCAGATCTTCCGGCCCTCCCGGCGCTCCAGCTTCCGCCGCAGCATACCGCTGGTCCAGGCCCGGACAAAGCGGCGGTCCGGGAAGGCGTCCCGCAGCGCGTTTTCCACAGCCTCCAGCGTGCGGGGGCGCGTGGCTGCATAAGAGGTGCCGAAACTCACCACCAGCAGGCCTTTTTTGCTTGTCTGTTGATCCATTTCAGCCCTCCTCACAGATTTTTCTTCTTGTAGATAAATGACACGGAGATCAGTCCGAACACCACCAGATAGACCCCCAGCACCACGAAGCCAAATATACCGGGCTTTTCCGCGTTGGCGATGGAGCGGATCATGGCGCTGGTCTGGGACAGGGGCAGCAGAGCGATGATCTGCCGGAAGCCGGCAGGCATCTGCTCGGTGGAAAAGAAGGTGTTGCACAGGAAGGACATGGGCGTGATGATGTACGCGGTGAAGCGTGGCGCGTCCGTGTAGCTCTTGGCCAGGAAGGACAGCACCAGCGCGATGGTGGAAAACACCGTGCCGTTTAAGAACATGATAAAGACGGACAGGCCGTTGAAGATGAGGTCCGTCCGGATGGGCCAGGTCAGCAGCAGGATGATGCCGCCGGCGTAAAGACCCCGGAGGCTGCCGCCGATGATCTGTCCCACGATGAACTGCCACAGGGGTGTCGGGGATACCATCACCTGGTCCAGGGCCTTTTCATAGAGCCGCTGGACGCTCATGTTCTGGGCGATGGCGCTGAAGCTGCCGGTCATGGTGGCCATGGCCACAATGCCGGGGATCAGAAAATGGAGATACGGTTCTCCGTGGGACGTGGTCTGGATGCCCATGCCGAAGATCAGGAGATACATGAGGGGAGAGATCATGGCCGCCACGGTGATCTTGTAGAAATCCCGGCGGAACTCCACCCATTTCTCCCATAAAACAGTCAGAATACCCATGCCGCGCCCCCTATTCGATCTTCCGTCCGGCGCACTCCACGAACACGTCTTCCAGCGTGGTGGCCCGGAAAGAGGCCTGATGCCCGGCCTGCGCCAGGTAGGCAATGGCCTCGCTGCGGTCGTGGAAAAAGCGGCTCTTCAGACCGCTCTCTGTGGTTTCGTCCACGGCGAAGGGCCCCAGCTCGTCGATGAGTCCGGCAGGGGTATCCAGCTTCTGGAGCCGTCCCCGGTTGATGAGGGCCACCCGGTCGCACAGGGCCTGGGCCTCCTCCATGTAGTGGGTCGTCAGCACGATGGTCATGTTCCGCCCGTTCACCTGGCGCAGCAGGTTCCACATCTGGCGGCGGGACAGGGCGTCCATGCCGGCGGTGGGCTCGTCCAGCAACAAAATCTCCGGCTCGATGAGCAGGGCCCGGCAGATCATCAGCTTGCGCTTCATGCCGCCGGAGAGATGCCGCACCGTGCGGCGGCGGAACTCCGTCAGTCCCACAAAATCCAGCAGCTCGTCCGTCTTCTCCCGCATGACCTTCCGGGGCAGGTTATAGAGCCGGCCCTGGTACTCCATCACCTCGTCCATGGTCATGTCCTGACGCATGGAGTACTCCTGGGTGATGACGCTGAGCTTCCGCTTCTGGGCGGATGCCTTGCGGTCCAGCCGCTGCCCGTCGATGCAGATCTCCCCCTCGGTGGGCAGCAGCACCGTGGACATCATGCTGATGGTGGTGGTCTTGCCGGCACCGTTGGGACCCAGCAGGCCGAAGAATTCCCCGGTGTTGATGGTCAGATCCAGGTGATCCACGGCGGTGAAGTCGCCGAACCGCTTGGTCAGATTTTTGATCTCAATCATGGTGCTCTTTCGCTACGATCAAAGAGAAGTAACCGGCGTCGTCGGGGATCTCCTCCACACCGCGGTAGACCTTCTCCGTTTCCATACTGCAGTTCTCCACGGCACTCACGTCCCGCCCGCTGCGGCGCAGCAGATCCTTCACCTCCGCCATGTGGCTGGCGGACTTCATCAGCACGTAGGTGCCGGACTGATCCAGCGCGTCTCCCGTCTTGTGGACGGCGGGCACCACGTGGAGGGGCTCGTCCCACTCCACCAGCGGCAGGTTCAGCCGGGCCGCCGCGGCGCAGAAGGACGGGATGCCCGGCACCAGCTCCACCTGGTAGCCATCCGCCTCCATAATGTGCTGGAGGTAGCTGAAGGTGCAGTAGACCGTGGGATCACCCAGGGTGATGTAGACCACGTTCTTCCCCTGCTCCAGATACTGCTCCAGAAGCTTTGCCCCCTTGCGGTGCTCCGCGTCGATCAGCGCGCGGTCCTTGATCATGGGCATATAAACGGGCACCAGCTCCTTCTCCTTGAGCTCCGGCACCACGGCGGCGGCGATCTGATAGGCCACGGCCTCCTTTGCCACCTTGCCCGGCACGGCGATCACGTCGTTTTCCCGGATCAGCCGGATGGCCTTCAGGGTCATCAGCTCCGGATCGCCGGGGCCGACGCCAACGCCATATGCGATTCCTCTCATGATACATTCCTCCCAAACAAAAAGCCGCGGCGGTGGCACAGCTGCCACCGCCACGGCCGATTTTCCCATAGCGCATAGGTACACCGTGCCCCTGCACGATGTATCCCGTCCCACAGCAGGTCTTCTGACTGACACGTTCCGAAGAGAATCTCCTGCCGGGCAGATCAGCCTTCTCGGGTCACCCCAATGGCCGGCTTTCGCCCCGATCTGCCCGTCCGTGTTTACAGCGGCGGTACCGTCCGTGATTCGCACACGGTTCCCTATTCTTCCGACCCGGTTTCCCGCCGCGCCGGACACTGCGAGCGATATGATCCCATATCCCCCCTGGGGGGATATGGGCTATATAGAAAAGTTTATCACATGTCGTATCATTTGGCAACCCCGCAAACGCCATTGAGAGTGTATTCTTGTCGTTTTGCCCGTACAGCAAGCGGGCAAACACCCTCGTCTCGGCAGCAGTGACGGCGCCTTTCAGCCCGGCCGGCAATCGTGTGAGGGCCCCGCTTCACTCTCCCGTCCTCTTATCAAAATCCATCTTTTCGACAAAAATGCTCGCTCCGCGCATAATTCCCTCCGCAGGCGGCAAACTACCGTCGAGGTGATCACAAAATGGATATCAGAAGACTTCCCCTGGGCTTCGGCATGGCGCTGGCCCAGAACGAGGCCGCCATGGCCCGGTTTGCCACCATGACGGAGGAGGAAAAGCAATCTGTCATCGAGCGGACCCACCAGGTCCGGTCCCGGCGGGATATGCAGCGGCTGGTAGATTCCCTGACGACGGATCCCGGCGACGGACAGATGAGGTGACGGCATGAAGGAAAACACGGCAAAAAACCAAAAGGGACCCGAGATCCCCGCTCTGCCCGGCACGGAAAAGCAGGCCGACCCCCGTCGGCTGTACCGGATCTATGCCACGGATCTGGCCCGGGACAATCTGGAAAACGACATCCCCGCCGCCGATCTGGAGGATCTTTGACCGGCAAAAAAGAGACCGCACCGCGGTCTCTTTTTTCGTTCAGTTTTCCGGCCAGGCGGGGCAGGTGCGGCGGATATAATCCGGCACCGCGTCCGCTTCCAGTTCCAGCGCCGCGGCCAGCTCGCTGTAAAGCTCCTCCTCGGCCCGCTTGAGATAGCGCTCGTCCATCTGGCTGACCTTCTTGCCGCTGCGCATGGCCCGGACGCGCTTGCGGCTGACGGCCTTGATCATTCCCGCCAGGCGGCGGCAGTCATAGCTCGTCACCAACTGATGATAATAGTCCTTCGCCGCCCGGACACCACTGCTCGGCATCTCCTCCGGCTCCAACGCGGGAAGGCTCTCGATCAAGACCTCCGCCTCCTCCCGGCTCATCACCGGCCGCATCATCACCTTGGTATCCACCGGGGTCATCACCTGGCCGGTGCGGCACAGAGGCGACAGGGTGTAATACTGTCTGTTCCTGTCCGCTCCCGGAATGGGCGGCACCCCGATCCCCTCCACGCGGCAGACGCCCTCGCCGCCGTATACCACCAGTTGTCCGATCTGAAACATAAGCTCTCCCGTTTCCCACCGCATAAAAGCACATGGCCGCAGCCATGTGCATGCTTCATGTGCATACTTGTTTTTTCGTATTATAGCATATAATTGCCGGTAAAGTAAGAAAAACTTTTTCATTTTTTTCCAAAAAAAGCGGCCGCCCTGTCGGACGGCCACTTTTTTCAGTTCCTTTGGGACTCAGCGGGAGACGAAGAACATCACGGCGAACAGCGCGCCGATGATCCAGGTGCCCACGTTGATCTCCTTCACCTTGCCGGTAAACAGCTTGACGAAGATATAGCCGATCAGACCGAAGGCGATACCGTAGGAGATGTTGTAGGTCAGGGGCATGATGGCCATGGTCATGAAGGCGGGAACGGCCACGGCGGGATCACTCCACTCCACGTCCCGGACGCTGCTCATCATCAGCACGCCCACGTAGACCAGGGCGGCGGCGCAGGCATAGGTGGGGATCAGCTGGGCCACGGGGGCCAGGAACATGGAGATGAAGAAGAAGAAGGCGGTGGACATGGCGGCCAGGCCGGTGCGTCCGCCCTCGGCCACGCCGGAGGAGGACTCCACGAACGTGGTGACGGTGGAGGTGCCGCACACGGCGCCGCAGCAGGTGGCGATGGCGTCGGACAGCATGGCCCGGTTCATGTTGGGCACCTCTCCCTTCTCCGTCAGCATATTGCCGGCGGAGCAGGCGCCGTACAGGGTGCCCAGGGTATCAAACATATCCACCATGCAGAAGGCCAGCATGGTGGTGACGAACATCACCACGAAGTCAAAGGTGCCGTGGGCGGCGATGTAGGTGGAGAAGTCAAAGCCCTGGGTGAACACCTTGCCGAAGGACAACGCAGCAAAATCCCGGAAGGCGCCGAAAAAGTCGGAGGTCAGATTGGGGGCCACGGCGCTCTCATAGAAGCCGGGTACCGTCAGGAAGCCCATAGCGTAATATACGGCAGCGGCGCCCAGGATGCCCCACATCACGGCGCCCTTTACCTTCTTCTTGGCCAGCGCGCCGATGACGAACACCGTCAGCACCGTGATCACGGTGGGGAACAGATCCTCCCAGGTGGCGTTGCCGCTGAGCACGTTGAAGGAGCGCAGGTTTACCAGCGTGGCGCCGTCATCCACCACCAGGCCGGCATTCTGCAGGCCCAGGAAGGCGATGAACAGGCCGATACCGGCGGAGATAGCCGCCTTGACCGGGGCGGGGATAGCGTCAAAGATCACCTTGCGCAGGCCCGTGGCGGTGAGGATCAGAAAGATCACGCCGTCGATGAGTACCAGCACCAGGGCGTTGGCGTAGGTCAGGCCGAAGCCCATGCAGACCGTATAGACGAAAAACGCGTTCAGGCCCATGCCGGACGCCTGCGCCAGGGGCAGATTGGCCAAAAGGCCGATGCACAGCGTGCCGATGACGGCGGAGATGGCCGTTGCGATATAGACCGCGCCGTACGTCACCTCTTCCAGGGCGGAAAACATCCCGGCGTTGACCATCAGGATGTAGGCCATGGCCATAAAGGTGGTCAGACCGGCCACGATCTCCGTGCGGACCGTGGAGCCGTGCTCCTTTACGCGAAAGAAAGCTTCCATATGATTCTCTCCTTTTTCACTTTTCCGGGACAGGCCCGTTCTGTTTTGATTATAGCACCATTCCCGCCCTTTGCAAAGTGTTTCTGCACCTTCCGGCTCTCTCTTGCCAAAAGCCCCGCCGGCGGCTATAATGGGTCTGACATAAACCTGTTTAGGAGGACCATCCAAATGCCCGAAACACCCCCCTCCCTCTTCGGCGATATTTTCGGCTCTCTGACGCTGACGTCACTGCTCTTTGCTCTGCTGACGCTGGTGATCTGCCTCATCGCCGTGAAGATCGTCATGACCATCCTGCGCAAGATCCTCAAGCGCAGCAAGCTGGACGGCCAGGTGGCCGGATACATCGCCGCCGCCGTGAAGATCGTGCTGCTGATCCTCACCGTGCTGATCGTGGCGGACCGGCTGGGGATCCCCATCACCTCGCTGGTGGCCCTGCTGAGCGTTCTGTCTCTGGCGGTGACGCTGGCCGTGCAGACCGTCCTGTCCAACGTGGCCGGCGGACTGGTCATCCTGGCCACAAAGCCCTTCGCCATCGGTGACTATATCTCCGCCGCCGGCAGCGACGGCACCGTCCGGGAGGTCACGCTCACCCACACCGCTCTGGACAGCCCCTCCGGCATGCGCATCCTCATCCCCAACGGCACCCTGTCCGGCGAGAAGATCATCAACTACACCAAGCTGGGCCGCCGCCGGGTGGAGATCTCCGTCTCCGCCTCCTACGACGACTCCGTCCAGGACGTCCGCCGGGCACTCCTGGAGGCCGTCCGCCGCACCGGCAAGGTGCTGGACGATCCCGCCCCCGCCGTTCTCGTCAACAGCTACGGTGACAGCAGCATCGAGTACTTCGTCCACTGCTGGTGCAAATCCGGTGACTATCTGGCCGTGTATTTCGCTCTGAACGAGGAGATCCGGACCTGCTTCGAGGAATTCGGCGTCACCATGACCTATAACCATCTCAACGTCCACATCCTGGACAAGTAACGGAGGATGCCGGCCGTTCTCCCCTTTGCCGGGCCACCGATCCCCTGGAAAGTGAGGCTGCTATGAAAGAACCCCATATCCACCCCTCCGCCTTCGTGGCGCCCGGCGCCACCGTATTGGGCGACGTGACCGTGGGCGCCGAGAGCAGCGTGTTCTTCGGCGCGGTGATCCGGGCCGAGCACGACGTCATCACCATCGGCAGCGGCACCAATATTCAGGACAACTGCGTCCTTCACGTGGATGCGGGCTTCCCCCTGTCGGTGGGCCGGAACGTCACCGTGGGCCACGGCGCCATCCTCCACGGCTGCAGCGTGGGGGACAACACCCTCATCGGCATGGGCGCCATCGTCCTCAACGGGGCGGTGATCGGCCGGGACTGCATCATCGGCGCCGGCGCGCTGGTGACCGGAAACACCGTGATCCCGGACGGGTCCCTGGCCGTAGGCAGTCCCGCCAAGGTCCGGCGGCAGGTGACGGCGGACGAGATCGCCGCCAACGACGCCAGCGCCGCAGGGTACGTGGCCGAGGGACGACATTATAAAACAGAACTGGTATGAGAAAAGCCTCCGGATGATCCGGAGGCTTTTCTCATGTGCAGTCAGCAACAGGTGCTGCAAAAAAAGAAACTTGGGAAAATCCCAAGTTTCTTTCATCTGGAGGTGACACCCGGATTTGAACCGGGGAATGAGGGTTTTGCAGCAAATTTCGTTAAAAATCGCGCTCTGTTGCCAACATCGTGTAAGATGTGGTGTTGAGGTGATTTCAGAATGGTAATCAAAAAGACAACAACTGTTGAAGAAATCATGATTGCTTGGCTTAATGAAATTGAGCGTCCCAACCTTAAACCCGCCAGCTTTGACCGCAAGGAAAACACCTGCAAATTCCAGGTATTTCCATATATTGGAAATACCCCCGCAAAACTCCTATGCAACAATGATATTGAAAACCTTATCCAGCAGCTTCTCCAAAAGGGATACGCAAATTCCACAATTAAGAAGGCTGTGGAGGCCGTTGGTTGTTGCTATCGGTACTATCGTCTTCACGGAAAGCTCTCAAACGACCCTGTTCTGGGAGTACGCGTCCCATCCGGTGGGAGATCAAAATACCGCCATGTTCGTTTCTTTCTTCCAGAGCAGGTAGCAGTCATTCAAAAAGAGTGTCTACGGACACATGGGAATGGTACACGGGTCTATCCGCAGGGGGATCTGATTATCATATTGCTCAATACCGGAATGCGCGTCGGCGAGCTGTTGGCTCTCACTTGGCGGGACGTCGACTTGCATGGCAGAATGATAAACATTGATAAGAACAGTGTCCGGGTAAAGCAGCGCAAGCCAGACGGTAGCTACGAATTTGTGCAGATTGTGCAGGACAGCACAAAGACGTCATCCGGTATACGGTACGTTCCAATCAACCAAACCGCCCATGATGCCTTTTTACGTCTTGCCGAATTGACCGGTCGCCGAGGCTTTATAGCACGTTCCCGCACCGGTCAGCCACTTCTCATCGGCAATATTGAGCGAACGTTGCTGCGGATACTGCGAAACTGTGGCTATCCCAGGGAATACTGGTACAACGTCCACGCCTTGCGACATACTTTTGCTTCAAATCTTCTCCGCAAAGGAGCCGATATTAAGAAGGTCAGTGAGATCCTCGGCCATTCTACTGTAAAATTCACCTATGACTATTACATCCACTTTATGCCGAAGGATTATACAGATACGGTCAACCTTTTGGATGAGCTTTAATTCTTCGTTCCTCTTCTCCCCCGCCCCACTGGACGGCATGACACGGTTTGGTGGGGCACATATGGGCAGCGCGGAGGTTGTGATGATCCTCCCCTGCTCTTCCTTCTTTGGGGGACCGCCTTTGCGGCGGTCCCACCTACTAACCCAGCAGCACCGGTGACGGTGCTGCTTTTTTATATTCCGTCGTTTTAATTCGCCGACTGGGTCGGCAAATTAAAACGACGCCGGTTTGGATCGCAGTTAGCAAAGTTAAATCCCTGGTATACGCCAGGAAAAATAAGGAGGAACCCCCCATGAAAATCATCAGCATTGTCAACCAAAAAGGTGGTTGCGGCAAAACCACCACAACCCTCTCTCTGGGTGCAGCACTGGCAGAGCGAGGCTTCCGTGTCCTCATTGTCGATCTGGATCAGCAGCACAACGCCACCGACACCCTGTACGGTCGTGATTACAACGGTTATTCCACCGTTGACATGATCTACTTTGCCACCCGGCAGATCCACCTTCAAGTTGAGGATTTCATCCGCTACAGCGACCGGGAAAAGTTGGACTATATCCCTGCTGTTTCCGGCCTCAGCACCGCGCCCAGCATTCTGGCAAATGACCAGGACAGCGGTACCGTCCTTGCACGGATCTTCCGGCACCCCTATTTCACGAAATACGACTATGTACTGCTGGACAACAAGCCGAGTCTGGATCTGCTTGTGGTGAACGCCCTGGCAGCCAGCAATGAGGTTTTGGTGCCGGTGGAGCCGGAAGACTACTCCATCAACGGACTGACCGAGCTCCGCGAAACGATCCGACGTGTCCAGGACAGCCTTAACCCGGGTCTGGAGTTCAACGGCATCGTAATATCCCGGGCGGCCATGGTACGCAGCGAGGCTCAGAAGGCCGAGCAGCTTCTCCGTCAGGAATACGGCAGCCTGGTCTATAAGACGATCATCCCCAACCGAGCTGACGTCGCCAATGCCAAACGCGCCGGCGTCACCGTGCTGCAGCAGCGCGGCAGCGATCTTGGCAACAGGTTTCGCGCGCTGGCGGCAGAGATTGTCTCCCGCGGGTAAAGCTGCGGTGACTGGAAGGAGGGATGATCTATGACCGAGACGCAGCGCGAGGCTTTACCGAAGCCCCCCGATTTTTGGGATACCATTCTCAAGCCCGCCGCAAAGTCCAACACAAAGGAAATCGGCCTGGCGGAGCTGCACGACTTTGGCAATCACACATTTAAACTGATCGACAACGATGACTTCAGGGCGCTGGTATCCAGCATCCGGGACAAAGGCGTCAAGGAGCCGCTGATCGTGCGGCCGCACCCCACTGTGGCCGGTGAATACGAGATCATCGCCGGCCACCGCCGCAGGCTGGCCGCCAAAGAGGCCGGGCTGGCGCACGTCCCTTGTATTGTGGAGCCCTTGTCTGATGCAGACGCCATTATACTCATGGCGGAGAGCAACATCCAACGCCCTGGCTGGCTCCCAAGCGAGAAAGCCAACACATATAAAGCCCATCTGGATGCCACAACAGAGCTGTTTAACATTCGCGCCGGCAGACCCGCAGGAAATTCGCCGACCGGGTCGGCGAATTTACGCGCTGACGATCTGGCCGCAGAACGTTTCGGCGTCAGTGGCGATCAATTACGCATGTACATCAAGCTGTCGGAGCTCCTCCCGGAACTGCTGGATCTGGTTGATGAGCGTCGCATCCCTGTCAAGGCAGGCTATCAGCTCGCGTTTATCTCAAATGACGCACAGCAGCCCATTTTGATCGTCATGCAGAGAAGCCCAAAGCTCAAGATCAACGAGGCGTCCGCCAAGCTGATCCGGGAGGTCTATGAAGCTTCTGGCAATTTGACAAAAGAAGATGTAGAGGATGTTCTTTCCCTACGTCAAACACACGAAGAAGGAACAGAAGCCAAGCAGAAGAAGGTCCGTTTTGCCTTGCCCGATGTCTTTGATGGCCGTTTGAAGATCCACAAGGACGACCCGGAGCTGCTGGAACGGATAGAGGCTGTAATCTGGAAGTACCTCGGAGAGGTAGAAAGGAGTAGGACATGAACGATTACATAGGCATTCACACATACAAGAAGCATGAGTATCCGGTCAACCTTCTGATGGACATTTTCCAGTCGAATGACCTTCCGCTTCACGTGGATAAAACGCCTGGTAAAATGCAGAACATCCTGGATACTCTCCCGGAACGTGAGAGAACCGCAATTTCTCTGCGGTATCAGCAGCATATGTCAAGTTCAGAAATTGGCGCTTCCCTCCGGATCAGCCGGCGAAGTGCCCTTTTTCTGGTCAAAAAAGGTCTCCGGCTCCTGCGCCACCCTTTCCGTTACTCTCTATGCTTGACCGCAAAGTCTGCCAGCTGACAATAAAGGAACGGAGATAAGCCATGCCCATATCTCGAAGCGGAAAAAAATACTTCACCCAACACCAATATGAGACTGCTATGGCTGCCAGCGCATTGGAATACGCAAGGCGGCAGGGGTATGATCTCGTAGGCCACGGTGATCGGTATCATCTGCGCGAACATGACAGCATGATATTCCTGTCCGACGGCCGCTGGTACTGGAACAGTCGACATCTCTCCGGCCGCGCTTTTGAATTTTGCCGTGAATACGAGGGCCGCAGTATGGTGGATGCCGTGCTGCGGCTCTCCGGCGAAGATGGCGCATGTTTGCCCGTGACCGCATATACGGCTGTTTCTGAGCCGGAAGTAGAATTCACACTGCCTCCCCCAGCATCTGACGCTACTGGTATCCTGGTCAAATATCTGACCGAGCGCCGGTGTTGTGACGGGGAAATCGTCCGCGATCTGCTCCGGCAAAAGCGGGTCTATATCAGCTGCCGACCCACTGCAGACAATAAAGTTATTCGGAACGCCGTGTTCATCTCCTATGATGGGCACGGCGTTCCTTGCGCCGCCATCCTGCGGGGCATAAACTATGGCAGCCAGTTTAAGGGTATTGTACCAGGCTCGGACAAATCTGTGGTTTGGGAATTACCTGGAAAACCCGGTGCTGACATGGTGGCCATATTTGAGGCACCCATCGACGCCATCAGTCACGCAACGCTGGAGAAGCAGGCCGGCATTGAGTGGCAGAAAACTCATCGGTTGGCACTTGCCGGCAATCCGGCTCCCGGCACCGTGAGCAAGTGGTTGGCCCATCATCCGGAGATTCAGACCATTAAAATGTGCTTTGACAACGATGAGGCAGGGCGCAACTTTGCCAAGCAGTTGCCGCTGACTGTGTCCTTCACCGGTCAGATTGTCGATCTCCTGCCACCCTCCGGAAAAGACTGGAATGAGTGCCTTGTTACGCTGACGAAAAGAAAGGATTTCGAGTAATGCAATACCCAAAAGGCGAGATTGTGTGGCTGGAGAGCCAGGGCAAAAACCGGGAGGTCCTGTATATCATTACCAGCCCGCCTGATCGGCACATGTATTATCTCTATACACTGGAGCCAGATGGCTCTTGGCACCGCTGGGGCAAATCCCCTTCTGCCGGCGAGCTTGCGCAAAAATATGAAGAATTAAGAAGGTGACCCGTAATGTCCAACATAATCTATCTTGTGATCGGTTTATTAATTGGGGCGTGGATTGGAATATTCACGATGGCTCTCCTAAGCATTGCACACAAAGCGGACAAGGATTGCTACAATTGTCCCACATTAATGTCCGAAGGAAAGGAAGATTGCCGCTCACATTGAGGGGCGTTTGCCATTTTGGAGGAGGCAACCATGCGTGTATCTATTACAGAGGAAGACAGATCTCTGCGCGTCACCGACGTGCGGGAAATCTGCTGCGAACTGAATGACGGAACGGTGTATGTCATCACCCCAGACGGGATCGTTGGGCCGCCGTCATATGAGACCAGCATCTATTGTACCGGCACTACACCCATGAGCTGTCGGGGGCTCATGCCATGAAGAAATCAGTGTATTATTTCCTACTGATCGTCCTGCTGGGTGTGTTCGCCTATTCAGTTTATCGAATCGGTGGATATCTGCTGGAGAAGCGCCGCAGCGAGGAGATGGCAGCAACGGCAGCCCAATTTGTCCATACGCCGGAACCGCTGGAGACAGATCCACACGAATTACCAGAGGAAGAAGAACAGCCGCTGGAGGTAGATTTTGATGCACTACGTCAGCTTAATGGCGACGTGGTAGCCTGGCTCTATGTGCCCGGGACACGGATTAATTACCCAGTGGTGCAGGGCCACGACAACAACTACTATCTTTATCGCTTGCTGGACGGCACGTGGAATGACAACGGGACTCTGTTCCTGGACTACCGGTGCCGCGCTGATTTTTCCGACGAGAACAGCATCATTTACGGTCATCACATGCGGAGCGGCACCATGTTTGCCACCCTGACAAAGTACAAGGATCAGAGCTTCTATGATGAGCATCCGTTTTTGTATCTGACTACGCCGACACAAAAGTACCGGGTGGATCTGTTTGCTGGGTGCATCGTAGAGGTCGACGCCAACATTTACCAAAACGAGATCCCACCGGAGTGTCTGGCGAAGTATATCGGCAGATCCACCTTCTACCCGAATCATGACATCGCGGCAGAGGGGCCGATCCTGACCCTGTCCACCTGCTCCTTTGAGTTTGAGAACGCCCGCTACGTAGTGTTGGGCGTTCTCGTCCCCATTTCATAAACGACTGATAATTCGCCGACTGAGTCGGCGAATTAAAACTTCTACTTGATTGGCCCATCGTGGGTCACAGTATTCGCGTGACCTGTTTGAATCAGCAAGTCCGTTCTGCTGTTCGCCGGAGTGTGGTTTTGCTGCGGCATCATTATCTTGATCCATGTGGGGATGTGGTAATTCATCGCAACCCATAGCATCAAATTTCACCTTAACAACTCTCAAAACCTATGATATACTACAGGCAAAGAAAAGACTTACGCAAAGGAGGCGATCCTATGAAACTGAAGAAAATCATGGCGCTGCTCTGTGCCGTGGCCATGCTGCTGGTGCTGGTCAGCTGCGGCGGTCAGACGGCACAGGTCGACGAGAACGGCAAAACCGATCAGACCCAGAAGGCAGAGCCTAAAAGCAACAGCAAACCCGACGACAGTACCACAAAGAATAATTCGCCGACCGGGTCGGCGAATTACCCCACGCCGGGCAACAATGAAAGCAGTTCCATCACCGGCGAGGACACCACACCCAACACCTCCAACAGCAGCTCCGGTTCCTCTACCGGCAACGGTGGTAACTATTCCTCCGGTAATTCGAGCGGATCTGGCGAAAGCAACTCCAGCGGAAACTCCGGTTCCACTGGTTCCAACGGTTCCGGCTCCTCCGGAGCTGGCAGCAGCGCCACAGAGCCACAGCCCGCCCAGCCGGTGCATTATCACAGCTACAGCGATTATACTGTAGACCCCACCTGCACCGAGGGCGGCTATACCACCCACGCCTGCTCCTGCGGCGACAGCTATACCGACAGTTACACCTCCGCCTTGGGACATGCCTGGGAGGAAATCTACGAGGAGCACGAGGTGGAGCAGACAGAGATGCAAGAGTTCGAAATCTGTAACACCTGCGGTATGGATGTAACCGGTATACTCCTTAGCAGGGGCAGCATGAAAGACCATCGAAACGCAACCGGTTGCTCGAGTTCAGCATACCATTCTGAGTGGAAAGAGGTTGTCACCGGCACAACCACCGAACGCACCGTTGTTGGCTACAAATGCTCCCGCTGCGGCGCGACCAAGTAAATATCGTTCATTCACGAAAGCGGCTACTGAAGTAGCCGCTTTTTTGTTTGAGGGCAAAGAAACAGTCAGGAAAGGAGCGTAAATATGAGGACAAGAGATCCGCCTTACATTACCATTGTTTGCAGCAGCTACCGAGCGTAGCTGCTATTTTTATTTATGGCACTGACTGCCAGGAAAGGAAAGAGCAATGAAACTGACAAAGAAAATCACCGCGCTGCTGCTTGCGTTGGTCATGTCCCTGGGCCTTATGGCGCCGGGCGTCAACGTTGCACACGCGGAAAGCGACACCTATAAAATCACCAGCTACAAGGTACTCAGCTGGTACGGAGACATCCCCAGCAACTATGCTTTTGAGCTGACCAACGGTACCCAGCAGCTCCACGGCATTTGCGCGGACCCATATGCCAATCCCGGAGGGGTGGGCGCCACGGTCACGCTGGGGCAGACAGACGACGTTATCCTTGGGATGGCTTACTACGCCTCCCAGACCAATGACGCCACCGAACTCTATAACATTCATCATGCGGTGGCTGAATACATCGGAAAAAACAATAACGTCATGAACAGCGATATCCGTTGGTATTTGGATCACGCTGCTGCCAACGCCGCCAATGCACCCGCCAGCTTTATGGCCTACATCACCGCAAGGCCGTCTGACGGTGGCCAGATCATGCTGGTTTGGGGCGACAAGCCCACCGGAGATCTGACTCTGACCAAATCCAGCGCCAATACCACCATCACCAGCGGTAACAGCTGCTACTCTCTGGCCGGTGCCGTGTACGGCGTCTACACCAGTGAGGCCAACGCTCAGAGCGACAGCAACCGCGTAGGGACCCTGACCACCAACGCGGATGGCACCGCAAACACTATCACGGGCTTGCATCCTGCAACCTATTATCTCCGCGAGCTGACAGCTCCGAAGGGCTTTGCGCTGAATCCCGCCATTATCTCCATCAAGGTGGAGTCCGGCAAGACCGCCACCGGCAACGTCACGGATTATCCGCAGTCCGACCCTGTGGGCATCCTGCTGCGCAAAGCGGACAGCAAGACAGGTGGCGCTCCCGCCTCCAACGCGCTCTCTCTGGAAGGCGCGGAGTTCACCGTCAAATATTATGACGGCCAGTACAGCACTGCCGCCGAAGCCGAGAGCAACGGAGCAACTGCCCGGACCTGGGTGTTTAAGACAGACAGCGATGGAGAAATCGAATTTCACTCTAACTGGAAAGTAAGTGGCGACGAATTCTACACTGACTCAAGAGGGATCGCCACCCTGCCTCTGGGCACCATCGTCATTCAGGAAACTAAGGCCCCTGCCGGCTATCAGATCAACAGCACCAAGTATGTGGTGCAGATTACGTCTGGCGGAGCCTCTACGGAGCTGGTTGATACCTACAACGCCCCCACCATCACCGAGGAGCCGGACACCGGCAAGGCCAAGTTGATCAAGACCTCTGAAGATGGCAAGGTGGAGGGCATTGAGTTCACCATCACCGGTCCCAATAACTATAGCCAGACCGTCAAGACCGATGCCAACGGCAACGTGGAGCTGACCGATCTGTACCCCGGTGATTACACCGCCGTCGAGACGGTACCCAACCGGTACAAGCCCCAGGAGCCCCAGACCATCACCGTCAATCCCGGTGAGACCGGTTCCTTCTCTTTTGACAATGCTCTGATTCGGGGCGGCGTAAAGGTCCGCAAGTATGATGCCGAGACCGGGGATATCGCCCAGGGCGACGCCACGCTGGCTGGCGCACAGTTTGATATCATCTCCCTCAATGATTACCCCGTCATCGTAAATGGTGAGACCTACAACCAGGATGATGTGGTCTATTCCTTTGCCACCGGCGACGACGGTGTTGCCGAAACCACTGCTGATCTATTGCCCTATGGTCGCTTTGCCATTGTAGAGACAGCACCCCCGACGGGCTACACCACCAAGGGACACATCTCCCAGGAATTTTCCGTCACGGAAGACGGTCAGATCTATGATCTGTCTCTGGACAACGCTGACCGCAACCAGGACACCGTAATCTCTAACGAGGTCATCGAGGGCTGCATTCATATTGTCAAGCACTCCGATCTGGGTAAGACCGGCCCCGCCACCCCCGAGGTGGGCGCGCAGTTTGAGCTCTATCTGGCATCCGTTGGCAGCTATGACGCCGCCAAGGAGTCTGAGCGGGATCTGCTGACCATTGATGAGGATGGCTTTGCTACTTCCAAGATGCTGCCCTACGGCAAGTATGTGGTCCATCAGATCAGTGGTTTTGCATCCTCTCCCTTCGTGGATGACTTTATTGTCAATATCCAGGAGGACGGCAAGACCTATAGCTTTATCCTCAACAACCAGACCTTCTCCGGTTATCTCAAGGTGGTCAAGTTGGACGCTCGTACCGGCGAAATCATCCCCGTGGAGGGTGTCGGTTTCAAGCTGTATGATCCCAACGACCAGCTGATCACCTTCTTTGGTGATGATACCTGGTATACCGGCAAAGACGGCATTGTCCGGGTGCCCGCTGAGCTGACCTATAACTACGGTTATTATCTGATTGAGCAAAATGCCCCGGATGGCTATGTGCTGAGCCAGGATCCCGTCTACTTCGACGTGGTACCTGACGCCGCCATTGATGAGTACAACATGAAGATCATCCCCGTGGAGTTCCCCAACGAGCCCACCAAGGTACAGATCTCCAAGCAGGACATGGGAGGCAAGGAGCTTCCCGGTGCCAAGATGTCCGTTATGGACAAGGACGGCAACGTCGTTGACGAATGGACTTCCGCCGAGGAGCCTCACATGATCTACAATCTGCTGATCGGCGAGACTTACACCCTGCGCGAAGATACCGCACCCCTGGGTTACGTCAAGGCCACCGAGATCCAGTTCACGATCCAGGATACCGCCGAGGTGCAGCCTGTCGTCATGATCGACAAGGTGCTGTCCGTGGCCAAGGTCGATTACACCGGCGCTTATGTACCCGGTGCCGAGCTGGCGGTCTACGAGAACGACAAAATGGTTGAGAAGTGGATCTCCGCTGACGAGCCTCACGCCGTCAGCGGCCTGAAGGTAGGCCACGCCTACCTTCTGCGCGAGCTGTCCGCCCCGGAGGGCTGGCTGCCGGCCGATCCCATCGAGTTTACCGTCACGGATGACATGAAGGACCAGGTCATCAACATGGAGGACGAGGAGATCCCGGAGATCCACACCACCGCTACTGTAGACGATGGCCACATGGCCCAGGCTTCCGGGACCGTTACCCTAGTGGACCGGGTATTCTACGACAAGCTGATCCCCGGCCGCGAGTACACTCTGACCGGCACGCTGATGGTCAAGGAAACCGGCGAGGCTCTGCTGGACAAGGACGGCAACCCCTATGTTTCTTCTGTTACCTTCACCCCCGAGGATCCCACCGGCTACGTGGATGTGACCTTTGAGATCGACGCCTCCGACCTGGCCGGCCAGACCGTGGTTGCCTTTGAGGATCTGTCCAAGAATGACAAGACGCTGGTGGTCCACGCGGATATTGAGGACGAGGAGCAGAGCGTCCATTTCCCCGAGATCCACACCACCGCCACCGTGGAGGATAGCCATATCGCCCAGGCCGCCGAGACGGTGACGCTGACCGATGTGGTAACCTACACCAATCTGATCCCCGGTAAGAAGTACACCGTCACCGGTGTTCTGATGGATCAGGCTACCGGCGAGGCTGTGCTGGATAAGAACGGCAAGGAGATTACTGCAAAGACCTCGTTCACCCCGGAGACCGCCGATGGCAGTGTGGAGGTCACCTTCACCTTTGAAGCCTCCGAGCTGACCGGACGCAGCACCGTCGTCTTCGAGGATCTGTATGAAGGTGACCTCCTGCTGGCTGACCACACTGACATTGAGGACGAGGGCCAGACGGTCCACTTCCCGGAAATCCGCACCACACTGACCGGCGAGGGCGGCATCCATATGGCTAAAGCTGACAAGAAGCTGACATTGGTGGACACCGTTTCCTACACCAATCTGATTCCCGGTAAGAAGTATACTGTCACCGGCGTTCTGATGGACCAGGAGACCGGCGAGGCTGTGCTGGATAAGAACGGCGAGAAAATTACTGCAAAGACCGCATTTACCCCGGAGACCGCCGATGGCACGGTGGAGGTTACCTTCGCTTTCGACGCCTCTGAACTGGACGGTAAGACCGTGGTTGCCTTCGAGGAGTTGTACGAGAAGGACCGCCTCCTGGCTGTCCATGCGGACATTGAGGATGGAGAGCAGAGCGTCAACATTCCCAAGATCCGCACCACCGCCACGGTGGATGGGAGCCACGTTGCCCTGGCCGCTGAGTCCGTTACGCTGATCGACGTGGTAACCTACGAGAATCTGATTCCCGGCAAGGAGTACACCGTAGTCGGCAAGCTGATGGATCAGCGCACCGGTAAGGTATTTAAGACCACCGAGGGCAAGGAGATTACCGCCGAGGCCACCTTTACCCCGGAGACCGCCGATGGCACGGTAGAGGTCACCTTTGTGTTCAACGCCTCGCTGCTGGCCGGGCATAGCACCGTTGTGTTCGAGGATCTGTACCACGAAGATATCCTGGTCGCCACCCATGCCGATATCAACGACGAGGATCAGACGGTGCACTTCCCCGAGGTCAAGACCACTGCTACCGTAAACGGCAATCACAAGGCCACGCCTACCGAGTCTGTCACGCTGACCGACGTGGTAAAGTACGATAATCTGATCCCCGGTAAGGAATATACCGTGAGGGGCACACTGATGGTCAAGGAGACCGGCAAGGCCCTCCTGGATAAGAACGGCAAGCCTGTCACCGCCGAGGCCCCCTTTGTTCCGGAGAAGGCCAGTGGCAAGGTGGAGCTGACCTTTACCTTCGACGCCTCTGACCTGGGCAGCAAGAGCGTGGTTGCCTTCGAGGAGGTCTACGAAAACGACCGTCTGATTGCCGTCCATGCCGATATCAACGACAAAGATCAGACGGTGGAGTTCCCCGAGAACCCCAATACCGGCGACACCTTCCATGTGGGCCTATGGGCTGCTCTGATGGCCGCCTCCGGCAGCACCGCCGCTGCCGCCGTGTGGTTCACCAAGCGCCGTAAGCGGGCCGCCGAGGCTCGCTGACAGTCGGCACATAGGCTCATGGCACAGATAACGCGGGAGGGCAGCCACTTGGCTGCCCTCCCAGGTGAACTCATTATGACACAAGATAAATCTCCGGTCTCTCAGACTGGCTATAAACTGGAGCTGCTATTTCCAGATGGAACTCCCGGATTCTATGTGCTGCGGGTCAATGGAGAGCCGCAGTTGTGGGAGGCTATGGCTTTGCTCCAGCGCGAAGGTGTCACTATTACAAGCTGCAAATTGCTCGACGCCATATAACACATACAAAGAGAAGGAGGAGCTTTCTATGGGAGCAACTTTAGGAGATCAGTTATCGCAAGCCGCTACGACTGCCGCCAGAGTCGGTTTGCGCTCCAGCTCACAGGCAATCAACGTATCTTTCAGGGCAACCAAGCTGACCGCAAGGCTCATCATTGCCCTTGCCCGCACTTTACTTCAATCTGCAGCATCTCATGCCCCCGGCAAACAAATGACAATGCGTCAACTCCAAAAAAACAGCAACAACATTGAGAATATTGATTTGGATGCGCAAAAGGATCTGAAAGCACTTAAGAAGGAACTCCGCCGTCAACAGGTGGATTTTCACGTTACCCGCCAGCGCGGCACCGATCAATATACCGTCTATTTCGCTGGAAGAGACGTTAATGCTGTCAAAAAGTCCCTTGAAAAGGTCGTTTCCGGATGGGATAAGGCCGCTGGGCGCAAGCCCATGAAGGAACGCTTTGCGGCGGCCAAAGCGGCCGCTGCGGAGCGAAACGCCGCACGAAAAGCCGAACGGAGCGCGGAACATACAACCGAGAAAGCTGTCAGTGATGCGGCACGTTCCAGTCAGAGGGACGCGCGATGAAAGAAATACGCAAGGCCCCCTTAGTTGTGGCCGGTATTTTCTCTGCAGTAGCCTATTACTTTTTCAACCGTCTTTTTGCCATTTATGTCTCTGCAGACGGCGGAATTGTGGACCGCCTGCTCTTTTGTTATTCCGAAGAAGTGCCCCGGATACTGCAGCGAAGCAGCACGATACATCCCAGGAGGTGCGAAAACACGAAAGCAAACAAAAGAAAGGATTGCGGCAGCTGCAAAAGAATATCGGGCGGCAAAGCGCCAAGCAAACAACCGGCATGGAGGCGGCGCCGCGTGATACGGTGGCATATCTAGCCTATCAGAAGATGTACGAGGACGGTATTTGTGAAATCGGCCCTGGTCAATACAGTGTCACCTTCTCCCTTTCTGATATTAACTATCAGACTGCCCGCAAAGACGAGAAGCTGGACATCTTTGGCCGATACAGTGAGATTCTGAACAGTCTCGATCCAACCCAGCATGCACAACTCACGATCCTCAATCGAAGCATGGACCAACAACAGTTTCGCACCTCCATGTTCTTCAAGTCTCCTATGGAGGATGATGGTCTTAATGCTCATCGCAAAGAAATGAACGAGATCCTCGCCGACAAGGCGATGGAAGGCCAAAACAGCATTATCCGTGAGAAGTATTTTACGTTGACAACGCCCGCCAGTAACTATGCCGACTCCCGCGCCGCTCTGTCCCGCATTGAGTCAGATTACTCTGGGCTATTCAAGAGCTTGGGGTGTTCTACGCAAACTCTCAGCGGCTCGCAGCGGCTACAGCTCATCCACCATCACACCCGGCATGACGACCCATTTCTTTTCGATTATGCTGATCTCTATTACAGCGGTCTTACCACCAAACACGCGGTTGCCCCCATGGTGCTGGATTTCACGTCTCAGCGCACCTTCCGTTGCGGCAACCGCTATGGCGAGGTATTGATCCTTAGAGATCTGCCGGCACGGCTCTCCGATCAACTAATCAGTCGTATCACAGACTTGCCGTTTGAGATGACGATCTCTGTTCATATTGATCGTATTGACCAGAGCAAGGCGCTGGAGCATGTGCATAGCCAGATCGCCTTTATGGAGATGGAACAGGTGGGACAGGCGCAAAACGCCTGGCAAAAGGGCACCCCGCTTAATCTGGCAACTCCGCGGGAAATGCGCCGAAAAACAGAAGGTGCTAATCTGCTGCTGGCCGATTTGGAGGATGCCGATCAGCGCATGTTCAAGGTTACTGTGCTGATCTATACCCATGCTGACACACTGGAGCGGCTGGACGATCAGGTCCTTCAGATTTGCTCCGTGTGCGCGCAAAAAAGCTGCACCGCAGTACCGTTGGATGACAGGCAGCGTGAGGGTTTCAACTCCACTTTACCCCTCGGCGCCAACTATGTTGATATTCGCCGGACATTGACCACCGCCAGTACAGCCATCTTTGTACCATTCACAACTCAGGAGCTCTATCAGCCGGGCGGCATCTATTATGGTCTCAACGCACTATCTCGCAACATGATCTTCTTTGATCGCCGCAGTCTCATGGCGCCGAATGGTCTGTATCTTGGGACTCCCGGAAGCGGCAAGTCTCTGGCGGCCAAGCGGGAGATCGTCCAAGTTCTGCTATCCGATCCACGCGCCCAGGTCATGATTATAGACCCCGAAGGAGAATATCGCCTCCTAGCTGATGCTTTCGGAGGTGAGACGATCCACATTTCTGCCGGCTCCCCTGCCCACATGAATCCCATGGATATTACCGACGACTACGCCGACGATGACGATCCGCTGCTGCTGAAATCCGAGTTTGTGCTGTCTCTGATTGAGATGATTTGCGGCGGCAGTACCGGGCTCACGGCTGGGCAGCGATCTATTGTAAGCCGGTGTTGTGGCTTGGTCTATCGTCCGTATTTCTCAGGGTCAAAGAAGGAGGCCCCTACGCTCACTGACTTTTACGACGTGCTTAAGATGCAGCCCGAGGAAGAGGCAAAGGCGCTCGCCCTGTCACTGGAACTTTACATTGAGGGATCTCTTTCTGCTTTTGCACACAAAACCAACGTTGACACAAAAAACCGCATGGTCGTGTACGACGTGCGTGATCTTGGCAAACAGCTTCGCACCCTCGGCATGCTGGTGGTTTTGGATCAGATCTGGAACCGCATCACATCAAACCGTGAAAAGGGTGTTCGGACATGGATCTACATAGATGAGATCCAACTGCTTTTCTCCAATGAGTATTGTTCCAACTACTTCTTTGAGCTTTGGAGCAGAGCCCGGAAATGGGGCGCTGTTCCGACCGGAATTACCCAAAATGTTGAGACACTGCTACTGTCGGATCTGGCACGTCGAATGCTCTCAAACAGCGATTTTATCATGCTGTTTAACCAAGCGCAGCCCGACCGGGTAGAGCTAGCCGGTCTGCTGAACATGAGCAATAAGCAGT
This sequence comes from uncultured Eubacteriales bacterium, assembly GCA_900317425.1. Lineage (GTDB taxonomy): Bacteria > Bacillota > Clostridia > Oscillospirales > Oscillospiraceae > Vescimonas. Next base: position 111,873 of record ONGR01000004.1, on the reverse strand, counting down.
TGAGCTATGTGACAAACACACAGGAAGGCAGCGGCCTTCTTGTCGGAGGGGGCGCCATCGTCCCCTTCATCGACCGCTTCCCTGTTGACACGCAGCTTTATAAACTCATGACAACGAAACTGGATGAGGTCTCCGAGAAAACGGAGGAGGTGTAAATATGGCTGAACGGAATGGTGCATCTCATCAGGCCGTCCGGTATCTCCCCTATCAAGTTGATGAAAATCCCGAAAAGCATACTGCGCGATATGGAACGGTGGAGCAGGACGGGCAGGGGGAGCCATTCGCCCGGGCCTCGCGTCCTATGGCGCAGCAAGATTCATCCTATGGGAAAGCTGCCGTCATTGAGGAGTACGAAGCACTCCATGTCATAACAACACCGCGCTATAGTTCAAACGAACATTCCCTGGAGTATCCAGCTTCATCTGGCCGTGGCAATTATTACAGCGATTATCATGCTTCGGGACATGAGGTCCCGGAGCATGAAGAGCTGGCCCGCAAGGATTTGGAGAAGCGCCCCTTCACTGCGCCGCACACTGCAAGCGGGGACACCCCTTCCCGTTCCGCTACACAAGGCGCAAAACAAACCCAGCAGGGCCGACAAGCATCACGGCAAAGAGGCCGCGATAGTCGGAAGCAAAAAACATCATCCCAAAGCAGGAGATCTCATGTGCGCGGTAGTTCAACATACCGCTCAGGCCGGCACCTCCGCCGAGCCATCCGGTATCATCCCACCCGCAATCTCGGGCAAATCTTACGCGACGCAGTCACTGAACCAATGGTCAGCGCCGCCAAAGATCGCCCCGAACTCCAACAAACCACATCATACACAAAAACAGCTATCCGTTCAGCCGGCTTTGTTTCTCGTTGGATCTCCAGAGTGACCCGTAGGAGTTTGAGGCTTGTTCTCAGCGTCAAATTTGTGCTCCCGCTGCTGCTTGCCCTCGTTCTTGCCGTTGCGCTACCCAGTTCGATCCTTGCAGCCAACACTTTGGATTCTGACAGCAGCGCATTGTCCGATACATACGAGTATATCACCAAGCTTGACGCGATTACAGAGCAGGCGATCCTCAATAGCGCACATGAGCATGGTGCCGATCTTATCTACATCAACGGGGCAGAGGTTTCCCTCGCCCAGCTCCGGATCCAGACAAATATTGACTATTTACTCATGTATCTCCAGACACGCTATGGCACAGCAAATCTGGATCAACACATTGTCGGGGATTTTGGCGGAGATAATGTCAGGGCCGAGATCAAGGCCCTCCATGATGGGCTGTATGTTTGGCGAATCAAGTCACAGGGAGTCTCCCCCACCTCCGCCGCGGTATCTGTCGTTCAGCTCACAACTCAGCCAGTAGCATCTTATGTTGCAGCCCACTCTCCGCTTGCAGAGGATGAGGTTGAACGGGTTCAGCTCATGTCATCGCTTGGCACTTATCTGGCCTCCAGCGCCATTGGCGACCCCTTTGACGGCCATTATTACATCAAGGATCGTTGGGGCTGGTACGTGGCTGACAATGGCAGCCTTGCGGAACGGCAGGGCCTTACTCTACTACCATATGACAGCACCTTTGTTTATTCATGTTGTCCCGGCAGTGTGATTGAGGTCAGTGGTGATCGGATATCTGTGCGTGCCGGAGAAGATGTCATTCGATATTCAAATCTCCGAAACGTTTCTGTCTCGGTTGGTCAATCCGTTCAGCAGGGTCAACTGTTGGGTGCCGTTTCTTATTCATCTGGCCTGTATCTTGAATACTACCATGCCCAAAAAGCGATCAACCCACTGTTTTTATTGCCATCACGGGAAATTGCCCTGGGAGACGGGTCGGCGTTGGTAGCTGTGGCAGCCGAACAACTCGGGAACGTCGGAGGACAGCCGTATTGGTCCTGGTACGGTTTTGGCTCCCGCGTTGATTGGTGCGCCTGTTTTGTTAGTTGGTGTGCCGATCAGGCCGGTCTTCTCGACACTGCGATTCCCAAATATTCCGTTGTCGGTACCGGCGCATCATGGTTCCGTGCCCGTGGACAGTGGCAAAACGGGGGTGTTTGTATTCCACAGCCGGGGTACGTGATCTTTTTTGACTGGGACTGTGATGGTGTACTGGATCACACCGGCATCGTTGAATCGTGCGACGGTATCACCGTCAACACCATCGAGGGCAACAGTGGGCCCCATCCCGGTTCCTGCCTTCGTAAAAGTTATTCTATTTACTCTACACAGATCAGTGGCTACGGTATATCCGCACAGTAAGGAGTTCAAAAATGATAAACCTGACAAAGAAAACCCTTATACTTTTGATTTGCTGCGCTCTACTCATTGTAACCAGTATTGTAATCGCTATTGTGCGCACTTCTTCCGACACAGAACATGACCAGCTCCCAAACAATTCTGTGCTTACCCCGGGGAAATCCGATCATTCCCAACTAGAGAACCCGGAAAATATTGGTATTGATGTTCTGCTTGGCGACTGGTACAGCAGCCGGGAGAAGGGGGATCACCTCGTTTTGAACAAGGACGGCACCATGTCCTCTGACTGGCTTGGGACGGGAACATACCAGCTCTCTGGCACGAATCTTACATTAGTTGGGACACTCAATTTGACCGTCTCTCTGCAATATGACCCTGTGGCTGACACGCTTTTCTTCTCCGGTACTACCCGGGAAGATCCGCACACCTACTACCGCTCTGAGGCTCTGCTCAAAGATGCCATTGAAACGCAACGGGAAAAGGACGCCAGCAGCGACGCCGTCTCGGTGGCACGCGAAATGCTGACCAGCGGTCCATGGGAGGCTTCCCTTGGAGACAAGGTATTCATGCGGGTCGATTTTACAGACAACACCATCACCTACAACTATTACACGATAAAAAAGGAAATAGTCTATAACTATTCCATCGAACGGGCGGCCATTGACACCGGTGAGTTGACGATCTTCATCGCATACGCCGATCAGAATGACACGGAAGGTAAACTTTTGGAAGCGACTATTGTCATCAACGCCACCGGTGATGGAAACTACCACCTTCGTGAAACAGGGCTCGGATGGAACACCGTTCTGGACTTGAACACCAAATAAGGAGGGTATCATGGCCGAAAAACGCAGTATTGCATCGCTCAGACAGGAACTGGAAATGCTCGACGACCGCATTATCGTTCAGCAAAAAAAGCTTCAGGGAATGAAAAAGCAGCGCCTGCAGCTCAAGGATCGTCTGGATAAAGCCAAGGCATTTGAGATCCTGGGCATCCTCGACCAGCAAAACATTAGCTTTGAGGACGCCACAGAGATCTTGCGCTCTCAGAATCCCGTACTTGATCCAGGAATAAAGGAGGTGTCGGAAAGTGAAATTGCTGATTGCTGAAAAGCCATCCGTTGCCAAGGCTATAGCAAAAGTAATTGGTGCATCGGAAAGCGGCAACGGGTACGTATTCGGCAACGGGTATATCGTCTCTTGGTGCTACGGTCATCTGGTTGAACTCGCTGGACCGGCAGCCTACGGTGAACAATACGTAAAGTGGGCCATTGAAACGCTGCCCATCATCCCATCACATTTTCAAACCTCTGTTTCTGAAAAAACAGCCTCTCAATTTCGCGTCCTCAAAACGCTGATGGAGCGTGACGATGTAACCGAATTGATTGAGGCCACCGACGCCGGGCGCGAGGGTGAGCTGATATTCCGTCTGGTCTATGAAAAAGCCGGCTGCCGCAAGCCGTTCTCTCGCCTCTGGATCTCCTCCATGGAGGACAGTGCGATCCGTGATGGGCTGTCCTCCATGAAGCCCGGTCATGATTACGATACCTTGTACGCCGCTGCCATGTGCCGCCAGCGGGCCGACTGGCTCGTTGGTATCAACGCCACAAGGCTATACACCACTCTGTATCGCCGGAAGCTCACTGTCGGGCGCGTACAGACGCCGACACTTGCTCTGATCGTCCGGCGTTGGCATGACCGGCAGTTTTTTAAGCCGGATACCTATTATCGGCTTGGCGCCGATCTCGGCGGATGGTCTGTCTACCGCCAAGAGGATGATCGGTCTGCCGCAGTAGCGCTTGCCGACTGTTGTCGGTCTGGAATTGCCGTCATACAGGAGCTGCAGCTGGCAAAGAAAACCGCCAAGGCTCCCACCCTCTACGATCTGACTACGCTGCAGCGTGACGCCAACCGTTATTTTGGGTACTCCGCAAAACAAACCCTGGATTGCCTACAGAGTCTCTATGAGGCAAAGTTGACCACATATCCCAGAACAGACAGTCGCTACATCACCCACGATATGGCCGACAGCACACAGGCCCTTCTGGGGCACCTTCTGACAATCACCCCTGTTGCCGGCTACGATCTCTCCGCAGCAGCCGTTGATGCGGTGGTAAACGACGCAAAGGTTACTGATCACCATGCTGTCCTGCCCACCAGGGAAATTTCTGCTGAAAAACTGCAAATTCTTCCGACCGCTGAGCGGAACATTTTGTCGTTGATCTCCTATCGCCTGCTGTCAGCCGTCTATGCCCCGCACGAATACATGGCCACAAAAGTCACAGCTCTCATTGCCGGCAAAGAGTTTACGGCAACGGGGCGTAAGGAGCTGTCCCCTGGCTATACCCTGATCGACCGTGCAATGAAATCAGCTCTCTCCCTTAAGTCTGAAAAAGAGAAGGAGAAAGAGGAACTCACTGCCATCCCCAGCATCGCCGAGGGGCAGCGTTACCCCGTGCAGGCTGTAGCGGTAGAGGAAAAACAGACGAAGCCTCCTGCCCTTTACACGGAAGATACGCTTCTGGCTGCGATGGAGACAGCCGGTAAAAAGCTGGATGATCCTGAGCTGCGCGAGGCAATGAAGGACAGCGGCCTGGGCACTCCCGCGACAAGGGCCGGCATCATCGAGAACATTATCAACGCGGGATATGTCGTCCGGGAGAAAAAGAACCTGGTTCCCACGGAGCAAGGCATCTTGCTGATCAACCTGGTTGTCGAGCAGCTCAAAAAGCCGGAGCTGACTGGGCAGTGGGAGGCGTCCTTGGCGCACATTCAGCAGGGCCACATTCAAGCCGACGCATTCCTGGATAAAATCATCCTGTTTACCGGTGAGATCATATCCCAGGGGAAGGCCGCTTACAACCCGGCCACGGCTGAGCAGTTCCAACGCGATCGCGTTCTGGGAAAGTGCCCCCTGTGCGGTCGGGATGTGGTCGAAGGGAAAAAGAGCTATGGCTGCGTCGGATGGAAAGACGCTCAGGCGCCTTGCAAGTTTTCCATCTGGAAAGAAATCGCGGGCAAGAAGATCACCCCGGCTCAAGCAGGCCGTCTCCTGGAAAAGAAACGCAGTGCGCTGATCCACGGCTTCACCGGCAAATCCGGGAAGCAATTTGACGCCTTCCTGTTTCTCCGTGACGACGGCAGCGTGGGCTTTGAGTTCCCGTCAAATAAGTAACCCCTTGCTTGTCATTCTTTTCTTGACGGAAAAGTTGACAAAAAGGGGGCTGAAAAGCGTCAGAAAAGCATGTGCTTTTTTTGTCCAAAAAACGATCGTTTTTTTGAGAGGTAAATTACTATGAAATTCGGGTATGCCCGTGTCAGCACAGCCAAGCAGACTACGGCGCGTCAGATCGACGCGCTGAAAGCGGCGGGCTGCGACGAGATATACGAAGAGAAGATCTCCGGGACACGCACACAACGCCCGGAGCTGGATCGTCTCCTGGACAAGCTCCGTCCGGGAGACGTACTTGTTGTGTATGAATTAAAACGCTTAGGGCGCTCCTCCAAGCAGCTCCTACAGCTGGCAGAGGACTTCCGCGACCGTGATATTGGCCTGGTCAGTCTCACCGAGAATTTTGATACCACCACGCCGATGGGCCGGTGCGTCTTCACCTTCTGGTGTGCTCTGGCCCAGCTCGACCGGGATATTATTGCGGAGAATACCCGTACCGGTCTGGAGGCTGCGAAGGCGCGCGGCAGCCAGATAGGCCGCCGCGGACTTGATGCACAGAAGGTCAAGCTGCTCTACAGCATGTATGACACCGGCCGGTTTTCCATGCGACAGATTGGCGAGGCTGTCGGCGTCTCGAAGCAGGCCGTATCGCTCTATGTAAAAAAAAGAAGGGAGCAAAGCAATGGCAACAAATAGAAAAGGGGCAAAAAGGAATAACGATGAACGGGTCAAGGATCTGTTGAGCCGGGCAGAGCAGGGTATTAAAGAGTTTCTCGCAGGCGACAAGTACCGGCTCTACCTCTCCACTATGTCGAAGTTCCACCACTACAGCGCAAGAAACACCCTGCTGATCCTTATGCAGCGTCCCGACGCCACCATGGTAGCCGGCTATTCCGCCTGGCAAAAGAAGTTCAATCGACAGGTCAGACGCGGCGAGGCCGGGCTGCAAATCATTGGATACTCAACAAAAACTGTCACCATGGAGCGGGAGCTGAAGGACGCCAACGGCAAAACGGTCTACGACGCCCACGGTGATCCGGAGGTCGAGGAGATCGAGAAAAAAGTTCCCGTCTTCTCCCCTACATACGTCTGGGATGTCAGCCAGACAGGGGGTGAGCCTCTGCCGCAGCTCACCTCCGAGCTAACAGGACAGGTCAATGGATATGCCGATCTTATGACCGCCATCACCGACGTGGCCCCCTTCCCGATCACGTTTGAGCCGTTGGATGGCACGAAGTACGGCTATTGCAGCCACGCGGAGGGCAAGATCGTACTCCGGGCCGGCATGTCGGAGGCCCAGACCGTAAAAACCGCCATTCATGAGCTGGCTCACTCCGTCCTTCATGCCCCGCGGCCCGACGTGGAGCATGACCGGCATACAAGCGAGGTGCAGGCGGAGAGTATTGCGTTTGTTATCTGCGAGCATTACGGTATTGACACCTCTGACTACTCCTTCCCCTACCTCGCTGCCTGGAGCAGCAGCGCAGAGCTCACCGAGCTGCAACAGAGCATGGATCTCATCCAGCGCACCGCCAATGAATTGATCGGTAAGTTGGACAAGCGTTTTGCAGAATTGCAGCTCTCTCAGCTGTTCCCTGCGCAGAAAGAGCCGGAGGAATACATAGGTCGCCGCGTTGATCGGGGCGGCGTCTATGAGATCATCGGCTATAAGGACGGCAAGTTCCAGCTGCAAAGCACGTCTAATGACGCCCACATGGAATTGCCGGCCAAGGAGGCTCTCACAGACCTTATCGAGGTAGAGCACATTGCAACGGTCGACAATACCGGCGTGTACTACATGCCGGATGGCTTGACCCGGGACCGGCTCTCCGGCATCACCACGCAGCACGATCTCTATGCCATTGTTGCCCCCACTGCCGCTCTCTCCGATGAGTGGATGGCTGAACACCACATTCAGTTCTATAAGCTAGGGCGGGACATTCCCTATGAGGCCGTCGCAGATGGCAGCAGACAAGGTATGCTGCAGCTGCTTCAAGCAAAGTACCCGGACATGGCCGTGGCCAGACAGTGCGCGGAGCTGCAGCCGGAGTTCGCGGCCAATGTAGCCGCTCTGGAGACCGTGCAGCCGACGGATCTTGACGCCAGTGAGATCTCTGTCCGGCTGGGTGCGACGTGGATACCACCGGAGGTCGTCGAGCAATGCTAGTTCGCATCGTTACATACCACACTTTATTGTTCAGTATACTCTAAAGGTAAAAGCATCCTCTCCACTGTGAGGATGCTTTTTATTTGCATAGGCTTATCAAAAACGCCTTGATAAGCTTAGTGAATTAGGTATAATAATAAGTAAGCATTCCTATTCACAAATTGGAAAGGAGCGTATTATGAGCAAGGACGTATATACAATTGACAAAATCTGTGCTATTGCAGCGCCCATCGCAACGAAATACGGCCTTCCCTTCCTATATATCTTTGGCTCATATGCACGTGGTACGGCAAGCTCCGCCAGCGACATTGACTTCCTGGTTGATACCACGGGCACCCAACTTACTTCCCTTTTTAAGCTAGGCGCCCTTTACATGGATCTGGAGGCTGCTTTCAACAAGAGCATTGACCTTATAACGGTCAGTTCTTTTCAGCAGCCTGCCCAGCTTCCAAGCGAAATTGAGTTCAGAAATACAGCATGGAAAGAGAAGGTGAAAATCTATGATGCAGTCTGATATTCAGCGTCAATATAATATGATCCTTCAATTCTGGCAAAGCAAGGATGTACACACGGCGGCAGATCTGGATTTGGAGATGAACGGCAATGGAGCAAAGTTTATCTACCACAATGGTAAGATTGAGAATGAGAAAATCACCTACCACGACACACGAGAAATCTACGATCATGGTGGTGTTACCTCCTATACCGGTGACGTGCGCACCCTGTTTGAGATACAAAACCTTTGTGCCGGCTACCAGCGGTTCCTGACAGCCTTTGCTAATAATGAGCCGCTCGATGAAGCCCTCGTTTTAGAACTGCATAGCATCCTAACACAGGGCACCTACGACATGCACCGCTACGAGATCGGCGAGCGGCCCGGCTCATACAAGAAGCATGACTATGTCACCGGTGTGGATGAGGTGGGTGCTTTGCCGGAGGACGTGCAGGAGGAAATGAGTGAGTTGCTGGCGGAGATCTCAGACATCACTGATGAGCAGGCTTTGACGGCAGCGGCATATCTCCATGCTAAGCTGGAGAACATCCACCCCTTTGCAGACGGTAATGGACGTGTTGGTCGGCTCCTGATGAACTATCTTTTGGTCACGCATCATCACCCCCCTATCATCATTTTTGAAGAAGATCGAAAAGCATATTACAATGCTCTGGAAACCTATGACAGATCTCTTGACCTCGAACCTCTCAAACAGTTTTTAAGAATGCAGACATGCAAGACCTGGCAGCAGAGAATGGAACGACAACAACTTTCTTCACATGGAGCCCAAAAAGCCGAGACAGATCTGTCCCGCCAGCCCATGGCTGACCGCTTTGCGGCCGCCAAGGCCCAGGCAGAGCAGCATAACAGCGGCCATAGCACCCCGGATCATCCAAACCACGAACCGGAGCGATAACCACGGAAGGAGGGTTCTAAATGCCATTGGCGAATAAACTCGGCATCACTGAGTCCGCTGAGCTTGCCCGTGTTGAAGAACAGCTCAGTAAAAAGCGGGCATTGGAGCTCTTTGAAAGCGGCATTCTGGACTCTCTTGAAGCCGGCACATATGAAACCCTTGCCACCATTCACCGGCGTCTCTTCGGCGATATTTATGACTTCGCCGGCAAGCTGCGGACGGTGAACGTAGCAAAGGGCAATTTCCGTTTTGCGCCATTGATGTACCTGGAGGCATCTCTGGCCAACATTGACAAAATGCCGCAGTCCACCTTTGATGAAATCGTTGAGAAATATGTTGAGATGAACATTGCCCACCCATTCCGGGAGGGCAACGGCAGAAGCACACGGATCTGGCTTGACCTCATGCTGAAAAAGGGCATCGGCATGGTGGTTGACTGGAGCAAGATCAGCAAGGAGGATTATCTTCTTGCCATGGAGCGCAGCCCGATCCGGGATATTGAAATCAAATATCTTCTCAAAAATGCCCTCACCGATCAGATCAACGACCGTGAGGTCTATATGAAGGGCATAGATCACAGTTACTACTATGAGGGCTACACGGCCTACAAGTCCGAGGAGCTTGAAGGCTCATCACCACGCCAGCCGATGGCTGACCGCTTTGCGGCCGCCAAGGCCCAGGCAGAGCGGCATAACAGCGGCCGCAGCGCCCCGGATCATTCAAGCCACGACCCGGAACGATAACCACGAAAGGAGGTCACTCCGCCATGACGCGCAACGAAAATGTTTTCCTCGCAAAAAAGCTCTTTACGGAGCTGGTATTTAACACCGCCTATATAGAAGGCGTCAATGTAACCTTTCCGCAGACACAGGCGATTTTGGACGGCGCTGTTGTCAACAACATCCCTGTTTCCGATATTCAGACCGTGCTCAATCTGCGTGACGCCTGGAAATTCTGTCTCGAAACGCTGGATGAAGATGTAGATCTATCCTATGTCTGCCGTCTCAATGGCCTTGTTTCCCGGAACGAAAGCCTGGATTGGGGCCACCTTCGGAGCGGCCAGGTATATATCAGCGGTACGGAATACATTCCCCCCGTTCCGGCCGCCAACGAGGTACAGGCCCGGTTGCAGTCCATTTTGGATCTGCAAGATCCCGTGGATCGCGCTCTGGCATGCTTCTGCTATACCGTCCATTCCCAGCTGTTCTGGGACGGCAACAAGCGAACCGGCACGATCCTTGCCAACAGGTTTCTAATCGCAGAGGGTGCCGGCGTCTTGACAATTGGGAAAAGCGATTCCGTGGAGTTCAATACTACCCTGCTGCACTTATACGACACAGCAGATCCGACGCCTCTTAAAAAGTGCCTCCGCGGCTGCATCAAATCGCTGGATGCGCGGCAGCCTATGAACGACCGCTTTGCGGCCGCCAAAGCCCAGGCAGAGAGGCATAACAACAACCGCAGCTCTATAGATCACCCAAACCACAATATCGACCGATAAAAAAGCGTCCATTCGATGAATGGACGCCTTTTTTGTATGCTGCTATCTCCCCTCAGAGTCTCGCTCTTTTTCTTTTTGCCTCTCGCTTGGCATTTGCAGGGTCTCTACAGCCGTTTTGGCGGTTTGAAGGTGTAGCACCCTTTCCTGGAGTTCCTGCGCTCTGTCGGCCAATTCTGCGGCCTCGCGGTCCTGCTGCCGGCACAGCTCCATAACCTTCTCGGCGTCAACATCCAGATTGATACCCATCTTTTGCAGCTGATGTATCGCATGGTCCAAAGCGTTGAGTTCGCCTTCATGTAGCGCCCGGTACTCCTCCCTGCTCGTCGGCGTCCGCCTCAGCGCCAGATCCATTTGATAAGGCTTGTATTCGTTATATACCTGGAGATACTTCGCGGCCTGTCTGTACTGGCCGCTTTTCTGATCTATGGCGTCGATCTGAGCCTTCAGCTCGCCCATCCGCCCGCGGAGGGCGTCTACCTTCTTGTCAAAGTCAGCCATCGTCGCAATATTTTCACGACGCAGCAGATTAAGTGTAGATGCCAGCTGCTTTGTTTCCGCCACCTGGTTGCGACGCTGCATGGCCGTGATCCTGCCAACCAGCGAGCGGTCGATCTTCGACTGACGCCGCTGCAGCTGTCCGATCAGCTCCGAGCCGATTACATATTTCTGGCTCTGGTCGCTGGCTGTAAAGCCATACGACCAGTTATTCCATAGAGCCACCCGGCATGAGCCGCCAAAGCTCCGATCATACTCCACATACTCAGCTGGCACAAACAGGCTCTTGATGCCGTATTCCGGCAGCGTGACCACCACGCCCTTTTCACTCACGGAAGCGACGTCGCCGCCGTACAGCTCCAGGATCTCCGGCGTAACGCCTGTAGCCTGCTCCAATCTTCGGATCAGATCCTCGCCACGCAAGGCAGCCTTCTCGCCGGTCGCGGACAGGATGTGATATTTATAGCTGGACGTGACTGCCACCTTAAACGTGTCTGTCTCAGGATCATAGGTAACATGATCCTTATCAAAAAACATGCTCTGCGCGCAGGCTCCGCCCGGGATGTTGATGAGGATCCCATCTTCGGTGGTCTGCTTCACATAGCTGTGCGGAAGGCGCACCTGCACAGCCGGCACGGAGGGCCTCGCTATCTTTTCAAATTCCTCTGCAATTCGCTCAGCCAGATTGCCCTCTTCCGCGAAAGAGAAGTCGCCGGTCTGAATGGCCATTTTAATGGCGTCCGTACTGTACGCCTCTCCCAAAGCCCACTCGCGTATCTGATTATCATCCCTGTCGATATACCGCACACCACCGGCTCTCGTCTTCTTGCAGGTGACGCCGTTCTGGTTGAGGATCTCGACAAAATTGTTGTAGTCGCTCGCCACCGATGCGGCGGCTCTGATCTTTTCCTTTATGTCTGCCAGCAGCTCCGCCCGCACCTGGATCTGATCCCGGAGTGATGCAGCCGTATACGTCCCATCGCTTGCCAGCGCACGGTCACGGGTCTTTCTCTGCTGCCCTTCCATTTGGTAGGTGGTGTACTTTTTTCCATCTTCAATCTGGACGCCCAGGGCGGCGGCAGCAGCCTTGAACTCTTCGTAGCTTGTGGCCGCCTCCAGAGCAAAGCGCAGTCGCTGCCGGATCAGCTTGCGGTAAGAGGTCTTCTGCGGCACATACTGATAACTCCGGCCCAGCAGCTTCGATCCCTTGAGCACCGATAGTCCTGCGTCTGCACACAGTCTGTCGCTTATCGCTCTCATCTCAATGGATGTCATGGTCGGGTGAGTCTTAAACTTCTTGAGACTGTAAAATGACGTAGCGTTGAAAATGATATGATTATGGATATGGCCCTTATCAATGTGAGTTGCAATCACATATTCATACTGGCCTCCAAGGAACTGGTCGGCCAGTTTTTTCCCGAGCTCGTGCGCCTGCTCCGGTGTTACGTTATCCGTAGGGGAAAAGCTCTGGATCATGTGGTAAGCCATAATCTCCTGACTGTGCTTTCCATTCCACTCTCCGCGCAACCTTCTCCCTTCAGCTTGCGTAAATGCCATTTCAATGGAAGCCGTATTTGGATCTACGTTATATCCGGATACCAAAAGTTCATCATCGGTCTTTTCCGGGTTCTCAATATACGCTACAGCCTTATTTAGCGTTTGCTTAATGGCGTGAATGTGCGTATAGGCCATGTCACTTCTCCTTGTTGCATTCTCTTATCAGATAATCCGTCATTTTACGCTTAACCTGGTAAAATCCACTGCGAAGATCAATGATGTCCTGCTCATAGACGCTGCGCGTCTCATTTGCGCGTTTAGCAATTTGGTTAATGCTGCGGCTCAAGCTCCCAATCTCTTTTGTCAGCGCTTTTAACGACGCATAATCCTTCCTTATCACATAACCGTCGATCAACATCTTCCGCGCATACAGAGAAAAGTTATCCACACCCGTTTGCGCCATCTTCTGTCTTATCAAATCATGTTCTTCCTCAGAGACGTAAACCTTCAGTAATATTTCTCTGCTCCGTTTTTCCATTGTATCCAAACCTCCTTATACTCAAAAACGGGGATTGGGGCAGCGCCCCAAAAGGCTATTTTGCGTAAGTAGCCGTATGGCCACTTTTCGCAAAATATAGCGTATGTGTCCACAGGGACATGGCTTGCTCTACTTCGCTCCGCAGAGCTCCGCGAAAATCGCCAGTTTCGATTTTTGAAAAAAATCGGAAAACCACAAAAGAAAAAATCTGCGAACAGCGATTTCTCCTGTCGGTCACTTTTCCCGATCCGGCGACTTGGCGCATCTCTCGTTTTTCTGCTTCCGCCGCTTTGCGTTTTCATCAAATTTCTGCGATACGGCCAGCGCCGCTATTTGGGCAATTCGCTCTTTCATGGAAACACGCTGCTTCTCGATTTCTCTGTTAATCGCATCTGCCGCGTCATCCAGTTCTTTGAAGACGCCCCACTCTCGCCCAATCGCTGGATTGGCCTCATCCGGCAAAAACACAAAAATGCTGTTTCTCACGTAATGCGTCCCTGCCGCATCCAGCAAATCCCGCTCATTGGCGTCAAGACGATAGAGCTTGAAAAGACGATACGCACCCAATTCAATCATTGCTATACCTCCTGCGTCGCTCTCCAGCGGCGCTTTTCATTTTTCAAAGAAAGGAACTATGACCATGAAACGCTACGCTATGTTCAAGGTCCCCAGCAGCCTCATCCGCTGCGTCGCATTGCATCCCTCCGCCAGAAAGATCGCTGCCGTACTGTATGCCTTTCGCAATAGCCGTGGCCAGGTAAAGAAGGGATTGGATGAGCTGGCCACGCTCACCGGCTGCGACAGGAAGACCGTATTGGCCTCCATACGGCGTTTGGAGGATGCCGGGTATCTGACCACCCACCGGGCCACTCGATACGACACAAAGCTCGGAAAGCTCGTCCACGACCGCAATCTGTATACGCTCAATCTGGACTTCGCATCCGGCTACACTTTGGTTCCCTATGCTCTGTTGCAATATGTGACGCTAACGCCGGCTGCCTTTGTCGTAGCTCTCTACATCTGCCAGGCAGCCGGTGCCACACGTCGAGCCTATCCCAGTGTTAACCACATTGCCGGTATCGTTGGGATCGCCAAATCGACCGTATGCCTCGCGCTGGGCGTCCTGAAACAGGTGCCTCTGTTTCTGATCCAGCTCTGCCGTAAAGTCAACGGTGCGCTATCCTGCAACTCCTACTGGATGGTTACGGTACTGCCCTCTGCTGCGCCTTCAACTGCTCCGGCCACGACTGCGGTCGCCGAAAGGCGGTCAATCCGTGCCAGGATCAAGGCCGCTTTCCTTACCTCTATTGTAAGGCTCTCATCGACAATACTCAATTTCTTTCCGTTACATGGGGTAGTCCGATTTTTCCACTATCAAGAACGTAACAAGATAACGAGAGCTATAAACTTACAAGAATAAAACCAAAACTTCTACTGAGAGTATAGCTTAGATAAACCGTGCGCGAAATATCAAAAATCTCTCTTTTCAAAAGCCAACACAGTCAGGGGGTATGCTATACCCACCCGGCAACAAAACGTTGATTTGGGGGGCGGCCAGCCCCCCCCCCGGAACCAGTCAGGAGTTTTCCATGCGTTTTCCATCCGATCTTTTCCATGGGCGCAGCCTGTGGGAAAGTCGGTGGTAAACGTGTGTGTAAACTCCGGTCAGAAAGGATTACATATGCATCGAGTTCTCAATTACCCCGGCTCAAAATGGAACGTGGCGGATTGGATCGTCGGCTTGATGCCGCCACACAAGAGCTATCTGGAGCCTTTTTTCGGCAGCGGCGCCGTTTTCTTCAGCAAGCAAAAGGCGCCCATCGAGACAATCAACGACCTGGACGGTGAGATCGTCAATCTGTTCTCTGTCATTCGCCGCCAGCCTGAAGCCCTGGCCACGGCGCTGGCTCTGACGCCGTACAGCCGGCAGGAGTATAATTCCGCCTGGGATCAGCTCCGCACCGGTGAACTGCTGCGCCAGGATGATGTTGAGCGCGCTCGGCTCATGCTGGTGCGATATTGGCAAACCCAAGGATGCAGCGCCCAGAAGAAAGCCGGCTGGAAGAACGACGTGGCCGGCCGTGAGGCCGCCTACGCTGTCCGCAACTGGTCTTCCCTCCCGGGCTGGGTTTTGGATGCCGCAGGCCGGCTCAAGGATGCCCAGATTGAGCAGCTGCCAGCAGTAGATCTGATCCGGCGCTTTCATCAGCCGGAGGTGCTGATCTACGCAGACCCGCCCTACCTTCTCTCCACCCGGGCTGACCGACAGTACCGCCAGGAGCTGGATGAGGCTGGCCACGTGGAGCTCCTACACGTGCTCATGGATCACCCCGGGCCGGTGATGCTCTCCGGGTACGACAATGAGCTGTATAACGACCTGCTCGTTGGCTGGGAGAAGCTCCAGCGTCCTGCGCAGGCTTGCAACGGCGTCCGCAGAACGGAAACACTGTGGGTCAACTTTGAGATCCAGCTTCGGTTGGAGCTGTAATGCAAGGAGGAAGCACCATGACAGCTAAAACCCATATTCTGGGCGGCCTGCTGGCAGCACATTCGGGACATAAAAAAGCACCCAACCCAATTGGGCCGGATGCTTGCTTTTCATTAAGGCCGCGGTTAAGGTCGCGGCGCACCTGGCATAGATGACCTGCTCTTAAAGCGGCAGGGCGCTTGTCAGATCGGGCGTCTCGCCCGGTGGTGACATTGTACACGGTAAGCGCGAACAGGTCAAGAGGAGGTATTCAAAAAAACGAAAAATTCCTCTTGACATTTTCGCGCAGGAGGATCCGCCCTAAATTGTAACTTGTCTTTTCTCCTCTTTCATGATATATATAGCATAAGGATAGTATTTTTATCCGAAAACACTGTGATTGGAGGTAATGCTATGTATCGTCTCATCGTTGCGCAGACCGATTTTATGCCATCACGGTATCAGCGTTCCTTCTGGTTGTGGAAGGGGCATATTCAACCGCTTCCGTAGGCGCATAAGTCGTGCTGTTGCGTTCGACTTATGCGCTGTGTTTTTCAAAGGAATATTTGGACGAGATAGAGGCTATTCTTGCATGAGATAGAAATGAAGATTTGAGAAGGAGGGAACGCCCATGAAGAAAGCAGTTGCACTTCTGCTCGTTATTGCATTTATTATTTCTGCGTTACCCCTTAGGGTCGAGGCAGAAAGTAAGTCTGACACAAAAGCTGAAGTTATTTTTCATAATACGGAACAGGACAACATTTGTGAGGAGATTTTTTCAATTGAGGACTGTTTGTATTATTACATCAGTGATGGTATGGTAAGGACGTGTATTTGCTATAACGATAAGACCGAAACACTTGAATTTTCTCGCTATTGCCAAGGTGAGCCAACAGTATATTTTAAACGAGTTCAGCCGTGGAAGATGGAAACGTCAGTTGAATCTTTCAGATATTTTCTTTCTTGTGAGGAAGTAGCCATCCGTCAAAACAGTTTTGAGGCAAAATATAATATTCCAATAACCAAGTTTGTAAGGGTAATTCCTGCAGAGCGAGTTCTCTCGGCAGCTGACCCCGAAAGCGCTATTATGCAAGCAATATATAGCGAAGGATACCCACATGCCTATCAAGATGCAAATACGAGATACAGGTATGTCCATGGTACTTGTGTTACATTGAAGGATTCCGTTATTTATACATTATCAGAAAAAGACGAATTCTTAATCCTTGCCGGGACGGCGCTTGCAGTCATTGTTACGTTAGTAGGTCTATCACAGCCTGAATTACTTTTGATCGTAGGAGCAGTAGCGACCGCGTATGGAACTTATGAAACCATTAAGTCTTTTGTTTTGAAAAAATACCGTGCTGTCTATATAAAAACGAAAAGAGCTTATATTGGTGGCACCCTATACTATGCGGCAGGTCAGCAAATAATTTGGGACGCTTTCGTGGGAGATATTGGCGCGACTTTAGTGCAGAAGAGTATAAATACCCATCGTTTCTTCAACAACGAACAGGCGTTGGCTGAGGCAGCATATGCTGCCTACACATAATATTTGTCATGTACTATTACGATTTTATTGTTGTTGGGGCTATATTTTTAGCCGCTATTGCTGTTCTAATAGCGACAAGAAAAAAGCTCAAACACTCACATCTTCACATTTTACTTGTCCTTGCATGTGGCCTTCTTTTAACGTACTACACATATTCCAGCCGTGCAAAATCCAACTTGGATCTGTATGACAGAATTCTGGCCTCAGATGTTATTGAAATTACTGAACCAGAACAGAAAGAAGCCGAGCTCCATTTTGAAAATCATAACCTTGTTTTTCTAGACCACTTGCAAGAGGCCCCGATATTTGCTGAGAAAAAAGACGTAATTGACATTGCTACAATAAAGTTAAAACAGACGGACACGCTCAAGCATGGAAAACGAGCTGTTGTAATGCGGTTCTGTGAGCTCCAGAATCCTGATGAATATCCAAGATACGTATCATATGAATATGAGGGGGTATCCTACTGCTTCTTAAGCACTAAGCCTTTATACAAAGGGGTATTTTTCATCCTAGATGCGCAATATGCCACACAATTGATTCAAATACTTCTTGAATCGGCTTAAAGAGCAGTAAGTAGATAGCATAAATCGACAGCGGACAGACGAATTATTCGTCTGTCCGCTGTTCCTCTTTATTCCTTCGCTGCCATTCCTCGTCCGGGATCCACTCCATGAGATCCCCCGGCTGCACCTGCAGCACCTCACAGAGCCGAGACAGCACCTTATAGTCCGGCCCTCCCGTGTGGTTCTTCATGGCGGTGTAGCCGCTATGGCTCACAAGGCCGGTCTTCTGGAGTACATAGGTGGTCATCCCGCGTTCTTTGAACAACGCCAGTAGCTTATCATAAACGATCATCTCTTCGTGTCCTTTCTTGTTATATCTGCATTATACCACAGCATTTTCCATGTTTCACATGACAATACTCACAAATATATAACCGTATTTTCGGCAACATTGCCAATTGACTATAACCGTAATAACGGTTATACTATAATCACAGAAAACAAAGCGATTTAATTCGCCGACCCGGTCGGCAAATTAGGAAGGAGCAGAAATGGACGCGAATGAACGTATCAAGATGGTCAAGGCCATGGAGTTTGTCGCCCGCCAGATCAATGACGAGGACATTTTTATCGGCACCTGGTTGTCTATCGGCGTTGCTGACGGCGAAATCGAGTACGGAGATCTGGCTGTCGGCAAGGATGACCCGGAGGATCTCTCCTACTACCTGAAGGATGTTGCATTTGCAGATCTGATGGACACCTTTCTTCGGGTCATGTCCAAAGCGTATCGGTCGGGCGGCCTGTACTGTGACCGCATTGTGAGTAAGCCAGAATAGTTTAATTCGCCGACTGAGTCGGCTAATTAAGGAAGGAGGCATCTATGAACAACACCTGCGAAACTTGCGCCAGGCGCGAGACCTGCACAAAGACAATCGGAACTCTCGCCGGCTTCTGCAACACCGATTATCAGCCTCAGCCCACTGAAAATAATTCGCCGACCGAGTCGGCTAATTAGGAGAGGATGCACGAGATGTATCAAGTACGCTATGGCCAATCGGCCAACTTTAAGGTGATTAAAGTAAACCACCTCGAACAGGCAGAGAGGATCTATGCCAAGGCCAAAAAATTTGCTGAGTCCCACCGGCTCCCCTGGAGCATCGCTCTGTGGTGTGACGGTTGGCTCATCCAATCAGAGACCGTGCAAATCAGAAAGGAGATCGTAAAATGACAGTTAAACAATATCGAGAGAAATGCCAGGCCCGTGGAGATGATAAATTCTACGAGTTCATGGAGACAGCGCTGGAGATATGGAGCAATGATGCGTGTATCGGCTACATGATCGTCGCTGCCCAGGACGCCGGCTTGAACCAGGAGCAAATCCGCAGCCTGGTCTCGGAGGTGAAAGGAGCTCTTGATGCTCTCTCCCTTGATGAAGCTGCCGAGCGTTACCGGCACAGCAGCTTCTAAACGAAAAATTCGCCGACCCGGTCGGCGAATTAAGGACACCCGCCCCGGAGGTCACGAGGGCAGGAAGGATGCTACCCATGGAAAAATGCTTTTTTGATTTTGGGGATGAACTGGCCCGTCCATATAGAGTGTTAAGCTCTGAACAAGCGGAAATGCAAAATCACCGTGATATTAAGGAATGGCAAAAACAGGGCCTTATAACCGCCGAAGAAGCCAAAGAGCTAAACATTCTGAATTTCAAGCTGGCAAGGACATACCGATGAGCCGAAACGGCCTGGGCCCGTCGCCGGGAGCTACCCTACCCGGCCTGATGATGGCAGGGCAGGAAATTAGCCGACCGAGTCGGCGAATTAAGAAGGAGGGGCATATGGTTACCTGGATGAAGATTGAAGATCCCATCTACGAGCTGCCGGTGGCCGTCGCAGCCACCGCACGGGAGCTGGCTGAGATCTGCCAGACCACCACAAACAACATCTACTCACAGATGAGCCAGTATCGCCATGGTAAGCGCGCATGGTGCCCCTTCATCTGCGTAGTAGATCCGTCACCCCTTGCGGCAGAGCTGCCGCAGTAAATAAACTGACATAGAAAAGGAGAATCACCATGATTATCGAAGCCATTGGGTCAACTGCTGTCGTCGCCGGCATCATCCTCACCCCCCTATTTGTGGACTACCTGGAGATGAGGCGCAAAAAAAAGGCGCAGCGCGCAGCAGAGCTGCGGCGCCTGCACCAACGAGAGCTGTATGTAACTGACTTTTTCCGGCAGATCTCCTGTTGATATACAGGACATCACACCTATTCGTCAACAAACGGCGAATACAAACCCTTGACGCTTTCCTTCCTATGTGCTAAACTACTCACCGAAGTACCCAATGGCTTGAAAAGGCCACTCCCCGGAAGTTGCACCTTCCGGGGAGTGAAAACGGTATTTCATTGTTCCTTGAAAACAATGAGGGTTGGCTAAACCCTTGCAAGTCCAATGATAACACCGCAGCAGCGCTGTTGTCAATAGGTTTTGTGAGGGCGAGCAGGTCATCTCTCGAAATAACCGGCCAGACAGGTCCTTCCGATCCTTGTGGCAAATACGCGTAATCGGCGTCCAACACCGGGCGCTGCGACACCCAAGCCGTTCCCAGTTGTGGCAGCTGCGGGCAGGCTCGGCGTGATACACGGGATCAGAAGGTTAAGCGAGAGGGCTGCATAGTTGCGTAGTGAGCATCTATGTGGGCGCCCTTGCCCGTAATGGGTGTTGCCGAGCTTAGGCTAAGTGAAACCGATCCTCGCCAGGGATCTCCTGTACTGTAACCCAATGTTCTGATTAATTAGCCGACCGAGTCGGCGAATTAACTCTTTTAGATGATCTTGGGGGAAGGTCCGTCTTTCGACGAACCCTGCCCCATTTTCATCTTCTGGAGGTGACACCCGGATTTGAACCGGGGAATGAGGGTTTTGCAGACCCTTGCCTTACCACTTGGCTATGTCACCATATGATATTGTCCGCTCAAAGGCTCGATGGGTATTATAATATAGCTTCGCCACCTTTGTCAAGGGGGAGTTTTGTTTTTTCGGCGGAGTTTTCCCCTCGGAGTCGGCACGCTCCATGATATGCTTGCGCAATGGTATAGGTGTGTCTGGGATGATTGGGCTTGCTCAACGGCTGCCGTACGCACGCACGCGGCAACCGCCGCTGCCGCCGGCACGCACGCGGCCTTGCCGACATGCCACCGGCATATCGGCATCGTCCCTAACGGGACGACCGGCCTGTTCGAGCCTCTCCCCTACTCATTCCATAAAAAAAGCACCACCCGAATGGGTGGTGTTTTTTTATGGAGCGGGCGACGAGGCTCGAACTCGCTACCTCGACCTTGGCAAGGTCGCGCTCTACCAGATGAGCTACGCCCGCAAAATGGTGCCTCCGGTCGGAGTCGAACCAACGACACGCGGATTTTCAGTCCGCTGCTCTACCAACTGAGCTACAGAGGCATATGGCGACCAAGATGGGGCTCGAACCCACGACCTCCAGCGTGACAGGCTGGCGTTCTAACCAACTGAACTACTTGGCCATAGCTATGGTGGGAACAACTGGACTCGAACCAGTGACCCCCTGCTTGTAAGGCAGGTGCTCTAACCAGCTGAGCTATGCTCCCGTCCTTGCCGTTTCAAGAACGGCAAGGGTTATTATACTAAAACGGGTGCGGTCTGTCAACAGAAATTTTTGAAAAATTTCAATTTCTACTTGTTTCGACGCAGACCGTCGATCAGGGCGCGCAGCTCATCGCCGGAGAATTCATACACCGCGTCGCAGAACTGGCAGGTCATCCGGCAGCTGCCCCGGTCCCGGAGGATCCCCTCCAGCTCGTCCGCCCCCAGGGAGATCAGGGCCCGCTCCACCCGCTCGCGGGAGCAGTAGCAGCGGTACTCCACCGGGTCGCTCTCCAGGATCTTCAGCTCAAAGTCGGACATAACAGTGCGCAGCAGGTGCTCCGGATCGGCGTCCTTCTCCAGCAGGGCCGACACGGCGCCCGCCGCCATAATGCCGCCCTCCACCTTGACGATGGTATCCTCCGTGGCGCCGGGCATCAGCTGGATGAGATAGCCGCCGGCGCTGCGGACGCTCTGATCCCGGTCCACCAGCACACCCAGGGCGCAGGCGGTGGGGATCTGCTCCGACTCCACGAAGTAGCCGGCAATATCCTCGGCGATCTCGCCGCCCAGCAGATCCACGGTGCCCACGTAGGGATCCCGCATGTTGAGATCCTTGATGACCGTCAGCGTGCCCTCGTGGCCCACGGCGGCCCCCACGTCCAGCTTGCCGTCACTGCGCAGGGGCAGGTCGGTCTGGGGATTGGTCACGTAGCCGCGGACGTTGCCCTCCGCGTCCGACACGGCCAGCACCGTGCCCAGAGGGCCGTTGCCCTTGAACTGCAGCGTCACGCTGGCGCCCTGGCCCTTCAGGGCGTTGCCCATCATACTGGCGCCGGTCAACGCACGGCCCAGAGCGGCGGTGGCGGTGGGCAGGGTCTGATGGATATTCCGGGCACGCTCCACCAGATCCCGGCTGCAGATGGCTGCGGCCTGGACCAGACCGTCGGTGGAAATGGCTCTTACGATACGATCACTCATAGGGTTAGTTCTCCTGAAATCATTATTTTCCGCAGGCGCGGGATACCTTGAAATCCAGCCAGATGGCCATCAAAATGGCCAGAGCGCCCAAGCCCGTGGAGGCGGCGGGATCTCCCCCCACGGCGGCAACAACGGCGCCCGCGATCACCGCCGCGGCAAACAATACCGCCAGAACGGCAACGAAAACGACGGCAGACCGCTTCCAGGGGCTTCTCTCCCGGTCCCCGCGCCAACGGCGCCACACATAGATGCTGTGGACCACCAGCAGAGCAGCCAGGAGCAGCTCCAGCAAAAAACTCTTATACGACATAGGCGGCACCTCTTAAAGCCGGACACAGGAGAAGTAGACCCTCTGCTCCCCTGCCGCCGGTTTCCGCAGCTTCATGTCGCCGTAGACCCGGATCCTGCCGAAACCGGCCTCTTTCAGCCATGCCGTCAGCTCCTCCACCGTATAGCACCGCTCCCGATGGATCTCCAGGCTCCGATCCCACGCGCCGTCCCTCCGGCGGCGGAACAGGTCCATGTAATAGGTGCACAGGCGCCGGCTGTACTCGGCGCGCCAGACGCAGTAGGTGTCCTCCGCCTCGTCCAGAAACACCTGGCCGTCCAGAGCACGGAACTTCTCCGGCGTGTTCACGTCGAAGATCAGCAGTCCGCCCGGGGCCACGAACAGGTGCAGCCGCTGCAACGTGCGCTTCACGTCCGCCGGGCGGGTCAGATAATTCAGGCTGTCCAGGCAGCAGATGGCGGCGTCCACCGTACCGTAGAGATCCAGCCGGGGCATGGACTGGTGCAAAAAGATGGGGGGCACGCCCCCCACCGCGCCGTATTTCTCCATGGCAACGGCCAGCATCTCCTCGCTGCCGTCCACGCCGATCATCTCGTAGCCCCGCTCCGTCAGAAGCCAGGTCATGGTGCCAGTGCCGCAGGCCAGATCCAGCACGGTGTGCACCGGCTCGGCGCTGCGGCGAAACAGCTTCTCCAGATAATCCGCCCGCTTTTCATACGCCACGTCGTCAGTCAGTGCGTCGTAGCAGGCGGCCAGCTGATCGTAACAGGCCATCAGTCCTTGGTCTCCTCCATTTTCTCCAGAATGCTCTCATAGCCGCCGCAGCCGCCCAGCAGACTGCGGTTCACGCGGCTGATGGTGGCGCTGGAGGCACCGGTCTTCTCCAGAATGTCGTTATAGATCATGCCATCGTTCAGCAGCATGGCTACCTCAAAGCGCTGCTCCATGGAGCGCAGCTCCGAAATGGTACACAGATCCTGGAAGAAGTTGTAGCACTCCTCCTCCGTCTCCAGCTTCAAAATGGCCCGGTAGAGCAGGTCGCTCTTCTCCTTGCGGGCGATCTTCGATTTGGCTGCTCTCATCTTGATACCCTCCTCCGCACACGTTCTGTGGTTGATGTATAATCAGATTTTATCATTTTAGTTGGCGAAAGTAAACACCAAACTTCACATTTTTCACCAAATCATGCAAATTTACATAGATTGATATAGAGTTTGATGGGCAAAGAGGTGTTTTGTTTGCAGGGACAGCTGGATTTTACCACCGAAAGCAGGCGCTTTCCGCCGGACGATCTGCCGCTGCTGACCGCCAGCATCCGTCTTCCCCGCTGGGACGGAACGGGCGGCCGCCGCTTCGACCGCTACTACGCCGCCTACGGGCGGGCTTTTTTCTCCTATTGTCAGAACGAGCTGCTGCCCCGGGCCATGGCGGCGCTGGAGTTGGCCCGGCAAAACGGCGGCGCGCTGCCGGAATGGACCGTCTCTCTGGACACGGTGGTGACGCTGCAGCGGGAGGACCTGCTGAGCCTGTACACCGACACGGTGGAGCGCGGCGACGGGCGGCGGCTGGTGCTGCGCCGGGCCGACACCTGGGATCTCACCTCCGGCACGCCGCTGCCACTGGGGGCGTTCTTCCCCGCCGACCTGCTGTGGAAGCGGCGGCTGCTGGGCGCCGTGGCCCAGCAGATCCGGCAGCAGCAGGAGCTGGGCGTCGCCCTCTACCGTCCCGACTGGCGGCGGGCCATCCGCACCGCCTTCAGCGGCGACCACTTTTACTTAACGGAGCGGCAGCTGTGCCTGTTCTACCAGATGTACGCCATCGCCCCGCCGGTGGAGGGGATCCCCGTGTTTCCCATCCCCTACGATCCGGGCCGCGGACCCCGCCTGCCGGAGCAGGCGTAAAAAGAGCCCCGCTGCACCAGGTGCGGCGGGGTCCTCTTTGATTCAAGCCAAAATATCCACCAGATCGTTCAGGCCGATGGACTTGCTGACGATGACCACCCGGTCGCCCTCCCGGATGCAGGTCATGCCGCCGGGGATGATGATGTCCCGGTCCCGGGCGATGGCCGCCACCAGGATGCCCCGCTTTAGCTTCAGGTCCATCAGCGGCGTATCCAGCAGGGGACGGCTGGCGGCGGTGGCGGTGAACTCCAGAGCCTCCACGGCGCCGTCCAGCATCCGGTACAGGCTCTCCACGGCGCTGCCCTCGCTGTTGGCCAGGGCCCGGACGTACCGGGTGATCTGACCGGCGGTGATGTCCTTGGGGGAGATGATGCTGTCGATGCCGGTATCCCGGACCAGGTCGATGTAGTTGGGCCGGGTCATCTTGGCAATAACCTTGTTGACACCCACCCGCTGGGCGTTGAGGGCCATCAGCAGATTCTCCTCGTCCCGGTCCGTCAGAGAGACGAAGGCATCGGTTTCAAAGATATTCTCGCTCTGGATGAGGTTGCTGTCGGTGCCGTCGCCCTCGATGATCATGGCGTGGGGCAGCTGGGCCGCCAGACGAACGCACTTTTCCGGGCTGATCTCCACCACCCGGACCTTGGTGTTGGTCCGGGCCAACTCCCAGGCCAGATATACGGCCACGCGGCTGCCGCCCAGCACCGAGACGGTCTTGATGCGCTGGGGAGACCGGCCGATGCTCCGCAGCACCTTCTGGAGATCCGGCTTGGTACCCACCATATAGAGCTTGTCCCCCGCCGACGGGGCAAAGCTGCCGTCGGGGATGATCACGTCGCCGTCGTGCTCGGCGGCGCACACCAGCACGTTGGACAGGCGGGGCACGCCCAGAGTGCTCAACGTACTGCCCACGATGGTATCCTTCTCAGACACCTGGAAGCCGATCATATCGATGCGGCCCCGGGCAAAGGGCTCCACCGAGGACACGGTGGGGAAGCTGAGGATACGGGCGATCTCCCGGGCGGCGCTCAGGTCGGGGTTGATGAGCATATCCAGGCCGATCTCCTGCTTGAGCGTGTCGGCGTCCCGGCGATACTCCGGGTTGCGGACGCGGGCGATGGTATGGCGGGCGCCCAGCTTCTTGGCGATCAGGCAGCAGACCAGATTGGTCTCGTCCTTATCCGTCACGGCAATGACCAGATCGGCGTCCCGCACCCCGGCATCGATCAGGACGCTGATGCTGGCGCCGTTGCCCTCCACGCACATGATATCCAGGGTGCTGTCCGCCTTGCGCAGAGCGGCGGCGGCAGAGTCCACCATGATGATGTCGTGGTTCTCCTTGGCCATCTCCGCAGCGATGGCGTAGCCCACTTTTCCGTTTCCCACAATGATGATCTTCATCTTATTATCCTTCCTCCTCCCCGGTCCGGGCCGGTGAGGTACGCTGCTCCCGCTCGGCGATCAGCGCGCCGTTGAGCTCCGCGCCCAGGATCAGCACCTTGCCGCTCCAATAGAGCCACAGCAGCGCCACCACGATGGTGGCAATGGAGCCGTACAGCTCCGCATAATGGGCAAAATGCTCCACATAATAGGAAAAGGCCATGCTCACGCCCAGCCACGCCGCCAGCGAGCTGAGTACCCCCGGCATCACCTGCCGCACCGGCATGCGCTTGCCCAGGGCCAGCATATAGAGCGCGCCCAGCATCACCGCCATGACGATACCCATCAGAATAAAGCGGAGGTAGCTCCACACGTTGATGAAGCCCTCCGGTATCGTGACGCGGGCGGAGACGAACTCCAGCGCCCGGCGGCCCACCATGGTCAGCAGGGTGGTCAGGACGATGCTGATAATGAGCAGGATGGCGAAGATCAGCGTACGCAGCGTGCCGCGCCACATGCTGTCCGGGCGGCTGGCGTTGAACGCCTTGCGCACCGAGTGCATCAGACAGCTGGTGGCCCGCATGGGGAACCAGACTGAAAACACCAGGCTGAACCACAGCAGCTCCTTGCTGGCGTTGCCGGATACGTAACGCAAATAGGCCTTGACGATGCCCACCACCGCCGGCGGGGCAAAATTGCTCAGAAACGTAGAGATGCTCTCCACGTCCAGCTGCAGGGCGCCCAGCAGCACGCTGATAAAGATCAGAAGCGGGAACAGGGCAAACAGCAGATAATAGGTCAGCGCCGCGCTGTCACGGGCCACGTCGTGGTCATAGTAGCGCAGCAGGACCTGTCCCGCCACGCGCCCTACGGCACTGCCCCGGCGCTGGTCATTGGCATGTTTCATAGGGGATTTCCTCCTGTTCCGCTATTCTACCACAGCCCGCCATAAAAGAAAAGTCATTTTTCGTCCCCTCGCCTCCGCAGTCCCCCCTGTTCTCCCGCTGTTCAGGCAGCCAAATATTTAAAAATATTCCAATATTTTCAATTTTTTCTCTTGTAAAAAGGGAGATAATATGATAAGATTCCTACTGTTGATAAGCATGTATCATTATTTCCAGAATCTGTAAAGAGGGTCAAGCTATGGACAACCTTACCGAACTCGTTCGCGCCGAGATCGCGCGTCAATACAAGAGCGTACGTCAGTTTGCCTTTGCGGTGAACATCCCCCTTTCCACCATCAACAGCGCCCTGCACAACGGCATCGGCGGATCCTCCTACGACACCGTTATGCAGATCTGCAAGACGCTGGGAATCAAGCCCACCACCGAGGATGCCACCCACTACTTGACCGAGGATGCGCTGCGCCTGCTGGAGCAGTATGCCCAGCTGGACAACTACGGCCGTCACACCATTTCCTCCGTCATGCAGGTGGAGTATGATCGCTGTGCCGACTCCCCCCGGGCCCGGGCCAGACGGGCCGCCGTCCAGGATGCGGAGAAGTAAGCTTCCATCATTCCGTTGTCAGAAAAACGCCGCACGTTCGTGCGGCGTTTTTTTGTGGGCGGCGCTGCGGGATCCTCTGCCAAAGGCGGGAAAAGGGAGGCCCTTTCCGGCGGAAAGGGCCTCCCTTTTTTACGCTTACAGGGGATAAGATTGTCATTCCTCGAAGGAGGGATGGGCATGGCGAGTAGCGCTGGCGTCGAGGCTCTGAAGCATCTCCTCCGAGTGGTCGCCCACACAGCCCACCACCAGATAGGCCTTGCGGCGCCTGTCATAGATGGTGTGATGGAGCAGGCGGAAGCCCTGGATCATCCTCGTGTTGGACACGTGGGTGCGGGGACCGGTGCAGTCGTGGCGCACCCCGCCGATGGTGATGTGGCCCTCGTCCACGTAGCCGATATCCAGACCCTGGGCGATCATGTCATTGACCCTGGTCTCCAGCTCCACCAGATCAAACTGGGGCTCCTTGTCCGGGAAAACCATGACGAAGCCGTGCTTCACGTCGTCGTGGATGCAGCGGTCCAGCTCCTCCCGGGGCATGCAGTATTCGCACAGGTCCTCCGCTGTGTGGGCCATCAGACGATAGGGCAGGGATTTATAAACGATGTCGTACACCTCCTGGGGCATGGGGCCGAACAGATGGGGGCGGGTGATGACGATCTCCTCGCCCACGCCGATGAGCAGATCGGCGTTGACACCCAGATACGGGTAGATCAGATCAAAATGCTCCACGATGACCCGCTTGCCCCGGTGGACGGCCTGGGCGATGGCGTCGGCCAGCACGTTCAGGGGCTTGAAGCCCATCTCAAAGCGGATATCCAGATGGTAGGTGTGGGGCGTGAAAAAGCCCGTCTCCATGTCCTGCTCCAGCAGGGGGAGCGGACGGACGTTCACGCCGTTGTCGTCGTTGGTCAGCTCCAGGCCGGGGAACATGCCCTTGATGAGAACGCTCTTGCCGGAGCCGGCGTCGCCGATGACGCCGATGATATGATCGAAGGGGGAGAGATACGTCTGCGCCAGCTGGATGCCCAGATCGAAGATGCGGCGCCGG
Source organism: uncultured Eubacteriales bacterium (assembly GCA_900317425.1). Taxonomy (GTDB): domain Bacteria; phylum Bacillota; class Clostridia; order Oscillospirales; family Oscillospiraceae; genus Vescimonas. Next base: position 83,605 of record ONGR01000004.1, on the reverse strand, counting down.
CCCCGGGGGGCGTAATAGGTGCTGTAGATGTGGTTGGTACTCGGTTCATTGAACGGCATATGGACTCCTCCTCATATCAGATGTTTCTCCTGCAAATAGCGCAGCGTGGTCTCCGGCACCAGATCTCGCAGCCGATCCTGCTGTCCGCTGCCCAGCAGGGAGCGGACCGTGCTGGCGCTGACCGGTTCCTCCCCTGCCGTCCGGCGGGGGATCTCCCGGACTTCGATCCCGCGCCGGGGCAGAAACTGCTGCATGGCCCGGTTATAGGCCGCCGTGACGGGGGACAGAGGCTCCGTGCCCACGTAGCGGCGGGTGATGCCCAATCGGGGCGCAAAATGGGCGGCAAAGATCTCCATGTCCAGCCGGCACTTGATCTCCGCGGCGGCTCCGGCATCCCGGAGGAAATACGTGGGGAACGTGGCCCGGGAGATGAGATACGGCCCTGTGGGACAGACGATCACGTTGGGGAGATCCGCCGTACCCTGCCGCACCAGTTCCAACCGGTCCGCCGCCGGGAATCGGCCCTTGTCCTCCGACAGCACGAACACGTACACCCGCTCACATTCCGCGGCGGCGGTCTCGATGAGATACCGGTGCCCCAGGGTGAAGGGGTCGCAGTTCATTACCGCCGCGCCGGTCACGCCCGGCACACCGGGCCGGGCCAGGGCGTCCACGAAGTCGGTCACGCCATGGCGGCGGTTCTCCATCAGCAGCACGTCCTCCGTCCGGGCCACCGGATAGAAGAACAGATCCTCGAACATCCAGCGGTTTTTCGGCTTGGTGTAGAGAAACAGGTGGTCGATCCCGTGGGAAAAGGCCTCCTTGCGCAGCTCCGTCAGCACGGTGGCGCTGAGCCCCTCGCCCTGATGGCCCGCCGACGTGGCGATATACTTCAGCACGCTGCCGTCCCGGGCGCCGGTGGCTGCCAGCGTATCCCCGTCCCAGAGGAGCACCGTGTATTCCGCCTCATTTTCCGGGCGCAGGCCCTCCGATTCCAGCAGCGCGCGCCAGGCGGCGCGCTGACTCTCACGCATGCGCGCCACGCCTTCCAGGTCCATCCCTATCACCTCGCTCTCTCGGTTTACTTCTTTTCGTCCAGTATACCGTAGTTTTTTCTATTTGAAAAGGTAAAAGCGGCAAAAAAAGGTTGAAATCCCCTGCGGAGTATTGTATTATACTATACGGCAAAATTGTTATAGTACAAGCTTCAGAAAGGAGCAGCTGTAAATGGAGATCATCAAAAAAGCTTCCGCCGGCACGCTGGAGTCCAGCGACGTCTACGTGGAGATCGAGCCCGGCAACGGGGGGATCCGGCTGACGCTGGATTCCGTGGTGGAGCAGCAGTTCGGGCAGAGCATCCGGGACCTGGTGCAGGAGGTGCTGGCCGAGTTCGGCGTGACCGACGCCAACGTTTCCATCGCCGACCGGGGCGCTCTGGACTGCGTCATCCGCGCCAGAGTCGAAACCGCTGTCATGCGCGGGAAAGGAGAGTAAGTCATGCGACGTTCCATGCTGTTTATTCCCGGCAATACGCCGAACCTGCTGATCAACGGCGCCTATCTGGGCGCTGACGCCCTGATCTTCGATCTGGAGGACGCCGTGTCCCCCGACGAGAAGGATTCCGCCCGGAATCTGGTGCGCAACACCATGAAGTACATGGATCTGCGCCGCTGCGAGATCATCGTGCGCATCAACTCCATCGACACCGACTACTGGAAAAAGGATCTGGATCAGATCATGACCCAGAAGCCCGACCTCATCATGCTGCCCAAGACCGGCTGCGCCCGTGACGTGCTGACGGCGGACGCCTACATGTCCGAGGTGGAGCAGCGGCTGGGTTACGAGCCCAACACCGTGCGCCTCATGCCCCTGATCGAGACGGCTCTGGGCGTGGAGAACGCCTATGAGATCGCCTCCGCCAGCAAGCGCGTGGCGGCCATCTTCCTGGGCGCCGAGGATCTCACCGCCGATCTGCGCTGCAAGCGCACCAAGGGCGGCGCCGAGATCAACTACGCCCGCAGCCGCATGGTGGTGGCGGCCCGTGCCGCCGAGGTGGACGTGTACGACACCCCCTTCACCGACGTCAACGACGACGAGGGCATCCGGGTGGACGCCGAATACGCCAAATCCCTGGGCTTTACCGGCAAGGCCTCCATCTCCCCCCGCCACGTGGGTGTGATCAACGAGGTGTTCAGCCCCTCCCAGAAGGACATTGACTACGCATACGAGGTCATGGACGCCATCCGGCTGGCCCACGAGCAGGGCCGCGGCGCCATCGCGCTCCATGGCAAGATGATCGACGCACCCATCGTGGCCCGGGCACAGCAGACCATTGCCATGGCCGAGGAGATGGGTGTGGGAAAGGCGGTACATCATGAATAACAAAGTCGTTTCCTCCCTGCGCCAGGCCATCGAGCTCTCCGGCCTGAAAAGCGGCATGACCGTTTCCTTCCACCATCACCTGCGCAACGGCGACTACGTGCTGAACATGGTGATGGCGGAGATCGCCCAGATGGGCATCCGGGATCTGACCGTCAATGCCAGCTCCCTCTTCGACATCCACGCCCCCCTGCTGCAGCACATTGAAAACGGCGTGGTCACCCATCTGCAGACCGACTATATGTCCGGCACCATCGGCAAGGCCATCTCCCGCGGCATCCTGGACGATCCCGTGGAGTTCCGCACCCACGGCGGCCGCCCCAGCGACATCGAGCTGGGCCGCACCCCCATCGACGTGGCCTTCATCGCTGCTCCCGCCGCCGACGGCATGGGCAACTGCTCCGGCAAGTACGGCAAGAGCGCCTGCGGCAGTCTGGGCTACGCCTATCCCGACGCGGAGAACGCCAAGAAGGTGGTGGTCATCACCGACAACCTGGTGCCCTATCCCCTGCTGGACTGGTCCATCCCCGAGACCCACGTGGACTACGTGGTGACCGTGGACGCCATCGGCGACCCCAACGGCATCGTGTCCGGCACCACCAAGATCACCCGTGACCCGGTGGGTCTGGTGATGGCCGATCTGGCCGCCCAGGTGATCCGTCACTCCGGCCTGCTGAAGGACGGCTTCTCCTTCCAGACCGGCGCAGGCGGCGCCTCTCTGGCCGCCGCCAAGTACCTCAAGGACATCATGCTCCGGGAGAACATCCACGGCAGCTTCGGCTGCGGCGGCATCACCGGCTACATGGTGGATATGCTCAACGAGGGCTGCTTCGAGTCCCTGATGGACGTGCAGTGCTTCGATCTGAAGGCTGTGGAGTCCATCCGCACCAATCCCCGCCACCAGGAGATCTCCGCCTCTCACTACGCCAGCCCCAGCGCACGCAGCGCCGTGGTGAACAGTCTGGACGTGGTGATACTGGGCGCCACCGAGGTGGACACCGACTTCAACGTCAATGTCCACACCGATTCCAACGGCTACATCATGGGCGGCTCCGGCGGCCACAGCGACACCGCCGCCGGCGCCAAGCTGGCCATGATCATCGCCCCTATGTTCCGTGCCCGCCTGCCCATCGTCACCGATCGGGTCAACTGCATCTCCACCCCGGGCCGGGACATCGACGTGCTGGTCACCCAGGGCGGCATTGCCGTCAACCCCAAGAACGCCGAGCTGCGCCAGCGTCTGGTGGACGCGGGCCTGCCGGTGGTGGATATCCACGAGCTGAAGGAAAAGGCCGAGCGCATCACCGGCACGCCCCGCCGGATCAGTCACAGCGACCGGGTGGTGGCCAACGTGATCTACCGCGACGGCACGCTGCTGGATACCATCCGCGGCGTGGACGCCAAGTGAGGTGGCTATGATGAGAGAAATCGACGCCGCCCGGATCACCGATACCGTGGCCCGGCTGTGCATTGAGGCCAACTGCCACCTGCCCCAGGACATGCGCCAGTGCATCCGGCACAGCTGCGAGAGCGAGCCCTGGGCCCCCGGCCGGGAGATCCTGGAGCGCATTATCGAGAATTATCACATCGCTGACGAGCGGAACCAGCCCATCTGCCAGGACACCGGCGTCGCCTGCGTGTTTCTGGAGATCGGGCAGGACGTCCACGTCAACGGCAGCATCGAGGGCGCCGTGAACGAGGGCGTCCGCCGGGGCTACACAGAGGGCTACCTCCGCAAGTCCGTGGTGGCCGATCCTCTGAACCGGGTCAACACCGGCGACAACACCCCCGCCATGATCTACTACGATCTGGTCCCCGGCGATCAGCTGAAGATCACCGTGGCCCCCAAGGGCTTCGGCAGCGAGAACATGAGCCAGATCAAGATGCTCAAGCCCTCCGACGGCCTCCAGGGCGTCAAGGACTTCATTGTCAAGGTGGTGGAGGAGGCCGGTCCCAACCCCTGTCCCCCCATCGTGGTGGGCGTGGGCATCGGCGGCACCTTCGACAAGGCCGCCTATATGGCCAAGAAGGCGCTGATGCGCAGCGTGGATCAGCGCAGTGAGGACCCCTTCTACGCCGACCTGGAGCGGGAGATGCTGGACAAGATCAACGCGCTGGGCATCGGCCCCCAGGGCTTCGGCGGCCGGACCACCGCCCTGGCCGTCAACATTGAGCACGGTCCCACCCACATCGCGGGTCTGCCGGTGGCCGTGAACATCAACTGCCACGTGACCCGCCACAAAACGGAGGTGCTGTGACATGGCCATCAAAGTAACCGCCCCCCTCAGCCGTGAGGAGGCCCGCAAGCTCCGCTCCGGCGACAGCTGTCTGATCTCCGGCGTGATCTACACCGCCCGGGACGCCGCCCACAAGCGGCTGTGCGAGCTGGTGGCCCAGGGCAAGGAGCTGCCCCTGGATATCCAGGACGCCGTGATCTATTTCGTCGGCCCCACCCCCGCCAAGGAGGGACAGGCCATCGGCTCCGCCGGGCCTACCACCTCCTACCGCATGGACGCCTACAGCCCCACCCTCATCGCCCAGGGCCAGACCGGTATGATCGGCAAGGGCAAGCGGGGGCCGGAGGTCATCGCCGCCATGAAAGAGCACGGCGCCGTCTACTTCGGCGCCATCGGCGGCTGCGGCGCCCTTTTGAGCAAGTGCATCAAGAAGGCCGAGGTCATCGCCTATGAGGACCTGGGCGCCGAGGCCATCCGCCGTCTGGAGGTGGAGGATTTCCCCGCCGTCGTCATCATCGACAGCCAGGGCAACAACCTCTACGAGACCGGTCGGACCGCCTATCTGGAGAGCTTGCAGTAAATCCCCATCCCGCAATCATCCCCCTGCAGCAGATCACAGCAAAGGAGGTGGCTCACATGTCGGAGCTGTACCAGCTGCACCCGGAACAGGATATCTCTATCTACCGGCAGCTGGTGGACGTGATCCTGACCCGGATCAAAAATGGAACGCTGGGCGCCGACACCAAGCTGCCCACCGTGAGAGATCTGGCGGAACAGCTGAACGTGGCCCGGGGCACCGTGAAACGCGCCTATGACGAGCTGGAACGGCTGGGCGCCGTCCGAAAGGCGCAGGGCCGGGGCACCTTCGTTTGCTATCAGCCCGCCTCCTCCGACAGCCGCAAGGAGCGGGCCATGGCGGCCATCGATCGGATGCTGGACACCATGGAGGAGCTGGACTTCTCTCTGACGGAGGTCAACATCTTCCTCAATCTCAAGCTGCGGCAGCGCTCCGCCGCCCGGGACGATCTGAAGATCGCCGTGGTGGAGTGCAATCCCGAGACGCTGTCCCAGCTGCTGGATCAGCTCTATGAGGCCGCCGGCCCCGCCGATCTCCAGGCCCATCTGCTCAAGGACGTACAGGAGTACCCATACCGCATCGGCGAGGACGTGGATCTCATCGTCACCAGCGCCGAGCACGCGGACGTGCTGAAGGACATCATCTCCCAACAGGAGAAGATCGCCAGAGTGGCCCTGAGCCTGACGCCCCACAGCGCCGCCCAGCTGCTGAAGCTGACGGCCGGTCAGCGCCTGGGCATCCTCTGCCGGAGCAGCCGGTTCGGTGAGCTGATCCGCCCGGTCTGCACCGCCTACACCGAGAGCGTGGAGGTCCTGTCTCCCCGACTGCTGGACAAGGCCGAGGGCCTGGACGCCTATCTGGCGGGTCTTGACGCCCTGGCCGTCCCCGACGGCTTTGAGAGATACTGCACCCGGGACGTCCTGCAGCGCCTCCAGGATTTCGGTGCCGGACACCCGCTGATCCGCTGCCGCTACCAGGTGGACGAGGGGTCTTTGATGTACCTGCTGGAGCGGATCGAGGGCCTGCGGGACAGGGCGAGAGTATGATCCGGAAAACTTTCTGTCCCAAACAGGAACATTGTTCTTGACATAAGCTATCCTTCCACTTATCTTATAAAAATGGAACACCATTTCGCTAAAAATCCCAATAGATCACCATTGAATTGAGGTATGCAGACATGGAAAACACCCAGCGCAAAAAAGTGCTTGTCATCGGCGTCATCGGCGCAGACGTCCACGCCGTCGGCAACAAGATCCTCTACCACGCCTTTACCGAGGCCGGCTTTGACGTTGTCAATCTGGGCGTGATGGTCTCCCAGGAGGAGTACATCGCCGCCGCCATCGAGGCCAACGCCGACGCCATCGTGATCTCCTCCCTGTACGGACAGGGCGAGCTGGACTGCCGCGGCATGCGCGAGAAGTGCGACGAGGCCGGCCTGAAGGGCATCCCCCTGCTGGTGGGCGGCAACATCGTCATCGGCAAGCAGTCCTTCGAGGAAGTGGAGAAGCGCTTCAAGGCCATGGGCTTTGACCGGGCCTTCCCTCCCGGAACGCCTCCCGAGACCACCATCGCCGCTCTCCACGAGCTGCTGGACGACAAGGAATAAGCGGCATGAAACCCGTATTGCTCATTGACTTCGGCAGCACCTACACCAAGGTGACCGCCGTGGACGTGGAGGGGGAGGAGATCCTGGGCACCGCCGCCTCCTACACCACCATTGAAAGCGATATCAACGACGGCCTGCGCAACGCCCTGGCCGAGCTGGAAAAGACCTGCGGCAAGCTGACCTTTGCCGAGACCTATGCCTGCTCCTCCGCCGCAGGCGGCCTGCGGATGATCACCAGCGGCCTCGTGCCGGAGCTGACCAGCGAGGCTGCCCGGCTGGCAAGTCTGGGCGCCGGCGCCAAGGTCATCAAGGTCTACTCCTTCCAGCTGACGGAGGACGATCTGGACGAGATCCGGGCCATCAAGCCCGACATCTTCCTGCTGGTGGGCGGCACGGACGGCGGCAACACCGATTGCATCCTCCACAACGCCCGCATGCTGGCCACGCTGTCCCCCACCTTCCCCATCGTGGTGGCGGGCAACCGGACGGCGGCACGGGAGTGCCAGCGGATCCTGGAAGGCTGCACCGTACATATCTGCGACAACGTGATGCCCAAGTTCGGCGTGCTGAACATCGAGCCCACCCAGAAGCAGATCCGGGAGATCTTCCTCAAGCGCATCATCCAGGCCAAGGGGCTCAGCCACGCGGCGGAGCTGCTGGATGACATCATGATGCCCACGCCCTCCGCCGTGCTCCAGGCCATGACCCTGCTGGCCCAGGGCTGCGACGGCGAGGACGGCATCGGCGATCTGATCGCCGTGGACGTGGGCGGCGCCACCACCGACGTCTACTCCATTGCCGACGGCATGCCCCGGCAGATGAACACCGTCTACAAGGGCCTGCCCGAGCCCTACGCCAAGCGGACCGTGGAGGGCGACATCGGCATGCGCTACAGCATCCACGGCATCGTGGACGCCGCCGGCATCAACGCCGTGGCCGCTCTGTCCGGTCTGACGGTAGAGCGGGTCCGGGAGCTGGTGGACTATCTGGGCACTCACACCGACGTGGTCCCCGGCGACGACGCCGAGCTGGAGGCTCTGGACTACGCCCTGGCCTCCCTGGCCATCGAGACGGCGGTCAGCCGCCACGCCGGCACCATCGAGGAGACCTTCACCATGATGGGCCAGACGTTTGTCCAGTCCGGCAAGAATCTGACGGAGGTCCGCCAGGTCATCGTCACCGGCGGCAGTCTGATCCACACCAAGCGGACGGCGGAGATCGCCGCCCACGCCCTGTTCGATCCGGCCAATCCCGCCTCCCTGCGTCCCAAGCAGGCGGAGATCCGGGTGGATCGCGCCTACATCATCGCAGCCATGGGACTTCTGTCCTCTCACTATCCGCAGACAGCACTGCGAATCTTAAAAAAGGAGCTGGAAAACAATGGATATCCAGAACAAACGAATTCCCGATGACGAGTTTGCCCGTCTGCGGCAGGAAGTCCTGGCCCAGTGGCCCACCGGTGCGGCCGTGGATCTGCAGGAGGCCGTGGATTATCACAAGGCCATGCCCGAAGAGTGCATCTTCTCCAAGAAGCTGGTGGCCGCCAAGGCCGCGCACAAGACGTTGGTTCAGCCCCGCGCCGGTGTGCCCGTGATCGAGGAGCACATCAAGCTGATGCAGTACCTGGAGAAGGAGGGCGAGGCCGACCTGCTGCCCACCACCATCGACAGCTACACCCGCCAGAACCGCTACGAGGAGGCGGAGAACGGCATCAAGGAGTCCATCCGCCTGGGCCGCGCCATGCTCAACGGCTTTCCGGCCGTCAACCACGGCGTGGAGGGCTGCCGCCGCGTCATCGAGAGCGTCCATACCCCCCTGCAGGTGCGTCACGGCACCCCCGACGCCCGTCTGCTGACGGAGATCACCTATGCCGGCGGCTTCACCAGCTATGAGGGCGGCGGCATCTCCTACAACCTGCCCTACTGCAAGAACATCCCCATGGAGCGCACCATCCGCGACTGGCAGTACGTGGACCGTCTGACCGGTCTCTATGAGGAGATGGGCGTTTCCATCAACCGGGAGCCCTACGGCCCCCTGACCGGCACGCTGGTGCCCCCCTGCATCTCCCACGCCGCCGCCATCATCGAGGCGCTGCTGGCCGCCGAGCAGGGCGTGAAGAACATCACCGTGGGTTACGGCCAGTGCGGCAACCTGGTGCAGGATATCGCCGCCATCCGCGTCCTGGAGCAGCTCACCGACGAGTATCTCCAGAAGTACGGCTACAACGACGTGGTGGTCACCACGGTGCTCCACCAGTGGATGGGCGGCTTCCCCGCCGATGAGGCCAAGGCCTTCGGCGTCATCGCCACCGGCAGTCTGATCGCCGCTCTGTCCGGCGCCACCAAGGTCATCGTCAAGAGTCCCCACGAGGCCGTGGGCATCCCCACCATGGAGGCCAACGCCCAGGGCCTGCGCTGCACCAAGCAGGTGGTGAACATGATGGCCGACCAGTCCTTCCACGACAATCACCTGGCCGAGGAGATGGAGATCATCCGCCAGGAGACCCGCTGCATCGTGGACAAGTGCTTCGAGCTGGGCAAGGGCGATATCGCCATCGGCGTGTGCCGCGGCGTTGAGGCCGGCGTGCTGGACGTTCCCTTCGCTCCCTGCCGGGCCAATGCCGGTCTGATGCTGCCCTGCCGCGACAACGACGGCGCCGTCCGCATCCTGAACACCGGTCACCTGCCCTTCACCCAGGATCTGAAGGACTTCCACGCCGCCAAGATCGCCGAGCGCGCCAAGTTCGAGCACCGCGCCGCCTCCTTCCAGATGGTCATCGATGACGTGTACGCCATCGGCAAGGGCCGCCTGGTGGGCCGTCCCCGCAACTGAGTAACGTGAGCAGAACCACAGAAGGTATTTGATAGGAGGATTATTTACCATGAAAATTGTTGACGTCATCTGTTCCCCCGGCCGCACCGGCTTCTATTTTGACGATCAGCGCGCCATCAAGAAGGGCGCCGGTCACGACGGCGTGTTCTACGTGGGCGAGCCTGTCACCGACGGCTTTACCTCCGTCCGTCAGGCCGGTGAGTCCATCTCCGTGATGCTGGTGCTGGAGGACGGCCAGATCGCCTACGGCGACTGCGCCGCCGTGCAGTATTCCGGCGCCGGCGGACGGGATCCCCTGTTCCTGGCCCGGGACTTCATCCCCATCATCGACAAGTACATCAAGCCCCAGCTGGTGGGCAAGGAGGCCGACGATTTCCGCGGCCTGTGCGCCATGATGGAGGCCATCGAGGTGGAGGGCAAGCGCCTGCACACCGCCATCCGTTACGGCGTGTCCCAGGCCATCCTGGACGCCGTGGCCAAGGCTACCGGCCGTCTCATGTGCGAGGTGGTGGCCGACGAGTACGGCTGCACCGTGTCCGAGACCCCCATCCCCATCTTCACCCAGTCCGGCGACGACCGCTATGACAACGCCGACAAGATGATCATCAAGGGCGCCCAGGTCCTGCCTCACGCCCTCATCAACAACGTGGACACCAAGCTGGGCCGCAACGGCGAGAAGCTGGCTGAGTACGTGGGCTGGCTCCGCGACCGCATCCTGACCATGCGCACCGACGAGAGCTACATGCCCGTCCTGCACATCGACGTCTACGGCACCATCGGCGCCGCCTTCGGCAACAACAACTACAAGGCCATGGCCGACTATCTGGCCAAGCTGGAGGAGATCGCCAAGCCCTTCCACCTGCGCATCGAGGGCCCCATGGACTGCGACTGCGACCGGGAGACCCAGATGATCGCTCTGGCCGGTCTGACCAAGGAGCTGGATGACCGGGGCATCAACGTGGAGCTGGTGGCCGACGAGTGGTGCAACACCCTGGAGGATATCAAGCTCTTCGCCGACAACAAGGCCGGCCACATGGTCCAGATCAAGACCCCCGATCTGGGCGGCATCAACAACACCATCGAGGCCGTTCTCTACTGCAAGGCCAAGGGCATCGGCGCCTATCAGGGCGGCACCTGCAACGAGACCGACCGCAGCGCCCAGGTGTGCGTCAACTGCGCCATGGCTACCCAGCCCGTGCAGATCCTGGCCAAGCCCGGCATGGGCGTGGACGAGGGCTTCATGATCGTCTACAACGAGATGAACCGCATCATCGCCCTGCGCAAGGCCCGCAAGAACCACTAAGTTTACAAAGCAAAAACCGCGCTCCGGAGAATTCTCCGGAGCGCGGTTTTTTCTTTTATGTACGGCCCGGTGAGCCGTCCCATCGGAACACCTGGGCCTCGTAGGGGCGCAGCGCGCCGATGCGGCCAGCGTCGGTGTAGTTGTCCAGCAGCAGCTCCGCATGAGCTGCATCCCAGCCGCCGGGCAGCTTGTAGGTCTGGTCGCCGGGGAAGAAGGAGCAGATCACCAGGATCCGCTGTCCCTGCCACGTCCGCTCATACATATAGAGTTTCCGGCTGCGGCGGCAGTATTCCCGGTAGTCCCCCCGGCGCAGTACCTCACTGCTCTTTCGCAGGGCCAGGGCCCTGCGGTAGAAGTTGAGGATGCTGTCCTCCTGCCCCTCCTGGGCAGCCGCGTTGATCTCCCGGTAATTGGGATTGACGTAGAACCACGGCTCCACCGGGGAAAAGCCGGCGTTGGGCCCGTCGGTCCACTGGACCGGCGTCCGGGCGGAGTCCCGGCTGGACAGGTGGATGCGGCGCATCCGCTTCTCCTCCGGCTCGCGGCGGTGGAACATGTGGTAGATGTTCTTGGAGGCCACGTCCAGATAGTGGTCGATGGTGGGCAGGTGGATGTTGGTCATGCCGATCTCCTGGCCCTGGTAGATAAAGGGGCAGCCCTGCTGGAAGAGATAGGCGGCGGCCAGCATGGTGCCGGACTCACGCCAGAAGCGGGTGCTGCCGTAGCGGCTGATGACGCGGGGGTGGTCGTGATTTTCCAGGTACAGGGCGTTCCACGCCCTGCCGGCCAGACCGACCTGCCAGCGGGAGAAGGCCCGCTTCAGCTTCCGCAGGGAGAATCTGTGGTGCAGATACTCCGTCAGGAAGCAGTCCGCCATCATGGGATCAAACTGGATGATCATGTCCAGCACCCGGTCCTCGCCGGCCACGTAGCGCAGCGCCGACTTCACGCCGGTCATGGGCGCCTCGCCGATCTGGATGGCGCCGTATTCCCGGGCCACCGCCCGGAATTCCGCCAGATAGCGCATGATGTTGGGGCCGTCCTTATAGAAGGGCATGCCGTTGATCACCGGCAGCAGCGGCAAGCCGTTGGGCAGCCGCTCATCCTTGGAGATGAAGGTGATGACGTCCTCCCGGAAGCCGTCCACGCCCATGTCCAGCCAGAAGCGCATGATGCTCTTGATCTCCTGTCGCACCCGGGGATTGTCCATGTTCAGATCCGGCTGTTTCCGGTCGAAGAGGTGCAGGTAGTACTGCTGCCGCTGCTCATCGTACTCCCAGGCGGGGCCGGCGAACTGGCTGGACCAGTTGTTGGGGTGCCGCCTCTTCCGCCGCCTGATCACCGGGTCACGCCAGATGTAGTAGTCGCTGTAGGGGTTGTCCCGCCCCTTCCGACTCTCCTTGAACCAGGGGTGCTCGTCGGAGGTGTGGTTGATCACCAGATCCAGGATCACCTTCAGGCCCAGCTCATGGGCCCGGCAAAGCACCTTCTGAAACTGCTCCAGCGTGCCGTAGTCGGGGTGGATGTTCTTGTAGTCGGAGACGTCGTATCCGTAGTCCGCATTGGGCGAGGGGTAGATGGGGCTGAACCAGATCCCGTCCACCCCCAGGGCGCGGATATAGTCCAGCTTCTCATAGACGCCGTACAGATCGCCGATGCCGTCGCCGTTTCCGTCGCAGAAGCTGCGGATCCAGATCTGATAAAAACTCATCTGCCGAAAATCGAATTGCTCCATATGCCCCGCCTCTGTTGTTTTTTCTTCCCCTTAATTATAGGAGTCCGGCAGAGAAAATGCAACAGACCTCCCTCTGTCCCGGACTTTGACCGCGCAGATAAGTGCTCCAGCGCGGGGTGCTTTTTCATATTCCCCGCTGGCCCCGCATAGGCTATGGAAGCCGAAAGACGCCGGAGCTGCGCCGCCTTTTCGGCGCAAAAACGGGAAGGGACGGGAAGTCTATGAACAATCGCTCGGTGAAGATCCTGCTGCTGCGGCGGCAACATCTCCTGATTCTGGCGGCCCTGGTGCTCTCAGGCGGCATCTTCTGGCTGGTCAGCATGCCCACGGCGGTCAGCGCCGCCGCCGCACAGCGGCAGCTGCCCATCTACTCGGTGGAACGGGACCAGAAGGTCTGCTCCATCTCCTTTGACGCCGCCTGGGGCAACGAGGACACCCAGACCCTCATCGATATTCTGGCCAAGTACGACATCAAGGCCACCTTTTTCGTGGTGGGCGACTGGGTGGAAAAATACCCCGAGTCGGCCAAGGCCCTGTCCGACGCCGGGCACGAGGTCATGAGCCACTCCCTCCACCACGACCACTACAACAGCCTCTCCTCCGACCAGATCGTGGCGGATCTCAACGCCGCCAATGAGAGGATCGCCGCCGTCACCGGCAAGACGCCCACCCTCATCCGCTGCCCCTACGGCGAATACGACGACCACGTGATCTCCGCCGTCCGCTCCATCGGCATGGAGCCCATCCAGTGGGACGTGGACAGTCTGGACTGGAAGGACTACGACGCGGACACCATCTACCGCCGGGTCACGTCGCAGGTGGCGCCAGGCAGCATCGTGCTCTTCCACAACGCCGCCCTCCACACCCCCGAGGCCCTGCCCCGGATCCTGGAAAAGCTCATCAACGACGGCTACACGGTGGTGCCCATCTCCCAGCTGATCTACACCGGGGACTACACCATCGACCACACCGGTCGCCAGTTCCCGGCGGAGCAGGCAGGCTGACCGCGATCATAAGGCAAAAAAGAGCCGCCCCTGCGGGGCGGCTCTTTTCCGTTGTTCACCTCATCGGGTCCTTGCCGGTCGTCATCCGCCGGCATGCCCCAGATTGCTGATCTTAAAACGCCCAGTTGCCGTTGCGGAAGATGGGAACCACCTTGCCGCCTTCACAGATGGCGTCGATGCTCATGTCGGCCGCGCCGATCATGAAGTCCTCATGGACCATGGACTCGTTGACGCCCAGGGCGCGGACCTCGTCCAGGCTCTTGTTCTGGAAATCCTCGATGGTGTCGGCAAAGCCCTTGCCCAGGGCCAGATGGCAGACGGCGTTCTCATCGAACAGGGTGTTGTAGAACAGCAGGCCGGTGTTGTTGATGGGGGAATCGTAGGGGACCAGCGCGCACTCACCCAGATAGGCGCTGCCCTCGTCCATGGTGATGATCTTGGTCAGCAGGTCCTCGTTGCGCTCGGCGTGCCACTCCACGGCCTTGCCCTCATGGAAGCGGATCCAGAAGTTCTCGATCAGCTGGCCCTGATAGCACAGGGGCTTGGTGGAATAGACGATGCCCTCGGCCTCGCCCTTCATGGGGGAGATGAAGCACTCCTCGGTGGGCATGTTGGGGTTGAAGACGATGTTCTGGAGGGACTCCTCGCTGCCGCCGCAGAACCGGGCCTGGGGGATCATGCCCACGGTGAGCTCGGTGCCGTTGGAGGAGGTATAGTGAAGCTTCTCAATGTGCAGGGAGTTCAGATAGGCGCAGTGATCCCGGAGGGACTTGTTGTGCCTCTCCCACTCGGCCACAGGATCGTCCCATACACGGCAGGTGTCCAGAATGGCCTGCCACAGCTTCTCCACGGCCTGGCTGGCCCGGACGCCGGGGAACAGCTTCTTGGCCCAGGCCTCGCCGGGCACGGCGGCGATGCACCACTGGTACTTGTTCTCCATCTGGTCCCGGTAGCCCTTGATGATGGGGTAGCGGGCCTGCATGGCCTTGGTCATCTTGGTCTGGTTGATGCCGTTGAGACCGTCGGGGTCATCGGACTCCAGGAAGATACGGCAGGGCAGCACGTCGGCATAGTGCTTCCAGCGGGCCTCCTCGTACTCGTCCATCTTGTTGAGGCTGCGCTGGGTGCGATAGCGGTAGTGCAGCTTCTCCAGGGGCTGGTAGTTCCAGTCCACCACCACCTTGCCGGCCTTGCACTTATAGCACTCCTCCACCAACATCTTCACGAACTCCGGCTGATCCAGGCCCGCGCGGATAAATACCTCCTGGCCCGGCTGGACGTTCACGCCCATGCGGGCGATCAGCTGGGCATACTTGCGCAATACGGTCTTCTTCATGTGTTCTTGGCCTCCTGTTTTTTCATTGATGACGGGGCGCGCCCCGGGAACAGACTTGACGCTGTCATTCGTCAATAATATAATGTATTTCGGCCGTACGGTCAAGATATTTCCCGGTTTCAGGACGGAAAGAGGTGGCAGAATGAAGCAGGACCATCTGGCGCGGCTGCGCCAGGGAGAGGAGCTGACGTGGCAGCAGCAGGTGTCGCTGACGCTGCGGCTGAGCATCCCGGCCATCCTGGCCCAGCTCTCCTCCATCATCATGCAGTATATCGACGCGTCCATGGTGGGCCGTCTCGGCGCTGCCGACTCCGCCTCCATCGGGCTGGTGTCCTCCACCACCTGGCTCTTTGGCGGGCTCACCTCCGCCGCTGCCATCGCCTTTACGGTGCAGGTGGCCCAGCGCATCGGCGCCCGGGATGAGGCCGACGCCCGGAACCTGATGAAGCAGTGCTTCGCCGTCTGCCTTCTCTTCTCGGCGCTGCTCATGGCCGTGGGCGCCGCCATCGCCGTGCCTCTGCCGGGCTGGCTCCGGGCCGATCCGTCCATCCACGCCCACGCCACGGATTACTTTCTTATTTTCGCCCTGTCTCTGCCGCTGATCCAGCTGTCCAACATCAGCGGCGGCATGCTCCAGGCCAGCGGCAATATGCGCACGCCCAGCATCCTCATGGTGATGATGTGCATTCTGGACGTGGTGTTCAACGCCCTGCTGATCTTCCCCACCCGTACCTTCCACGGCATCACCGTCCCCGGCGCGGGGCTGGGCGTCACCGGCGCCGCTCTGGGCACCATGCTGTCCCATGGGGTGGGAGCCCTGCTGCTGACCTATTTCCTGCTGCGGCGGTCCCCGGCCCTCCGGCTGCGGCGGGGCGAGAAGCTCCGCTTCGTGCCGGAGCAGCTGCGGCAGGGTGTGAAGATCGCCTTGCCGGTGGCGGCGGAGCGGATCCTCATGTGCTCCGCCCAAATCGTGAATATGAGCATCATCGCCCCCCTGGGTACGGTGTCCATTGCCGCCAACTCCTTTGCCGTCACCGCCGAGGCCCTGTGCTACATGCCCGGCTACGGCATCCAGACCGCCGCCGCCACGCTGGTGGGCCAGAGCGTGGGCGCCAAGCGCCGCGACCTGACCTATCGCCTGGGCTGGCTCACCACCGTCCTGGCCATGGTGATCCAGGGGCTGGCCGCCGTGGTCCTCTACGCGGCCGCGCCGGTGATCGTAGGCATCCTCACCCCGGATCCGGCCGTGGTGGCTCTGGCCACACGGGTGCTGCGGATCGTCATTCTGGCGGAGCCCATGTACGCCGCCTCCATCGTGGCCTGCGGCGTGTTTCAGGGTGCCGGCAGCACCCTGCCCTCCACCATCCTCAACTTCGTCAGCATGTGGGGCGTCCGTATCCCGCTGACGGCTCTGCTGGCCGCCCGGTACGGCCTGGTGGGCGCCTGGGTGGCCATGACCATCGAGCTGTTTGTCCGGGGCGCTCTGTTCCTGATCCGTCTGGTGCGCAGGCGGTGGCTGCCCAAGGAGTAGCGCCCAAAAGTTTTCCACTTGTTCATATATCTCCGCCCCGCTTGTGCTATGATAAGAGAGGCGAAAGCCAGCGTACAGAAATACTTATTTATAAGGCAGGTCTTATCGGATGATGATCGAAAAAAGCGGCAGCATTAGGCTCAGGGAGATCCCTGTCCCGCAAAACGCCACGCCGGAGCAGGCCGAGCTGGCCCAGGGCATGGTGCGGGTAAATCATCTCTACCGCAGCGCGCTGAAGGTGGCCGTGACCCAGATGGAGATCCTGGACGAGGAGTTTGCCAGCCTGTACGATCACTCCCCCATCCACCACATCGAATACCGCATCAAGACCCTGGACAGCATCGTCGACAAGCTCAAGCGCCAGGGTCACGAGGTGACCATCGACAACATCTACGCCCACATCCAGGACGTGGCCGGAATCCGCGTCATCTGCAACTATCTGGACGACATCTACTATCTCCGCTCCCTCCTGACCCGCAACGAATCCTTCAAGGTCATCCGGGAGACCGACTACATCAAGAAGCCCAAGGAATCCGGCTACCGGAGTCTCCATCTGGTGGTGGACGTACCCATCGTCATCTCCGAGGGGACCCTGCAGCTGCCGGTGGAGATCCAGCTGCGGACCATCGCCATGGATATGTGGGCAAGCCTGGAGCACGAGCTGCGCTACAAATCCGACCGGGACTTCAGCGACAGCGAGAGCGCCCGGCTCCGGCTCTGCTCCGACGCCATTTCCGAGATCGACCGGGAGATGCAGAACATCTACCAGGGCAACGGCCCGGAATATGCCGAACCTGTTACATAAAAAATAGACGCCTCGGCAAAAGCCGAGGCATCTTTTTTATGCGTTGATCAGCCGATGGTGCCGAAGGCGGTGACGCCCAGCACGCTCAAAAGGCCCATGATGCAGCCCGCCAGCAGCACGCCGCCCATACAGGCCAGGGTGCTCTTCTTCAGACCCATGTTCAGGATACTGGCCGCCAGCGTACCGGTCCAGGCGCCGGTACCGGGCAGGGGGATGCCCACGAACAGCAGCAGCGCCCAGAAGAGGCCCCGGCCGGCTTTGGCCTGGAGCTTCTCGCCGCCGCGCTGGCCCTTTTCCAGGCAGAAGGCAAAGAACTTGCCGATCACCGGCTTGTCCTTGCCCCACTCCAGCACCTTCCGGGCGAAGAGATAGATGACGGGCACCGGCAGCATATTGCCCACGGCGGCGATGAGGAAGGTCTGCCACAGGGGCAGGCCGAACATGACGCCGTAGGGAATGGCGCCCCGCAGCTCGATCAGCGGCACCATGGACACCAGAAACACAATCACGTACTTTTTCAGCATATCGTTCTCCGCAATCCGATGGATCGATACATCGATACAATAATAATTAATTATACCTGCCGCCCCTGCCCTTTGCAAGGACGAGTTCCTCCGTTCCGTCAAAATCGGCGGGATAGACAAGACAAGGCCGCCCGACGGTGGAAATCTTCTGTCACAATTCCGCATTTTTTGCGAAAATTGTCCTCGACACAGCCCTTTTGCCCCGATATAATGGAGATAGTATATTGGGAGGGAATGCGCTATGTCTGTTAGTGACTATATTGCCCTGCTGGGCGGCGTGGCTCTGTTCCTGTTTGGCATGGCCTTCATGGGGGAGAACCTCAAGAAGGTGGCCGGCAACAAGCTGGAACTGGTCCTGTATCGTCTCAGCAGCACACCCCTGAAGGGAATTCTCCTGGGTACCGGCGTCACCGCCGTGATCCAGTCGTCCTCCGCCACCTCGGTGATGGTGGTGGGCTTCGTCAACTCCGGCATGATGAAGGTGCGCCAGGCCATCGGCGTGGTGATGGGTGCCATTCTGGGCACCAGCGTCACCGGCTGGATCGTGGCCCTCAGCAGTCTTGGCGCCGGATCGGGCTGGGTGGAACTGCTGTCCACCGCCACGCTGACCGGCATCATCGCCGTCGCCGGTATCATCCTGCGGATGGCAGGCAAGAAACAGACCACCGTCCACGTGGGCGACATCATGCTGGGCTTCGCCGTGCTGATGTTCGGCATGAGCGCCATGAGCGGCGCTGTGGCGCCGCTGAAGGAGAGCGAGGCGTTCGTCCACGCCCTCACCGCCTTCTCCAACCCCCTGCTGGGCATCCTGGTGGGCATCCTGTTTACCAGCGTGCTCCAGAGCGCCTCGGCTGCCGTGGGTATTCTGCAGGCTCTGGCCATCACCGGCGCCATCACCTTTGACATCGCCCTGCCCATTGTCATGGGCGTGGCCATCGGTGCCGCCGTGCCGGTCCTGCTCAGCGCCCTGGGCGCCAGCGTGGGCGGCAAGCGCACCGCCTGGGCCTACCTGCTCATCGACGTACTGGGCGTGATCATCTGGTCCATCCTGTTCTACGGCGCCAACGCCGTCTTCCACTTCCCCATCCTGTCCAAGACCATGACCGCCGTCTCCATCGCCCTGATGAACACCCTGTTCCGTCTGGGCACGGTGATCGTGCTGGCGCCGGTGATCGGCGTTCTGGAAAAAATGGTCTGCAGCATCATCCCCGACCGAAACACCCACACCGACGGGCAGGAGGATATGGACCGTCTGGAGGAGCGCTTCCTGCAGCACCCGGCTCTGGCCGTGGAGCAGAGCCGCCTGGTCACCAACTCCATGGCCCGGAAGGCGGAGGAGAATCTGGTGGAGGCCATCTCGCTGCGCACCGATTATTCCGACAAGCTCTTCCGCCGGGTGGAGGAGATGGAGTCCGTCGTCGACCGGTATGAGGACAAGCTGGGCACCTACCTCATGAAGATCACGTCCAAGTCCATCACCACCGAGCAGAGCGAGGACGTGAGCAAATATCTCCACACCATCTCCGACTTTGAGCGCATCTCCGACCACGCCCTGAACATCGCCGAGACAGCCCGGGAGATCCACGAGAAGGGTCTGGTCTTCTCCGGGGACGCCGCCCACGAGCTGGCGTTGATGGAATCGGCTGTCGAGGAGATCCTGCATCTGTCTGTGGAGGCCTTTGTCAGCGGGGATCTCAGTGTGGCCGCCCGTGTGGAGCCTCTGGAGGAGATCATCGACGGTCTGTGTGACGAGATGAAGCTGCACCACGTGGAGCGGCTGAAGAGCGGTGAATGCACCCTGAGTCACGGCTTCGTGTTCAACGATCTCATCACCAACTACGAGCGGGTGGCGGACCACTGCTCCAACGTTGCCGTCGCCCTCATCGAGCTGAAATCCGACAGCTTTGACACCCATGAGTACCTCAGCAGCGTGAAGGAGCTGCGGGACGCCTCCTTCACCAAACACTATGAGGAATACCGGAAAAAATATGCGATCTGACCCCTCGGCAATATGGAAAACGGCATCGGGAACACCCGATGCCGTTTTTTTATTCGATCACAGGCAGACTCGCCGCCGCCACCGCCTGTCCCGTCCGCCGGGTCTCGTCGTCCGGCAGGTGGAGGGCCAGTGTCAGCTCCGGATAATCCGCGGCCAACGTCCGCCGGCAGGCGTCCAGCGCCGTCTCGCCGCCGCCACCGCTGACCACGCGGCCCAGCAGCAGCACGTGGCGGCAGCTGTACAGCCCGGCATAGCCCGCCAGGGCGTGGCCCAGCCAGACGCCCAGCGTCTCATAGACCGCCGCCGCCCGCTCATCGCCACGGGCCATATATGCCTGCATCGCCCGCAGCCGCTCCGCCAGGGTATCACCGCTGAGAGCAAGGCCCGCCCGCTTCGCCAGGCGGACCACACCCTCCTGGGAGAAGTAGCTGGCGCCGCAGCCCACGTCGCCGGACCAGTCGTCCCGGGGCGCTTGGGCGGACACGTCCACCGGCACGAAGGCCAGCTCGTTGAGCCAGCCGGTGATGCAGAAGTGCTCATCCACGAAACCGCCCGCCTCGCTGGTGCCCATGGCGATGCCCAGCACGCCGCCCTCCTTCAGCGCCATGGCGCCGGAGAGGGCGGCCACGTCGCCGTCGTTCACCACCCGACAAGGGATGGGGCCGAAGGTGTCCCGCACCGCCCGGAGATAGAGGTCCCGGCCGTGGGCTTGAAACTCATCCGGCGGCACCTTGAGAAACAGGCTGGCACCTCCCGTGCGGTCGCCGATCTGGATCCCCGCCGAGGAAACGCCCACCCCGTCCACCCGGGGGAGATGCTTCGCCGCGCTCTTCAGCGCCGCCACCACCTCCCGGTAGTGATAGCCCAGGTCACCGTGGTCCTTGGGCGCCCAGAGGACCTCCTCGGTATAGACCACCCGTCCCTCCCGTATGGCCGCCGCCTTGCGGTCGCTGCCGCCGGCGTCGAAGCCGATGCGGCAGCCCTTCAGCCCGGCACTCACAGGCCGGGGCTCGCAGTGGGCAGGCGGAAGCTCCGCCGCCCGCTCCACACGGAAAGGCCGGTCATAGGTCTTGGCCATGAACGACGCGTCAAAGGCCCGGGCGCCGCCCGGGCGGTAGTCGTCCCGGAGCCAGGCCCACACCGTCTCGTCGGTGGTGATCACCCGGCAGCCGCCCCGGACCCAGAGCAGGGTCTTCACCAGGCGGTCGATATAGAACCGGTCCGCCGCCGTGGGGGCGCTGTGGATGCGGGTGCGGCATACCGCCGTCTGCGCGCCGCCCTCCACGGCGATGCCCACGTCCCGGTCCGCCGTGGCCAGGAAGGCCCGGCAAAACTGCTCCATGGGGTAGAAATCCGGATCCAGCGGCGGAATACCCTTCCAGGTCGCCGTGATGCCGAAACGCTCCATCCCCTCACCTCCCGTCGTTTTCTGCTATTGTAGCACAACACGGCGGACGTGGCGAGGGGTTTTTTATTTCGGGATACCCGTAAGTCCCGTTCTGGCGTCGGCAAACAGGGGCAGCATGGGCGGATGGAAGGTCCACCTCACGAACAGCGCCCCGATGACCAGAAGCAGACAAAGCCCCAGTATCTGCCATGACTTTCCGGCAAAGCGGCCTCCTTGCGCCAGCCTTCGGGTGACCCGAAAGGCCAGCAGCACCGCCAGCTGAAAGATGGCGATGTTCACCATGTGGTTGGCCTGGCCGGTAACGCCCCGGTAGGTATAGAACAGCATCGGGATGGCAGCCAGACCCGTCAGCATCCCCAGTGCCCGGGGCATCAGCAAGGCGGCGCCCTCCTTCCCCAGAGCCAGCACCTCCAGCACCGACCACAGGATCCACGGCATGGCCAGCAGCTTCATGTGCTCCCAGACGGACTCGTTGACGGCCGCGAACATGGCGGCCGTGGGGCTGCCGCCGCTCCACCCATAGACGAAGTGCAGCAGATTGCCGGCGATCAGCACCGCAAACAGGCCCGCCGTCTCCCAGGCCGACCACTTCTCCTCCCGCATCAAAAAACGCCCCCTTCGCGTCATCCTACGCGAAGGGGGCCGTCCTTATGCCTGATAGCGGGGCACCACCACGCCGGAGAGCTCCGGCGTCACGTCGAAGCTGTTGCCGTCC
The DNA here is from genome assembly GCA_900317425.1 of uncultured Eubacteriales bacterium. Taxonomy (GTDB): domain Bacteria; phylum Bacillota; class Clostridia; order Oscillospirales; family Oscillospiraceae; genus Vescimonas. Next base: position 61,614 of record ONGR01000004.1, on the reverse strand, counting down.
AGCTCATGGACCTGCTCCGCCGGGAACAGGCGGAGAAACTCCTCCAGCGGAGCGATGTTCTCAAAGCCGATATCCCCGCGGCGATAGTGCATGGGCACCACAATCCGGGGAGTCAGCGCCTCCGCCACGGCCTTGGCGCCGGCACCGTCCACGGTATAGGTGCCGCCCACGGGGATCAGCAGCACGTCGCAGCCGCGAAGCGGCGCGGCCTGCGCCTCCGTCAGCCGGTGGCCCAGATCGCCCAAATGCACCACCGTCACACCCTCGGCCTTCATGATGTGGACGGTGTTTTTCCCCCGCAGTTTGCCGCCCTGATCATCGTGACAGGTGGCCACGGTGTCCACCGTGAAGGGGGAGGCCGCCGGCTCCACCGTGACGGCGGCGCGGCAGTTGTGGTCGAAGTGGTCGTGGCTGCACAGCACCTCGTTGGCGGTGAGATGGGGGTCGGCGTAGCCCCGCACCTTCTCATAGGGGTCCAGCACGATGCGGTAGCCCTCGGACTCCACGCCGAAGCAGGCGTGTCCGTACCAGGTGATTCTCATAGAGGTCCCTCCTTCTGTCGGATAAAATGCCCCCGGAACGGGGATTCCGGGGGCAGATGGTTTTTTACTTCTTGGCCTTGGTGTCCACGACCTCACGCAGCAGGGCGGAGAATTCGTCCATGGTCATGGCGCCCAGGTCGCCGTCGGCGCGGTGGCGCGGGGAGACGGTGCCGTTCTCCATATCCCGGTCGCCCACCACCACCATGTAGGGGATCTTCTCCAGCTGGGCGTCCCGGATCTTCTTGCCGATCTTCTCGTTGCGGTAGTCCACCTCCACCCGGAAGCCCTGGGCCTCCAGAGCCTTGGCGGCGTCTGCGCAGTAGTCGGCGGCGCGGTCCGTGACCGGCAGGAAGCGGACCTGCTCGGGGGCCATCCAGGTGGGCAGAGCGCCGGCGTATTCCTCGATCAGATAGGCCAGCGTGCGCTCGTAGCAGCCCATGGAGGTGCGGTGGATGATATAGGGCAGAGCCTTCTCGCCGTTCTCGTCGATATAGTACATGCCGTAGCGCTGGGCCAGGAGCATATCGATCTGGATGGTGACCAGGGTGTCCTCCTTGCCGAAGACGTTCTTATACTGGATATCCAGCTTGGGGCCGTAGAAGGCGGCCTCGTCGATGCCGATGTCGTACTTGACGCCCAGATCGTCCAGGATCTGGCCCATGACACGCTGGGCCTCCTCCCACTGCTCGGCGCTGCCCTCGTATTTGTTGTCGGGGTTGGCGGGATCCCACTGGGAGAAGCGGAAGGTGCACTTATCCAGCAGGCCCAGAGTGCTCAGGCAGTACTTGGCCAGATCCAGACAGCCCTTGAACTCCTCCTCCAGCTGGTCGGGGCGGAGGATCAGATGGCCCTCAGAGATGGTGAACTGGCGGACGCGGATGAGGCCGTGCATCTCGCCGGAATCCTCGTTGCGGAACAGTGTGCTGGTCTCGCCCAGACGCATGGGCAGATCGCGGTAGGAGCGCTGCCGGTTCAGGAACACCTGGTACTGGAAGGGGCAGGTCATGGGACGCAGGGCGAAGCACTCCTTGGTCTCGTCGTCCGGATCGCCCAGAATGAACATGCCGTCACGATAGTGATCCCAGTGGCCGGAGATCTTGTAGAGCTCCCGCTTGGCCATATAGGGAGTCTTGGTCAGCTGATAGCCGCGGCGCTGCTCCTCGTCCTCGATCCAGCGCTGCAGGATCTGGATGGTGCGGGCGCCCTTGGGCAGCAGGATGGGCAGGCCCTGGCCGATATAGTCCACGGTGGTGAAGTACTCCAGCTCACGGCCCAGCTTGTTGTGGTCACGCTTGAGAGCCTCTTCCCGCTGCTTCAGGTACTCGTCCAGCTCGTCCTTCTTGGGGAAGGCCACGGCGTAGATGCGCTGGAGCATCTTGCGGTTGCTGTCGCCGCGCCAGTAGGCGCCGGTGCAGGAGGTCAACTTGATGGCGTTGCCCTTGATGCGGCCGGTGGAATCCAGGTGGGGGCCGGCGCACAGGTCCACGAACTCGCCCTGGCGGTAGAAGCTGATGACGGCGTCCTCCGGCAGGTCGTTGATGAGCTCCACCTTGTAGGGCTCCTCCTTCTCCTCCATGAAGCGGATGGCCTCCTCCCGGGGCAGCTCGAAGCGCTCCAGCTTCAGCTTCTCCTTGCAGATCTTCCGCATCTCCGCCTCCAGAGCGTCCATGTGCTCCTGGGTAAAGCTGAAGGGTGCGTCGAAGTCATAGTAAAAGCCGTTGTCGATGCTGGGGCCGATGGCCAGCTTCACCTCGGGATACAGGCGCTTCACCGCCTGGGCCAGCACGTGGGAGCAGGTATGCCAGTAGGTGCGGCGGTACTGCTCGTTTTCAAAGGTATACAGATTCTCTTCGGACATGATCGTTTCCTCCTTTTTCATTCGGGGACGGGGATAAAAAAGAACCCCACCCCTGATCGGTTTCAGGGGTGGGGTAAAATGCTTTACTCCACGGTTCCACCCTGCTTACGGCTTTTCGCCGTCGCTCGTGATCTCTGTAACGGGAGAACCCGTCCCCGCCTACTGGGTATTTCCGTTCGGGGGGGCGGCTCGGAGGCGGTGGCCTGTTCGGTTTCCGGCGAATGCTCTTGCAGCACAGGGAGCATCTCTCTGGCGTCTTTCACCGACGGCGTCCTCGTCATTGCCTTTTCGTGATTACATCACAATATATCACGGCTTTTGGCCGTTGTCAACGTGTCAAATGATCTTTTCCAGCAATTGGCTGACGGTCTCCACGACCTCCTCCGCCCCATGAGCGAGGAGGAAGTCCCGGTCCCGGTAGCCCCAGCCCACGATGGCCGCGTCCATGCCGGCGTTTTTGGCCGTGGCGGCGTCCACCTCGCTGTCCCCCACGTAGAGGGCCTCCGACCGGGACACGCCCAGCTGCTCCAGCGTCCGGAACACGTTGTCCGGCGCCGGCTTCCGGGGATGGATGCCGTCGTCCCCCACCGTCAGCACGCCGGGAAAGAACTGCCGGGCCACCGCCTTGGCGGTGGGATCGGGCTTGTTGGACACCACCGCCACCTTGACGCCGTTTTTCTCCAGCGTCTCCAACAGCTCCGGGATGCCCTCATAGGGCACCGTCACGGAGCAGGGGTGGTCCCGGTAATAGTCCCGGTACTCCCGGTAGACCCGCTGCACCTCGTCCTCCGCCGTGTCCGCCGGCAGGGCCTGGCGGGTCAGAACCAACGCACCGTTGCCCACCATGCTGCGGTACTCCGTCATGGTGTGGGTCGGATAGCGGTTGGCGGCGAGCACGTCGTTCAGCGTGCCGCCGATGTCACCCAGGGTGTTCAGCAGTGTGCCGTCCATATCAAACAAAACCGCGCGATATTTCATACGATGCTCCACCCTATCAGACGTTGAACCGGAAGTAGATCATGTCGCCGTCCTTGACCACGTACTCCTTGCCCTCAGAGCGCAGCAGGCCCTTCTCCTTGGCGGCGTTGACGCTGCCGCAGGCGATCATCTCGTCAAAGTTGATGGTCTCGGCCCGGATGAAGCCGCGCTCGATGTCGGAGTGGATCTTGCCGGCGGCCTGGGGCGCCTTGGTGCCCTTGCGGATGGTCCAGGCGCGGCACTCGTCCTTGCCGTAGGTCAGGAAGGAGATGAGGCCCAGCAGCTCGTAGGAGCACTGAATCAGACGGTCCAGGCCGGACTTCTCGATGCCCAGATCCTCCAGGAACATGGCCCGCTCCTCCGGATCGTCCAGCTCGGCGATATCCTGCTCCAGCTTGGCGCAGATGGGCAGGACCCGGGCGCCCTCCCGGGCGGCCAGCTCCGCCACCTGGCGGTAATAGGCGTTGTTCTCGTAGTCGGCAAAGCCGTCCTCGTCCATGTTGGCGGCGTAGATGATGGGCTTGAGACTCAGCAGGTCCGCGGTGGCGATGAGGGCGGCATCGTCCCCGGCGTCGAAGGTGCGGGCGGACTTGCCGGCGTCCAGATGCTCCGCCAGAGCACGGAACACCTCCGCCTCGTGGAGGAACTTCTTGTCGCCCTTGGCGGCCTTCGTGGCCTTCTCCACCCGGCGGTTCACCATCTCCAGGTCCGCCATGATCAGCTCCAGATCGATGGTCTCGATGTCGCCCAGGGGATCCACCGGCACGTTCTGGGAGGCGTCGGCCACCACGTGCATGATGTTCTCATCGTCAAAGCAGCGCACCACGTGGACGATGGCGTCGGTGCGGCGGATGTTCTCCAGGAACTTGTTGCCCAGGCCCGCGCCCTGGCTGGCGCCCTTCACCAGACCCGCGATGTCCACGAACTCGATGACGGCGGGGGTCTTCTTGTCCGGCTCGTACATCTCCGCCAGCTTGTCCAGCCGGGGATCGGGCACGGCCACCATGCCCACGTTGGGCTCAATGGTGCAGAAGGGATAGTTGGCGCTCTCGGCGCCGGCGTTGGTGATGGCATTGAACAGGGTGGATTTGCCCACGTTGGGCAGGCCCACAATTCCTAATTTCATAGAGGAATACCTCCCTTTTACTTTTCATACTCCAATCGGAAATTTTACCATTTTTTCCGGAAGAGTGCAAGCCTTTACGATACAAACGGCGATTGTCATCGGCGGGGAAATATGATATATTATGACAAAAGAATCGTTTGCCCCGCGGCTCACGCCGAAAGGAGGAGTTTCATCCATGGACGAGAACAGAGAGAATTTGCAGAATACCCCCAACGCCGACGGGCCGGTGGTCTTCTTTTCCCCGGAGATGCTGAAGCTGGCCGACCAGAAGCGCCGCCAGGCCCGGGAGCGGCTGGATGAGTGCCGCCAGGCCGCCGAGGAGGGCGACGCCAGCGCCCAGGTGCAGATGGCGCTGAACTGCCTCTACGGCACCAACGGCATGGAAAAGGATCCGGACAAGGCCTTCTACTGGCTGAGCCAGACGCCGGCCGACGATCCCGTGGGCCGGTACTGGCTGGGCGTGTGCTACGACAACGGTCTGGGCACCGGCCCGGATTCCGACAAGGCCTTCGCCCTGTTCAGCGAGTCCGCCGAGATGGGCTATCCCCCCGCCCTGTGCGACCTGGGCGTGTTCTATGAGAACGGGCAGTCCACGGAAAAGGACGTGAAAAAGGCGGTGGCTCTCTACCGCGCCGCCGCCGACCAGGGCTATCCCATGGGCCAGTGCAATCTGGGCAACATGTACTACCACGGCATCGGCGTGGAGCAGAGCTACGAGAATGCCGCCCACTATTTTGCCCAGGCGGCGGAGCAGCATCTGCCCCGGGCCCAGTCCCTGCTGGGCGTGTGCTACGAGTTCGGCAACGGCGTGCCCCGGGACGAGAAAAAGGCCTTCCTGCTCTATGAGGAGTCCGCCCGCCAGGACTATCCCGACGGGCTCTGTTCCCTGGGCGTGCTGTATTTCCAGGGCAAGGGCACCCAGGCGGACGAGAAGAAGGCTGTCGACCTGTTCCGCCGGGCGGCGGAGCTGGGGCTGCCCCGGGCCCAGTTCTTCCTGGGCAAATGCTATGACAACGGCGACGGCGTGGAGGAAAACGCCCGGGAGGCCTTCCGCTGGTATGAGGCGGCGGCCCAGTCCGGCCATCCCAGCGCCCTCTTCCAGGCGGGCCTGTGCTGCACCTGCGGCCGGGGCACGCCGGTGGATGACAAAAAGGCCGTGGATTACTACCGCCGCGCCGCCGAGCAGGGTCACGTCCGGGCCATGGCCCATCTGGGCGTGTGCTACGAGGCAGGCCGGGGCGTGGAAGAAAACATGGACCAGGCCGTGGCCTGGTACCGCAAGGCAGCGGAGCAGGGCGGCGCCGAGGGGCAGTGCAACCTGGGCGTGCTGTACCGCAGCGGCTCCGGCGTGGAGCGCAACGATGAGAAGGCGGTGTCATATTTCCGTGCCGCCGCCCGGCAGGGGTTCCCCCGGGCCCAGTATTTCCTGGGCCTCCATTTCGAGGCGGGCCGGGGCGTGGAGAAGGACCGGGAACGGGCCGCCTCCCTCTATCGCGCCGCCGCCGACCAGGGCTATGCCGGCGGTCAGCGGGCCCTGGGCGTGTGCTATGAAAACGGCATCGGCGTGGAGAAGAAGCTCTCCCGGGCCGTGGAGCTCTATGAGATGGCCGCCCGGCAGGGCGACGTGGTGGGTCAGTACTTCCTGGCCAACATGCTCTTCGCCGGACGGGGCACGGAGAAGGATCCCGTCAAGGCCGCCAAGCTCTACCGCATGGCCGCCGACGAGGGCCATCCCGGCGCCCAGTGCCAGTACGGCTACTGCTGTGAGCGGGGCATCGGCGTGGAGAAGGATCTGAACGCCGCCTTCGCCTATTACGAAAAATCCGCCCTTCAGGGCGACGACACCGCCTGCAACAACCTGGCCTTCATGTATGAAAAGGGCTATGGCTGCGAGAGGGATCTGGCCAAGGCGGTGGAGTGGTACACCAAGGCCAGCGACATGGGTCTGCCTCTGGCCAGCCACAACCTGGCCATCCTCTATGAGAACGGCCGGGGCGTGAAGAAGGACCGCAAAAAGGCCGCCGCCCTCTATCAGAAGGCCCTGGACGGAGGCCACAAGCCGGCGGCGGAGGGGCTGAAGCGGGTGCGGGCCAACCACAATTCGCTCCACTATCTGGCCCGAATCTTCGGCGGCTTCGCGGCGTTCTTCTGCTTCATCGGCGGTTTCATGTTCTTCGACTCCATGGGGGGCGACCGGTCGGATCTCCGGATGATGCTGATCTCCGGCGTCATCGCCGCGGGCCTGTATGCCCTGGCCTGGAAGGTCTTTCCCCTGGAGCGCGCCTCCGGCGCCAAATCCCGGAAGGTGTGGCGGTTCCTCCACCTGGTGCTGGGCATCATGCTGGGGCTCATGGTGCTGTCGCTGCTTCTGGCCTACTCCACCCTGGGCGACCGCTCGGCGCTGTGGTCCATCCTGTGGTGTGCCGGCGGCGCGGCCCTGGCCTTCTGGCGGTATGCCAAGCTGAAATAAACCTATACAAAAAGCGGTGTGACCGACAGTCACACCGCTTTTTTCTCTGTGCGCTCTTCAGTTGCCCCAACCGTTGCGGCCGCCAAAGAAGTAGTTGTAGAAGTCCTCCCAGTTGTCGGGCGCCTGCTGTCCCTGGTTGGGCTGGGGCGTCTGCTGCTCCGTGCCGGTGGTCTGGGGCTGGGCGTCGAAGGTCAGCTCCGTGGTGATATACTCGCCCTCCCGGTAGACCGTCAGGGTCACGGTGTCGCCGGCCTTGAAGTTCTTCTTGGCGGCGGCCAGATCCTCCATGGAGGTGATGTCGGTGTCGTTGAGCTTGGTGATCACGTCGCCCAGCTTCAGCCCGGCCTTCTCGCCGGCGCCGCCCTCCACGGTGGAGAACACAAACACGCCCTTGGTCACGTCGATGCGGTACTGGGCGGCCATGGACTCGGTCATGGTGCCGGCGGTGATGGCCATGTAGGCCTTGTCGGTGACCTGTCCGTTCTCCATGATGTCGGTGATGATGGTCTGGACGTCATCAATGGGGATGGCGAAGCCCAGGCCCTCCACGGTGGTGGAGGAGTAGGAGGAGTACTTGGCGGACACGATGCCCACCACCTCGCCGTACAGGTTCACCAGGGCGCCGCCGGAGTTGCCGGGGTTGATGGAGCAGTCCACCTGGATCATATTGAACGGCGTGCCGTCCACGTTGATGGCCCGGTCACAGCAGGAGACGATGCCCTTGCTCATGGAGAAGGTCAGCTCGCCCAGGGGATTGCCGATGGCCAGGATGGTGTCGCCCACGTTCAGCTCGGCGCTGCTGCCCAGGGTCACGGTCTGGAGGCCGTCGGCCTCGATCTTCAGCACGGCCACGTCATAGTCGCTGTCGCCGCCCACCACGGTGGCGGGATAGGTCTGACCGTTATAGAGGGTCACGTTGACGGCGGTGGCGCCGCTGACCACGTGCTGGTTGGTGACGATATAGCCGTCGGTGGTGATGACGAAGCCGCTGCCGGCGCTGGCCGTCTCCACCGGCTGGCCGAAGGCGTTGGTGGTGGTGGCGGAGGTGTTGATGGACACCACGGAGTTCACCGTGGCGGCGTAGACCTCCGAGGGGGTCATGACGGTGCTGCCGTCCACCTTCTTCAAGGACACCTCCACCGCGTCACGGGTACTCTGGGTCACGGTAGTATGATCGGTATGGGCAGAACGGAACAGGGCTGCGCCGCCGTAGCCGCAGGCGCCGGCCAGCACGGCCACCGCCAGCGCAGCCGCCGTTACCTTGGCCCAGCCGCGCCGGAAGAGGCTCTTCTTCGGCGCCGGAACGGGCGCGGTATAATAGACGCTGCCGGTCTCGTCGGGCTGATCCCGGTAGGCGGGGCGGTAGTCGTCCCGGGGCAGACCGTCCTCACGGGTATAGCGATAGCCGTTCTCCCGGCTGTCAAACTCGTCATGTTCATTCGTCATGGAAATGACCTCCTTTTCCCTTTCGGGTTTTGCTTGTGAGCCGCCGCCCTTTATGGTATCATATGATCGACAGCGGGCCACTTTTCTTTCTGTCTCCTATCATAGACAGAAAGCTTAAAATAAGCTTTAATTATCCCCCGGTATTTTTTAACTTTTCTTGAACGAGGTGCCGATATGCTGCGGCTGGATCAGATCAAACTGAATCCCGATCAGAAGGAGGACGCCCTGCGGGCCAGGGCGGCGAAGCTGCTGCGCGTGGCGGCGGGGGATATCCTCTCCCTCCGGGTGCTGCGGCGGGCGGTGGACGCCCGGGAGGAGCTGACCCTGGTCTACACGCTGGCGGCGGAGGTCCGGAACGAGCAGCAGGTGCTGCGGCGCTGCCATGACCGCCGGGTGAGCGTCTACGAGCCGAAGCTCTATGCCCTGCCCGACGCCGTCGCCGCGCCGGAGATCCGGCCCATCGTGGTAGGTGCCGGGCCGGCGGGTCTCTTCGCCGCGCTGGTGCTCAGCCGCTGCGGCGCCCGGCCCATCCTGCTGGAGCGGGGTCAGCCCACGGAGCGCCGCGTCCGGGACGTGGAGGCCTTCTGGAGCGGTGGAGAGCTGGACACCGAGTCCAACGTCCAGTTCGGCGAGGGCGGTGCCGGGGCCTTCTCCGACGGCAAGCTGAACACCGGCACCCGGGATCTGCGTCACCGGTGGATCCTGGAGCAGATGGTCGCCTGCGGCGCGCCGGACACCATCCTCACCGACGCCAAGCCCCACGTGGGCACCGACAAGCTCCATATCACCCTGCAAAACCTGCGCCGGGAGCTGCAGAATCACGGCGCGGATATCCGTTTCGGCCACCGGCTCGACAAAGTTCATGTGAAGGACGGACGGCTGACAGCCATCGACGTCACCGGCCCGGAGGGCACCTACACCCTGCCGGCCCGGCAGGTGATCCTGGCGCCGGGACACAGCGCCCGGGACACCTTCGCCATGCTGCACACGGCGGGGGCGGCCATGGAGCAGAAGCCCTTCGCCGTGGGTGTGCGCATCGAGCACCGGCAGGCCGATATGGATGCCGTCCAGTACAAGACCTACGCCGGGCATCCCGGTCTGGGGGCCGCCAGCTACAAGCTGGCCTGTCATCTCCCCGACGGGCGCAGCGCCTTTTCCTTCTGCGTCTGCCCCGGCGGACAGGTGGTGGCCGCCGCCTCGGAGACGGGGCAGGTGGTGACCAACGGCATGAGCGAATACGCCCGGGACAGGGAGAACATCAACGGCGCTCTCCTCATCAACGTGACGCCGGCGGATTTCGGCAGTGACCATCCTCTGGCGGGCGTCGAGTTCCAGCGAAAGCTGGAAAAAGACGCCTTCGCCCTGGGCGGCGGGGACTATCGCGCCCCCTGCCAGCGCCTGGCAGATTTCCTGGCCGGACGGCCCAGCACCGGGCCGGGCAGCGTATTGCCCAGTTACCGGCCCGGCGTGGTCTACACGGACCTGCACCGCTGCCTGCCGCCCTTCGTGGCAAAGGCCATGGAGCATGCCCTGCCTCTGCTGGAGCAGCGGCTCCGGGGCTACGCCCAGCCCGATGCCCTGCTGACCGCCGTGGAGAGCCGATCCTCTTCCCCGGTGCGGATCATCCGGGACGGGAGCGGACAGAGCAACATCCGGGGTCTCTACCCCTGCGGCGAGGGAGCCGGCTACGCCGGCGGCATCCTCTCCGCCGCCGCCGACGGCATCCGGGCCGCCGAGCAGATCCTGAACACCATACGGGAGGATACACCATGAGATACATCGCCGTTTTTGACCACTTTCTCACCGAGGCCCACCGCCGCCAGATCACCGAAACCGCGGGAAACTGCGGTTTCTCCGTGACCTACTGCACGAAAGTCGGGGATATCCCGGCGGAGGAGCGGGGCAAATACGAGGTGCTCTACGGAAATCCCCAGCCGGCGGATTTCCGGGCTTTCCCCAACCTGAAGTGGGTGTGTCTGAGCAGCGCCGGGTTCAACCAGTACGTGGACGACGACATCTATCCCAGCCCCGACGTGATCCTCTCCAACTCCTCCGGGGCCTACGGCCTCACCATCTCCGAACACATCCTGATGGCGGCGCTGATGCTGCTGCGGCGGATGCCGGTCTATTTCCGGGCGGCAGCGGAGCACCGCTGGCAGGCGGCCATGCCCATCCGCTCCCTCAGCGGCAGCCGCATCACGGTGCTGGGCACCGGCGACATCGGCACCGCCTTCGCCCGCCGGGCCAAGGCCCTGGGCGCGGCGCATATCACCGGCGTGCGGCGCACGATCCGTCCCGCCGATCCCGCCTTTGACGACGTGACTGATTTCGCCGGGCTGAACGACGTCCTGCCCCGGACGGACATTCTGGTGTCCGCCCTGCCCCATACGCCGGAGACGGCGGGGGTCCTCTCCCGGGAGCGCATTAACCGCCTCCCCGCCCACGCCATTCTCATCAACGTGGGCCGGGGCACCGCCGTGGATCAGCAGGCGCTGATGGACGCTCTGAACGAGAACCGTCTGGCCGGCGCGGCTCTGGACGTGATGGTGCCGGAGCCCCTGCCCTCGGACCACCCCCTGTGGACCACCCCCAATCTGATCCTCACGCCCCATATGTCCGGCAACATGTCCCTGGGCGAGACCTGCGACATCGACGTGGATATGTTCTGCGCCGACGTGGAGCGCTTTGCCCGGGGTCTCACCCTCGCCCACGCCGTGGACCGGAAGCGGGGATATTGAGCGGGGTCGTATTTTGCTCTTGTTATATTCTGTAAAACAGTATATAATAAATCTGTTTGTTCTATTATTATGATTCCCCGAAGAAAGGAAGGGTCGTTTTATGATAAAGGTCCAAACCGAGCGCGGCGAGATCAGCATCAGCAACGCTGTGTTTACCACCATCACCGGCGCTGCCGCCACCAACTGTTTCGGCGTCAAGGGCATGGCCTACCGCAGCATGAAGGACGGTCTGGTCCACCTGCTGCGCCCCGAATCCATGAGCAAGGGCGTCATGGTCACCTACAACGACGACGGGACCGTCACCATCGAGCTGCACATCATCGTGGAAAACGGCGTCAACATCGCCACCGTGTGCCGCTCCATCATGAGCGAGGTCAAATATATGGTCAGCAAGAATACCGGCGTGGAGGTCCGCGACGTGAACGTGTGCGTGGACTCCATCACCATGCCGTAAGGAGATAGAAGAGAAATGGTAGAAAGAATCAGCGGCGGCGCCTTCAAGCAGATGGTGCTCTTCGGCGCCGCCTGTATCACCCAGCAGAAACAGGCCATCAACGACCTGAACGTTTTTCCCGTGCCCGACGGCGACACCGGCACCAACATGAGCCTCACCATTCAGACCGCCGCCACCGAGCTGCGCCGGTCTGAGCCCGCCACTCTGGATCAGGCCGCCAAGACCACCGCCTCCGCCCTGCTGCGGGGCGCCCGGGGCAACTCCGGAGTGATCTTGTCCCTGCTGTTCCGGGGCATGTCCAAGGTGTTCAAGGGCATGGCCGACGCCGACGGCGCGGCCCTGGCCAGCGCCATGAACGAGGGCGTTTCCACCGCCTACAGCGCCGTCATGAAGCCCGCCGAGGGCACCGTGCTGACAGTTTCCCGTCTGGCCGCCAAGCGCGCCGTGGAGGCCGCACAGGAACAGAACGACGTGGAGTACGTGCTGACCGAGGCCATCAAGGTGGGCTACGCCACGTTGGCCGAGACCACCGACATGAACCCGGTGCTGAAGAAGGCCGGCGTGGTGGATGCCGGCGGCAAGGGCTACCTCATCATTCTGGACGGTATGCTCCGCAGCCTCCGGGGCGAGGAGGTGCCGGAGCTGGAGGCCCAGGGCGAGACGAAGGAAAAGGCCGACTTCGCCGCCATCGGCGACGAGGACATCACCTTCGCCTTCGACACGGTGTTCATCGTCCGCAGGACGGTGGAAAAGTCTCTGGAACCCCTGCGCCGCTACCTCAACAGCATCGGCGACTCCCTGGTCATCGGCGAGGACGACGAGGCCTTCAAGGTCCACGTCCACACCGACATCCCCGGTGCCGCTCTCACCGAGGCCCAGAAGTACGGCACGCTGGAAGTGGCCAAGATCGAGAATATGCGCATCCAGGCAGACGACGTGGCCGCCGGCCGCAAAGCCATCAGCGCCGACGATCTGGAGGACGATGATCTGGAGCAGGAGCCGACCGCTCCCGCCGCGCCGGAGAAGCGCTACGGCTTCCTGGCCGTCTGCGCCGGCGAGGGCCTCGCCGAGGCCTTCCGGGATCTGGGCGTGGACCGCATCGTGTCCGGAGGGCAGACCATGAACCCCTCCACCGAGTCCATTCTCCACGAGGTGGAGCAGACCCCCAGCGAGATCGTGTTCATCCTGCCCAACAACAAGAACATCATCATGGCCGCCCAGCAGTGCGTGGGTCTGACGGACAAGGAGATCATCGTGATCCCCACCGCCACCGTGCCCCAGGGCATCACCGCCATGATGAACGCCGACGTGGAGCAGGACGATCCCCAGGCCATCGCCCAGGCTATGACCGAGGCCGCCGCCACCGTCACCACCGCCCAGATCACCTACGCCGCCCGGAACTCCGATTTCGACGGCTTCGCCATCAGCGAGGGCGACTATCTGGCTCTGGTGGACGGCAAGCTGCTGGGCACCGACCGTCAGCTGGACAGCCTGCTGGATCAGCTGGCCGCTCTGGCCGCCGACAAGGGTGCCGAGTTCATCACCCTCTTCTACGGCGAGGGCGTCAGCGAGGAGGAGGCCGAGGCCGCTTCCATCCGCTTCCGCACCGCCTGTCCCGACTGCGAGCTGTCTCTGCTCAACGGCGGGCAGCCCGTGTACTACTACATTGTGTCCATGGAGTAAAACATCCACGAAAAACCGCCACCCGATGGGTGGCGGTTTTCTTGTTATCCCAGCCGGTTTTCCAGCAGGCGCATCACCGCGGCGGCGTGGCAGCGGTCGTCCTCCGCCAGCTGCCGCAGCAGATCGGCCATGCACGGATCCTCCATGGCGTCGGCCCAGTCCTCGTAGCGGTCGGCGGCAGTCATCTCCATCTGATACCGCTGGCGCAGGAAGCGGCACAGGCTCATGGTCTCCCCGGCGCAGCCGCAGCCGCGCTCCGGCTCCCAGCACTCGCCGGTCAGCAGGTAGTAAAGGCTCCTCAGCCGGCAGGCGTGCCGGCCGTCCTCCGAGGCCATCTGCATCAGGGTGCGGCCTGCGCTGCCCCCGGCGCACCGGGCGTGGGCCATGTAGGCCCGCTGGGCCGTCAGCTCCCCCTCAATGGCCTTGCGCAGCTGCTCTATGGGCATCATGCCCCGGCGCACCGGACACGTCTCCCCCGCCGGCTCCGCCGCCGCGGCCCGAACCTCCGGGTAGGGGTCCAGCTCCGGCGCCACACGCTGCCAGACCCGGTCGCAGAGCTGATAATCCATCTCCTCGTGATAATCCATCCTTTCACCTCCCCCATCATCCTATGCCGGAGGAGAAATCCTGTGTGAATGCTTGCTTTTCCCGTCCTTTTCTGCTAGAATATATAAATTGCACACGGGTCTTGCTTTTTCGCAACGACCCGCCAGACGATCACCTCAAAGGAGGAGCCCCATATGCTGGAGCTGAAGAATATTTCCTATCGCGTGTCCGCCCCCGAGGGGGAGATGGACATTCTCAAAGACGTCAGTCTCACCATACCCGACCACAAGCTGGTGGTGTTTACCGGCCCCAACGGCGGCGGCAAGACCACCCTGGCCAAGATCATCATGGGCCTGATCCGGCCCACCGCCGGTCAGATCCTCTACAACGGTCAGGATATCACCGACATGGACATCACCGCACGTGCCCGGCTGGGCATCAGCTACGGTTTCCAGCAGCCGCCCCGGTTCAAGGGCATCACCGTCCACGATCTGCTGCTGCTGGCCGCCGGCGAGGAGAAGCTCAGCAAGGACCGCTGCTGCAACTATCTGACCCGGGTGGGTCTGTGCGCCAACGACTATCTGGACCGGGAGGTGGACGTATCCCTCTCCGGCGGCGAGGTCAAGCGCATTGAGATCGCCACCATTCTGGCCCGGAACGGCCAGCTGATGATCTTCGACGAGCCGGAGGCCGGCATCGATCTGTGGTCCTTCGCCCGGCTCACCGAGACCTTCGAGCAGATCCACGCCCAGCACAGCGCCACCATGATCATCATCTCCCACCAGGAGCGGATCATCCGTCTGGCCGACGAGATCATCGTGGTGGCCGGCGGACAGATCGCCCACCGGGGCACCACGGAGGAGATCTTCCCCCTGATCCTGGCCGACACCCTGGGCGGCTGCCCCGTGATGAACCGAAAGGAGGACGCTCAATGATCACCGAAATCGACGCCAAGCTGTTGGAAAAAATCGCCGATCTCACCGGCAAGCCCGTGGGCGCCCTGAACATCCGCAAGGACAGCGGCTGCGCCGCCCGTCAGTCCACCGAGCACATCGAGATCACCTCCAAGGAGGACAAGCCCGGCATCGATATCCGCATCAAGGACGGCACAAAGGGCGAGAAGTGCTATATCCCCGTCATCATCAGCAAGACCGGCCTCACCGAGATGGTCTACAACGACTTCTTCGTGGGCGACAACTGCGACGTGGAGATCGTGGCCGGCTGCGGCATCCACAACTCCGGCTGCGACGAGAGCCGTCACGACGGCATCCACACCTTCTATATCGGCAAGAACTCCCGGGTCCGCTACTCCGAGAAGCACTACGGCGAGAACGATCCCGACCAGACCGGCAAGAACGTGATGAATCCCCAGACCATCGTGTATCTGGGCGAGAACTCCACCATGGAGATGGACACCGTCCAGATCCGGGGCATCGACTCCACCAAGCGGTTCACCAAGTTCGTCTGCGAGGCGGGCAGCGAGGTGGTGGTCACCGAGCGTCTGCTGACCCACGGCCGCCAGATCGCCGAGAGCGATATGGAGATCGAGCTCAACGGCGACGACGCCAAGGGCCGTGTCATCTCCCGCTCCGTGGCCCAGGATGAGTCGGAGCAGGTGTTCTACCCCCGGATGGCGGGCAACGCCAAGTGCTTCGGCCACGTCCAGTGCGACTCCATCATCATGGGCACGGCCAAGGTCAAGTCCATCCCCGCCATCTCCGCCAACTGCACCGACGCCCAGCTGATCCACGAGGCCGCCATCGGCAAGATCGCCGGCGACCAGCTGCTGAAGCTGGAGACGCTGGGCCTGTCCCCGGAGGAGGCCGAGGAGACCATCCTCAAGGGCTTCCTGGCGTAAAAAGCAAAGCAAAAACCCTGCCGCAACATGCGGCAGGGTTTTTCCGTATGGTTGGAATCTTACTTGGCGCAGATGGCCTCGATCTCCACCAGGGCGCCCTTGGGCAGAGCGGCCACCTCCACGGCGGAGCGGGCGGGATAGCTGCCCTCGGTGAAGAACTCGGCGTACACCGCGTTCATGGCGGCGAAGTCGCCCATGTTCTGCAGGAACACGGTGGTCTTGATCACGTTGTCCATGGTCAGACCGGCCTTCTCCAGAATGGCCTTCACGTTGGTCAGGGACTGGCGGGTCTGGGCGGTGATGCCCTCGGGCATGGCGCCGGTGGCGGGATCCACGGGGATCTGGCCGGAGGTGATCAGCAGCGCGCCGCAGTCGATAGCCTGGGAATAGGGGCCGATGGCGGCAGGGGCCTTTTCGGTTGCGATGATGTTTTTCATGTTTACCTCTCCTTTTCATGTGAAGAGCGGCCCGGTGGGGCCGCTCTTTTCATTTGTCGGTCTTACTCCTCGCCCATGGGTGCGCCGCAGTCGGGGCAGAACTTGCTGTCGGACGCCGCGCCGCAGACGGGGCAGGTCTTCAGCACGTGCTCCTCCGCTGCCTCGGGCTCCTCGTCCCTGGCCTGCAGCTCGGCGATCTTGGCCTTGGAGACGTTGATGGCGGCCACCACGTCACGGACGGCATCGGGGATCTCGCCGTCAAATTCGGATACGAACCATTCGCCGATGGCCCGGTAATTCTTATCCAGCTCGCGCTGCTCGGTCACGATGGCCACCTTCACCTTGGCGGTGTCGGAGGCGGCCTTGGCCTTCTCGGCGGCTGCGCCGGCGATATCCTTCATCTTCTCACCGGCCACCTCGGCATAGGCCTGGGCCTTCTTGGTCAGTTCATCAAAAATTGCCATAAGATAAGCTCCTTTCCCACTGGTTTCTGGTTTGGCCCGATTATACTGCAATTCTCCATGGGGTGCAAGGGCTCCCCGGGGAAATTAACACTCTCTTAAAATCTCCCTCAATGCTCGATCCAGTCGGCGGCGCGCTGCACGGCCCGCTTCCAGGTGCGGTATTCCCGGTCGCAGTCGGCCTGGATCCGCTCGGGGCGGAACACACGCTGGCTCTTGCGCAGGGTCTTCAGCTCCTCCAGGCTGCCCCAGAGGCCGCAGCTCAGGCCCGCCAGCGCTGCCGCGCCGAAGGCGGTGGTCTCCACCATGATGGGGCGGTCCACCTCGATGCGCAGCAGATCCGCCTGCATCTGCAGCAGGATATCCGACACGCTGGCGCCGCCGTCCACCCGCAGGCAGGTGATGTCACGGCCGGCGTCCTGGCGCATGGCCATCATCAGATCGGTGACCTGGAAGGCGATGCACTCCAGCACGGCCCGGGCCACGTGGGCGCGGTTGGTGCCACGGGTGATGCCCAGCATGGCGCCACGGGCGTACATATCCCAATACGGCGCGCCCAGACCGGTGAAGGCGGGCACCAGCACCACGCCGCCGCTGTCCGGCACCGTGGCGGCCAGGGTGTTGATCTCCGGGGCGGAGTCGATGAGATGCAGCTCGTCCCGGATCCACTGGATGGTGCTGCCGCCGTTGAAGACGCTGCCCTCCAGCACGTAGGTGGTCTGTCCGTTCACCTGCCAGCCCACGGAGCTGACCAACCCGGCCCGGCTGCGGACCGGCTCGCTGCCCACGTTCATCAGGGTGAAGCAGCCGGTGCCGTAGGTGTTCTTGGCCTCGCCGGGGGCGAAGCAGGTCTGGCCGAACAGGGCCGCCTGCTGATCGCCGGCGGCGCCGCAGACCGGCACGCCGGCCAGCTTCTCCAGACCTGTGATGCCGGGCTTGACGTAGCCGTAGATCTGGCTGTTGCCCACGGGGGTGGGCAGCAGGCTCATGGGGATATTCAGCAGCTCGCACAGCTCCTCGTCCCAGCACAGGTGATGGATGTCAAAGAGCATGGTGCGGCAGGCGTTGGAATAGTCGGTGACGTGCTGGCCCGTCAAAAGCCAGATGAGCCAGGTCTCCACCGTGCCGAACAGGAGCTCGCCCCGCTCGGCCCGCTCCCGGACGCCGGGGACGTAGTCCAGGATCCAGCGGATCTTGGTGCCGGAGAAATAGGCGTCGATGAGGAGGCCGGTGGAGGTCTCCACCCGCTCGGTGAGGCCCCGGCGCTTCAGATCCTCGCACAGCTCCGCCGTCCGGCGGCACTGCCAGACGATGGCGTTATACACCGGCTCGCCGGTGTTCTTGTCCCAGATGATGGTGGTCTCCCGCTGGTTGGTGACGCCGATGCCGGCGATGTCGCCGGGGGCAAAGTCGGCGGTGGCCTCCATGGCCGCCAGGCGCTCGCTGTTCCAGATGTTCATGGGGTCGTGCTCCACCCAGCCCGCCTTGGGATAGATCTGGCGGAAGGGGTGCTGGGCCATGGACGCGATCTGACCCTGCTTGTCGAATACGATGGCCCGGGAACTGGTGGTGCCCTGGTCCAATGCCAAGATGTAGCTTCCCATGGTTTCCTCCTCTTTTCAAGTGGATTAAAGTGTGGTATAATAGCCGAAAAGCGGCTATTATCCATTCTGATTTCACATATACCGTCTTGCTCCCGCTCCGCGGAACCGCAAGACACGGTATACTGTAAACAACAAAAGTATTTTCTCTATCATATCACAGAACAGGAGGATTTTCCATGACGAATCTGCAAGAATTTACCTTCCTCTCCTCGGACGGAAAAACCACCCTCCACGGCATGGAATGGCTGCCGGAGGACCGGGACGTCGTCGGTGTGCTGCAGATCGCCCACGGCGTAGCGGAGCACATCTCCCGCTATGACGGCTTCGCCCGCTTCCTCAATGAGCAGGGCATGGCCGTGGTGGGCCACGACCATCTGGGGCACGGCGGCTCTATCCCCGCCGGCGGCACCCCCGTCTATTTTGGCGACGGCAACACCTGGAACACCGTGGTGGATGACCTCTATGCCCTGCACCTGCGCATCCGGGAGGAATTCCCCGGCAAGCCCCTGTTCCTGATGGGTCACTCCATGGGCTCCTTCCTGGCCCGCACCTATCTCATCCGCTATCCCGGCACCGTCCGGGCCGCCATCATCATGGGCACCGGCTGGCAGCCGGAGATGATGATCCGGGGCGGACTGATGGTGGCCAAGGTGGTGGCTGCCCGGAGCGGCGAGAACGCCACCAGCGATTTCGTCAACAACCTGGCCTTCGGCGCCTACAACAAGGCCTTTGCCCCCAACCGCACACCGGTGGACTGGCTCAGCGTGGACACCGACAACGTGGACCGGTACATCGCCGATCCCCTCAGCGGCCAGCCGGCCACGGTGGGCCTGTTCCGCCAGATGCTCACCGGCATCCGCTTCAACCAGCGCATGGAGAACCTGCGGAAGATGGACAAGGACATGCCCGTTCTCATCATCTCCGGCGAGAAGGATCCGGTGGGCGACATGATGAAGGGCGTCATCCGCACCCGGGACGCCTTCCGCGCCGCGGGCATGAAGGACGTGACGCTGCTGTCCTACGCCGGGCTGCGCCACGAGATCCTCAATGAGAAGGCCCAGCAGCAGACGGTCTACAACGACATCTGGGGCTGGCTGAAGAAGTACTGCTGACAAAGGAGAGAACGACCATGCGCGAGTGGGAGGAGCTGCGTCAGCAGTGCATGAGCTGCCGGGCCTGCAGCCTGGCGGAGACACGGACCAACGTGGTCTTCGGCGTGGGAACGCCGGAGGCGGAGGTCCTCTTCATCGGCGAGGCGCCGGGCGCCAATGAGGACGCCCAGGGCGAGCCCTTCGTGGGCCGGGCCGGCAAGCTGCTGGACGACATGCTGGCCATGATCGGTCTGGACCGTTCCAGGATCTACATCACCAACTCCGTCAAGTGCCGCCCGCCCCAGAACCGGGATCCGCTGAACACGGAAAAGGAGGCCTGCCGGGGGTATCTCAGGCGGCAGGTGGAGCTGATGCGGCCCAAGATCATCGTCTGTCTGGGGCGGATCAGCGCCATGGAGATCATCAAGGAGGACTTCAAGATCACCCAGGAGCACGGCCAGTTCTTTGAGCGCGGCGGCATCCAGATGATGGCCCTCTATCATCCGGCGGCTCTGCTGCGGGACCCCCGGAAGAAGCCGGAGACCTTCGAGGATCTGAAAAAGCTCCAGCAGAAGATCCGGGAGATCTGCGACCACACGCCCCTTGTGTGGGAATAACCATGTCCGTGATGGGCTGCACGGCGCAGTCCGAAAAACATTTGCAGGCTGACCGTAATGGGCTGGCCAAGCTGTTTATCCGGAGGATGATTATGATAAAGAAGCTTTTTGCCCTGATACTCAGCGTCTCGCTCTTGCTGGCCCTCGCTGTCGGCTGCGGCACCGGCAGCGAGCCGGCGGATCAGCCCTCTGATCCCCCGGCAGAGGATACCGATAACAAGGGGAACGACAAGACTCCCGACGATCCCGACACCCCCGACGATCCTGACAGCAAAACGCCCTCCCAACCCTTTACCTTCCAAGCGAAGCTGTCCTCCCCCTACATGGTCGAAATTTTCGGTGAGACCATGGTGCAGGCCTGGTACAATCTGGTGGACGCCGTTCTGGCCGGAGAGAGCACCTTCGCCTGCCCGGACGAGAATACCTATGACTGGATCATGGGGCAGTTCCCCGACCGGTACTTCCCGGTATTCCATGCCCTCATTGAGAAAAGCTATAGCGATACCGCGGTGGCAGATGGGGTCGCCAGCTTCCGATACAAAGTTCCTCCGTAAGAATGCGCCGCCATGCTGGCCGACTTTGAGACCCTGGTGACGAACCTCCTGAACGAAACCATGAAGCCGGAATACACCGACATGGAAAAGGCTCTGGCCCTCTACTGCTACTTCTCCTCCCACTATACATATGACAACGAGACATTTGAGAAGCAAAATCGGGAAGGCTACGTGGATTACGTGTCCAGCTACCGCTTCCTGACCACCGACACCGGTATCTGTACGGAGTGCGCACGGGCATATTCATATCTGTTGATGCAGGTAGGCGTCGATGCCACCACCATGATGGGTTCGGCACATGAGTGGTCCTATATCCGGATCAACGGGAACAACTACCACATCGACCCCACCTTCGCCATGGGAGAAAACAACGCTCTCCAGTATTTCATGATGAGCGATGCCGACCGCGAGGCGGACTTCTCCCCTGAAACCTTTGTGATCTGCAGCAACTACACTCAGGAATACCCCCATCCGGAATACGTGGCCAACGACGAATTCTTTGATCAGATCCACTCCGGCTATCTGGAGGATTTCGACCACGACACCCACATCATGCACACCTACGGCTACAACAGGGATCACGTCCGCATAGACGTGGATTTTGACTACACAGGGTTCTGATGGCCGAGGGCATACAGCAATGAACAGCCCGCCGGGATTTCCCCCGGCGGGCTGCTTTGCTTGCACTTATTTTCCGAAATACGTCCGCTGGATCAGGTGGACCGTGGTGTTGCCGACGTTTTCATAATGGCAGGGCTGGCTGCCCCGGAGCATCAGACTGTCCCGGTTCTCCAGACGATAGGTCTTGCCGCCCGCCTTTACCTCCAGCGTGCCGGCCAGAACGGTGAGGTACACCCGGCTGCCGGGGATCTGGTCGGGCAGGTCATAGCTGCCGCCGATGAAGACGTCCAGCTGGCAGCTCTCACAGCGGCTCTCCGTGTCGAAGGGGAAGAGGGGATAGCGGATGACCCGGCCCTTGTTGAGCCGCTGGCCCGTCACGTCCACGCCCCGGTATAGGGTGTCCGGCAGCTCGCCCCGGTGCTCCACCAGCTCCGTCAGGGACACGTGGAGACCCTGGGCGATCTTCTCCAGCACCGCCACGGTGGGATTCACCAGCCCCCGCTCGATCTGGCCCAGCATGCTCTTGGACACGCCGGTCAGCTCCGCCGCCCGGTCGATGCTCAGCTTCTGGGTCTTGCGGATGCGGCGGATGTTCTCCGCCACGGCATTGACGATCTCCACGGCCTATCCCTCCATTATCCTGTGCTTTTCGATTCATATATTATTCTAATCATGGGCTCTGTGTCAAGGGTTTTCTCCCATTGGGCGCGAAAAAAAGATCCCGCAGAATGCTCTGCAGGATCTTTTCACAGTTTGGTTGCGGCTTACGCCCGCTTCCACCTGGCGCCGCCGGGCACATCGGTAATCTCGATGTCCCGGGCCCTCAGCTCGTCCCGGATGCGGTCGGCCTCGGCAAAGTTCTTGGCCTTCTTGGCGTCGGCGCGCCGGCGAATCAGCGCCTCGATCTCGGCGTTCTCCTCGCCATCCTCGCTGATGACGGTAAAGCCGGCGGCGGCAGGGGCGGGGGCTGCCGCCTGCTGGGCGCGCTGGGCGGCGGCCTTCTCACAGAGCTTCAGACCCAGCACCTCGTCCACGGCCGCCACGGCCGCCAGCTTGGTGGCGCCGTTGGTCTTTGCCTTGAGGATATCGTACAGAGTGGTGACGCCGTTGGGGGTGTTCAGGTCGTTGTCCATGGCCTTTTTGAACTTCTCCTTCAGCTCGGACAGGACCGCCTCGTCCACAGCGCCGTCCTCGGGATCCAGGGACGCCAAACGGGCCACCAGCTTGTTGTAGGCCACCACGGCGTTGTCCAGATTCTCCCAGGTGAACACCAGGCTCTTGCGGTAGTGGCTCTGGAGGCAGAAGAAACGGTAGGCCAGGGGATCGTAGCCCTTCTCCTCCAGGAGGGACACGGTGAGGAACTCACCCTTGGACTTGCTCATCTTGCCGTCGCTGGTGTTCAGATGGGCCACGTGAGCCCAGTGGGTGCACCAGGGGTGGCCCAGGTAGCTCTCGGACTGGGCGATCTCGTTGGTGTGGTGGGGGAAGGCGTTGTCCACGCCGCCGCAGTGGAGGTCCAGATACTCGCCGTTATACTTCATGGAGATGCCGGAGCACTCGATGTGCCAGCCGGGATAACCCACGCCCCAGGGGGAATCCCACTTCAGGGCCTGGTCCTCGAACTTGGACTTGGTGAACCAGAGGACGAAGTCGTTGCGGTTGCGCTTGTTGGTGTCCTCCTCCACGCCCTCCCGGACGCCTACAGCCAGATCCTCCTCGTTGTGGTCGTTGAAGACGTAGTACCGGTCCAGCTTGCTGGTGTCGAAGTACACGTTGCCGCCGGAGACGTAGGCGTAGCCCTTGTCGATGAGGGTGGAGACGATGTGGATATAGTCGTCGATAAGGCCGGTAGCGGGCTGGACCACGTCGGGTCGCTTGATGTTCAGCTTGCGGCAGTCGTCGAAGAAGGCGTCGGTATAGTACTGGGCGATCTCCATGACGGTCTTGTGCTCCCGGCGGGCGCCCTTGAGCATCTTGTCCTCGCCCTCGTCGGCGTCGGAGGTCAGGTGGCCCACGTCAGTGATGTTCATGACCCGGTTCACGTCATATCCGGCGAAGCGCAGGTACTTCTCCAGCACGTCCTCCATGATGTAGGAGCGCAGGTTGCCGATGTGGGCGAAGTGGTACACCGTGGGGCCGCAGGTATACATCTCCACGTGGCCGGGGGTATGGGTCTTGAACTCTTCCTTCTTGTGGGTGGCGGAATTATACAGATACATATGGATTCTCCTTTATGGATGTTATTTTGCAGCAAGTTGCGGATGCGTGAGAATGAAAAAAAGCCTCCCATGCCGTTGGCATGAGAGGCGAAATAGTCCGCGGTTCCACTCCCGTTTATCACTCGAGGTCGGCGGTTTTACGGCGCGGCGGCCGGAGGGCTTCCACATCCCTCGCGCTCACGGACGCACTTTCGGCCCCTCCGGACGGGTGGGCTTGCAGCCGGTGGCCCTCCCTCTCTTGGTCCGGGTGTGGAACGTACTCTTTCCGATCACAGCGCTATGAAATTACAGGGGATATTGTAACAGGGTTTGCCCGGCGTGTCAAGACTCCCGGAACACGTCCCAGTTCTTGATGAAATACTCCACGCCGGAGTAGACGGTGGTCACCAGGATGACGGTCTGGCAGGCCAGGTTCAGCCAGTGGGGCTCCGCGCCGAAGAAGATCATCAGGCAGATGCACACCATGGTGCTGGCGGTCTTGATCTTGCCGGACCAGGCGGCGGCGATGACCCGGCCCTTCTCCACCGCCACGAGACGCATGCCGGACACGGCAAACTCCCGCAGCAGCACCACGGCCAGGATCCAGCCGAACATCTCGCCCGTCTCCACGAACCAGCACAGGGCCGCCATCACCAGGCACTTGTCCGCCAAGGGGTCTGCGAACTTGCCGAAGTCGGAGACCTGGTTATAGTGGCGGGCGATGTAGCCGTCCAGCAGGTCGGTGAGACTGGCGATGATGAACACAGCCAGGGCCACGTAGCGGTGGCCGGGGAAATCCAGATAGGCGACCACCAGGAACACGGGGATCAGAAACACCCGCACCAGGGTCAGCTTGTTGGCAGTTGTCATCGGCATGGCTCATTCCTCCATCTCACCGGTCAGCTCACCGTCCATGGTGCCGGTGATGCGCACCATGACGAACCGTCCGGGGTCGATCTCCCGGTCGGCGGTAAAGTAGATCCGGCCGTCGATGTCCGGACTCTCGGCATAGCTGCGGCCCACATAGCTCATGGACTGGCCGTCAAACCCGTCACACAGGACTTCCACTGTCTCGCCCATACGGCTGTCGTTGAAGTCGTCCATGATGTCGGACTGGACGTCCACCACCAGCTCGGCCCGGCGCTCCGCCTCGGCGGTATCCACCCGGTTGGTCATCTTGGCGGCGGGGGTCCCCTCCTCCGGGGAGTAGGGGAACACGCCGGCCCGCTCGATGCGGACCTGGCGCAAGAACTCGCACAGCTCGTTGAAGGCGTCCTCGTCCTCGTAGGGCAGGCCCGTGATGAGGCTGGTGCGCAGCACCAGACCGGGGATCCGCTCCCGGAGCTTCCGGAACAGAGCCAGCAGCTCTTCCTTGGTATCCCGGCGGTTCATGGCCTTCAGCACGGCATCGTTGCAGTGCTGGATGGGCAGATCCAGATAGTTCAGGATCTTGGGCTCGGAGGCGATGGTGTCGATGAGCTCGTCGGTGATCTCGTCGGGATAGAGATAGTGGAGCCGGATCCAGCGGAAGTCCAGACGGCACAGCTCCTTCAGCAGCCGGGGCAGCTCCCGCCGGCCGTACAGGTCGATGCCGTAGCGGGTGATGTCCTGGGCGATGACGATGCACTCCTTCACCCCGGCGTCCGCCAATCTGGCCGCCTCGGCCAGCACGTCCTCCATTCGGCGGCTGCGGTACTTGCCCCGGAGGGAGGGGATCACGCAATAGGCGCAGTGGTTGTCGCAGCCCTCGGCGATGCGGAGGTAGGCATAGTGGGACGGGGTGGTCAGCACCCGGTCCAGTTCCTCCACCGGGGCGTGGATGCTGCCGAAGCGGCAGGGCGTGCCGCCGCCCATGACCTCCCGGATGGCCGGGACGATGTCGCTGTAGCTGCCGGTGCCCAGGATGCCGTCCACCTCGGGGAGCTCCTTGAGAATCTCCTCCTTGTAGCGCTGGGTCAGGCAGCCGGTGACCAGGATCTTGCCCACCTGTCCGGCGTCCTTCTGCTCCGCCACGGACAAAATGGTGTCGATGGCCTCGCTCTTGGCGCTGTCGATAAAGCCGCAGGTGTTGATCACCACCACGTCGGCGCTCTGGCCCTCCGCCATCAGCTCCATGCCGGCGTCGCGGCACAGGGCCATCATCTGCTCGGTGTTCACCAGATTCTTGGCGCAGCCCAGAGAGATAAATGAAACTTTCACGTCTTCTTTCCCCTATTCGTCACTTTCTATATCCATCTCGCCCAGCTCGTTGAGCACCGGGCGGATCTCGCTCCAGGAAAAGCCCCGGCGCAGCAGGGCGTCGGACAGCTTTTTTGTCTCGGCACGGTCGGGCACGCGGCCCTTCAGCTTGCTTCGCAGGAAGCGGCGGATGGCGTCGGAGGCCTCCGGCAGTTCTTCCAGCGCCTCCTCCCACAGCTCACGGGGGATGCCCCGGCGAAAGAGCTCCTGCTCCACCCGGCCCCGGCCGTAGCCCATGGCGGCATAGTGGCGCACCACCACGCCGGCGTAGACGGCGTCGTTGACGGCGCCCAGCTCCTCCATCCGCTCGGCCGCGGCGGCGGCCTCCTCCGGCTCCGCCCCCTTGCGGCGCAGGCGGTCCGTCAGCTCCTTCTTGCTGAGCATCCGGCTGGAGGACATATGGGCCGCCCGCAGCTTCGTCTCGGAACGGCGGGCCGCTTCCTGTAATTGTACCACAAGCTCCGCGGTCAAGTCCATACCCGAATACAAGCCAAACTGCGCCAGCTCGGACTCAGTGACCCGGAGGAGGTCCCCCTCCTCCAGGTACACCAGTACGCGCTGGCGCTTGTGTTTGGATTTTTCGATCTTGACGATCCTCATTCGGCGTCGTCGTCAAAGTCGTCGGCGGACACGTCCACCGCACGGCCCGCCGCCTTGGCGGCGATGCGGGACTGGGCGCCCATCAGCTTGTGGAAGTTCTCCCGGACCTTCCGCTCCAGAGCGGCGGCCTCGTCGGGGTGATCCCGGAAGTACTGCTTGGCGGCGTCCTTGCCCTGGCCCAGGCGCAGCTCGCCCATGTTGAACCAGCTGCCGCTCTTCTGCACCAGATCCAGCTTCACCGCCAGGTCGATCAGCTCGCTGAGGTGGCTGATGCCCTCGCCGTACATGATGTCGAACTCCGCCTCACGGAAGGGAGGCGCCACCTTGTTCTTCACCACCTTGGCCCGGACGTGGTTGCCCACCACCTCGCCGCCGGCTTTCAGCGTCTCCACGCGGCGGACGTCGATGCGGACGGAGGCATAGAACTTCAGGGCCCGGCCGCCGGTGGTGACCTCGGGGTTGCCGTACATGACGCCCACCTTCTCACGCAGCTGGTTGATGAAGATGACGATGGTGTTGGTTTTGTTGATGATGCCGGTGAGCTTCCGGAGGGCCTGGCTCATGAGCCGGGCGTGGAGACCCACGAAGCTGTCGCCCATCTCGCCCTCGATCTCGGCCCGGGGCACCAGCGCGGCCACGGAGTCCACCACCACCACGTCGATGGCGCCGGAGCGGACCAGGGCCTCGGTGATCTCCAGGGCCTGCTCGCCGGTGTCCGGCTGGGAGATCAGCATGTCCTCCACGTTGACGCCCAGAGCCTTAGCATAGGTGGGGTCCAGCGCGTGCTCGGCGTCCACGAAGGCCACCTCGCCGCCCAGCTTCTGGGCCTCGGCCAGCACGTGGAGGGCCAGGGTGGTCTTACCGGAGGATTCGGGGCCGTAGATCTCCACCACGCGGCCGCGGGGCAGGCCGCCGATGCCCAGCGCCAGGTCCAACGCCAACGAGCCGGTGGGGATGGCCTCCACGTTGGCCACCTGTCCGTCGCCGTAGCGCATGATGGAGCCCTTGCCGTACATCTTCTCGATCTGCTGCATGGCGGTGGCCAGCGCCTTCTTCTTATCGGATACCACGGGGGCGGCGGTCACGACCTCTTTCTTGCCTGCCATATCTTCATCCTCCTTCGTTTTTCTTGCTTTCATTCTATCGTAAGTCCTGTCCCGAAAAATGGACAGTCAAAAGACAAGCATCGCAGATTTCGCGTCCGCACCCCAAGGGTACTTGCCTTTGCAACCACTCCTTTGTCGTGGGCAAAGGCTGGCGCGGACGCGAAGATATTCAACCATTTTTTGCCGCGGCATGCACGTGGCAAAAAATACTTCTCGGCCTGCAAGTGTCGAAGATGGGCGTTTGCGCCCATCAAGGCGTCGCAGCAGGCCGCAAACCTGCTCATTCAAAAAACCAGCGAAGCGTTTTTTGAATGAAGTCAAAAGACGCTCTCACACAGCGTGCCGAACACCACACGGGGGATCTCGTTGGTGTCGGGGATCACCTGGATATCGCCGAAGCCCACGGAGCGCATGAGGCGCAGCACGTCGTCGGCCTGGCCGATACCCACCTCGAAGCAGAGCCGTCCGCCGGTGCGGAGGGCGTCGCGCCACTTGTCGCAGACGGCGCGGTAGAAGTCCAGGCCGTCCTCCCCGCCCCGGAGGGCCAGGTGGGGCTCATAGTCCCGGACGGAGGGGTCCAGTCCCGCCATATCGCCGTCGGGGATGTAGGGCGGGTTGCAGACGATGCAGTCGAACTCCCCCAGGTTGACGGGGGGCTTTTGCAGAGCGTCCACCTGGTAGGGCATCACCTGGGTGGTGAGGCCGTTGCGGCGGACGTTCTGGCGGCAGATCCGCAGGGCGCCTTCGTCGATCTCCCCCAATACCACGTGGCAGGTCTTCACCTGGCTGGCGATGGCCAGCCCCACGCAGCCGCTGCCGGCGCACAGATCCAGCACCCGGGGCTTGTCCAGCGTCCTCACGTAGTCGATGGCCTGGGCGGCCAGCACCTCCGTGTCGGCCCGGGGGATCAGCACGCTCTCGGAGATATCCAGCGGCAGACCGTAGAACTCCCACTCGCCGATGAGATAGGCCACCGGCTCGCCGGCCAGATGGCGGGCCACCAGCTCACGGGTCTTTTCCTCCACCAGACGGGGTACGTAGAGCCGGGCGTCCCGCATCAGCTCCTCCCGGGTCTTGCCGGCGGCATAGCACACCAGCTCACGGGCCTCCAGCGTGGCGGCCTCGATGCCGCTGTCCCGGAACACCTGGCGGATATCCAGATACAGATTGTTATAGGTGATCGCCATTTTGCGCTCCTTTTACCACTCGTCCTTGCCCTTCTCCTCCGGGATGACCAGCTTCAGCGCCTCGATGGCCACCTCCAGCATGGCCTCGTCCGGCTCGTTGGTGGTGAAGTTCTGGAGCCACAGGCCCGGCGCCGACAGCACACGGGTCAGGGCGTTGTCATGGCGGCCCACCCAGCGGTTGAACTCGTAGGTCACGCCCACCACCGGGATCAGCAGGGCCAGATGCACCAGCACACGGACCCAGATATTCCGCCACTCCACCTGAGTCAGCACCAGGCTGGAGAACAGAATGGACACGATGATGACCACAAACAAAAAGCTGGTACCGCAGCGGGGATGGTGCTTGGGCTGGATGCGGGCGTTCTCCACCGTCAGGTCCAGGCCGGCCTCGTAGCAGAAGATGGTCTTGTGCTCGGCGCCGTGGTACTGGAACACACGGGCCACGTCCTTCTGTTTCGACACCAGGATCATGTAGCCCATGAAGATGACGATCTTCACCAGGCCCTCAATGAGGTTGTGGAGGGCGGCGGAGTGGATCCAGGGGTCCACCAGACCCGCCAAAAACGTGGGCAGCAGCATGAAAAGGCCCAGCGACAGCCCCAGGGACAGCAGCACCGACACCCAGACGATGACGCCTTGCACCTTCTCCGCCGGCACGTGCTCCTCCAGCCACAGATCCAGCTTGCCGGGCTGGGCCAGATCGTCGTCGGGGAAATAGTCCGCCGAGAACATCAGCGCCTTGACGCCGTTGACCATGGAGCTGAGGAACGTCACCGCCCCCCGGAGCACCGGCAGGCCCAGGATGGGGTACTTGTCCCGGATCAGCTTCAGCTCCTCCACCTTCGTCACAAGACCGTCCTGAGAGCGGACCACGATGGCCTGCTTCTCCGGCCCCCGCATCAAAATGCCCTCGATCAGCGCCTGTCCGCCGATGGACGTGCGGAAGGCGCACTGTTTCTTTTCCATGTACAGGGAATCCTTTCTAATGGCTATATCTTATCACATTTCTATGCAAAATGCAACACTTGTTCGATTCTAATTCTCCTCGATGGGCAGGCGGATGGTGACCACGGCGCCGCCGCCCTCGGCGTTGCCGATGTCGAAGGTGCCGCCGTGGCGCTGGACGATCTCATCGCAGACCGCCAGACCGATGCCGCTGCCCCGGGCCTTGGAGGAGCCCTTGTAAAACTTCTGCTTCACGAAGGGCAGCTCCGCCTCGGGGATGCCGGGGCCGTAGTCCCGGATGCGGATGACGTAGCTGTCCTCCTCCCGGGTCATGGAGGTGGTGATGCGCTTGCCGGAGCCGCCGTGCTTGGCGGCGTTGTCCAGCACGTTGCAGAACACCTGCTTCAGCCGCTCCGGATCGCCGGAGATGGGGGTCTCGTAGACTTCGCCGCCGTCCTCATACTCCAGGGAGATGCCGTCCTGACGGAACAGCTCCCGGTAGGTGTAGATGGCGTCCTCGAACTCCGCCTGGAGATCCACCGGCTCGATGCGCAGGGTAAAGCGGCCGTCCTGCATCTTGGAGAACTCCAGCAGCTCCTCCACCATGTTGGTCAGACGCCGGGACTCCTTCAGAATGATGCCCACGCCGCGGCGGAGCTGGGCCCGGTCGCTGCTCTCATCGGCCAGCAGCGTCTCGCCCCAGCCGTTGATGGCGGTCAGCGGCGTGCGCAGCTCATGGGACACAGAGGAGATGAACTCCGTCTGCATCTTCTCGCTCTGGCTGATCTTCATGGACATATCGTTGATGTTGTCCACCAGCTCGCCCATCTCGTCGGAATAGCGGTTGGGGATCTGGATGCCGTAGCTGCCGCCGGAGATCCGCTTGGCGGCCTCGGTGACCTCCGCCACCGGCTCCACCACGTTGTTGATGAAGATGAGGCTGGTGACCACGATCAGCAGCACCACGCCCAAGATCAGCGCGCCGACGGTCAGGCCTGTCAGCAGCACCTGGCGGTCGATCTGGCGGGTGGAGGTGACGTAGCGCATCAGGCCCACCACGGTGCCGTTGAACACCAGCGGGCTGCTGACCGCCATGATCCGCTCCCCGGTGGCGGGATCGGGGCCGTTAAAGCTGGCCACCTTCCCCGTCTCCAGCGCCCGGCTGATGTCCATGGTGTCGGGAGACGTGCCCGCCGTGAGACCCCGGGTGGAGGTTTCGATCCGGCCGGACACGTTGAGGAACTGGAGCTCGATGACGTCGCTCTCGTCGAAGCTGGCCACGTACAGCGAGGCGGCCCGGTAATACTCACTGTAGCTGTTCATGGTATAGGTGTTGAAGTAGTCGGCGCCGGCCTTGGCCTTGGCCTCCAGCGAGGAGCGGGCACTGCCGTAATAGGTGCTGTCGATGACGCCTGCCGCCAGAAAGGCGATGAGCACCATGATGATGATCACCGGACCCACGCTGTTCAAAAGCCACCGCTTCCGCAGACCGCGTACGATGGGCTGGCGTTTTGCCATGGTGCGTCCTCCTCTTCCGAAATGATTGGGGGCATCAGAAGCCCCACTTGTAGCCGTAGCCCCACACGGTGGTGATGTAGGTGGGGTTGGTGGGGTTGTCCTCGATCTTCAGCCGCAGACGGCGGATGTTCACGTCCACGATCTTCAGCTCGCCGAAGTAGTCCCGGCCCCAGACCATGTCCAGGATCTCCTCCCGGGACAGGGCCTTGCCGGGGTTCTCCATGAACATCTTCATGATGGCATACTCCACCTGGGTCAGCTTGACCCGCTGGCCGTTCTTCTCCAGGGTGCGGTTGCGGGTGTTCAGCAGGAAGGGCTCCTGCCGGATCTCCCCGTCATTGGCCTCGTTGCCGCCGCTGCGGCGCATGAGGGCATCCACACGGGCCGTCAGCTCCGCCGGGGAGAAGGGTTTGGTGACGTAGTCGTCGGCGCCGGTCATCAAACCGGTGACCTTGTCCATCTCCTGGGCCCGGGCCGTCAGCATGATGATGCCGATATGGGGGTTGGTGGCGCGGATGCGGCGGCAGACCTCAAAGCCGTCGATGCCGGGCAGCATCACGTCCAGCAGGGCCACCCGGGTGTCCCGGTGGTGGTCCAGCTTTTCCAACGCCTCCTCGCCCGTCTCGGCCTCCACCACCTCATAGCCGGCGCGGCGGAGATTGATGACGATAAAGCTGCGAATGCTGGACTCATCTTCCAGTACCAGTACCTTTTTCATCTGTTCAGACCTTCCTTTCCTGTATGACGGATCCCGCTCATCCGTTGGTCCATTGGTTCACGATCAGTTTGAAATTCTGACGCAGCAGATCCTCCGTCAGGCCGTATTCCTCCGCGCCCGACAGCAGCTCCGCGGCGTAGATGGTGCCCGTCTGACGCTTGAGCACCACCCGGTTGCCCCGCAGGGCCCGGTTCTCCCGGTTCTCGCCTGTCAGCGTGTAGATGTTGGCCACCTCCGTGTCCCCCACCAGCAGCGTGGTCTGGATCTCGTAGGTGCTGCGTTCGGTGTTGGCCACCGTCACGCGGCCCGACCAAACGTCCGGCAGCACGAAATACCAGCCGCCCGACAGATGGTGGTAGGTGGTCATGGCCCGCTCCGGCCAGCCGTCCTTGTCAAACCGGAGCCACTCCACCAGGCCGGTCGCCTGTCCCTCCCGGTCCGTCCGGGGATCGGGCAGTTCGATGATGCCGTCACCGTCGATGTCCTGGGGCTTGAGCTGCATATAGGGGTACACCAGGCCGGAGCTTCCCGTCCGCTGGTCCAGGGCCACGTTCACCAGGCCCGTCCCATCCCGGTAGGTAAGGATATCCGTGGTGGCCACGGACTCATCGCTGATGCCGGTGATATACACAGCCCGGGCGTCCTTGGTCAGCTGTCCGGAGACCACGCTGCCCCGGGCCAGCTCTGCCATGGTGCCGGAGAGCCGGCCGGTGTAGGACACCGCCATCTTGTCCTCCTGCCAGCTGTAGAACTCCGCCATGCTGTTGCCCTCTTCATCGGGGCGGAGCACCAGCAGGCTGGGCACGCCGTCGCCGTCCATCTCCTCGATGCTGTAGCGGATATAGCTGCTCTGCATCAGAAGCGTGGGTTGGGTGTCAATGTCGTAGGCCGCCACCGTCTGGACGTCGGAGCTGATCCGCCAGCCCACCACCAGCTCCTGGCTGCCGTCGCCGGTCAGGTCCTGATAATAGACGCTGTCGATGGCGGTGCCGCCGCTCTCCACGGTGCACAGCTGTTCATAGCTGTCCTCGTTGGCCCGGAAGATGAAGATCTTCAGAGGCTTCTCATCGCTGCTGCGGCGGAAGAAGGCCACCGCCTCCTCGTCCCCGTCGCCGTCCAGATCCACCATCTGCACGGACTGGATGTTCCGTCCGCCGGTGGGGGAGGCGTATTCATAGCCCTCTGCGATCAGGGCCCGGATCTGGTTGGACAGGTCGGTATATTCAATGGGCAGCTGGGGCAGCGTGAACAGGCTCTCGGCGCTGGAAAAGAAGGAGCACCCGCTCATAAGCCAGGCCAGCGCCATCGCGCCGCCCAGCAGCCATATCTTTTTCCAGAAGGATCTCATGCGTTCTCCCCTTTCCGACGATTTGCGCCCATGTTAATTCATATATATCATACCACAGTCCCCGGCGATTTGGTAGCATAACTTTTGCTTTTTCCCCTGCGCCGGGGCGGGGATGAAATTGCACTTGAATTTGCCGCGGGGATACGCTATAATAGTGCCGTTCTATCCGCCGGTGTGATGGAATTGGCAGACGTGACGGACTCAAAATCCGTTGGTGGCGACACCGTGTGGGTTCGAGTCCCACCACCGGCACCAGGAAACAGGGCATCCCTTTTGGGGTGCCCTGTTTTCTATTGTGGTGGGACGAGAAACGAGCTCCGAGGGTGCCCCCGCAAGGCGGCAGCCTCGGGAGCAACATGCCGGTGGCATGTTGCATTAGCGAGAGGAGAGTCCCACCACCGGCACCAGGAAACAGGGCATCCCTTTTGGGGTGCCCTGTTTTCTATTGTGGCGGGACGAGAAACGAGCTCCGAGGGTGCCGCCGCAAGGCGGCACCCTCGGGAGCAACATGCCGGTGGCATGTTGCATTAGCGAGAGGAGAGTCCCACCACCGGCACCAGGAAACAGGAAGTCCCGTCCGGCTTTCCTGGCTTCTGCTGTCGCAAATCGAAAGGCGCCCCGTCCGGGACGCCTTTCTTATGCAATATGATGTCGTGATACCGGGCAGAAACGCCCCGGGGCTCACCGGTCCCTCTTGCGTCTCAAGAGCAGCAGGGCAGGCACGGCCAGCAGCGACACGGCCAGCAACGTCATCCAGACGCCCGGGGAGAACGCGTCCCCGGTGGGCGGCGTAAAGCTGTTGGTCACGCAGAAGCCGTCGATGCTGGCCACATAGGCCTCCACCGGCTCCTCGGTGATGGTGTAGACGATCTCCTTGCCGTCGGCGTGCTTGGGCACGTCCCGGAAGGTATAGGCCCAGTTGCCGTCGGCATCGGGCGTGATCTTGGCGGACTGAACGGGCTTGCCGTCGGCCAGCAGGTTCACGGTGATGCTCTCGGGCCGTCTGCCGTTGTGATCGTTCTCATCGTCCCAGATCTTGGTGACCTCGATCTGGGTGGTCTGGGAAACCTTCATCATCGCCCGGATGGGCTCCACCTCGAAGGTCGTCATCAGGCACTGATACGCATCGGCATAGTACAGATTCCTATAGTGGGCGGGAACGCCCCATCCGTTGGCGATTCCCTCCTCTTTCGTCATGAAGTTGTCCGGATAGTAGATATACAGGTAGTAGTCGGCCGGATGGTCGGTCAGCGTGATCAGCTCATGCCACGCGTCCTTGACCGCCTGGGGAAATACGTAATCCGGATTTTTGCCGTTGCAGCCGTTGGCGTGTCCGACGATGGAACCGAGGATACTGCCGCCGGGCTGGAACTGGTAGAATCCGTCCTCATCGTAAACCACCGGTCCCCGGGGATAGTATTCTCTGACAACCAGATTATTGCCGTCTTCATCCGTCGTCTTGAACGAATCCATATCGCCGTCCGTGAAATTCTTGATGGCCATGTTGACCAGGTAATTCGTCAGCATGTCGTCAAATCCGTACTTTTCCTGGATATCATCGCGGTGATAGATCATGGACAGCACGTGGTCGTACAGCTCCTGCGGGGTGATCCCCTCCAGCTTGCTCTGCGCCAGCTCATAGAGCAGTTCCGGCGTGCCCACCAGGCGCTTATACGTGCAATCCTCGGCATCAAAAGAGGGGGGATCGTAGTTCTGATTGAAGCAGTAGCCAACGATCTCCTCGCCGTTGTCGCGCACCCGGTAGCTCTCCAAATGGGAAGGATTGTGGTTGCAGAACAGTTCATGATCCGGATCGGTGTCGCTGATCGTACCGGCACGGATATCGAACTCCTGCTCTGTCTCCGTCAGCGTCACGTCGATGGTGACCGGATCTGTGGTGACGCAATAGCCCTCGGGCACGCCGGTGATCGTCAGCGTGTAGGTGCCCTTCTCCAGGAAAGCCGTCAGCGCGCCGTCCACCGACTCATACGTGCCGACCACGTTGCCTTCGGCGTCAGTCACCTCCACCGTGACGCCGGACATGAGATTGTCCAGCTCGTCGGTGATGGTGACAAGGACCGGTTTCTGGATCACCGGCGCCGTGTTTTCGTTCCCAGTTTCTTCGCCGCCTGCCACCACAACGCCGCCGATGGACAGCAGCAGGATGAGGGACAGGCACATTCCCAACAGTTTTTTCACAAAATTTACCCCCTTATGGCCCTTGATCCATATCTTTTGCGGATGGAATCTTCATGATATTATCACACTAAATTATATTTGTCATTTTAAAATGAATCATTCCCGTCAACAGCGCGGTGAACCGTGAGCACATCATGGCGCCGGACCAAAAAAGTCCGCCTTCACCGCCATATACAGAAAAAAGAGACGCTCCTGTCGGCGTCTCTTTCTTATGCTGTTACGCCTGCTCCCGGTACACCTCGGCGCACAGGGCGGCAAAGTAGCGGTAGAAGGGGATCAGCTCCTTCAGCCCCGCAATGATCTCGTCAGCCAGAGCCGGGGCAAAGATCTTCTCGTCCAGGGCGGCGGTGTGCTCCAGATTGATCGACTTCTTCTGCATCCAGGGCTGGAGCATCGGCCCCACGTCCCCTTTGGACCGGGCGTAGGCCGGGCCGGTCAGGATGAACCGATCCTGCCTGTTGAACCGGCGCACCAGCTTTGCCAGCTCCTCGGGCTTCTCCAGAATGTTCCGGCGGTAGCGGTCCATGATCTCCGTACCCGCCTCCCAGAGGCCCATGCCGTAGCTGTAAGCCTCCGGGGAGATCTCAAAGTAGAAGGTAGGATGGCCGGTCCAGTCCCTGTCGCCGGTGCGGATGGCGAACCACAGGTGATCCTTGTAGGGGCCCCGGCCGTAAAGGCGGCGGGCATCCCGGTAGATGCGGGAGACCTTCACCAGCAGCGGCTCCCCCTCCAGCTCCGCGGCCAGGGCGTCATAGACCTGTTCGGCCAGATCCTTGGTGGGCTGGAGCAGATGCTGCTGATAGATCTCCTTTCGGGGGGTGAACCACTCCCGGTCGTTGTTGAAGCGGATCCCCCACAGAAAATCCACCGTCTCCTGGGTATAGCCCCGGAACATAGGCTCTCCTCCTTGTCCTCGTCAAAAAGGGCGGGGCGGCCGTCGGCCGCCCCGCACCGGATGTATGTTGGAATTACTTGCGGTTGTTGTAGGCCTGGATGCCCTTGGCCAGCAGGTCCATGGCCCGCTCCAGATCCTCCTGCTTGAGCACGTAGGCGATGCGGATCTCGTTGCGGCCCTTGCCGGGGGTGCTGTAGAAGGGCTCGCCGGGGGCAAACATGACGGTGTCGCCGTTGTCCTCGAACTCCTCCAGCAGCCAGCGCTGGAACTTGTCCGCGTCGTCCACAGGCAGGGCGGCCATGATGTAGAAGGCGCCGTGGGGGCACTTGCAGATCACGCCGGGGATCTTCTGCAGGCACTCCACCACCGTGTCGCGGCGCTTCTTGTACTCCTTG
This sequence comes from uncultured Eubacteriales bacterium, assembly GCA_900317425.1. GTDB lineage: Bacteria > Bacillota > Clostridia > Oscillospirales > Oscillospiraceae > Vescimonas. The sequence continues at coordinate 25,183 of ONGR01000004.1, read as the reverse complement.
CGGACGGCCTCGAAATACTCGGGGCCCACGTCGTACAGAGCGGCGGCAGCCACCTGGTCCAGGGTAGCCACGGACAGGCGGCTCTGGCAATACTTCATGGCATGGCCCAGGAACTCGTGGTTCCGGGAGATCAGGCAGCCGATGCGGGCGCCGCAGGCGGAGAACCGCTTGGACACGGTGTCGGCCAGGATCACGTTGTCAGCGGCGTCGGCAAACTCGCCCATGGACTGCAGGGGCTCGCCGGCATAGACGAACTCGCGGTAGGCCTCGTCACCGATGACGAACAGGTTGTGCTCCTTGGCCACGTCCACGATCATGCGCATCTCGTCGTGGGTCAGCACCACGCCGGTGGGGTTGCCGGGGTTGGTGACCACGATGGCGCGGGTGTGCTCGTTGATCTCGGCCTCGATCTTGGCCCGGTCGGCGTAGTGATAGCCCTCCTCAGGGGTGGTGGGGATGGGGTGGATATGGGCGCCGCAGGTGGCGACCATGGTGTTGTAGTTGGGATAGAAGGGCTCGGGGATCAGGACCTCGTCGCCGTCGTCCAGGATGCACTGGAAGGTGATGGACAGAGCCTCGGAGCCGCCGGTGGTGATGAGGATCTCATCGGGGGCAAAGTGCATATCCAGCTTGTCATAGTACTTGCGGATGGCCTCGATCAGCACGGGCATACCGGGAGACGGGGCATAGGCCAGCACGTCCTGATTGAAGTTGCGGACGGCCTTAAAATACTCCGGCGGCGTCTCGATATCGGGCTGACCGATGTTCAGGTGATAGATCTTGCGGCCCTTCTGCTCGGCTGCCACCGCAAAGGGGTGGAATTTGCGCATGGGCGAGAGACCGCAGCGCTGCACTTTGCTGGAAAACTTCATGTCGTTGTTCCTCCCAATCGTTATCCTCGCGGGGACCCTCCCCGCCGGTTTTTTATGGCGTCCGGTCCTGCCGGACGGGATAAACAGAATTCAGTTCATCTGGCGGCGGCGGCTCAGATTCACCGTGCCGTCGGTCATGTCGCCCAGGTTGTCCAGGCTCTTGCCGGTGCCCAGGGCCACGCAGGAGATGGCGTCCTCCGCCACCTGGGTGTGGATGCCGGTGCGGGCGGTGATCAGCTTGTCGAAGCCCTCCACCAGACTGCCGCCGCCGGTCATGACGATGCCGTTGTCGGAGATGTCGGCCACCAGCTCGGGGGGCGTGCGCTCCAGGACGCCGTGGACGGCCTCCAGGATCCGCTCCACCGGCTCCTCAAAGGCCTCCATCATCTCCGTGGAGGTGACGGTCAGGGAGCGGGGCAGGCCCGTCATCAGGCAGCGGCCCTTGATCTCGATGGAGCTCTCCTCCTCCTTGGGGAACACGCAGCCGATCTGCATCTTCATCATCTCGGCGGTGCGCTCGCCGATGAGCAGGTTGTGCTTGCGGCGCATATACTTGACGATGGACTCGTTGAACTGGTCGCCGGCCACCTTGATGGAGGCGGACTCCACCACGCCGCCCAGGGAGATCACCGCGATGTCGCTGGTGCCGCCGCCGATATCCACCACCATGTGGCCGTCCGGCTTGTAGATGTCGATGCCGGCGCCGATGGCGGCGGCAACGGGCTCCTCGATGAGATAGACCCGCTTGGCGCCGGCCTGGCGGCCAGCGTCGATGACGGCGCGCTCCTCGACCTCCGTGATGCCGGAGGGGACGCAGATCATCAGACGGGGCGGGAAGATCAGGGACCCGCCGTTGACCTTGTGGATGAACTCCCGGAGCATCCGCTCGGTCATGTCGTAGTCGGAGATGACGCCCTCACGCAGGGGGCGGATGGCCACGATGTTGCCGGGGGTGCGGCCCAGCATGGCCTGGGCGTCGGCGCCCACCTTCAGCAGGCGGCCGTCGTCCTTGTTGATGGCCACCACGGAGGGCTCGTTGAGGACCAGGCCCTTGCCCTTGATGTAGACCAGCACCGAGGCGGTGCCCAGGTCAATGCCGATATCCTTTGCAAATGCACACATATACTGTACCTCATTCACTTCGTTTTATGGATGGACGGCCCCCAAAGGCCGCAACTCTCTGGATAAACATTATACTGACCGTTTTTCCATTTTGCAATAGAATTTTCCCGGTTTTTCCCGATCGTAACCGTATGTTTACAAATCCGGCGTCACTTTTCTCCGTTCCCGGCGGCCCGGGCCAGGGTCAGACAGACCACGTCCGCCGCGCCGGCCTCCCGCAGCACCCGGACGCACTCGGAGAGCGTGGCGCCGGAGGTGACGATATCGTCCACCAGCAGCCAGCGTTTGCCGGCGATCACGGCGCGATCCACCGGCTCATAGGCCCCCAGCACGTTGGCCCGGCGGGCCGCGGCCTCGGTAATGCCGGACTGGGGCGGGTTGTCCACGATCTTCCTCAGGGTGGACACCGGGGCGGTGTGCCAGTCCACGCAGAGGCTGGCCGCCAGCAGCCGGCTCTGGTCGAACCGCCGCTTACGCAGCCGCTTCGGGCTCACCGGCACCCAGGTGACGGCGTCGAACTCCCCGCCGAACTCCTCGGCGGCGCAGCGGGCCATCATCTGCCCGAAGCAGTCCAGCCCGCCCATCTTTCCCTTGAACTTGAAGGCCAGGATGGCGTTCCGGACGCTGCCCTCATACCACAGCGGGGCGGCGCAGCGGCCGAAAGGCCCGGTCCGCACGGCGCGGCCCTCCGTAAAGGGCAGCGCGGCGGCGCATCTGGCGCACAGCAGCTCCCCGCCATCCGGCGCGGCGCCGCAGAAGGGACAGTGCCGGGGCGCCAGGAAATCCCCCACGGCGCGGCCGATCCGCTTCCAGACGCTCTGCCCGCTCATTGGGCACCTCCCTGCCGCAGACGGCGGCGCAGGCCGCTGTACCGCCGCTGCCGGCGGTCGTTGGCGGCCATCTGACCGGGGACCACGTCGTCCCCCACCAGGATCAGCAGCTCCCGGGCACGGGTGATGGCGGTATAGAGCACGCCACGGACCATCAGGCCCGGCGCGGCGGGGGCGGTGACCAGCACCACCGCCCGGTACTCGCTGCCCTGGGATTTGTGGACGGTGATGGCGTAGGCCATGTCCAGCTGGCCCAGCAGATCCGGGCTGTAGACGCAGGTGCGGTCGTCAAACCGGATGGTGATGAGCTCGCCGGAGGGGTCGATCTCCCGGATGATACCCACGTCGCCGTTGAAGACGCCGGTGCCCACGTCGCCGTCGTCCTTCTCCCAGACCACGTCGTAGTTGTTGCGGTTCTGCATGACACGGTCCCCCTCCCGGAACACCGTGTCGCCCCAGACCTTCTGGCGCTTACCGGGTCCGGGCGGGTTCAGCGCCGCCTGGAGGGCCCGGTTCAGCTCCGCCGTGCCGCAGGGGCCCCGGCGGGTGGGGGTGATCACCTGGATCTCTCCGGGGTCGATGCCCATGTTTTTGGGCAGGCGCTCTCCGCACAGCTCCACCACCGTCTGGACCAGGCGATCCGGCGAGCGGCGGCAGAGGAAAAAGAAGTCGCTCTGCTTGTTGTGAAGGTCCGGAGCCTGTCCGCTGTTGACGGCGTGGGCGTTGCGGATGATGGCGGACTGCTCCGCCTGGCGGAACACCACGTGGAGAGCTGCGACCGGCACCGTCTCGCTGCGGATAATGTCGCCGAACACGTTGCCGGGGCCCACGGAGGGCAGCTGGTCCGGGTCGCCCACCATCACCAGGCGGCAGCCGGGGCGCAGCGCGCGCAGCAGGGCCTGCATCAGCTCCAGATCCACCATGCTCATCTCGTCCACGATGACGGCGTCCGCCTCCAGCGGCTCCCGCTCGTTTTTCTTGAACGTGACCTCGCCGGTCAGCTCGTTATAGGTCATGCCCAGGCAGCGGTGGATGGTCTGGGCGTCCACGCCGCAGACCTCCCCCATGCGCTTGGCGGCCCGGCCTGTGGGGGCCAGGAGCACCGTGTCCAGTCCCATGCGGCCGAAGAGGGTCACGATGGCACGGACGGTGGTGGTCTTGCCGGTGCCGGGGCCGCCGGTCAGCAGCACCACGCCCTCCCGCGCCGCCAGCTCCACCGCCCGGCGCTGGGCCGGAGCGTAGGTGATGGCCCGGGTGCGCTCGATCTCGGTAATGACCTTGTCCACGTCGCGCCGGACCTCGGCGGTGACGCTCTGCAGGATCCGCAGCTTCCGGGCCACGTAGGTCTCCGCCTCGTGCATCCGGCGCAGATAGCAGGCCTCCACATTGGCCACCCGCTCCTGCACCACGGTGTGCCGGTCCTCCAGGGCGTCCAGGGTGATCTCCACCTTGTCCTGCTCGGCGCCGATGAGCTCCGCCGTGGCGGACACCAGCTTGTCCCGGGGCAGGAACACGTGGCCGTTGCCCAGGTTGTGCTCCAGCTCGTAGACCACCGCCGCCTCCAGACGGCAGGGGTCGTCCCCCTCGAAGCCCATGGACAGGGCGATCTCGTCCATGGTGGCGAACTCCACGCCGTAGGCGGCGCCGGAGAGGATGTAGGGGTTGTCCTTCAAAAAGGGCAGGGCGTCGGCGCCGTAGGAGCGGTAGAGCTGCATGGCCAGATTCACCGGCAGCTCATAGCGGGCCAGAAACTCCGTCAGACGCCGCAGGCTGGTGAGGGACCGGAAGGTCTCGCTGAGCTCCATCGCCTTTTTGGCGGTGATGCCCTTGATGGTCTTCAGCCGCTCCGGCTCCTCCTCCAGCACCCGGAGAGCGTCGGCGCCGAAGCGCTCCACCAGCCGGGTGGCGGTGGCGGGGCCCATGCCCTTGAGGATGCCGGAGCTGAGGTAGGCGATGATCTCGTCCTCCCCCTCCGGCATCCGGCGCTCCACGCTCTCGGCGCTCATCTGGCGACCGTAGGTGGGGTGCTCCACCCACACGCCGGTGACGGTCATGCCCTCGCCGGCGGCGGCATAGGGGATGCAGCCCGTCACCGTGATGACCTCCCCCTCGTCGGTGGTGAGAGTCAGGATGGTGTAGCCGTTCTCCTCATTTTGAAACACGATGTGTTGTACGGTGCCCTCCACCGTCTGGCGCTGGCCCATGCTCGTATCCTCATTCCCAGTATTTTGACACCTCCGCCGCGTTCATCAGCACCACGCCCGGGTGGGTGCCCGTCAGCAGGCCCGCCCGGCGGCGTGCCTCCGCCTCCAGTCCCGCGTCCACCAGCACGATGGGCGTATGTAGGCCGGTGCGGCTGCGGCGCAGCTCCAGGGTGCGGACGATGTACTCCATCTCCTCCGCCTGGCCCCGCAGGGGCACCATCAGCACCACCGGCAGGTCCTCCCGCCGCTCGATCAGCGCCGTGGCCAGGAGCCACAGCAGCGTCACCGCGCCGAAGGACGCCAGCAGAGCGATCAATCCGTCTTGCAGCAGTGTCATGTTCTCCTCACCTCGGTACATTCTATGCACCGGGGCGGGAGGTTGTTATTTCAGTACTTTCTTCAGATATTGTCCCGTGTAGGACGCCTCGATGCCGGCCACCTCCTCCGGCGTGCCGGTGGCCACCACCGTGCCGCCGCCGCTGCCGCCCTCCGGGCCCAGGTCGATGAGGTAGTCGGCGCACTTGATCACGTCCAGATTGTGTTCGATGACCAGGACGGTGTTGCCCTCGTCCACCAGCCGCTGCAGTACCTCCAGCAGCTTCTTCACGTCGTCGGTGTGGAGGCCGGTGGTGGGCTCGTCGAGAATATAGATGGTGCGGCCGGTGGAGCGCTTGGAAAGCTCCGTGGCCAGCTTGACGCGCTGGGCCTCGCCGCCGGAGAGGGTGGTGCTGGACTGGCCCAGCTTCACGTAGCCCAGGCCCACGTCGCACAGCGTCCGCAGACGGTCGGCGATCTTGGGCAGGGGCGCGAAGAACACCGCCGCCTCCTCCGCCGTCATCTCCAGCACGTCGGCGATGGATTTGCCCTTATACCGGACCTCCAGCGTCTCCCGGTTGTACCGCTTGCCGTGGCACACCTCGCAGGGGACGTACACGTCCGCCAGGAAGTGCATCTCGATCTTCAGCACGCCGTCGCCGCTGCAGGCCTCGCAGCGGCCGCCCCGGGTGTTGAAGGAGAACCGGCCGGGGCCGTAGCCCCGGGACTTGGCCTCCGGGGTGGAGGCAAACAGATCCCGGATGTCGTTGAACAGGTTGGTGTAGGTGGCCGGGTTGGACCGGGGCGTGCGGCCGATGGGGCTCTGGTCGATGTTGATGACCTTGTCCAGATGCTCCAGGCCCTCGATGGCGTCATGCCTGCCGGGGTGGGCCTTCATGCGGTTGAGCTCCACCCCCAGCTTCTTATACAAAATCTCGTTCACCAGGGACGACTTGCCGGAGCCGGACACGCCGGTGACGCAGGTGAAGGTGCCCAGGGGCACCGTCACGTCGATGCCCCGGAGGTTGTTCTCCCGGGCACCCCGGACGGTGAGGAATTTGCCGTTGCCCTTGCGGCGGACGGACGGCACCTCGATGCGCTTCTTGCCGCTGAGGTACTGGCCCGTCAGACTGTTGGGGTCGGCCATCACCTCTTCCGGCGTGCCGGCGGACACCACCTGGCCCCCGTGGCTGCCGGCGCCGGGGCCGATGTCGATCAGGTAGTCCGCCGCGCGCATGGTGTCCTCGTCATGCTCCACCACGATGAGGGTGTTGCCCAGGTCCCGCAGATGCTTCAGCGTGCCCAGCAGCTTGTCGTTGTCCCGCTGGTGGAGGCCGATGGAGGGCTCGTCCAGGATATACAGCACGCCCATGAGGCTGGAGCCGATCTGGGTGGCCAGACGGATGCGCTGGCTCTCGCCGCCGGACAACGTGCCGGAGGACCGGGACAGGGTCAGATAGCCCAGTCCCACGCTCTGGAGAAAGTCCAGACGGGAGCGGATCTCCCGCAGGATCTGCTGGGCGATGAGCTTCTGGTTGCCGGTGAGGGTCAGGCCGTTGAAGAAGGCCAGCTCCTCCCCCACCGGGCGCTCCGTGATCTGCCAGATATCCATGCCGCCCACCGTCACCGCCAGCGCCTCCGGGCGGAGACGGCGGCCCCGGCAGTCCGGGCAGGGACACTCGGCCATCAGCTCCTCCAGCTCCTTCTTGCTGGAGTCGGACTGGGTCTCCCGGTAGCGGCGCTCCACGTTGTTGGCGATGCCCTCGAAGGGCTGGTGCAGCACGCCCTTGCCCCGGGGCTGGTCATATTCCAGGGTCAGCTTCTCCCCGCCGGTGCCGTAGAGGATCACGTCCTTCACGCTCTGGGGCAGGTCCTGCCAGGGGGTGCGGAGGGAGAAGCCGTATTTCTTGCTCAGGGCGTCGAAGTACATGCGGCTGACGCCGTCGGAGCGGATGTTGCCCCAGCCGGACACGGCGATGGCACCGTCCAGGATGGACAGCTTCTCATCCGGCACCATCAGCACCGGGTCCGCCTTCAGCTGCATGCCCAGGCCCGTGCAGGTGGGGCAGGCGCCGAAGGGGTTGTTGAAGGAGAACATCCGGGGCGTCAGCTCCTCGATGGAGATGCCGCAGTCCTCGCAGGCGTAGTTCTGGGAGAAGCTGAGATCCTGCTCCTCCCGCACCAGATTCACCACCACCAGACCGCCGGTGAGGGACGAGGCGGTCTCGATGGAGTCGGTGAGCCGCTGGCCCAGGTCGGGCCGGACGATGAGCCGGTCCACCACGATCTCGATATTGTGCTTCTTGTTCTTCTCCAGGGCGATCTCCTCGCTCAACTCATAGAGGTGTCCGTCGCAGCGCACACGGACGTAGCCGGAGCGGCGGGCATCCTCGAAGATCTTGGCGTGCTCGCCCTTGCGGCCCCGGATCACCGGGGCCAGGATCTGGATACGGGTGCCCTCGGGCAGGGCGAGCACCTGGTCCACGATCTGGTCGGTGGTCTGCTGGCGGATCTCCTTGCCGCATTTGGGGCAGTGGGGCACGCCGATCCGGGCCCACAGCAGGCGGAGATAGTCGTAGATCTCCGTGACGGTGCCCACGGTGGACCGGGGGTTCTTGCTGGTGGTCTTCTGGTCGATGGAGATGGCCGGGGACAATCCGTCGATATAGTCCACGTCCGGCTTGTCCATCTGGCCCAGGAACATCCGGGCGTAGGAGCTGAGGCTCTCCACGTAACGCCGCTGGCCCTCGGCATAGATGGTGTCAAAGGCCAGGGACGACTTGCCGGAGCCGGAGAGGCCCGTCATCACCACCAGCTTGTCCCGGGGGATGGCCAGTTCGATGTTCTTCAGGTTGTTCTCCCGGGCTCCCTTGATAAAAATTTCGTTCTGCATCGATATCGTTCTCTCAATCTACGGTAATATCCGCCGTGTCCGCGCCCACCAAGGCGAGGAGATCGGCGGGTCTGCACTCGATCTGATGGCCCACCTTGCCGGCGGAGACGGTGACGGTATCGAGACCGTTCACGCTCTCGTGGAACACGGTGGGAAAGGGCTTTTTCATGCCAACGGGGCTGCAGCCGCCGTGGATATAGCCCGTCAGGCCCAGCAGCTCCTTTTGCCGCGTCATGGCCACCGACTTCTCCCCCACGGCCCTGGCGGCCTTCTTGAGATCCAGCGTGGCGGCCACGGGGATGTCGAACACGTAAAATCCGCCGCCGGCGCCGCGGCAGACCAGGGTCTTGAACACGGCGGCAGGGTTTTGGCCCATCATGGCGGCCACGGTGAGGCCGTCGGGGGCGGTGTCCCCCACCGGGTAGGCGTGGGGGGTATAGGCGATACGCTTCTGGTCCAGAATGCGCATCACGTTGGTTTTTTCCTCTTTATGCTTTGCCATGCGGCGTTCCTCCCTATCGGAGATAGATGGCGATCAGCGCCAGGATCAGAATGTGGACGGGATAAAAGGCGTAAAAGGCGATCTGCAGGGCGCGATGATGGGGGCCCTGCCGCCCGTCGTACAGGTGGATGGGGATCAGCGCCAGCACCGCCAGCGCCTGGACGGGGAACCGGACGCTCCCCAGCATCACGTGGGCGCTGGGCAGGGCGAAGGCGTGGATGGCAACCATGGCGGCGATCTCCAGCGGCAGGCCCCACTTCTTCTCCCGGCAGGCGTAGAATACCAGCACGGTGACGACGCCCCAGCCTCCGTAGTCGGTCATAGCCCATTCGCCCAGCAGATAACCGCCCACCGCCGCCGCGGCCCAGACGGCCGCCGGCAGGGCGGTGTTTTCTTTCTCCTCCGCCCAGCGGACGCAGCCGATGGCGGCCAGCGCGATGAGCAGCGTCCACAGCACGTTCTGGCCACCCCGGTACAGCACGGCGCGGCGGCACATCAGGTTGAAGGGCACCTCGGCGATGACGGCAAAGACCGCCAGCCGGGTGAGATATTTGCCGAAATGCTTTGTCCTTACGGCGCCCTCGGCGATCTGGAAGGCGAAGATGGGAAAGGCCAGACGACCGATGCACCGGAGCCACAGCACGCCGGGGAACAGGGTAAAGCCCAGGTGGTCGATGAACATGGTGACCACGGCGATGAGCTTCAGGTCGAAGCCAGAAAGTCCTTTGCGCTGCTCCATGGCCCTCACTCCTCGTTGCGCAGCTGGATGATCTGGTCACGCAGCACGGCGGCGACCTCGAACTCCAGCATACGGCTGGCCTGCTTCATCTCCTTCTCCAGCCGGGCGATGGTGGCCTGCCGCTCCGCGGCGGAGAGCTTCTTCTTGCTGAGCTTCGAGGCCTCCTCGGCGGTGTGGCTGATCTCCACCATCTCCCGGACGCTCTTGCGGATGGTCCGGGGGGTGATGCCGTGTGCCACGTTGAAGTCGTTCTGGATCTTCCGGCGGCGCTCCGTCTCGTCGATGGCGGCGCGCATGCTGGGAGTGATGGTGTCGGCGTACAGGATCACCAGGCCCTCGGCGTTGCGGGCGGCCCGGCCGATGGTCTGGATGAGGCTGGTCTCGGAGCGCAGAAAGCCCTCCTTGTCCGCGTCCAGGATGGCCACCAGGCTCACCTCCGGCAGGTCCAGGCCCTCACGGAGCAGGTTGATGCCCACCAGCACGTCGAACTCGCCCAGCCGCAGGTCCCGGATGATCTCCATCCGCTCCAGAGCGGCCACGTCGGAGTGCATATACCGGACCCGGATGCCGCTCGAGCGGAAGTGGTTGGTGAGATCCTCCGCCATGCGCTTGGTGAGTGTGGTCACCAGCACCCGCTCGTTCTTGGCGGCACGGGCGCGGATCTCCTCGCTGAGGTCGTCGATCTGGCCCACCACGGGGCGGACCTCCACTCTGGGGTCCAGCAGACCCGTGGGGCGGATGACCTGCTCCACCACCTGGTCGGCGTTTTGGTACTCATATTCCCCCGGCGTGGCGGAGACGAACACCGCCTGACCGAACCGCTCCTCGAACTCCTCGAACCTCAAAGGCCGGTTATCGAAGGCGCAGGGCAGACGGAAGCCGTAGTCCACCAGGCTCCGCTTCCGGGCGTGGTCGCCGTTGTACATGGCCCGGACCTGGGGCAGCGTCACGTGGCTCTCGTCCACGAACAGCACGAAGTCGTCGGGGAAGAAGTCCAGCAGCGTCATGGGGGGCGAGCCCGCCGGGCGCTGGGAGATGATGCGGGAATAGTTCTCGATGCCGGAGCAGTAGCCCAGCTCCATCATCATCTCCATGTCGTACTCCGTCCGCTGGCGGATGCGCTGGGCCTCGATGAGCTTGTCGTGGGCCTGAAAAAACTTCACCTGCTCCTCCATCTCCCGGCGGATCTCACCGATGGCGGCGTCCATCTTGTCCTTGGGGGTGACGTAGTGGCTGGCGGGATAGATGGCGATATGGTTCAACGTGCGGATGGCCTGGCCGGTGACGGGGTGGAACTCGGTGATCCGGTCGATCTCGTCGCCGAAGAACTCCACCCGGACGGCCCGGTCCTTGTAGTAGGCCGGGTACAGCTCCACCGTGTCGCCCCGGACACGGAACATATTCCGCTGGAAGGCCACGTCGTTGCGCTCGTACCGGTCCTCCACCAGACGGCGCAGCAGCTCGTCCCGCTCCATGGTCTGGCCGGGCCGCAGGGAGATCATCATCCGGGCGAAGTCGTCCGGCTCGCCCAGGCCGTAGATGCAGCTCACGGAGCTGACCACGATCACGTCACGCCGCTCCAGCAGAGAGCAGGTGGCCGACAAACGCAGCCGGTCGATCTCCTCGTTGGTGGAGGCGTCCTTCTCGATGTAGGTATCCGTATGGGGGATATAGGCCTCGGGCTGATAGTAGTCATAATAGCTGACGAAGTACTCCACGGCGTTGTGGGGGAAGAACTCCCGGAACTCCTCGCACAGCTGGGCCGCCAGCGTCTTGTTGTGGGCCAGGACCAGCGCGGGCCGCTGGATGCGCTCGATGACCTTGGCCATGGTGTAGGTCTTGCCGGAGCCGGTGACGCCCAGCAGCACCTGGTCCCTGAGGCCGTTCTCGATGCCCTGAGCCAGCTTCTCAATGGCCCGGGGCTGGTCGCCGGCGGGCTGATAGTCCGATACTACCTGGAAAGGGGGCATGATCCGTCCCTCCTCATCTCTTGATAATGCCGCTGTCGGCCATGGAGACAAAGTCATCATCGGCCACAACGATATGGTCCAGCAGGCGGATGCCCAGCGGGGCCAATGCGTCCACCACCTGCTGCGTCATGTGCTGATCGGCACGGCTGGGCAGGGCGATGCCGCTGGGGTGGTTGTGGGCCAGGATCACCGCCACGGCGCCGCTGCGCAGAGCCTGCTCCACCACCTGCCGGACACTGGTGGAGGTCATGTTGGCGCTGCCGGCGGACAGGCAGCGGCAGGAGAGCACCTTGCCCTTGCCGTCCAGACACATGAGGTAGAGCAGCTCCCGCTTCTGGCCCTGCATCCGGCGGACAAAGAATTCGCCCGCCTCATCCGTGGAGCTGATGATCTTTCCCTCCGGCTCGCTGCAGCCGGCCCGGAACTTCACGACGCTAAGCAGCTTGAGGAGGATGGCGGCGCTGTCGCCGACGCCGGGTATGTGCCGCAGCTCCTCCACGTCGGCCTCCAGCACCCCCGCCAGGGAGCCGAAGCGCTCCAGCAGCTCGTGGGCCGTACCGTTGACGTCCCGCCGGGGGATGGCGTAAAACAGGGCCAGCTCCAGCAGCTCGTGGTTGGCAAAGCTGTCCGGCCCGCTGCGGAGAAACTGCTGCTTTTTCCGGGCCCGATGCCCGTCGTGAATGCCCATGTGCGCCTCCTTTCCCCGTCTGGCGGGGCATTTTTCGTGATTATATATTATACCATACATCCGTACGATCCACAAGCCAAACATTCGGGGAAATTTTGCTCCCCTTTTTCATATTTTGCACCGGCCCGGGGTTGACAGGGACGGCGTTTTGCTTTACAGTATATTTGTTAATCGAATCACGTCCGGTAGGTAAGGCTACCGCAGGGATACGGACTGCTGCCGCAAAATGGTGGAGACACCACGAGAGGGTTTGAACAGGCGATATCGAAACCAAGGTATCATCTAACGCAGTTTCACCGCCCGGCGATGCTAAAGCTTGTAACGGTAGGGGGACGCAGAGCGCGCCCCGGTTGGATGACTCCACAACGCCGTCACCGGACGTTGTGGATTTTTGTTTTCCCCAAAACACGGCTGAAAGGAGGAGCAGATCGTATGTTTGATTACGAGGAGTATGTGAAAAAGGTAGAGGATTTGCTGCAGCGAAAACAGTACGCCGCCCTGCGGGATCTGCTGCTGCCCATGGAGCCGGCCGACATCGCCTCCCTGCTGGAGGAGAGCGGCGAGGAGAACATGCCCCTGCTGTACCGCCTGCTGCCCAAGGAGCTGGCCGCCGAGGTGTTCGTGGAGCTGGAGGCCGACAGCCAGGAGATGCTCATCAACGGCTTCTCCAACAACGAGCTGCGCGAGGTGCTGGATGAGCTGTATCTGGACGACGTGGCGGACATCGTCGAGGAGATGCCGGCCACGGTGGTCATCCGCATCCTGGACAAGGCCACGCCCGAGATGCGCAAGTCCGTCAACGAGCTGCTGAAATACCCGGAGGATTCCGCCGGCTCCATCATGAACATGGAGTTCCTGTCCCTGAAGAAGGACATGACGGTGGAGGACGCCTTCAAGCGCATCCGCCGCATCGGCGGGGACATGGAGACCATCAACACCCTGTACGTCACCGATCCCACCCGGCGGCTGCTGGGCGTGCTCAGCGTCCGGGATCTGCTGCTGGCCGAGAGCGACGACCTCATCGAGGACATCATGGACACCAACGTGGTGTCCGTCACCACCACGGACGACAAGGAAGACGTGGCTCAGGCCATGAGCAAGTACGACTATCTGTCCATGCCCGTGGTGGATCAGGAGAACCGGCTGGTGGGTATCGTCACCGTCGACGACGCCATGGACGTCATGGAGGAGGAGGCCACCGAGGATATCGAGAAGATGGCCGCCATCACCCCCACCGACAAGCCCTATCTCAAGACCTCCGTCTTTGACACCTTCAAGGCCCGCATCCCCTGGCTGCTGCTGCTGATGGTCTCCGCCACCTTCACCGGCCTCATCATCACCAACTTCGAGGCATCGCTGGCGGTGGTGCCGGTGCTGACAGCCTACATCCCCATGCTGATGGACACCGGCGGAAACTGCGGCTCCCAGGCCAGCGTCACCGTGATCCGCGCCCTGAGTCTGGACGAGGTGGATTTCTCCGATATCCTCTCCGTCATCTGGAAGGAGCTGCGGGTGGCCCTCCTCTGCGGCGCGGTGCTGGCCATCGCCAACTTCGCCAAGATGATGCTGGTGGACCGGATGCTGCTGGGCAACACCTCTCTGGAGCCGCTGGTGGCCGCCATCGTGTGCCTGACCCTGGTGTGCGCCGTGGCGGTGGCCAAGTTCGTGGGCTGCACGCTGCCCCTGCTGGCCAAGAAGATCGGCCTGGATCCGGCGGTGATGGCCTCCCCCTTCATCACCACCATCGTGGACGCCCTGTCCCTGCTGATCTATTTCCAGTTCGCCAAGAATCTGCTGGGGATATAGGGCTGTTTCCGGTTTTTATCCGGAAAAATACATAATTTTTCGGAATCCGCACAATAATAGAGTCAGGCTTGATGCCTGACTCTATTTTTTCATTTTCAGGAGGAACGCGCCATGAATAGCACCCGTACCAACGACGGCTGTCCCTGCACCCCCAACAGCTCCATCAGCTGCACCGTCACCAGCTGCGCCCATCACTGCAAGGACGAGAACCGCTGCGGTCTCCACGCCATCCAGGTGGGCACCCACGAGGCCAACCCCAGCCAGGATCAGTGCACCGACTGCCTGAGCTTCGAGAAGTATCGGTAAAAACATTCAGCAAAATCTTTCCGGTTTTGCCGAACGGGTTTTCGGCTCACTGCAGCGCACGCGCTTGCGTGAGACGCGCGCACGTTTGTGAGCCGCAGGGTATTTTTCTGACGCACATGTCGCGCCAGCCTTTGCCCGTGACGAAGGAACGGCTGCAAAGGCAAGTGCCCCTGGGGTGCCGGAAAAATGACTGCACTTTTGTTATGGGCGGGGATTCCCGCCCCTACATCACGGGAGGAGGCGCGGTATGGACAGGGTGTGGAAAATCCGGCTGGCCGGGGCGGCGGCAGGCGCGGTGAACGGCTGCTTCGGCGGGGGCGGCGGCATGGTGCTGGTGCCGGCGCTGAAGGGCTGGTGCGGCGTGGAGCAGCGGCGCGCCTTCGCCAACTGCGTGGCGGTGATCCTGCCCCTGTGCGTGCTGTCGGCGGCCGTCTACTGGTGGCGCGGCGGCATCGACCTGGGGGTGGCGTGGCCCTACCTGCTGGGGGGACTCATCGGCGGCTTTCTGGGCGGCAGGCTGTTCGGCAAGGTGCCGGTCGTGTGGCTGCGGCGGATCTTCGCCGTGTTCCTCCTCTACGGCGGGGCCAGGTACCTGCTGTGAAGGAGATCCTCCTGCCCCTGCTGGTGGGGTGCGGCACCGGCATCCTCTCCGCCTGGGGCGTGGGCGGCGGGACGCTGCTGCTGCTGATCATGACCCTCTTCCTGGGGGTGGACCCCGCCACCGCCCGCTCTGTCAACCTCCTCTACTTCCTCCCCACCGCCGCCATGGGACTCATTACACACCGGAAAAACGGCCTGCTGGACAAGCCCCTTCTCACCGCCGCCGTGCCCTGGGGCCTGGCCGCCGCGGCCGTCGGCGCGTGGCTGGCCACCGCGGTGGACAGTGACCTCATCCGCCGGCCCTTCGGCGCCTTTCTGCTGGTGACAGGCGTCATGATGCTGGCCCGGAAGGAGGACTGACTTTCGCAGGGGAAAGTATACGGGAGTATACCATATACAAACTGCATACCCATACCGCAAAAGCATACTGCAAACGCATACTGCAAACCCAAACACAAATACAGGTTCTGTTCTCAAAAGAGAACCAGAACTCGCGCGAGGCGCGTGTGAAAAGAATTTTTTTCCGCGTATGACAACACAGGGCAACAGAACGGTCAACTTTTGGCCTTTGAAGGCTATCAATAGAACGTTCTTTTGCCGGCAAAAAAAGCTGCCGGACTTGCGTCCGACAGCATTTCTGTTTCCTGTTTATCTTACCGGCCCTTGCTGGAGTAGAGCACCACGGGGGCCTCGAAGGTCTGGCCGTCACGCTGGAGGGTCAGCACCATGGTGTCGCCGATGACGTGGCTGCGGCGCACCGCCAGCAGATCCGAGGTCTGGGCGATGGGCTGGCCGTCCGCCATGAGGATGATGTCGCCCTCCTGCACGCCGGCGTCGGCGGCGCCGTAGTCCTCCTCCACGGAGTAGACCTGCACCTGAGTGCCGCCCTGACCGTCCTGGATGGTGATGACCGTGACGCCGATGGTGGGCACGCCCTGGAAGCGGCCGGTGGCGATGAGGTCGTTGACCACGAAGCACACGGAGCTGATGGGCAGGGCAAAGCCCAGGCCCTCCACGGTGGCCTCGCCCTCCCAGCCGCTGCCGCTCATCTTCAGGGTGTTGATGCCCACGATCTGGCCGCTGGCATTGATGAGGGGGCCGCCGGAGTTGCCGTTATTCAGCGCCGCGGTGGTCTGGATGGTGGTCATATAGCCGTCACCCACCTCGATCTCCCGGTTGACGGCGGAGATGATGCCGTCGGTGAGGGTGCCCCGCAGCTCGATGCCCAGGGGATTGCCGATGGCGTAGGCCTTCTCCCCCACCACCAGCTGGTCGGAGTCGCCGAATTCGGCGGCGGGCAGATCGGTGGCATCCACGGCCTTCAGCACCGCCAGGTCCTCCTCCTCGTCATAGCCCACCAGCTTCGCCTCATAGGTGACGCCGGTATCCAGAGCGATCCAGCAGCTCCTGCCGCCGGAGATCACGTGGGCGTTGGTGACGATATAGCCGTCGGAGGTCATGATGACGCCGGTGCCCACCGAGGCGCCCGTCTTCTCCTCCGCCACCACGGTGACCACGGAGGGGTTCACCTTTTGGTACAGCTCCGCCGCCGTCAGCTCCGGGCCACGCTCACGGTTCACCGTCAGACGCACGGAGGGGTCGCCCTGGATCCGGGGGATGGTGGTCTGGGGGCCGGGGCCGAAGATGTCCACGATGCTGCTGGCGCTGTCCCCGTCCTCGGGCAGATTGGACGGATCATCGCCGCCCTTGTCCCGGTTGGCCCAGGCGACGCCGCCGGCCACCAGGGCGATCAGCACCGCCAGACAGCCCAGGGCGATCCACAGGCCGCGGCGACGGCGCTTCTTCTCCTTCTTCGCCGCCTCGTGCCAGACGCCCACGTCCCCCTTTTCCCGCTCCATCTCCTCCAGGAGCCGGGTGAGGGACGACGCCTCCTTCGGGGGCTGATACCAGAGCAGGTCGTCCCCGGTCCCGGGCTCGTCCGCGCCCTTGCGGGCGGGCTGGACGTACCGGCACACCACTTCCTCCGGCTCGTCCACCGGCTGGACGTAGCGGCACACCACCTCCGCAGGCTCTTCCTCCAGCGGGGCGGGCTTCTCGTCCCAGGGCATGGGTGTGGCGCCCTCGGGGGGTAGCAGGATATCCTTGTTGTTCTCTTCTGTCATATCGGTTTTTCCTCTCAGTTGGTGTGTATCGGCTGTGCTTTCTGCACGGTAAAGCTGAAGGTGGTGACGCCGTTCTCGCTGGTGACGGTGATCTTCTCCTTGTGCTGGTCCAGAATGGTCTTGACGATATAGAGGCCCAGACCGTAGCCGTCCTTATCCTCGCTGCGGGACTTGTCCGACTTGTGGAACCGCTCGAACAGCAGGGGGATCTCCTCGGCGGGGATGGTGTGGCCCTGGTTGCGGACGGATACCACCGCCTTGTCCCCCACCGTGTGGAGGCCCAGATACAGCGCCGAGGCGGGCGCGGCAAACTTGGCGGCGTTCTCCAGCAGATTGTAGATGACCTGGGTGATGAGGTCGTTGTCGCCCTGAACCATGACGGAATCGTCGGGGATGTCCGCCTCCACGTCCAGGCCGCGGTCGTTGATCTTCTGCTCCATGCTCAAAAGGGCCAGACGCATGCTCTCGCACAGGTCGAACTCCTCCTTCTTCATCTCCAGAGACTGGATCTGGGAGATGTCCAGCATGCGCCGCACCAGACGGCTCAGGCGGCGGCTCTCGTCGGAGATGATCTGGAGGTAGTGACGCTCCTTCTCCGGGGGGATGGTCCCGTCCAGGATGCCGTCGGTATAGCCGGCGATGGTGGTCATGGGGGTCTTGAGCTCGTGGGAGATATTGGCGATGAAGTCCCGGCGCTGGCGCTCCGTCTCCGCCAACGAGTCGGCCATCAGGTTGAAGGAGGCCGCCAGCTCGCCGATCTCATCGTCCCGGCCGTCCTCATGGATGCGCACGTCCAGATTGCCGGCGGCGTAGGAGCGGGTGGCCTGGACCATCTCGGAGATGGGCTGGATCTGGCGCATGGACATGAGGGAGCTGGCCACGAAGGCGATCAGCAATATCATGGCCGCCGTCATGAAGAACAGGCCGATGAACGAGCGCCACATCTCCATCAGCTCCCGGCTGTCCATCACCGCCAGCACCACGCCCAGCGGCTTGGCATCGCTCCGGTCCCCCACGGGCACGCCCACCACGAACTGCTTTTGTTCATAGACGGCGCCCACGGTGCTGCGGCCCTCGTAGAGCCCGTCGCCCCGGAGGATGTCCTCCATGATGGGGTCAGGCACGGTGACGACCCGGCCCACCAGCGTCTCGTCCGAGGTCAGCAGGACGTTGCCCCGGTCGTTGCAGATGAGGAAGCGGGCGTCCGACATCAGGGAGGCCAGACCCGCCAGATTCCGCAAAGTCAGCTCCTGGTCGCCGTCCTCTTCCCCACCGGAGCGGAGATAGTCCGCCGACAGCTGGGCGATGAGCTGGGCCCGCTGGCGCATCTCGCCCCGCTTCTCCGTCAGGGTATAGCTGTAGCTCAGAGCATAAAAGGACGCGCCCAGCAGCAGCAGCGTCAAGAGCACCATGCCGGCCGTCAGCATGAACTGCTGCCAGTACAGACCCCGGAAACGGCCCTTCTTCCCGGTGCCCATCACTTGACTTCAAACTTGTAGCCCACGCCCCAGACCGTCTTCAGGCTCCACTGGTCGGACACGTTTTCCACCTTCTCCCGCAGACGCTTGATATGGACGTCCACGGTGCGGCTGTCGCCGAAGTAGTCGAAGCCCCAGACCTCGTCCAGCAGCTGGTTGCGGGTGTAGACCCGGTTGGGCGTGGAGGCCAGGTGATACAGCAGCTCCAGCTCCTTGGGCGGCGTGTCGATGCTCTTGCCGTCCACGATGAGCTCGTAGCTGTCCAAGTCGATGATGAGCTTGTCGAAGGTAAGCCGCTTGCGGGTGTCGTCGGGGATCTCGCTGCGGCGCAGGACGGCGTTGATCCGGGCCATCAGTTCCTTCATTTCGAAGGGCTTGACCAGGTAGTCGTCGGCGCCCATCTCCAGGCCGGTGATCCGGTCGTTGACCTCGCTCTTGGCGGTGAGCATGATGATGGGCGTCTTGCCCTTCTCCCGGATGTGGGCGCAGACGGCCCAGCCATCCATCACCGGCAGCATGATGTCCAGCAGCACCATGTCCGGCGCCTTGGCGTCATACTCCTCCACGGCCTTGCCGCCGTCATAGGCGATGCGGACCTCGAAGCCCTCCTTCTCCAGATACATGCGGATCAGATCGGAGATATTGTGGTCGTCCTCGACCACCAGAATGTTGCGTGCCATATCGGGTAACCTCCCCTGTGATCGGTGTGGTGATCTTTTGTAAACAGTATAGCCGGAACGCGGCGGTTTTCCTGAACTTTTTGTGAATTTGACCGCGTTGACACTTGAGTATATCACATTTTCGGGGAATTGTATAGCTTTCTTTCAGCCCGGCATGGTGCCGATGGTGACGCCGGTATAGTACCAGGCCACGATCTCCTGCCAGGTCTTGCCCTCCCTGGCCAGCTGGTTGGCCCCGTACTGGCTCATGCCCACGCCGTGGCCGTAGCCGGTTACGCGGAAGGTGATGCCGTCGTCCCCCGCCGAGACGGTGAAGCAGGCCGAGCGCAGCTTGTAGAGGCTCCGCAGCTCCGTGCCCCGGACCGTCACGCCCCCCACCGAGGCGCTCTCCACCCGGCCGGAGTCGTTGTCCGTCACGTCGGTGATCCAGCCGGCGGCGTCCCCCTCCAGCTTGGCCTCCGGGTGGGCGGAGAGGAAGGTGTCCCGGAACTCCGCTTCCGGCACGGTGACCACGCTGTAATAGTTGGGCACGGTGTCGCCGCTCTCGGGGCTTTTTACGCTGCGCAGATACGGCAGGTCGGAGCTCCACACGTCGCCGGAGCTGGCGGTGGTGCCGGCGGAGGAGGAGTGGAAGGCCGCCAGGATGGGCGCGCCGTCATAGAGCAGCACCTGGCCGTCCGTCTCCGTCACGGCCCGCTGGATCCGCGCCTCGTATTCGTCGAACTTGTCCCCCCACTTCTCCCGGGCCTTTTCCTCGGAGGTCCAGGCGTTGCAGCAGTTGGGGTCCATGCAGATATCGGCGTCGGGGTGGGCGTCCTTGGGGCCGCCCCGGAGGTGGTAGTAGATATAGGTGCGCTCCGCCACCGCCTGGGCCGCCAGGGCCTGAGGCTCGAAGGTGGCGGGCATCTCGCCCCGGACCACGCCGGGCAGATAGTCCGCCAGCGTCATCTCCTCCACCTGCTCCCCGTTCCACACCCGCAGCACCGTCCCGCTGTCCAGCAGCGCCGGGGACGGCTCCGTCTCCTCCCGGGGGGCGGCGGGCAGCGGCTCCGGGGCGTCGGCGGTGGGGGCGGCGAAAAAAAGAGGCGGCACGAACAGCAGCGCCACCATCAGAAATCCTGTTACAACGGCCTGTCGCATGGGGTGGTCTCCTTTCCGGGTACAGAGTTCTTGTCCACCCTATGCCGGAGGCGGGGAAAATATCCATCGGCGTCCGGATCTGCCCCATATAAACCATAAAGCGGAAGCCGGCCCTCGGCTTCCGCTTAATATGGTAGGAAGATGGATGAAAAAAGTTTTTGTTTCTTGCAAGTATAGGATACCAAGAGGTTGTTACAGAATCTCGCAAGAAACTATTACAAAAGTATTAAATGTCAAGCTTCTATCCCCGCAGATCCCGGAAAAAGTCCGACAGCACCGCCCGGCACTCCTCCGCCAGCACGCCGCCCAGCAGAGCCGGATGGTGGGGGAAGTCCTCCATAAAGAGGTTCAGCACGCCGCCGCAGGCCCCCATGACCTGATCCCGGGCGCCGTAGACCACCCGGTCCACCCGCGCGTTGAGGATGGCGCCGGCGCACATGGGGCAGGGCTCCAGTGTCACGTACAGCGTGCAGCCCTCCAGACGCCAGGTGCCCAGGGTCTCATTGGCCTGGGCCACAGCCTCCATCTCCGCGTGGGACACGGTCTGCTGCTTCTCCTCCCGGCGGTTGCGGCCCCGACCCACCACCGCGCCGTCCTTGACGATGACGCAGCCCACGGGCACCTCCCCCGCGGCGGCGGCCTCACGGGCCAGTTCCAGCGCCTGGGCCATATAATCCTCGTGCATACGGACGCTCCTTTCGTGACACGGCTTGTTTAAGCGGTGGCATATTTGTCCAGAATAGCAATAGATATAGGATAAACACGACAGGAGGGATCACCCATGAGAAGACGGACACGCAACAACTTTTCCCCGGAGGCCCAGCTGCACCGGGAGCTGCAGGACACGGCCCTGGCCCTGCGCTGCGCCTACGAGCGGTTCAACTACGTCTGCGAGGCGGAGCTGGTGGAGGCCAGCGTCTACGAGATCAACTCCCTGACGGCCCGGTACAACTATCTGATCCGCCGGGCCAAGGCCCAGGGCGCGCCGGCCGATGAGAAGGCGGAGTCCTGTGTGGCCGCCGCGGCCACGGAGGGAGGCGGACCATGTCTGTCATAGAGAAGATCAGTCTGGGGCTGGTGCTCCTCTTTCTGGCGGTGGCGGTCGTCCGGCTGTTCTCCGCGCCGCTGAAGCTGGCGCTGCGCCTGGCCGTCAACGCCGCATTGGGCTTCGGGGCCATGTGGCTTCTGAATCTCACCACCGCCGTCACCGGGCTGAGCCTGGGGCTGAATCTGTTCAACGGTCTGGTGGTGGGCATCCTGGGGATCCCCGGGTTTTTGCTGCTGGTGCTGGTGAAGTGGGTGGTTACATAGGGGGCGTTCAGAACGTCAGCTCCCCGTTGATCGCCGCCATGCGCCCGGTATCCATCTTGGTCACACGGCGGTCGAAGGTGAGAAGCCCGTTGACCTCCTCCTCCACGTCGCTGAGCTGGGTATAGACCGCGGCGCTGAGGCCCTCCTTTTCGATGAGGGGGATCACCTCCCGGCGGTACAGCTTTTCCACCGCGTCCATCCACTCCCCGGCGCTCTTGTAGGCCTTGTAGCCGAATTCCTTCTCCTCGGCGCAGTGGCCGGGGACGCTCAGGCTGTAGCCGCCGAACTCGGTGAGCGCCAGCACACGACGGCCATCGTTCTTCATGCGAACCGGCTTATAGTAGACGTGGCAGCTCTTTACGTCGCCGCCGCCCTGGTCGTGCCAGCCGCTGGCGTGATCCACAAGGCGGGTGGGGTCCAGCGCCTTCACCTTGTCGGCGATCCGGTTGGCGTCGAACTGGCCCCAGCCCTCGTTGAAGGGCACCCACAGGCAGAGGGACACGCAGTTGTAGAGAAGATCGATCATGTCCTCCAGGTCGCGCTCGAATTGGGCGCGGCCTTTTTCGTCCGCCCGGCCGAATTTCCGGGAGGGGGCGTCCTTCACCCGGACGCCGAGAAAGGGCAGATACTGGGTATAGAGGGGCAGGAAGGGATCGCCGCCGCTGACGGCGTCCTGCCAGACCAGGATGCCCAATCTGTCGCAGTGGTAGTACCACCGGAGGGGCTCCACCTTGATGTGCTTGCGGAGCATATTGAAGCCCATGGCCTTCACCGTCTCCAGGTCGTGGATCATGGCCTCGTCGGAAGGCGGGGTATAGAGGCCGTCGGACCAGTAGCCCTGGTCCAGCAGGCCCGACTGGAAATACGGCTCGTTGTTCAGAGCAAACACACTATGGCCCTTGTGCATGACGGTGGAAAACTTCCGCATGCCGAAGTAGCTCTCCACCCGGTCCTCCCCCAGCTCCGCCTCCACGGTGTAGAGAAAGGGATCCGCCGGCGTCCAGGGGCGGAAGGACTCATCCGGGATGGCGCAGCTGCCGGCGCCGTTCCCGTCCGCCCGGCCCCGGGCGATGGGTGTACCGTTCATCCGCACCGTCACCAGGGCGCCGGCGGGATCGTCGGCGTCGATCTGCCAGTTGAGGCGCTTTTCGTCGAAGTTCGGGGTCAGGCGAAGGGACTTTACATAATTCAGCGGCACGCTCTCCAGCCACACTGTCTGCCAGATGCCGCTGGTGGCGGTGTACCAGATGCCGCCCCGGCGGTATTTCTGCTTGCCGTAGGCGTGGGGGCCGCCGTTGGTCACGTCCCGCACCGCCACCGTCAGCCGGTTCTCGCCATCGCGGAGGGCGTCGGTGATCTCCAGTGTAAAGGGCAGGTAGCCCCCCTCGTGGCCGCCCACCGGGCGGTCGTTGACGAGAACGGTACAGCTCTGGTCCACGGCGCCGAAGTGGAGCAGGACCCGATCCTTCCGGAAGCCCTCAGGCAGGGTGAACGTCCGCTCATACCACAGCGTCTCCCCGCTCCGGAGCTGGAAGTCGCAGCCGGAGAGCAGGCACTCCGGGGAAAAGGGCACGATGATGGTCCCCGTGCGGCGGCGGGTATACTCCTCGGCGTCCTCCACGGTGTAGGTCCAGGGGCCGTTCAGGTTGACGTAACTATTCCGGACAAGCTGAGGGCGGGGGTATTCCGGCAGGGGATGTTCCCTGTCAAGGGCCTCGCCCCAGGGGGTGTAGAGGGGTTTCATTTGCCGGCCTCCTTTATCGCTCGGGGTCGTCCAGGTTCCAGCCGTAGAGGGGATAGCGCTGGACGGCGCCGAAGAGCTTCTGCTTCAGGTGGGGGTACTTCCCCTCCAGGTGGTTGATCAGCTCCTTGATCTCCTGGCGGCGGCTGGCGCCGTCGGCGGGACAGGGATTTTTCACCACCGGCAGATCCATCCGCTCCACCGTGCGGCGGATCTCGTCCTCGCGGCAGTAGAGCAGGGGCCGGATCTGGGTGACGCCGGTGCGGTCCAGATACGTCACCGGCTGGAAGCAGCCGATGCGGCCCTCGAAGAGCAGGTTCATCAGCAGCGTCTCCACCGCGTCGTCATAGTGGTGGCCCAGGGCGATCTTGGTGATGCCCCGCTCGGTGAGGGCGGTGTTGAGACTGCCCCGGCGCAGCTTGGCGCACAAGGAGCAGGGGTTCTTCTCCCGCCGCTCCTCGAACACGATCTGATAGACCGGCACGCTGACGCGGTGATAGGGCACATCCAGCTCCCGGCACAGCGCCGCAACCGGGGAGAAATCCATGCCGGGCATGCCCATCTCCAGGGTGATGGCCTCCACCGTAAAGGGCACGGGATAGAACTGCCGCAGCCGGGCCAGGGCCACCAGCGTCAACAGGCTGTCCTTGCCGCCGCTGACGCCTACGGCGATCCGGTCGCCGGGCTCGATCATGTGATAGTCCTCCACGCAGCGGCGGACCAGTCCCAGAATGTGCTGCATACGGTCTCTCCTCTCGAAAAGTAATTTGCGTTTTGAGAAAAACGGAGCATCAGCGAGGAAACGAGAGAATTTCGCAGATGTTTTGCCCGTAATCAAAATCGGTGTTGACATCCGTTTTCTTCTGTGTTATAAATAATCCTGCGCGTTTGAGCGTGTTTTCTCACTCCCGATTGTAGCAAGGGAGTATGGAAAAGTAAAGCAACAACATCGAAATAAATGGAGGAAACAACAATGTCCACTTTCATGGCAAACAAGGCCAACATTGAGCGCAAGTGGTACGTCGTGGATGCCGCCGGCCAGCCTCTGGGCAAGACCGCCGTCATCGTGGCCGACCTGCTGCGCGGCAAGGGCAAAGTCACTTACACCCCCCACGCCGACTGCGGTGACAACGTCATCGTCATCAACGCCGGCAAGGCCGTTCTGACCGGCAACAAGCTGGAGCAGAAGTACTATCGCACCCACTCCGGTTGGGTGGGCGGTCTGAAGGAGACCAAGTACCGCATCCTGATGCAGGAGAAGCCCGAGGTCGCTATGCGCGTGGCCGTCCGCGGCATGATGCCCCGGAACACCGTCACCAAGGACTCCCTGAAGCGCCTGCACATCTATGCCGGCGAGAACCACGAGCATCAGGCCCAGAAGCCCGAGCTGGTCAAGTAAGGAGGAAAAGAAGAATGTATCAGTCCAAGAATCCCTATATGTACGGCACCGGCCGTCGCAAGTCCTCCGTGGCTCGCGTGCATCTGTTCCCCAACGGCACCGGCAAGATCACCATCAACGGCCGTGATATCGACGAGTACTTCGGCCTGGAGACCCTGAAGATGGTCGTCCGTCAGCCCCTGAACACCACCAACACCCTGGGCAAGGTGGACATCGTTGCCACCGTCGAGGGCGGCGGCGTGTCCGGCCAGGCCGGCGCTCTGCGCCACGGCATCAGCCGCGCCCTGCTGCTGGTGAACCCCGAGTTCCGTCCCCTGCTGAAGAAGGCCGGTTTCCTGACCCGCGATCCTCGCATGAAGGAGCGCAAGAAGTACGGCCTCAAAGCCGCACGTCGCGCACCTCAGTTCTCCAAGAGATAATCGAGGACAAGAGATCATCGAAAAAGCCCGGAAATACGCCATTTC
>ONGR01000019.1 GCA_900317425.1 uncultured Eubacteriales bacterium | reverse complement strand
AGCTGAAGGTCATCGATCTGAAGACGGACCCGCAGCTGATGGGCGCGCTGGGCGCCGCCGAGTATGCCCGCCAGAAGGGCATGGCCAAGTAAGCGGCGACAAATGATTGGATCGGATTCGCACCGCGGGCGGCGCGAATGAAACGGAGGTATAAGCATGGAGAATAACAAGAACACCCTGCTGGAGACCGGCCGAAAGGTACTGGAGGCGGCCTGGGGACTGATCAGAACGTCGGGGGAGGCCACGGCTAATTTCATGGGTCGGGCCGCCGGGCACGCGGTGGTCTTCGTGAAGGACCAGACCGGCGCTCTGGTGCGGACCGCCGGCGGCAAGGTCAAAGAGGTGGCCGGCGAACACCGCCAGGGTCTGCTGACGGCGGCGGCCATCGTGTCCGGCCTGGTGATGGCGGCGTCGCTGATCGCGCTGCTGCTGGGCAGGAAGAAATAAGGATTGACCCGAAAAGCAAGAGGCGGGGGCTGCATGACGCGGCCCCCGCTCAAATTGTCAACGAGCACCGGGCACAGGCACTGCGCTTGACGCAGCCCCCGCTTGGCGTTACAATAGAGACAGAAAAATACCCCAAGGAGACGATGATTTTACCATGGAAAAGAGAGAATTCAAGGCCGAGTCCAAGCGGCTGCTGGATCTGATGATCAACTCCATCTACACCCACAAGGAGATCTTCCTCCGGGAGATCATCTCCAACGCCTCGGACGCCATCGACAAGCTGTGCTACCTGAGCCTGACGGATGATAAGGTGGGGCTGAAACGGGACGATTTCGCCATCATCCTGACCCTGGACAAGGAGAACCGGACCCTCACCGTCAGCGACAACGGCATCGGCATGAGCGAGGAGGAGCTGGAGAACAACCTGGGCGTCATCGCCAACAGCGGCTCCCTGAAGTTCCGCCAGGAGATGGGAGAGGACGCCCAGAGCGAGACGGATATCATCGGACAGTTCGGCGTGGGTTTTTACTCCGCCTTCATGGTGGCCGACCACATCACCGTCATCACCAAAAAATACGGCGAGGAACAGGCTTGGCGCTGGGAGTCCTCCGGCGTGGACGGCTATACCGTGGAGCCCTGCGAGAAGGAGAGCGTGGGCACCGACATCATCATGCACATCAAAGAGGATGGCGAGGAGAAGAATGAATACAGCCAGTATCTGCGGGAATACCCCCTCTACAAGCTGGTGAAGAAGTACAGCGACTATATCCGTTTCCCCATCAAGATGCTGATGCCCCACCCGGTGAAGAAGGAGGGCACCCCCGACGACAAGCCGGAGTACGAGGAGGTCTTTGAGTACGAGGTCCTCAACTCCATGGTGCCCCTGTGGCAGCGGAAGAAGAGCGAGGTCAAGAAGGAGGAGTACGACGAGTTCTACCGCCAGCGCTTCGGCGAGATGGCGCCGCCTCAGTCGGTGATCACCGTCAGCGCCGAGGGCGCCGTCACCTATAAGGCTCTGCTGTTCATCCCCTCCAAGGCACCGGGGATGTACGGCACCGACGAGTTCCAGCCGGGCCTGCAGCTCTACAGCGCCGGCGTGATGATCATGGACAAGTGCGCCGACCTGCTGCCGGATGAGTTCAACTTCGTCCGCGGCGTGGTGGAGTCCCCGGATCTGAGTCTGAACATCAGCCGTGAGCTGCTGCAGCACGACCGGCAGCTGAAGATCATCTCCGCCAATCTGACCAAGAAGATCAAGGCGGAGCTGGAGCGGATGCTGAAGGACGAGCGGGAGGAGTACGAGAAGTTCTACCGCAATTTCGGCCGCCAGCTGAAGATCTGCGCCATGGACAACTACGGCGCCAAGAAGGATCAGCTCCAGGATCTGCTGCTGTTCTATTCCTCCACCGAAAAGAAGCTGGTGACGCTGAACGAGTATGTGGAGCGGATGAAGCCGGAGCAGAAGTATATCTACTTTGTCCCCGGTGACAGCGTGGAAGCCATCGACCGCATGCCCCAGACGGAGCTTTTGAAGGATCACGACATGGAGATCCTCTATTTCACCGACCGGGCCGACGAGTTCATCGCCGATATGTTCCGCAATTACAAGGACAAGCCCTTCCGCTCCGCCGTGGACGGCGATCTGGATCTGCCGGGGGAGGAGAAGAAGGACGAGACCGAGGCCTATAAGGAGGGCTTCGCCTTCATCAAGGAGGCCCTGGGCGACAAGGTGACGGAGGTGAAGGCCTCCACCCGCCTGAAGACCCACCCGGTGTGCCTCTCCAGCGGCGAGGGCATCACCTTTGAGATGGAGAAGTACTTTACCGCCGTGCAGCCGGAACTGGGCATGAAGGCCAAGCGGATCCTGGAGATCAACGTGGATCACCCGGCTTTCGTCACTTTCGAGACCACCCGGATCATCGATCCGGAGCGGGCGAAGAAGTACGCCCAGGTGCTCTACAACCAGGCCCTGCTGATCGCGGGACTGCCCATCGACGATCCCAGCGGGTACACCGATCTGCTGTGCAGCTTGTGGAAATAAGGGCATGAGAGTAGAACAGTTCGTGATGGCGTACGGCGTGGAGCAGGATCGCATCCGCGCCATGCTGCCAGAAGGGTATGACTCTCTGCGCCCTGTCCTCCGCATCAATGCGGAGATCCGTGACGGTACAAGTGCCTATGTGGAGCTGAACGCGCCTGTTGCCCATGACGGAAAACGGGGCTGGCTGAACATAGCCCGTTGGGAGGGCGCGGAGCAAGGCCTGCAATTTGAAAGGGACGGGAAAAAGGTCTCCATTACGGCGCCCTTCCTTACCCTGACATACGAGGGCGTAGGCATAGAGGGAGGCTGCCCCGCGGAGAAGGATAACGACGGCACGTTTTTCATCGGCGCAGAAACATTCTTCCGGCCCCGGGAGACGATCACCGCCAACAAGGAATTCTGCGACTGCGCGTTTGCATGGCGGTTTCATGCCGATGACGCACACGGCGTGAGTATCGGCAGGACGATCCCCGCCTTTTGTGAGGAGATCAAAACGCAGTACAACAGACTGCCGCTTACGGCGGAAAATGCGGCGGCGGTCCCCTGCAGGCAGGTGCTCGGGGCTTATATCGTCAGATTTGAGAGATAAGAACGGCTGCTTAAGATTTAGATGTAAAAAAACCGGCCGGACAGGTATTCCTGTCCGGCCGGTTTTTCAATTGGATAGGGGGACCGGCAGCTCGGCCGGGATAATCAGCCTCTGCGCCGCTGTCTTGTCCGGCGGTAGAGCTCCTCCACCGCCATGCGGGTCCGGGCCACCACGTCCTTCTCGGCGGGGAAACAGTAGTAGAGGGCGTCACCGTTGCCGATGCAGATCACGTCGCCGATCTCGTACCAGTAGTAGTCGGAGTAGACGCTGTAGCAGGCCTCGGGGCCCTGACGGTAGTCCAGCTTGCCGCCGCAGCCGGTGAGATGGAAGCCGGTCGCGTCGTGGCGCAGGTGTCCGCCGCCCACCATGTAGATGGCCTTGTAATCCACCATCATGCCGATGTCCACGTCCGTATCCAGAAGGTAGGCGCTGGCCTCGATCTCAGCGGCCATCTGCCGCCGTTCCCAGGCGTACCAGTCGGGCACGTGGTCAAACTTGCCCTCTCCCGTCCGGCAGACCAGGCGGCCCAGGGTGTCCAGCTCATAGCTTGCGCCGCAGTGGCCGCAGGTGATGGCGGTGCCCTTGCCCTCCATCTGCCCCCGGGCGAGACAGTGGGGACACTGGAAGAGGATGCGGTTCAGCCCGTCGGAGCGGAAGGGCTCCGTGATCTCGATGCCGTTTTCCCTCTGCCAGGCGAAGTGGTCGAAGGTAAAGGCCCGGTCCAGGGCCTCATCCAGCTCTGCCGGGGATTTCGTCTGGAGATCCTCTGGGCTGAAGAGCTGATACACGTCGGCGGACACGTCCACCTGACGCTTTTGCAGGCAGTTGTAGAGGGGGTCCCGGGTGAAGGCGCCGGTGGTTTTCACCATGACTACCGGGACGCCGAGACGCTTGAGCAGCACGCCCAGACGGCGGGGCAGGGGGGTGGCGGTGCCGTCGAAGGAGTAGCTGGCCTCGGGGTACATGAGCACGTGGATGCCCAGCTCCCGCAGGGCATAGCGAATATCCCCAACCAACGACACGTCGGTGACGAATTTCCGGGTGGGGATGCAGCCGATGGAGCGCATCAGGCCCTCCTTGCCCACGAAGCCGTCGCTGGTGCAGACGATGCCGTAGGGCTCGGCGCGGAAGATCCGGGAGACCATCTCCAGGTCGATGAAGCTGGAGTGGTTCATGAGGATCAGACTGGGCCGCCCCACGATCTCCGCCGGCCGGCGATCCGTATAGGTAAAGTGGGTGGCCTTCAGATCCCCGGCGGAGGCCAGACGCACCACGGCGCGCAGCAGAGGACTGGGCCTGCGGGGCGGCTTGCGGGCCGGACGGGGCAGGGCCAGTACCTCCTCATAGGACAGGGGCTTCGTCTTGATCTTCACGGCGGCACCTCCTCAGGGGGATGGTTACTTGGCTCGGCGGCCGTTGCAGAGATAGAACACCGTCAGCAGACCGGGGCCGCAGTGGGCGCCGATGACCACGCCCAGCCCGCTGATGCGGATCTCCCCCACCGTGGGGAACTCGGCGCGGATGGTGTCACGGACGTAGGCGGCGTCATCGAAGCAGTCGGCATGGAGGATACGGAACTCCAACCCTGTGGGATCCACGCCCTGCAAGTCGTGGCGGACGCCGTCCAGAATGGCGGTCAGCGCCGCCTTGCGGCCCCGGACCTTGGCGGCCACGTCCAGGGTGCCGCCGTCGGGCACGTAGAGCACCGGCTTCACCGCCAGCAGGGAGCCCACCAGCGCCGAGGCGTTGGACACCCGGCCGCCCATCTTCAGATACTTCAGATCGTCCACGGTGAACCGATGGGCGATACGCAGTTTGTTGGCCTCGCCCCAGGCGATGACCTGGTCATAGCTGAGACCCTCTTCCATACGTCGGACCATGTTCTCCACCAGCAGGCCCAGTCCGCCGGAGATGCACAGGGTGTCCATGACGTAGAGCCGCTGGCCGGGGTACTCGCCCCGGATCATCTCGGCCGCCTTGTTGGCGTTGACAAAGGACACGGACATTTTCTGGGACATATCCAGGAAGATCACGTCCTTGCCGGTGTCCAGCAGGGACTTGAAGAAATCGTAGTAGGCGAACTCGTTGATCATGGAGGTCTTCAGCAGATCGCCCTTGCGCATGCCGTGGTAGACGGCGGTGCGGCTCTCCTCCCGGCAGTCGTCCTGGAAGGGCGTGTCGCCCACGGTGTAGGAGTAGGGGATGAAGGGAATGGCGTGCTCATCCAGCCAGGTGCGGGGCAGATCGGAGGTGGACGAGGTGGCGATGATATAGTCGGGCATAAAAGGATCTCCTTTGCGTGTAATCGTCAAGTGTATCTATACTGTATCACATGGGGCGGAAAAAGAAAACCCCCTCCCTTGACGGAGGGGGCAAAAGAGGGGTAAAATAAATTAATTACAGACAGAACCTGGAAAGAAGGTGAGCCGATGCCTCCTCCCCACGTGAAGAGTTTGGGCCCCAGAGGATTCCTGACGGACGAGGAGAAGCGGAACAGTCCCAAGCTGTCCGCCGCCCTGCTGGGGCGAATCCTGTCCTACCTGAAGCCCTACTGGCTCCAGTTCCTGCTGGTGTTTGCCGCCATATTGCTGTCCTCGGTGGTGGGTCTGCTGCCCAGCATCATCACCGGCCGCATCGTGGATGAGGCGCTGGTGGGCCGCAACATGACCCTGCTGGTACGACTGCTGATCTACGCCTTTCTGACGCTGGCGGCCTCTCAGGTCATCGGCGTGCTGGAGAGCTACATCAACGCCTGGATCTCCCAGAAGATCATCTTCGACATGAAGAACCAGATGTACGACCACCTCCAGCATATGCCACACGCCTTCTTCACCTCGGAGAAGCAGGGTGACATCATCACCCGCATGAACACCGACATCAGCGGCGTCAGCTCCGTGATCTCCGGCACCCTCAGCAGCATCGTCAGCAACATCGCCGTGGTGGCGACCACGCTGATCGCCCTGGTGACCATGAGCTGGCGGCTGGCGCTGGTGGGCATCGTGGTGATCCCGCTGCTGATCCTGCCCACCCGCAGCGTGGGCCGCACCCGGTGGAAGATCCTGGGCGAGAGTCAGGTCAAGAACGACGAGATGAACCAGATGGTCAACGAGACGCTGTCCGTCAGCGGCTCGCTGCTGGTGAAGCTCTTCACCCGGGAGCAGCGGGAATACGAGCGCTTCGTCAAGGTCAACGGCGAGGTGACGGAGCTGCAGCTGAAGGAGCAGCGCAGCGGCAAGTGGTTCCGTGTCGTTATGGGTATGTTTACCCAGGTCGGCCCGCTGCTGATCTACTTCGCCGGCGGCTATTTCATCATCGCCCGGGCCGATTCCACGCTGACGGTAGGTATCATCACCGCCACGGTGGCTCTGGTGAACCGGCTGTACCGGCCGGTGGAGTCCCTGCTGAACATCCACGTGGACTTCACCCGATCCCTGGCATTGTTCACCCGTATCTTCGACTATTTTGACATGGTCAACCCCATCACCTCGCCGGAAAACGGGCGCAAGCCCGACGTCACCGACGCGGATATCCAATATGACCACGTGGCCTTCACCTATGACCCGGCGAAGGAGCTGCTCACCGACATCGACTTCACCGTGCCCGGCGGCAAGATGTACGCCATCGTCGGCGGCTCCGGCTCCGGCAAATCCACGGTGGTGAATCTGATCCCCCGGCTCTATGACGTCACCGGAGGCGCCGTGCGCATCGGCGGCGTGGACGTGCGGGATTTCGACCTGACGTATCTCCGGCAGCAGATCGGCGTGGTGACCCAGGATACGTATCTCTTCAACGGCACCATCCGGGAGAACCTGCTCTACGCCAACGAAAACGCCACCCAGGCCGACATGGAGCGGGCCTGCGCCATCGCCAATCTCCACGACTTCATTGCCGCCCAGCCCGACGGCTACGACACCGTGGTGGGCAACCGGGGCCTGAAGCTATCCGGCGGCGAGAAGCAGCGGCTCTCCATCGCCCGGGTGATCCTCAAGGACCCCAGGATCCTCATTCTGGACGAGGCCACCTCGGCGCTGGATTCCATCTCCGAGAGCGCCATCCAGGAGGCGCTGGAGGTGCTGATGGAGGGCAGGACCAGCATCGTCATTGCCCACCGGCTCAGCACCATCCTCAAGGCCGACCGGATCCTGGTGGTACAGGGCGGCGTCATCGCCGAGGAGGGCACCCACGAGGAGCTGCTGGAGAAAAACGGCACCTACCGGGAGCTGTACGAGACCCAGTTCCGGCAGGTTCTGGACTATGAAACGGAGCATGAAAAGCATGGAGAATTCTCTGAAAAAACAACTGGTCATCCCGGCCAGTGACTGCGACCACACGGCCCGGCTCAGCATACCGGACACCTTCGCCCTGTTCCAGGACATCGCCACCGATCACGCCAACGCCCTGCACATCGGCGTGCCGGATCTGTCGCCCCGGGGCCTGTTCTGGCTGACGGTGAAGACGAAGGTGAAGCTTTTCCGCCGGCCGGACATGAACGAGGCGGCGGAGGCGGAGACGTGGCCGGAGCCGGCGGAGCGGATCCGCTGCAACCGGGACTACCGGCTGACCCACGGCGGCGAGGTGCTGGCCCTGGGCAAGACGGAGTGGGCCATTGCCAACCTGGCCACGGGCCAACTCCATAAGGCCGCGGAGGTGTTCCCCCCGGAGCTGACCATGCGGACCGACGCCGTGTGGACGGAGCCCTTTGCCCGGCTGCGGGACGACTTTGCGGACGAGCCGGTGTTTGCCCGCTATACCGTCCGCTCCACCGACATCGACCTGGGGGGCCACATGAACAACGTGGCCTACGTCCGGGCGCTGGCAGGCGCTTTTTCCACCAGGGAGTGGGATGCAATGGACGTCAAGGAACTGGAGATCCACTTCAAGACCTCCTGTTACGAGGGCGATACCCTGGTGATGCAGCGGCGGGAAAAGGACGGCGGCACCGAGGTGCGCATGAGCGTGGACGGCAAGACCGTCATCCTGGCCCGGATCGGGTGAGAGACAGGTATGATCCCGCCCGGCGGCGCATATCCTAATGCCGGGTGATGCAAAGTGAAGAACACAACGTGGAAAACATACGCATTCTGGATCGTATTTACGGAGCTGGTGGGCCTTCTGGCGGGTCTGTTGACCCGGGAGGCCACGCAGATCTACGGGACCACCGTTCAGCAGCCGCCGCTGTCGCCGCCGGCCATCGTCTTTCCCATCGTCTGGACCATTCTATACGCCCTGATGGGCATCGGCGCGGCCCGGGTATATCTGATGCCGCCGTCGGTGGCAAGGAGCCGGGGACTGCTGCTGTATCTGGTGCAGCTCTTTTTCAACTTCTTCTGGAGCATTTTTTTCTTCAACTTCCAGGCATTCGGTCTGGCCTTCGTGTGGCTGGTGGTGCTGTGGGTGCTGATCTTCTGGATGATCCTCACGTTCCGGCGGGTGGATCCGCTGGCCGCCTGGCTCCAGGTGCCCTACCTGCTGTGGGTGACCTTCGCCGGGTATCTGAACTTTGGGGTTTGGATGTTGAATCGATAAGAAGCGACGGGCCGCTGGCCCGTCGTTTTTTCTGCGTAAAACGGTGAGAAAGGAGAATGATGTTGAAATAGCGGGGGAAAAAACGTATAATAGAAGCATCTATCAGGCACCATATCCATGAGGAGAGAAAGAGAGGTTTTTCCACATGAAGAACAGTATGAAGAAACTGATGGCCGTGATCGCCGTGGTGCTGTGCATCGCCTGCGTGTTGGCCGGCTGCGGCAACAGAAAGCCCACCAAAGAGGATGCCATGGACTACGTTCAGGCCGTGCTGGATGGCATCTGCACCGGGGACTATGACCATTCGGTGAAGTTTGTGGACATGGAGGAGAGCGACTTAACGAATATGCGGGAGGAAGTGCTGGACTCCATCATGGACGGGCTGACGGGAAGCGGCGAGCTGACCCTCTCGGAGGAGACGGCAAAGTCTTTCCGCGATGTGATGGATAAGGCGCTGACCAAGTGCAAGTACCAGGTGGTAGACGCGGTGAAAACGGACAACGGCTATGACGTGACGGTCTCCATTGAGCCGCTGAAGGTTATGGACTCGGAGAATTTGCAGCATGAGCTGACCAACTATCTCCTGACGGTTCCCAATATCCTTTCCATGTCTGAGGACGAGATCATGGAGGTGGCCATGAAGTATATCGCCGAGCAGATCGACGCCGGACTGGACAGTCCCGCCTATGATGATGCCGTTCAGGTCACCGTCAGCTATACCGAACTGGAAAAGGGCCAGTACGGCGTGTCCGAGGAGGACGGCGAGCGCCTGGGCGAGAAGATGTTCTCGGTCAACGCGGACTGATACCGGCCGGTTTTCAGCAACGGAACGAAAAAAGCACCCTGCCGTCCCCGAGACGGCAGGGTGCTTCTGTGTGATGGGCGGGGTATAGGGACTTCCTGTGGCGTCATAAGATGCCAACGGAAAAGGAGGGGATCCATATGATCTCTGCGGCGCTGCTGTTGCTGGCCAACAGCCTGTTTCTGTCGCTGCATCTGGCGGGCAATCCCGGCTCGTTCCCCAAGCCGCTGTCGGCCAAGGAGGAGCGGGAGTATCTGGAGCGCTGTGCCGCCGGTGACATGGACGCGCGGAACAAGCTGGTGGAGCACAATCTGCGTCTGGTGGCACACATCGTCAAGAAGTACTATACCCAGGCTGACAACCAGGACGACCTCATCTCCATCGGCACCATCGGCCTCATCAAGGCGGTGAACACCTTCCGGCCCGACCGGAATATCCGCCTGGCCACCTATGCCGCCCGGTGCATCGAAAACGAGATATTGATGTTCTTTCGCTCCCAACGGAAGCTCCAGGGGGAGGTGTCCCTCAACGACACCATCGAGTCCGACAAGGACGGGGATTCCCTGTACCTGCTGGACGTGGTGGGGACGGAGGACACCATGCTCTCCGACCTGCAGGACCGGGAGAACGGCGTCCTGATCCGCAAGCTGGTGGACCGGTGCCTCACGGAGCGGGAGGCGGATATCATCCGCCGCCGCTACGGCCTGGGCGGCCGTCAACCCCAGACACAGCGCCAGATCGCGGCCGTGTACGGCATCAGCCGCTCCTACGTGTCCCGGATCGAGAAGAAGGCGCTGGAGAAGCTGGAGGTGGAGCTGCGGGGTCTGGTGGAGTGACGCGGGAAAAACACGAAGCACGGGAGAAATGTAAAAAAGAGGTGTTGTGTTTTTTTCGCCGATTGATATAATAGAGAAGATCATACGAAAAAACTGTACAGCAAGAGGAGAGAGACATGCGTAATTACAAGGGACGTATCGCTTCTATGCGCCGCCGGGTCTTTGCCGCCGTGGCGAAGATCGCCTATGAAGGGGACTACAAGCGGATGGACCGGCTGCCCTACGAGCTCACCGACGAGGAGGGAGAGGATCCCACCCGCCCCTCCATCTTCCTGGAGCGGGCCATCATCGGCGAGCGGGTGCGCCTTGCCATGGGCCTGCCGCTGAAAGAGGCCAACGAGCGCAGCCTTTTGAGCGACATCGTGGAGAGGACCGCCATCGCCGACAAATACTACGATCCCCCCCTGATCAATATCATCAAGTACGCCTGCAACGCCTGCCCGCCCACCCACTACGAGGTGTCCAGCGCCTGCCGCGGCTGCCTGGCCCGGAACTGCCAGAACGTGTGCCCCAAGGGCGCCGTCTTTTTCAACAACGGCCGGGCGGAGATCGACCAGAGCAAGTGCATCAAGTGCGGCCGGTGCAAGCAGGCCTGCTCCTATCAGGCCATCATCCGCTTCGAGCGGCCCTGCGCCGAGGCCTGCGGCATGGACGCCATCGGCCGGGATGAGAAGGGCCGGGCGGAGATCGATCAGAGCAAGTGCGTCAGCTGCGGCATGTGCCTGGTGAACTGCTCCTTCGGCGCCATCGTGGATAAGGGCCAGCTGTTCCAGCTGATCCACGCCATCAAGCGGGGCGACAAGGTCATCGCCATCATCGCTCCGGCCTTCTGGGGCCAGTTCGGCGACAACATCACCCCCGGTCAGATCAAGGAGGCCATGCGTCAGCTGGGCTTCGCCGGTCTGGAGGAGGTTGCCGTGGGCGCCGACCTGTGCTCCGTGGAGGAGGCGGAGGAATTCGTGGAGAAGGTACCGGAGAAGATGTCCTTCATGGCCACGTCCTGCTGCCCCGCCTGGTCCGTCATGGCCAAGAAGGAGTTCCCCAACTTCGCCCCCTACATCTCCATGTCCCTGACCCCCATGGTGCTGACGGCCCGGCTCCAGAAGCGGCTCCATCCCGACTGCCGCATCGCCTTTATCGGCCCCTGCGCCGCCAAAAAGCTGGAGGCCAGCCGCCGCACCATCCGCAGTGAGGTGGACTTCGTGCTGACCTTTGAGGAACTGCTGAGCATGTTCGAGGCCAAGGAAATCGACATCAGCAAGATCGAGGACCAGCCCGCCAGGTACGAGGCGTCCGCCCCCGGCGTGGGCTTTGCCGCCAGCGGCGGCGTGGCCGGCGCGGTGGAGGCGGTCATCCACCGGGAGCACCCGGAGCTGGAGGTCAAGACCGTCCATGCCGACGGCCTGCGGGAGTGCCGCAAGATGCTTCGCATCGCCCGGGCCGGCAAGTACAACGGCTATCTGCTGGAGGGCATGGCCTGTCCCGGCGGCTGCATCGCCGGAGCCGGCACCGTCCTGCCGCCGGAGCAGGCGAAGGCCCGGCTGGAGCAGTACAAGGCCAACGCACCCAAGGCCAACCCCCTGGATTCGGATTACATGGAGGCCATCGAGCTGCTCCACGAGGAGCCGGACAGCTGGGGCATGGTGTCCCGGCATTGACCGAAACAAAAAAAGAGTACGGAGAGCTTCCGCTCTCCGTACTCTTTTTTTGTTCTCTTTATGCCTCCCACAGGGCGGAGACGGCGGCGGACAGGGCCCGGACCATCTCGTCCAGCAGCAGACTGGGGGAGCCCTGCCGGGGCAGATAGGGCACGTGGATGAAGCCTACCATGGTATCCGTGTCCCGGAACCGGTGGAGCAGGGAGTAGAGCAGCTCGTTGCACACGAAGGTGCCGGCAGAGTAGGAGCAGGTACAGGGCACCCCCGCCGCCTCCACGGCGTCCGTCATCCGCCGCACCGGCACCGTGGCGAAATAAGCCGCCGGGCCGCCGGGGACGATGGCCTCGTCCTGAGGCTGTCGGCCGGCATTGTCGGCGATCCGGGCGTGGCGAAGGTTGATGCCCACGTACTCCGGCGTCACGGCGCTGCGGCCGCCCGCCTGGCCCACGCAGAGGATGGCGTCAGGCCCAAGCTCCCTTGCCGCATCGATCACCGTTTGGGCGGCGGAGCCGAACAGCG
Organism: uncultured Eubacteriales bacterium; assembly: GCA_900317425.1. GTDB lineage: Bacteria > Bacillota > Clostridia > Oscillospirales > Oscillospiraceae > Vescimonas. The sequence continues at coordinate 23,900 of ONGR01000019.1, read as the reverse complement.
TGGGGATCTGCAGCTTGTGGAGGGTGATTTCGCCGATGGTGTCCGGCAGAAGCCGGACGGCCTCCCAGGAGGGATTGATGCTCTCGCCGCCAAAGGGCTCGAACCCGGTGATGAGAAGGCGCTTCATGGTGTCAAATTCCTTTCCTTGACAGATATTGAAATCAAAGAAGTTCAGTCGTCCCAACCCACCTTGCCGCCGGTGGTGCCGTAGGAGATGGAGCCCTTTCCGTACTTGCCCCGGATGGCGTCCATGGCGTCCTCCAGCTTCTCCTGCTTCTCGCTCTTTTTGGCCTTGGCGCCGCCCAGCAGATCCAGCTGCTGGAAGGAATCGGCGCTCTCGGTGATATAGAGGGCGGTGACGGTCAGCATCCGGATGGGGGTCGGCGCTTTCCAGGCCTGTTCCATCAGCTTCAGGGCGGTGTGGTAGATGTCCTTCATCAGATGAGTGGGGGCGTCCAGCCGCTTCTGCCGGCTGAAGGTCTTGAAGTCGGCGGTGCGGATGGTCACCGACACGCCGCCGCAGTAGAGACCGTGGCGGCGCATCCGGCCCGCCACCGTGTCGCTGAGGAGGGAGAGGCCGGTGCGCACCTCCTCCCAGCGGGTGAGGTTTTGAGGGAAGGTGGTGCCGTTGCCCACGGACTTCACCGGCTCGTGGTAGTCCTGGGGGTGGACCGGGCTGCGGTCCAGACCGTTGGCGTAGTCGTGAAGCTGACCGCCCATTTTGCCCATGAGGGTCTCCAGCATCTCCCGCTTGCACCCGGCCAGCTGGCCGATGGTGTGGATGCCGTACTGGCCCAGCACCTTCTGGGCCGCCTTGCCCACGAACAGCATGTCGCCCGCCGGCAGAGGCCAGACGATGTCGCGCCAGTTGTCCGGGGAGATGAGGGTGGTGGCGTCGGGCTTCTTATAGTCGCTGCCCAGCTTGGCGAACACCTTGTTGAAGCTGACGCCCACGCTGATGGTGAGCCCCAGCTCCTCCCGGACCCGATGACGGATCTGATCGGCGATGGCCACCGGATCTCCACCGAAGAGATGCATGCTGCCGGTGATATCCAGCCAGCTCTCGTCGATGCCGAAGGGCTCCACCAGGTCGGTGTACTGCCCGTAGATGGCGTTGACCCGCCGGGAATACTCGCCGTAAAGATGGTGATGGGGCGGCAGCAGAACCAGGGAGGGGCACTTCTGCTTGGCCTGCCAGACGGTCTCGGCGGTCTGGACGCGGTATTTCTTGGCGTGCTCGTTCTTGGCCAGGATGATGCCGTGGCGGGAGGAGGGATCGCCGCAGACGGCCACCGGCAGATCCAGCAGCTCCGGATGGCTCAACAGCTCCACCGAGGCGAAAAAGCTGTTCAGATCACAGTGCAGGATCACCCGTTCCACGGCATCACCTCCAATCGTTCATTTGTTCTATTATACCACGGAAGGGGGACGGCGTAAAGAGGCGGGCGGAAAAAAGTCCGGCCCCGCCGGGCCGGACTTTTGGTGAGGTTTTTTACTTGTGCAGCAGGGGGGACAGGGGCTTGTAGATCAAGAAGCAGATCAGCACGTCGATGAGTCCCTTGCAGAAGGTAAAGGGCACGTTGAAGATCAGCAGGCAGTTGAACAGGGGATTCCCGGTGGGGATTCGGGATACGCCGCCCAGGATCGCCTCATAGGCGCCGATGATGGCATCCAGCGGGAAATGGAGGATGGCCACGTAGGCGGGGTAGACGAAGAAATAGTTCAGCGGCAGGCTGACCACCGCCATGGCCAGAGCACCCAGGATCGACCCGGTGAGGGCGGTGATGCGGGTTTTGTGACGGTGATAGACCAGACCGGCCACAAAGGCGAACACACCGCCCAACAGGAAGTTGCACAGCTCACCCACGCCGGCGCTGTGGCCGAAGGGCAGGTGCAGCAGGTTCTTCACCAACTGAATAGCCACGCCCCACCAGGGGCCCAGAGCAAAGGTGCCCAGCAGGGCCGGCAGGTCGGACAGATCCAGCTTGACGAAGCTGGGCATGAGGGGGATGGAGAACTCCACGAACTGGAGCACGGCGGCCACGGCGCTGAGCATGGCGGCCACGGCGAGGCGGTAGGTTTTTCTCTTGGCGGACATAAAAAATACTCCTTTTTGATGGGGTAAAACACCCGGAAGAACTTTGCCTTCCAAGGTGCACGCATCAAAAAAGAGCATCGCGACATGCCGCACACGCCTTCTCTCATCCAGACTGTTACTGTCGGTACCGGAATTGCGCCGGTTCCTGCAGACCTTGCGGCCGCTCGCGGACTATACCGCCGGTGGGGACTTGCACCCCGCCCCGAAGACAAATGATTCCGTTGTTTTCCGGGCACTATGATACTACAAACGGCCGTTTTATGCAAGACCCTTGTCGGAAAAGCCTGAAGATCTCGCAATGCGGAAAATAATTATTGTATTTCGATAAATAATAGTTGACATACGGAAAGAATCGTGGTATGGTGGACACACAAGGAAAGGAGTGGTTTTCCATGAAAAAGACGACAATGACACGTCTATTGCACGCTGCGCTGATCGTTGGGGCGGTGCTGCTGGCGGGACTGTTCTTCTGGGCCGTCCCCATGTTCGGCAAGTATATGGCGACGATGGAAGCGCCGGAGTTCGCCTATGCCTACTGGCCCTGCCTGATCTGGGCCTGGTGCTTCGCGGTTCCCTTGTTCGCCGCGCTGATCCCGGCGTGGCGGGTCTTTGCCAGCATCTCCGCGCCGGAGGGGGCCTTCACCCGCTCCAACGCCCGTTGCCTGCGGTGGATCGCGTACCTGGCCTTTGCCGATGCGGTGATCTTCCCGGCGGGCATGCTGATCGTAGGCGCCATGGGCGCCGGCTCGCCGGGGCTGGTGGTGCTGGTCACGCCGGCGGTGATCTTCTCCTGCGTGGCCGTCGGCCTGGCGGCGCTGGTACTGAGCCACCTGGTGGACGAAGCGGCGGGGCTGAAGGAAGACAGCGATCTGACCATCTGACAGGAGGTGCTGACATGATCATTTTTAATATCGACATCATGCTGGCCCGGCGGAAGATGACGCTGACGGAGCTGTCCGAAAAGGTGGGCATCACGCTGGCCAACCTGTCCATCCTCAAGACCGGCAAGGCCAAGGCGGTGCGGGTGGACACCCTGAACAAACTGTGCCGTGCCCTGAATTGCCAACCCGGCGATCTGCTGGAGTATCGGGAGGACGAGGCGTGAGAAGGAAAGTTTGCGTTGCTTTGGCTCTGTGCTTTTTACTGGGCCTGCTGGCCGGCTGCGGGGCGAGACGACAGGGTCTGCCGGAGGAGCCCATCGTTTTTCAGCGGGGCGAATACGATACGGAGGGGCTGGACAGCCCGTATGTCACGGTGGAACACAACGGTAAAGTGTTTCTGCCTTACGGATCCATCCGCCCGAAGGGCCTCCTCCGGGACATGAGTTACGCCTTCGGCGACTGCCTGGGCTACGTAGAGGGCGACAAGAACGACCGACTTTTCGCCCTGAAGGGATCCTCCACGGAGGAGTGGCTCATCGCGTTCTACGAGAACGGTGAGATGGAGATGCCCCTGGTGTATCGGGAGTTGGGCGTTCCGAGAGAGGAGACCCCGGAGTGCGTGGAGAGTCTGGGCTGGGAATGGGAGTAAAAGGGTCGTTCCATTGCGGCAGTAAAGGAGGGCAAGTGATGGGAAAAATGCGCATATTTGTATCGTTTTTCACTGCCTTCTGCGTTATTTTGCTGCTCTCCGGCTGCGGGGCGAGGGGCTATGCCCCGGTGCTCCGGGCCAACTGGGATCTGGCGCTGCCTGACGCATGCCGTGAGACCTATGAAATAGACAGCGGTGAGAGCTTCCAGGGCGACGGGGTGCGCTATCACGTGTATGCCTGTGAGGACGCCGATGCGCTGGCGGCGGTACTGGAGGACTGGTCCGGTCGGGCCGGACAGAGCGCTGCCGGAAGCCAACTGGCCGAAAAGGCGGAGGAGTATCTGACGGAGCTGTCCGTGCCGACAGAGGAGTGGCCGGCATATGAAAATTGCCTCTGCTGGTTCAAAGCCGGGGAGGACGACAGCCGGGATCAGATCCTGCTGCTTCTGGACAAGGAGGCGGGACGGCTGTATGTGATGGAATCGTTTATGTAAGGGAGGTGTAAGGGAAATGGGCTTCACGGCATGGCTGGCCGTCGCCTATCTTGTTCTGCTGATGGCGGACGTGGCGGCGGCGGTGAAAGGGCAGAAAACGCTGGCCATCGGCCTGACGGCGATCATGGCGGTGGGCATCGGGGCGCTGTGGCTGCTGTGGGCGTCGTTTCCCATGTGAAAGAGCGGTTTACAAGACCGCTCTTTTGCTCTATAATGGCGCTATCTGTGTAAGGAGGTGAGGGGATGCGGGCAAGACCCATTTCCTGCTGCTTCAGCGGCTACCGGGCCGCCAAGCTGCCCTGGGGCGATGATGAGAACGACCCGAGGTGCGTGGAACTGAAGCGGCGCCTGCGTCACGCCATCGAGGCGGCCTGCGACGAGGGCTACTGCCACTTCATTTGCGGCATGGCCAGCGGCGTCGACCTCTACTGCTGTGAGATCGCGCTGGAGCTGAGAAAAACACGTCCCATCACCGTGGAGGCCGCCATTCCCTATCCGGGCCAGGCGGAGGATTGGCCGCCGGACCGGCGGGAACGGTATCGGACGCTGGTGGAGGCATGCGACTATGAGACGGTGGTGTCGGAGACCTATACCCCCAACTGCATGCAGCGGCGCAACCGCTACATGGTGGACCACGCCTCGCTGCTGATCGCCGTGTTCGACGGGCAGAGCGGCGGCACACGGAACACCATCCAGTACGCCATGGAGCGGGGCATCCAGATCGTGGATATCCCGCCGGTGCTGGATCGGGAAGAATAAAGACAAAAAACCGTGGGGAACGGAGCGTTCCCCACGGTTTTTCACGTTGCATTCTCCTCAGGCGATGGACACCACTTTGTAGCCGGCGTCCTCCACGGTCTTGCGCAGCACCTCGTCGGTGACGTCGCCGGTGACGGTGGCGGTCTTGGCGGCCAGATCCACGGTGGCGGTGACGCCCTCGATGGCGTTCAGGGCCTTCTCCACGCGGCCGGAGCAGTGCGTGCACATCATGCCCTCGATGGTGATGGTCTTGGTCATGGTCAGTTCCTCCCGTTGCGATCCCGGCGTCTGCCGGGGGATTCTTCCCCACTAACTTATCCCTTTCCGGGAAAAAAGTCAAGCAAGGTTTTCAGCGCTTGTAGCCGGGCTTGACCAGCACCGCGGCGATGAGGGCAAAGATCACGGCGGCGCCGATGCCGCCGGCCGCGGCGGTGAGCTCGCCGGTGAGGATGCCCAGGGCGCCTTTCTCGCCCACGGCCTTTGCCACGCCATTGGCCAGGGAGTAGCCGAAGCCCAGCAGAGGCACCGTGGCCCCGGCGCCGCCCCAGTCCACTACCTTCTGGTACACGCCGATGGCCTGGAGAAAGACGCCGGCCACCACGTAGCCCGTCAGGATCCGGGCCGGGGTCAGCATGGTGCGGTCGATGAGGATCTGGCCGATGGCGCAGAGGATGCCGCCGCAGAGAAATGCGTTCAGATATTCCATGTGTTATACCTCCTGTTTCGTCCGGGACAGTACCACCGCGTGGCAGATGGAGGGGATGCTCTCCCCCTGGAAGGAGGAGGTGGGGGAGAGCAGGGCCCCGGTGGGAGCGAAGACGATCCGCTCCCATTTGCCCTCCTGCATCCCCCGGAGGAGATGGCCGCTGAGGACAGATGCGCTGCAGCCGGCGCCGCTGCCGCCGGCGTGCATATCCTGCTTTTCCCGGTCGAAGAGCAGCAGGCCGCAGTCGGTGTAGTTTCTCGTCATGTCGAAGCCGTTCCGGTCCATGAGGTCCACCACCACGTCGTGGCCCAGCTGGCCCAGGTCGCCGGTGACGATGAGATCATAGTCCGAAGGCCGGGTGCGGGTCTCCCGGAACAGGGCGCTCAGGGTGTCGCAGGCGGCGGGGGCCATGGCGGCGCCCATGTTGTTGGGGTCGGTGATGCCCAGATCCACCATCCGCCCGCAGGTGGCGTGGGTGACGTAGGGACCGTCGCCCCGGCTGCCCAGGATGCAGCAGCCGGCGGCAGTGGCCGTCCACTGGGCGGTGGGGGTCCGCTGGCTGCCGTAGGGCACCGGCATGCGGTACTGCCGCTCGGCGGTGCAGAAGTGGGAGGAGGTCACGGCGGCGGCGTGGCGGGCAAAGCCGGCGTCGATGAGCATGGCGGCCAGCGCCAGCCCCTCGCCCATGGTGGAGCAGGCGCCGTAGATGCCCCAGAAGGGGATGCCGAACTCCCGCAGACCGAAGCTGGAGCCGATGCACTGGTTCAAAAGGTCGCCGGCGAAAATATAGTCCAGGTCGTCGCCCTTCAGCCCGCCCTTGTTCAAGGCCCGTCTTACCGCCCGGGATTGCATGGCCGACTCCCCCTGCTCCCAGGTCTTTTTGCCGAAGAAGGGATCGTCGTCAAGCTCGTCAAAGGTATCGGCCAGGGGGCCGTTTCGCTCCATCTTTCCGCCGATATTGGCGTAGGACACCACGCTGGGGGGATCCTGAAGCCGGACGGTCTGACGGCCGATGCGTCTATGATCCATTTGTGTCACCTCACGTTCGTTTTGCGGTAGTATGTCCCAGCGGCGGAAAAAATATGAGCGGGGAAAATGTCTTTGCCGCCGGAGCCGATCGGGGGTGGAAAACGGCGGCAAAAAGGAGTATAATATTCAGAACTATGATTTTGAGGTGAAGCAAATGGAAGAGCTGAGAAGCTTCGGCTATATCTGTCCCGAGTGCGGCAAGGCCGTCATGGCGGTCCGGAGCACCTTCGCCCTGTCCGCCGCCGCGGCCCGGATCGAGTGCGAATGCGGCAAGGCGGAGATGGACATCGAGACGAACGGCACACGGTTCCGTCTCCAGGTGCCCTGCGGTCTGTGCGGCGAGACCCATACGGCGGAGTGCAGCGCCGACGCGGTGCTCCGGGGCCGGGGCATCGGCCTGGCCTGCCCCAAAACCAAACAGATCTGCTGCTACGTGGGCGAGCCGGAGCAGGTGCGCCGTTCCATGGAGGAACTGGCCCTGCGGACGGAGAAGGAGAAGGCCGGGGACGAGGAGGCCTTTACCGACAACGTGATCATGTACGAGGTGCTGTCGGAGCTGCGGGATATCGCCGCCCGGGACGGCATCTCCTGCACCTGCGGCAGCAGGGAGTACGGTATCCGCGTCCGGCGTGACGCGGTGGATCTGGAGTGCCGGCGCTGCGGCGGAAGGCTGCGGCTGCCCGCCGCCACCGATGAGGATCTGGACCGGTTGTGCTGCCAGATGAAGCTGACGATCAGGGGCAGGTGAGCGGTATGATCGAACTATTGGCGAAGCGGTTCATCCGCGACAGAGAAAACGTAAAAGACCCGACGGTCCGCCGGGCCTACGGCACGCTGTGCGGCGCCGTGGGCATCGCGCTGAATATCCTGCTGTTTATCGGCAAATTCTTTGCCGGCACCATCAGCGGCTCCATCGCCATCACGGCGGACGCCTTCAACAACCTGTCCGACGCCGGATCCTCGGCGGTGACGCTGCTGGGTTTCCGCCTGGCGGGCAGGAAGCCGGATCCGGAGCACCCCTTCGGCCACGGCCGCATCGAGTACATATCCGGCCTCATCGTGGCGGGCCTGATCCTGCTGATGGGCGTGGAGCTGGTCAAGACCTCCGTGGGGAAGATCTTCCACCCGGAGGCGGTGGACCTGACGGCGGTGGCGCTGGTGATCCTGGCGGTATCCGTGGCCGTGAAGATCTACATGGGCCTCTATAACCGCTCCGTGGGCAAGAGGATCTCCTCTCCGGCCATGCTGGCCACCGCCAAGGACAGCTTCAGCGACGCGGCCGCCACCGCCGCCGTGCTCCTGGCCACGGTGGTGGGCAAGGTGACGGGCCTGAAGATCGACGGCTGGGTGGGCCTGCTGGTGGCGTGCCTCATTCTCCGAGCCGCCTGGGAGGCGGCGCAGGAGACCCTGTCGCCCCTGCTGGGCCAGGCGCCGGACGATGAGTTCGTCCGGCAGATCCACGATATCGTCATGGCCCATGAGGGGATCCTGGGCATTCACGATCTGGTGGTCCACGACTACGGCCCCGGCCGGGTGATGATCTCCCTCCACGCGGAGGTGCCGGCGGAGGGCGACATCCTGGAGCTCCACGACGTCATCGACAACGCGGAGATGGCGCTGCAGAGAGAGCTGGGCTGCGAGGCGGTGATCCACATGGATCCCGTGGTCACCGGCGACGGCATTACCACGGAGCTGCGGGGCCAGGTGGCCCAGCTGGTGAGTACCATCCATCCCGAGGCCACCATCCACGATTTCCGCATGGTGGCCGGTCCCACCCACACCAATCTCATCTTCGACGCGGTGGTGCCCTACGGCGGGGAACTGACCAACGCCCAGGTGGAGCAGCGCATCAAGGAAGCGGTGCGGGGCATGGCGGGCAACTACTACGCCGTGGTGAAGGTGGAGAACGCCTACGTGCGATAAAAAAGGCGCCCTGCCGAAACCGGCAGAGCGCACAGATATTGCAGCAGGCCGTGATCCCGCTCATAGAGAATGCAGGGCATTTTCTATGAAAAGATCACTCCCAGGTCTCCCAGACCTCGGGGCAGAAGCCCACGGTGGCCTGGCGTCCGTTGCGGACGATGGGGGCGCGGAACAGCTCCGGGTGCTCCAGCAGGGCGATCTCGGCGTCCTGGGGCGTGCGGTAGTCCATGTAGAGCTCCTTCCAGGCCCTGCCGTCCCGATCCACCAGGGCGTCGTAGCCCACGGCGGCCTTGACGGAGCGGTACTCCCCGGCGCTCAGGCCCTTGGTGCGCAGGTCGATGTACTGATACTTGATGCGGCGCTCCTTGAACCAGCGCTCGGCCTTCTTGCTGTCGAAGAACTTGGAGGTGCCGAAGATCTGAATATTCATGGAAACAACTCCTTTTACAAAATGGAAACGGAGGGAACAAGCATGGAAGAATCCATTCGGAAGCTGAAGGAACTGGTGGACGGGTCCGACAACATCGTGTTTTTCGGCGGCGCCGGCGTGTCCACCGAGAGCGGCATCCCCGACTTTCGCAGCGTGGACGGGCTCTATCACCAGCAGTACGCCTATCCGCCGGAGACCATTCTCAGCCACACCTTCTATATGCGCCGCAAAGCGGAGTTCTACGACTTCTACCGGGCCAAGATGCTGGCGCTGGACGCCCAGCCCAACGCCGCCCACCGGAAGCTGGCGGAGTGGGAGAAGGCGGGGAAGCTGAAGGCCGTCATCACCCAGAACATCGACGGGCTCCACCAGAAGGCGGGGAGCCGGGAGGTGCTGGAGCTCCACGGCAGCGTGCTGCGGAACTACTGCGAGAAGTGCGGCAAATTCTACGGCGTGGAGGCCGTGGCGGGGAGCACCGGCGTGCCCAAATGCACCTGCGGCGGCGACATCAAGCCCGACGTGGTGCTCTATGAGGAGGGACTGGACGAGGACGTGCTGGCCAGGGCCGTCCACTATATCCGCCATGCCGATATGCTCATCATCGGCGGCACGTCGCTGGTGGTATACCCGGCGGCGGGTCTGGTCCACTATTACCGGGGCCACAAGCTGGTGGTCATCAACAAGGGCCAGGTGGGGACCTCTCTGGGTGCCGATCTGGTCATCGACGGGCCCATCGGCCAGGTGCTGAGCCAAGTATAACACACCGCCCTGCCGGACCGCAAGGGCGGGACCGGCGGGGCGGACTTTTTCCGGAAAATGTGACCGGCGGCCCTTGACAAACGCTCGGACCGTGGTTATAATAGTCAAGCGTTCCGTTTTGGGGAAGGTATTTGCGAGTGTGCTGGAATAGGCAGACAGGCAAGCTTGAGGTGCTTGTGTTCGAATGGACGTGTGGGTTCAAGTCCCATCACTCGCACCAATTCCCCAAAACAGAACGGATCCATGCGCGAGTGGTGGAATTGGCAGACTCGCTAGATTCAGGTTCTAGTGTCCATTACGGACGTGCGGGTTCAAGTCCCGCCTCGCGCACCAGCAGAAAAAAGCACCCCCAGACGGGGGTGCTTTTTTTGTCGGTATGGGAAGTGGGGCAGCAGCAGAGACCGCAAGCGGCGCCCGCCCGCAGGCGGGTGTGCAGCGAGCCAAGCGCCGCGTAGCGGCGGCTCTTAGGCGAGTCGCTGTTCCAGTCCCGCCTCGCACGGCGCATACCAACCGGCTTTGGAAAAACTCCCGGAAAATAATACTTGACTATGACGCAGCGTGATAGTTTATGCTATACTTGTAAGGAGGTGGGTTTCCGTGATGACGGTGCATGAGGTCAGCAAGCTGACCGGCGTTTCGATCCGCACCCTGCAATACTATGACGAGATCGGGCTGCTGCATCCTGCGGAGCATACGGAGGCCGGGTACCGGCTGTACGACGAGGCTGCGCTGGAGCGGCTGCAGCAGATCCTGTTGTTCCGGGAACTGGAATTTCCCCTGAAGGAGATACGGAGAATCCTGGATCGGCCGGACTTCGATCGAAACAGGGCGCTGGAGCAGCAAATCCAGATGCTGACGCTGAAGCGGGAGCACATCGATGATCTGATCCGCATGGCGCAAGGGATCAGGATGACAGGAGTGAAGTATATGTGTTTTGAAGCATTTGACACGAAGAAGATGGAGGAATATGCCCGGGAAGCCCGGACCTCCTGGGGGACGACGGATGCCTACCGGGAATTTGAGACCAGAAACAGCGGCCGTTCCATGGCGGAGCTCAAGGGTACCGGCCGGCAGCTGATGGCGCTTCTGGCGGAGTTCGGCGCCATGAAAGACGGCGACGCCGCCGCACCGGAGGCGCAGCGGCAGGTAAAGCGGTTGCAGGACTTCATTACGGAGCAATACTATACCTGTACGGACGAGATCTTGGCGCAGTTGGGCAAGATGTATGGCAGCGGCGGTGAGTTTACCGAGAATATCGACCGCGCCGGCGGTGCCGGGACTGCGGCGTTTGCGGCGGAGGCGATCGACCTGTACTGCCGTGGCAAGTGACCGGTTACGGCCAAATGCCTCAAAAAGGAGAAAAAGCAGCCCCTCTTTCCGCGAGAGGGGCTGCTTTCCGTCTTGACAAATACCCCACAGGGGTATATAGTAATGATACCCCTGTGGGGTATTTTGAAAGGAGACCGATTATGGATTGTGATAAGAAATGCGCCTGCTGCGAGAAGCGGACAGAGCGGTCGGAGGAGGAGCGGAAGAAGCTTCTCAACCGCCTCAACCGCATCGAGGGCCAGGTCCGGGGCCTGGCCGGTATGATCGAGCGGGACGCCTACTGCGCCGATATCCTCACCCAGTCGTCGGCGGTGGCGGCGGCCATCAACGCCTTCAACCGGGATCTGCTGGCCCGCCACATCCGCTCCTGCGTGGTGCGGGATCTCCAGGCCGGGGACGACAGCGTGGTGGACGAGCTGGTTAATCTGGTGCAGAAGATGATGAAATAAGCAAAAGCGGTTATCATAGAAAGGACGATATAATGGGCTGGATCAATTATGTGCTGATCGCCGTGATCGCGGCGGCCGCCGCGGGCGGGATTCTCAGCGTGGTGAAGCACGCCAGGGGCCAGGGCGCCTGCTGCGGCGGTGGCGGCGGCATCATCGACACCGATGAGAAGAAGACGCTGGAGGGTCCGGCGCAGGAGAAATACGTTCTGCACATCGAGGGTATGCACTGCGACAACTGCAGACGGGCTGTGGAGCGCCGCCTGAACAGGATCGAGGGTGCGGTGTGCCGGGTGGATCTGAAGAACAAGACGGCCACCGTGCTCTGCGACCGTCCGGTGGACCCGCAGCAGCTGCGTCTGGCGGTGACCATGCTGGATTATCAGGTCACAGGCGTTGATACGGAAGAGGTGTAAAGGTATGACGCAATACAACGTGACGGGCATGAGCTGCGCCGCCTGCAGCGCCCGGGTGGAGAAGGCGGTGTCGGCGGTGCCGGGGGTGACGTCCTGCTCCGTGAGTCTGCTGACCAACTCCATGGGCGTGGAGGGCACGGCGTCGGCGGAGAGCATCATCGCCGCGGTGACGGACGCCGGCTACGGCGCGTCGGTGAAGGGCGCCGCCAAAAGCAGCGCCGCCTCCGCCCAGGAGGAACTGCGGGACACGGAGACGCCAAAGCTCAAGCGCCGGCTTCTCTGCTCCCTGGGCTTCCTGCTGGTGCTGATGTACTTCTCCATGGGCCACACCATGTGGCACTGGCCCGTGCCCGGTTTTTTTGAGAACAACCACGTGGCCATGGGCCTTTTGCAGCTGCTGCTGGCGGCCGTCGTCATGGTCATCAACCAGCGGTTCTTCATCAGCGGATTCAAGGCGCTGTGGCACCGGGCGCCCAATATGGACACGCTGGTGGCCCTGGGCTCCGCCGCCGCCTTCGTCTACAGCACCTACGCCCTGTTCGCCATGACGGGCGCCCAGCTGCGGGGCGACGACCCGGCGGTCATGGCGTATAGGCACGAGTTTTACTTCGAGTCCGCCGCTATGATCCTGACGCTGATCACCGTGGGCAAGATGCTGGAGGCCCGCTCCAAGGGCAGGACCACCGACGCCCTCAAGAGCCTGATGAAGCTCTCGCCCAAGACCGCCACCGTGGTGCGGAACGGGCAGGAGACGGAGATCGCCGTCCAGGACGTGCAGAAGGACGACGTGTTCGTGGTCCGTCCCGGCGAGAACATCCCGGTGGACGGCAAGGTCATAGACGGCGCAAGCGCTGTCAATGAGAGCGCCTTGACAGGGGAGAGCCTGCCGGTGGACAAGGCGGCGGGGGATCTGGTCTCCGCCGGTACCATCAATCAGTCCGGCCTGCTCCGCTGCAGCGCCACCCGGGTGGGGGAGGACACCACCCTCAGCCAGATCATCCAGATGGTCAGCGACGCGGCGGCCACCAAGGCCCCCATTGCCAAGATCGCCGACAAGGTGTCCGGCATCTTCGTGCCCGTGGTGATCTCCATCGCCGCCGTGACAACGCTCATCTGGACGCTGATCAGCGGCGACTTCGGCTACGCGCTGGCCCGGGGCATCTCCGTGCTGGTCATCAGCTGTCCCTGCGCCCTGGGTCTGGCCACCCCCGTGGCCATCATGGTGGGCAACGGCGTGGGCGCCAGGAACGGCATCCTCTTTAAGACGGCGGCCTCCCTGGAGAGCGCCGGCAAGACGGACATCGTGGTGCTGGACAAGACCGGCACCATCACCGCCGGCGAGCCGCAGGTGACGGACGTGATCCCTGTCGCTGTAAGCGAGGAGGAGCTTTTGACGCTGGCGCTGGCGCTGGAGCAGGGCAGCGAGCATCCCCTGGCCAGGGCCGTGCTGCAGGAGGCCAAGAGCCGCGGCATCACCGCCGGGGCGGCGGAGGACTTCCGCGCCTTGCCGGGCAACGGCCTGGAGGCCGTGTGGAACGGCGCAAAGCTGCTGGGCGGCAGCTTGTCCTTTATCTCTGAAAAAGCAACTGTGCCCGCAGATATCCGCGCCAAGGCGGAGCAACTCTCCGACCAAGGCAAGACGCCCCTGCTGTTCTGCCGCGACGGGGAGCTGCTGGGCGTCATCGCCGTGGCGGACGTCATCAAGGCCGACAGCCCCGAGGCGGTGGGCCAGCTGCGGAACATGGGCATCCGGGTGGTGATGCTCACCGGCGACAACGAGAAGACCGCCCGGGCCATCGGCGCCCAGGCCGGCGTGGATGAGGTCATCGCCGGCGTCCTGCCCGATGGCAAGGAGAGCGTTACCCGCCGTCTGCAGCAGCAGGGCAAGGTGGCCATGGTGGGCGACGGCATCAACGACGCTCCCGCCCTGACCCGGGCCGATCTGGGCGTCGCCATCGGCGCCGGCACCGACGTGGCCATCGACGCGGCGGACGTGGTGCTGATGAAGAGCCGCCTGACCGACGTGCCGGCGGCCATCCGCCTCAGCCGGGCCACCCTGCGGAATATCCACCAGAACCTGTTCTGGGCCTTCTTCTATAACTCCATCGGCATCCCCCTGGCGGCGGGTGTGTTCATTCCCCTGGGGTTGACGCTGAACCCCATGTTCGGCGCGGCGGCCATGAGCCTCTCCAGCTTCTGCGTGGTGTCCAACGCCCTGCGGCTCAACTGGTGCAAGCTGTATGACCCCAGCCATGATCACGGCAAAAAGCAGATCCCCGCGGCGGATCTGGCGGCAGCGCCGGAGGAGCAGATCGTCACCATGCACATCGAGGGCATGATGTGCCAGCACTGCGAGGCGGCAGTAAAGCGGGCGCTGGAGGCGGTGCCCGGCGTGGCCTGCGCCGACGCCAGCCACGAAAAGGGCGTGGCCCTGGTGCGGCTCAACGGCGAGGCAGATCGCCAAAAGATGAGGCAGGCGGTGGAGGATGAGGACTACACCGTGGTATCCATCGACGGCTGATCAAGACAAACCACCCCGGAAGCACTGCTTCCGGGGTGGTTTTTGTGGGGAAAAGGGGGGAATGTTTGCAATCTGTTCTCACTTTTTCCCGGTTTTGTGGTATGATAGCCACACAAGAGGAGGGATGGACGTGGAGATCAAACGCAGGAAACGGGAGCCGGAGCGCCCCATTGACAACCCGGTGCGCCACGCCGGGGAGAAGACGGGCTTCGAGTGCAAGCTGCTCTCCGCCGACCATCCCTGGCAGCCCTATGTGACCTACCACACCACCGGTGAGTTTGCCGGATCGGATCGCCGGTTCCACAAGCACTGCGGCCCCACGGCCATCACCAACGTGCTGTGCACCATCGACCGGCGGGACGGGGCGGAGAGTCTCCTCCAACTGCCGCCGACGGAGATCTTCCGCCGGGTGGCGGCCATCGGTCAGCATCGGGCCACCTATTGGAGCATCAAGGACTCCGTCCCCCTGGGCGGCACGTCCTACGCCCTGCTGTGGGCCTACGTCCACGCCTGTCTGCGCCGTTTCGGCGTCAGGGACGTGCGGACCTCCGGCAGACTGGTGGCGTCGCCCAAGGCCATGGCCCGGGAGATCCGGCAGGGCAGTCTGCTGATCCTGTCGCTGTATCATCACCGCTGCTACGGCTCCCACATCGTGGTGGCCTACGGCACGGTGGAGGTGGCGGTGGCGGGCCGCGCCGCGCCGCGGCTCTATCTGGAGGTGGCTGACGGCTGGTCGAGCCGGCCCCGGTACATCGCCGCCGAGGATCTGCGCCACTGCGGCTACGTGGCGGTGCGGCGGAAATAGGAGCGAAAAGCCGCCTCTCCGCAGGCGGCTTTTTTCTGCAAAGATTACCGAAAAGTGTCAAATAGCTTATGAATTGATTACAATCCGGCACAGTTGATTGACCTGGGGGAGCGGGTGCGCTACAATACAGGACAATCGGACGGGCGTTTTGCGAAGGAGGGATCGACGATGAAAAAAGTGATCGCGCTGCTGCTGGCACTTGCCCTGGCCATGAGCCTGACAGCCTGCTTTGACAGGGAGCCGGAGGCGCCGGATGAGGCGCACGCCATCAGGGTCTTGCCGTTGATCCGCCAGGTGGATGCCACCAGTTTCCCGGTGGACGAGGAATTACCCGCCGGGAAGATTACCCGCTTCCAGCTGGCCCAGGCCGTTCGTGAGGCGGCGGAGCATGAGCTGGACGCCGAGGCGGGGAAGGCCGCCGGCCTGGGAGAGGACAGGCGGGGCTGCTGGAGCCACAGCGTCCACCTGGAGGGCACGGCGTCGGGCTATGCCCGGGACGACCTCTGGATCGAGATGACCTGCGGCATGACGGAGAACGTGGTCCGCGTCACGGCTCATCGGGGCCGGGAGGGCGGCGTATGCTATGTGGAGGGGGAGACCCTCTACCAGATGCTCCGCCACTGGAACGACCGGGAGCTGACGGTGGATGAGGAGGACTACCCCATCTTCCAGAAGGACGTGGAGCGGGCCGTGGAGAAGATCTACTGGGAGGAGCGGGCCAAGGGCCAGCCCTACACCGGCTGGGAGGTGACGCGGTTTGAATGGCTCGCCTCCTACGTGGACAAGGAGGACGACACCACCATCCACGTCTACGCCGTGGACTACGTGATGCTGACCGACGATGCGGAGGCGGTGAAGTGGACCGACGGCATGAGCCTGGACAGCCAGGGCCGGGTGGAGAACGTGGGCGATTTCGGCCGCCTGGCCGCCCGGTACTGGTGGTGGGGCGAGAAGTACGAGACGGCGGTTTTGGGCCGGGACCGGGATGAGAAGACCGAGTTTGAGGAGGCCCGGGACGCCATCGCGGCCGCCAATCCCCGGGACTGAGCGGAGTGTATATAAAAAGCGGAGAGGACGTTTCCTCTCCGCTTTTTTATACCGTTCTTTACGCCATTCCGGCCGCTTTTTTGATGCGGTCGATGGCCTTCTGCAGCACACTGCGGGGACAGGCGAAGTTCAGCCGCTGGAAGCCCTCGCCTCCGGCGCCGAACATGGTGCCGCCGTCCAGCCAGATCCCGGCCTTTTTCAGGAAGAAGTCGTCCAGCTCCTCGCCGTTGAGCCCCAGACCCCGGCAGTCCAGCCAGGCAAGGTAGGTGCCCTCCGTCTCCAGAGCGGTGATGGGCGCTCCGGCGGGGAAGGACTCATGCAGCAGTGCCAGGTTGCCCTTCAGATAGGCCAGCAGACCCTCCAGCCAGGGCTCGCCCCGGCCGTATGCCGCCGTGGCTGCCGCCAGGGGCATCACGCCCCACAGACCCTGTCCGGAGGCGGAGCAGACCTGGGCCACCCCGCGGCGCAGCTCCTCGTTGGGGATGATCATGTGGGCCGCCGGCAGACCCGCCATGTTGAAGGTCTTGGTGGGGGCCATGCAGGTGACGGTCCGCGCGGCGATCTCCGGCGATACGCTGGCCATGGGCACGTGGCGGTTGGGGGTGAAAACGAGATCGGCGTGGATCTCGTCGGAGATGATCTTCACGTCGTACTTGCAGCAGAGATCGCCCAGCTCCGCCAGCTCCTCCCGCTTCCAGACACGGCCCACGGGGTTGTGGGGAGAGCAAAGGAGAAAGACCTTACACCGCTTGTCCTGCAGCTTCTTTTCGAGGTCGGCAAAGTCGAAACGGTAGCGGCCGTTCTCCAGACGGAGGGGGCTGACCATCAGCTCCCGGCCACAGCCGGTGATGATCCGGGCAAAGGGGTAGTAGACCGGCTGGCACAGCAGCACCCCCTCGCCGGGGGCGGTAAGGGCCCGGATGGCGGCGGACACGCCCGCCAGCACGCTGGGGATGGGGGCCAGCCAGGCGGTGTCGATCTGCCAGCCCATACGGCGGCCGTACCAGTCCGCCAGCAGGCGGCTGTAGCTCTCGTCGGGCATGGTATAGCCGAAGATCTTCTGCCGGGCGGCCCGCTCCATGGCCTCCGCCACGGCGGGCGGCGTGGGAAAGTCCATATCCGCCACCCACATGGGGATCACGTCCTCCGGCGCGCCGGCCGGCGGCGTGCCGTATTTGATGGAGCCGGTGCCCCGGCGGTCGTGGACCGTATCGAAAAAGCTGCTGTCAAATCGTTCCATAATACCCTCCCTGTTATCACGCGATGATCGTTATTTCCATTCTACCCCAGGGCGGCGGGGGGCGCAAGGGGATTTTTCGGGGAGAACGGGGGAACGTGCCGGCAAAAGTTGAGATTGTACTTGCGGGGAGAGGGCGCTATGGTATAAAATACGTACAGAATCATGCGGAAATCTGTTTCTCTTTGGAGGGCTTCAACATGGATAACAGACCGAACGGACGGGAAAAGAACGTAACGGGCCAGGGAAAGGGCCTCTATAAGCGGGGCGAGGGGCTGAACACCGGCCCGGTAGGCCGGGAGGACGGCTACCAGGGCCGAAAGCAGCAGCAGGCCTCCGGCGGCAGCGGCGGCAACCGCGCCGGCGGCGGACGCAGCCCGCTGATCATCATCATCGCGCTGGTAGTCCTTCTGCTGGGCGGCGGCGGAGCGGGCCTGGGCGGCCTGTTCGGCGGCTCCGGCAACAGCTCCCAGCCCACCACGCCGGTCCAGCAGCCCACCCAACAGCAGACCGGGCACTACGGCGTGACCGGCGGCGCCTCCATCCTCAACAGCCTGCTGGGCGGCAGCGGCGCCGGCTATACCGGCGGCGGCACCGTGTCCACCGGCTGGGTGGCCGGCGCCAATACCGGCAGGCTGAATACCTCCGTGGCCTCCGGCGCCCGGGCCAAGCGCACCCAGCTGCTGGGCGGCGGCCGGGATACCGTCACCATCATGGTCTACATGTGCGGCACGGATCTGGAGTCCCGGAACGGCATGGCCTCCTCCGACCTGCAGGAGATGCTCAATGCCACCACCGGCAATAACGTCAACATCATCGTCTATACCGGCGGCTGCCGCCAGTGGAAGAACAACATGGTCAGCAGCAGCGTCAACCAGGTCTACCAGATCCAGAACGGTCAGATCACCTGTCTGGTGAGGGACGACGGAAGCCGGGGCATGACGGATCCCAACACCCTGGCCCGGTTCATCAAGTTCTGCGGCGACAGCTTCCCCGCCAGCCGCAACATGCTGATCTTCTGGGATCACGGCGGCGGCTCCATCAGCGGCTACGGCTATGATGAGAAGAGCCCCCGGTCCGGATCCATGGGCCTTTCGGGCATCAACCAGGCACTGGCGGCGGCCGGTGTCACCTTCGACGCCGTCGGCTTTGACACCTGCCTGATGGCCACGCTGGAGACGGGCCTCATGCTGGAGCCCTATGCCGACTACATGATCGCCTCGGAGGAGACGGAGCCCGGCGTGGGCTGGTATTACACCAACTGGCTGACGGAGCTGGGCAAAAATCCCTCCATGCCCACGTTGGAGCTGGGCAAGAAGATCGTGGACGACTTCGTGACCGTGTGTGACCAGAAGTGCCGGGGGCAGAAGACCACGCTGTCCGTGGTGGATCTGGCGGAGCTGAGCGCCACCGTGCCCGGCAAGCTGAAGTCCTTCGCCTCGGGCACCTCCAAGCTGCTCCAGGGCAACCAGTATCAGGTGGTTTCCAACGCCCGCAGCAATACCCGTGAGTTTGCCAGTTCCAACAAGATCGACCAGGTGGACCTGGTGCACCTGGCCTACAACATGAATACCAGCGAGAGCAAGGCTCTGGCCAACGCCCTGCTGGGCGCGGTGAAGTATAACCGCACCTCCTCCAACATGACCAACGCCTACGGCCTCTCCATTTACTTCCCCTACCAGAGCACCAACAAGGTGGACAGCGCCGTGGTCGCTTACCAGGCCATCGGCATGGATACCGACTACGCCCGCTGCATCCAGCAGTTCGCCAGCATGGAGGTGGGCGGCCAGGCGGTGTCCGGCGGCGCGTCCTCCCCGATGTCGGCCCTGATGGGCGGCTCCTCCGGCGGCGGCCAGGTGGGGATGGATGCCATCGTGGACATTCTGGGCGCCTTGATGAGCAACGGCTCCTCCGGCAGCTTCTTCGGCCGCTCTCTGGATATGAACGATGCGGCGTCCTTTATCTCCGACCATCAGTTTGACGCCGGGGTCCTGGTGTGGACCGATTCCGATGGCGTGCCCCAGATGCGGCTGAGCGAGGAGCAGTGGGCGCTGGTTCACGACCTGCAGCTCAACGTGTTCTTTGACGACGGCGAGGGCTACATCGACCTGGGTCTGGACAACGTCTATCAGTTCACCGAGGACGGCGCCCTGCTGGGCGAGTATGACGGCACCTGGCTGGCCATCGACCAGCAGGTGGTGGCCTACTACTACGTGGACAGCGTCTTTGACGGCGACAGCTATACCATCACCGGCCGGGTGCCCGTGATGATCACCCACGGGGATGAGGAGCCCTACCGGGCCGAGCTGATCATCGTCTTCGACAACGACCATCCCAACGGCACTATCGCCGGCGCCCGGGCCGTCTACGTGGACGGCCAGACCGACACCATCCCCAAGGGCCTGGCACTGACTGACGCGGATACCGTGGCCGACAGCCCGCTGGCCATCGACGGCGACGGCCTGGCCGCTCTGGCCAAGGGAGACAAGATCGACTTCATCTGCGACTACTACACCTATGACGGCGACTATCAGAACAGCTACTATCTGGGCGAGCAGATGACCTATACCGGCAATCACCAGATCAGCAACGTCACCATCGACAAGGACGCCGCCACCGCCACCTACCTCTTTACCGACATCTACTGCCAGGAGTACTGGACCCCGGTCCTGCCCTGATGGGAGAATGAACGGCTGAATAACAGGAAATGCCAAGGCAAACGCCTTGGCATTTCTTTTTGCGTCATTCCGTCAGATCCTCCTGGGCGGGGCCGGAGATGAGCTGACCCCGGCAGTCGTACCGGGAGCCGTGACAGGGGCAGTCCCAGCTCTTCTCATCCGGATTCCACTCCAGCTGACAGCCCAGATGGCGGCAGCGGATATCCACGGCGTAGACGGCGCCGTCCAAGTCCTTGTAGACACCCACCTTGTTGCCCTTCAGGGTCACCACGCCGCCGTGGCCGGGGGGCAGGTCGGAGACCTCCTTCGACGGCACCAGAAAGATCCGTTTGGCGAGACCTTTCACGGCGTGGCGGCCCTCCCTGCACAGACCCGGCAGCACAGAGCCGCTGAGTCGTCCGGGGTCGAAGAGGGCGGCGTAGGGGTTGTCCTTTCCGTCGATGAGATCCCGCAGCAGCAGGGCGGACACCATGGAGGAGGTCATGCCCCACTTGTGGAAGCCGGTGGCCACGTACCAGTTGGGCCGGCTGGCGGCGTAGCGCCCGATATAGGGCACGTTGTCCGGGGTCATGCAGTCCTGGACCGACCAGTGGGCCGCCTCGCGGCAGCCGGGGAACCAGGTCCGGGCCTTCTGCCGCAGATCCTCATACCGACCGCCCTCCCGGTTCTCCCCGGTGCGGTGCCCGCCGCCGCCCAGCAGCAGGAGATTCCCGTACCGGCGGAAGGAGTACCCGTCCAGCTTGGGTCCCACCCACATGCCGTCGATCCTCGGCGCGTTCTCCAGCGCCAGCACGTAGGAACGCTCCTGGTGCATCCGGGCGAAATAGAGGCCCGGGAAGTTGACGAAGGGGTAGTGGGTGGCAAAGACGATCTTCTCCGCCCGGACGCTGCCCCGGTCCGTGCGGATGACGCCGCCCTCCACCGTCTTGACGGGTGTCTCCTCGTAGACGGTGAGATCCTCCGCCATGGCGGAGAGGAATTTCAGCGGGTGGAACCGGGCCTGGTTGGCAAACCGCACCGCCCCTGCCGCCGAGACGGGGAGAGGGACCTCCGACACGAAGGAGGCGGGGAGACCCAGCCGCCGGGCGGTGTCCGCCTCCTTCCGCAGCCGCTCCGCGCTGGCGCCGTAGACGTAGGCGTCGCAGGTCTCCAGCTCGCAGTCGATGCCCCGCTTCTCGATGAGGTCCCGGTAGGTGCGGATGGCCTCCTCCTGGGCCGAGCCGTAGAGCCGGGCCCGGTTTTCGCCCAGATCCTCCGCCAGCTTCCGGTAGAGCGCGCCGTGCTGGGAGGTGATCTTGGCGGTGGTGTTCCGGGTCTGTCCGCTGCCGATGCGGCGACTCTCCAGCACCACCACCTGATGTCCCGCCTCCTGCAGGGCGGCGGCGATGAGGATACCCGCCATGCCGGCGCCGATGACGGCGATCTCCGCTTTCATATCGCCCGGCAGGGGCTCCCGCCGGGCGATCTCACAGGTCTGTGACCAGATGGATTCCATAGTTTTCCTCCGTAACGCGTTAAAAATGTGAATACAGGGATAGTTTGGCGGCGGAGGGACCAGAATATGCGGTGAAAACTGCGCCGAGGTGAATGGAACATGAATCGCTTGCAATTTGAAAAATCTCCCTATCTCCTTCAGCACGCCGACAATCCCGTGGACTGGTATCCCTGGGGGGAGGAGGCCTTCGAGGCGGCCCGGCGGGAGGACAGGCCGGTGTTTCTCAGCATCGGGTACTCCACCTGCCACTGGTGCCACGTGATGGCCCGGGAGTCCTTCCGGTCGGAGGAGGTGGCCCGGGCCGTCAACGAGGGGTATATCCCCGTGAAGGTGGACCGGGAGGAGCGGCCGGACGTGGACAGCGCGTATATGGCGGCCTGCCTTGCCATGAACGGCTCCGGCGGCTGGCCGCTGACGGTGCTGCTGACGCCGGATCAGAAGCCCTTCTGGGCCGGGACGTATCTGCCCAAGGCACAGCTCCTCTCCCTGCTGGAGCAGGTGACGGAGCTGTGGCAGTACGATCGGGGACGGCTGCTGTCCATGGGCAGCGAGCTGACGGAGCACCTGCGCCGGGAGGAGGAGATCCGCCCGGACGATCCCACCCGGGAACTGGTGGAGGCGGGGGTGCGGTCCTTTGCCCGGATGTTCGACGCCGAATGGGGCGGCTTCGGCAGGGCGCCCAAGTTCCCCACGGCCCACAATCTCATCTTCCTTTCGCGCTATGCCGCTCTGACCGGCGATGATCACGCCCGGGAGATGGCGGAGGAGACCCTGGCCCATATGTACCGGGGCGGCATCTTCGACCACGTGGGCGGCGGCTTCTCCCGTTACGCCACCGACGGGCGGTGGCTGGTGCCCCACTTCGAGAAGATGCTCTACGACAACGCCCTGCTGGTCCTGGCCGGCACGGAGTCCTTTCAGAAGTCGCGCCTGCCGTGGCAGGAGCGTCTGATCCGCCGCACGGTGGACTACGTGCTGCGGGAGCTGACGGATCCCCAGGGGGGCTTCTACTGCGGGCAGGACGCCGACAGCGAGGGCGTGGAAGGGAAGTACTATACCTTTACACCCCGTGAGATCGCCGAACTGCTGGGTCACGAGGCCGGCGGCGCCTTCTGCCGCCGGTTCGGCATCACCGAGCAGGGGAACTTTCAGGGCAGGAGTATCCTGAACCTGATCGACACGCCCTGCTGGGAGCAGACCTCGGAGGGGATGGAGGGCCTTCTGGAGCGGGTGTACGACTACCGCAAGGGCCGCACGACCCTCCACCGGGACGACAAGGTGCTCACCGCCTGGAACGGATTGATGATCGCCGCTCTGGCCCGGGCGGGACTGGCGCTGGATGAGCCGCGATACACGGAGGCGGCTGTGAAGGCGGCGGACTTTATCGGCAGGAACATGAAAGACGACCAGGACCGTCTGCTGGCCCGGTGGCGGGAGGGGGACGCGGCCCATCCCGGCAAGCTGGAGGACTACGCTTTCTATGCATGGGGGCTGTTGGAACTCTACGGGACCACCTTCCGCATCTCGTATCTGGAGGAGGCCTGCCGGATGGGGGAGGAGCTGCTGGAGCGGTTCTTTGACGCGGAGCGGGGCGGCTTCTATCCCTACGCTGCCGACGGCGAGCAGCTCATCACCCGGACCAAGGAGGTCTATGACGGCGCCATGCCCTCCGGCAACGCGGCGGCGGCGCTGGTGCTGTCCCGGCTGGGCCGGCTCACCGGGGAGGAGAAATGGCGCCGGGCGGCAAAAAAGCAGCTGCGGTATCTCACCGGCGCCATCCGCACCTATCCGGCGGGACACAGCTTCACCCTGCTGACCCTGCTGGAGGAGCTGTGGCCCTCGGCGGAGCTGATCTGCGCGGCCCGGGCAGTGCCGGAGGAGCTGAAGGCCTATCTGCGACGGAAGCCGCGGCCGGGGCTGACGGTGCTGGTCAAGACGCCGGAGAGCGGAGCCGTTCTGGCGGAGCTGGCACCTTTTACGGCGGACTACCCCATCCCGGAGGAGGGGGCGCGGTACTATCTCTGCCGCGGCGGCGCCTGCCGACAGCCGGTCACATCGGTGGAGGAGCTGGAATAGACGCAAAAACACCCCGGAAACGGAAGTGAAGTGAACCCCAAAAGTTAGACAAAATATTATAATATTAAGCGACCAGAAGGGTCTGAGATCTGTGTTGAGCAGGTGTCAGGCCCTTTAGTTTT
>ONGR01000018.1 GCA_900317425.1 uncultured Eubacteriales bacterium | reverse complement strand
GTGTCCTAAAAGCTCCTGCACATCCTTCGGTGCTGCTCCGTTGGAGAGCAGATTACTTGTGAATGTGTGTCGGAGTTGGTGGAAATGAAAGCCATCCAAACCCTCTACTTTTTGCTTCGCCCTTTTGCACATATTCCCAATCGTACTTGGAGATTCATATGCTCCATCCGGTCTAAGACATACAAAGGATATTTCCTTGTAGCCTTCGGGAACTTCTTCCGTTCTCGGTAAGCTGTAAACCTCATAATAGGTGCGGTCTTTTTCTTTGACCTCGCAATAATAATTGAGGCTGTATAGCTCGCCATATTTGAAGCGGTTTTTGTGCTGTTCGGCTTTTGTAGTTCGCAGAATTGCCGCTAACGTGTCGCAGAAGTCCACTGTGCGGATCTTCTTGCGCTTGGTAGCTCCTATTTCGGTTTTGTGCCTTGTCCCGTTGTATCGCATACTGCGTCGTACAGTAAGATACTGCTTTTCAAGATTTATGTCCTGCCAAGTCAAGCCGCAAACCTCGCCAATGCGAAGTCCTGTGTAGTAAGCGATCTGTATGGGGAGCAGTGCAGGGTTAAGGACATTCGCTTCCACGACCTGCGCCACACCTTCGCCACGACCGCCCTGGAGCACGGAATGGACGTGAAAACACTCTCCGCCATCATTGGGCATATTTCCTCAGCTACGACGATTGATATCTACAGCCACATCACCGGCACCATGCAGCAGCAAGCCGCGCAGAAGATCGAGCGCGGGATCGGCCACAGCGAGGCGTTTGAACCCCACGAGACGCTCCAAGACCAACTTCCCGCCGAAGGCGGAAAAACGCCTGTACGCCCACCGTTTGCCCCGTACAAGGGCAAGGTGCGCAAACCTGGCACCGGCGGGATCTACGAGCTCAACGACCACCTCTTTGAGGGTCGCTATTCGCCCACCAACGCTCAGGGCAAGCGCGAGGTGCATACGGTCTACGCCAAGACAAAGGAGGAGTGTGAAGCACTGCTGGAGACGATGATCGCTGAGGTGCGGGAGCGGAGCAAAGAAGAGAAGCGGCAGATGACAAAAGAGAGAAGAAGCAAATAGCTCGGCGGAGGCAACCCCGCCGAGTTATTTGCTTGCTCAATTCACTTCATTTGCTTGAAGTGTCAATAATCTCCAACTCGTCAAAGAGGTATGTGACAACATCAACTGGATACTCGGTTTCGTCCCATATCTCAACTTCACATGCAGGACCAGTTGAATAAGTGCTGACCACAACGCCCACAGAGCCGATAGGATATCCATTTTTTTCAACAAGCGTCTTGACTTTATCATATTCTTTTACCATTATTATTTGCCCTCCAAATAATTCGTAATTAGCCTTGGCGTGCCATTGCCGTTATCGATTTGGTAAACTGCAATCACGTTTTTGGTTTGACCATTGGGACCAGTAACAGGAATTCTGTATTTATATTTCACCCCGTATTTTGTTTGTGAAATGTCATATGGTTTAACGGTACCGGTTGTAACTGCTGAGTGAATTTGAGATATTAACCCATCGGCATTTTGCTTAGTATAACCTAATCCTTTTTCGTATGCTTCTGCTTTGCCTTTTGCGTTGGCATTGTTTGGATCAAGAGAATAGTTCACAAATTTTTCTCTTGGCGTCGATGCGTTTGTATGGTTCGGCATAGAATTATTGCTTTGAGAACCGCTTGTTTCTCCAAACCCACCATGAAATCCAGCTCCCATCAGGCACTCACCGCCTTTCGGTGAGTAACCATAAAGTCGCTATCGAATTGCAGGACTTCAATCCCGGCTTCAATATATTTGCCGAAGACAGTTTCAGGCGCAGTACCGTAAACCACGATCGTTTTCGGGTGCAGCTTGTTGACCACATACTCCAGCCCACGAATAAAGAATTCACGTTCCTGCAAGAGTTTGATACACCCGTGAGAGCCAACGGCAATCGTGGAGTTGTTCGGCACACCGAAGCAGCACGTCTCGTATGTACGCTCGTCACTCCAGCGCACGTTGGCGATAACCGGCACTCCTTCACTCTGCAGCCAAACGGCAACGGCGTGACTGCGGTAGATGTTCCAATTCTGCATCACAAGCGGCATATCGCGGTATAGACTGAAATCCGGTGCGATCACGCCTTTATACCGTTTGAGGATCGTCAGATACTTGAAAGGCTTATTCCAGAGCCTCTCGAACAACGCATCATCCTCGTAGAAGTGAACCCATGCATCATAATCCGTTCCGCTGACCGCTTTTGAAAAAGAAATCAGTTTCGAGGGAATTGCCCTTTCCGGCGCGATGCACGGAATTTCGAGTTCGCCTTCATAGATCGCGTTTTTGACCATGAAAGCATGAAAAACGTCTTTGCACCCGTTGCGGGTACTATTGATCTGAGACATGATAACCGTCTCCTTTTCGGCACATTACCACAGGGCATAGAACTGTGCCTTATAGATAGATTTACCCCGGGCCGTGCCTTCCGGGCGTCTCAGATGTAATTTACCAGATTACGGACAGAGATACCCGGAGGCACAGATGAAATTATTTGTCAAGAGATTTTCTGCAGAATGAACGAGAAAACCTTGACATGGGCTCCGAGTATCGCTATAATAAAGATACCAGATTACGGGTAGAGATACTCGGAGGCAAGCATTGTATTGATTGCGCCAACAATCAATGCAGTGCTTTTCTTTTTGTTCCAGCAAACAATTTGCACCAACTCCTTTCAGTTTCTGTGATTATGCTGATAGTCTGCAGCATCAAAGGAAACCCCGCAGGCTTCAACGATTTCTGATACGCTCATATCTCCCGTGAGGTGGTGGGCAATCATAAACTCCCCAGCAAAACATTTTGCCTGCCATTCGGGATCATTAAATGGTTTCACTTTTTGACGTTTGAAATTGCGCTGTAACGAGAATCCACAGAAACAGAGCGTGAAATAATGACCGATTTCGTGTGCGATGGTCATGCGATCACGCCCTTCACCGTTACAGGCTCTCTCGTATACGCTTTCTTTGATTTTAATATGACCTGTTCGAACATTCGTTTCGGCGTGAATTCCGTTCGGAAGTTCGCAATCCTCCACGATTTCATAGCTGAAATCATCAAAGACTTCGGCCAATACATCCAGCAGCTCCACAATGGGAACCCATAGCTCGTTTTCCAACCCGAGATGTTTGCGGAGCATTCTCGCAAGGAGGCGCAAATCCTTTCGGGATTTTGGTTCAACAATATAATCCGGCAAGAATTAGTCCTCCTTGTGCTTCTTTAAAATGCTGAACAGTTTTTTGGTGGTTTCCTCATCCAGTGTATCAAACTGTCGCGCAAAGGAAACAGCAAGTTGACGGTTTGCACTGGAAGCGTTACGAATGTTTAGCTCAATCGTATCACTAGATTCAATGATAGCATCTTTCAGTTCCGTGATTTGTACCGGAGTAAGGGAGTACAGTTCTTCCAGTTTCGTAATCCAAACCTCAGGCACCTTCTTTTTGCCGTTTTCTACGGCAGAGAGAAAAGCCGACGACACCCCGAGCTTCTTCGCCATATCACGAAGTATCTCACCTTCGTCTATTCGCAATTTTCTCAAAAATCTTCCAACACTTGTTAGCATAGCCAACCCTCCTTAACCTGATCAGGTTGTCTTTAGTATAGCATATACGCTGTTGAATGTCAACCATTATTGGTTAATTTTCTTCGTACATAAGGTTGACCTTGCGGCAGGCACATTGAATACAGGTAAAAATTGCGCCGCAGTAGACAAAGAAATAGTAAAAATCCTCTAAGATCATTGATCCCAGAGGATTTTTGGTCCGAGTGACTGGTTTCGAACCAGCGGCCTCGTGGTCCCAAACCACGCGCTCTACCATCTGAGCTACACCCGGTTATTTAGTTTTCTGCTTCTGTCGTTGTGGTCAAAGCTGTGGTCAAACGGCGGTTTTCGGAGTTTTTGCGGAAGGGATGAAGTGCCAAAACCCCAGTGTTTGCAAGGGGTTGCGCGATTTCGGATTTCTCCTGAACGTCGGGGGTGTTACACGCTCCCAAAGCTGGCGCGCTGCCAGTTGCGCTACACCCGGATATCCTATCATAGAAAGATACGCCGTCCGGGCCGGACGGCGTATCTACTATACCAGTTTTTGCGGTGGTTGGCAAGGAGAAAATGAGGCGATCCCCCGCCGGCCGCGCCGCAGCTTACCGACCCAGGGCGGCCTTCAGCGCCTCGACCCGGTCGGTGTTCTCCCAGCGGACGCCCAGATCCTCACGGCCCATGTGACCGTAGGCGGCCAGCTGGCGATAGATGGGCTTGCGCAGATCCAGATCACGGATGATGGCGGTGGGGCGCAGGTCAAAGACCTTGTTCACAGCGGCCTCCAGCTCCTCGTCGCTGACGACGCCGGTGCCGAAGGTCTCCACCAGCACGCTGACGGGCTTGGCCACGCCGATGGCATAGGCCAGCTGCACCTGGCAGCGGCGGGCCAGACCCGCGGCCACCACGTTCTTGGCCACCCAGCGGGCGGCGTAGGCGGCGCTGCGGTCCACCTTGGTGGGATCCTTGCCGGAGAAGGCGCCGCCGCCGTGGGGGGCGCTGCCGCCGTAGGTGTCCACGATGATCTTGCGGCCGGTGAGGCCGGAGTCGCCCTGAGGACCGCCGATGACGAAGCGGCCGGTGGGGTTGACGTAGATCTTGGTGTTCTCGTCCATCAGCCCGGCGGGGATGGTGGGCTTGATGACCAGGTCGATCATGTCCTTGCGGATGGTCTCCAGAGCCACCTCGGGGCCGTGCTGGGTGGAGAGGACCACGGTGTCCACCCGGACGGGCTTGCCGCTCTCGTCATACTCCACGGTGACCTGGGTCTTGCCGTCGGGACGGAGATAGTCCACCAGCTTCTCCTTGCGGACCTCGGTGAGGCGCTTGGCCATCTTGTGGGACAGGGAGATCGCCAGCGGCATCAGCTCGGGGGTCTCGTCGCAGGCGTAGCCGAACATCATGCCCTGGTCGCCGGCGCCGTTGTCCAGCGCGGCGTCGCCGCTGGCCTTGGACTCCAGGGACTTGTCCACGCCCATGGCGATGTCGCCGGACTGCTCGTCGATGTTGGAGATGACGCCGCAGGTGGTGCCGTCGAAGCCGTACTTGGCCCGGTCATAGCCGATGTCCAGGACCACCTGGCGGGCGATCTTGGGGATGTCCACGTAGCAGTCGGTGGTGATCTCACCCATGATGTGGATGAGGCCGGTGCTGACGCAGGTCTCGCAGGCCACGCGGCCGTTGGGGTCCTGGGCCAGAATGGCGTCCAGAATGGCGTCGCTGATCTGGTCGCAGATCTTGTCGGGATGTCCTTCCGTCACGGACTCAGAGGTGAATAAACGTCTTGCCATAATCATATCTTCCTTTCTCTTTCCGATGAGACGCGAAAACGCGCCCTGCCGACGGGGCAGAGCGCGATGATCGTTTGCTACCCTCATCTTTCGATTCGTTCGCCGGATTTGGCACCTTGCTTGCGCAGGTTGTCGTGGTTTCATCGGGCCGGTCCCTCAACCACTCTTGATAAGGTATGAAATTGTCGCAGGTATGTCTGCAAAATGATATTTTACCACGTTTACGCCGATTGTCAACACCATTTCGCAAAATAACCGAAATTTTTCCTCACTCTGTGAAGTGGACGTGGGTGAAGATGTGGTCCTGGCAGAAGCAGTGGTAGCCGGCGCACTTGCTGCAGTAGCGGAACTGCAGGTCGGGATAGTCGGCGTCGGTCCGTCCGCAGACGGCGCACTTGTGGCGATAGCCCTTCTGCTGTTGCTGCTGGCGCACCGCCTTGCGGAAGTTCACGGTCTGCCGGGCGGTTTGATGCCTGCGCCGGTCATGGAGCCGCTGGATCTCCGGCCAGATGAAGACCAGGAAGTTCAGCAGGGCCACGATGGGCAATATCACGCCCACCCAGTCGCCCTTTATGAGCGAGAGGACCACGTTCAGGGCGAAGAGTGCCCCGTCCACCCAGGCCAGCCACTTCATCTTCACCGGGAGGATGAAGAAAATCAGCACCTGCATGTCGGGGAACAGCACGGCAAAGGCCAGGAACATGGAGAGGTTCACGTAGGTGGTGCCGGCCACCAGGAGATCGACCTGCCCGGTGATGAGGCCGGCCAGCACGGCGCCCAGAACGGTCAGCAGCGTGCCGGAAAAATAGTAGAGATTGAACCGGGCCGTGCCCCATTCCCGCTCCAGGGTGGAGCCGATCCAGTAGTAGAAGTAGAGGGACACGATCAGCCAGAAGGGGCTGGTGAATCCGGGTACGAAGATGAAGGTGATGATCCGCCATACCTCGCCCCGGAGCAGGCCCCGCAGGCTGAAGGCCAGGAAGCTCAGGGCGCCGATATCATTGGCCCGGGTCAGGACGGAGAGCAGATAGACCGCCACGTTGCCGATCACGATATAGAGCATCAGATTGGGGATGCCGAACCGGGGATGGCGGGCACAGAAGCGATCCACCGCGTCGCGAAGCTTGTTCAAGAGAGGTTCCTCCTCATATTGGTAGTAATGGGCATGATACACCCTTTTGAGGGGGAAATCATGACGTTTTTGTAAAGCTTATTTCTTCTTCCCCAGCCGGGCGAACAGGGGGAAGGTGTGGGGCCAGACGCACCCGGCGAAGATGACCATCAGGAAATACCGGACGGCGTTGGCGGCGCCGTGGCCGTGGAACAGGGCCGTCAGCGGGGCTTTGAGCACCATCCTGATGCCGATGATCAGCGCCAGACCCAGCACCAGCTTCAGCACCTGGCCGAGGAAGGGGGCCCGGGTGTCGAAGTTCAGGACGTGCTTATCGTAGATGTAGGAGACGATCAGACCCAGGGCGCAGCCGATCATCACGTAGCCGTTCTTCAGGCCGGAGGCATAGTTCTCCGCGTCCAGATCGGCGGGGAAGTGATAGAGCAGCACGAAGACGGTGTAGAGGGCGGACACCGCCGCCAGGACCACCAGAACGTACCGGGCGGAGGTCTGGAAGCTGACCTCATCCCGGAAGAAGGGCCACAGCGCCGCCACCAGCGCCGCCGCCGTCAGAAAGGCCACGCCCACGTCCAGCGGCGTGTGGACGCCCAGATACATCCGGGAGAAGGGCACCAGCACCGCGCCCACGATGCACAGCACCCGCAGCCAGGTCCGCCGGGTGGTGACGCCGATGACGCCCAGGGTGCCCACGATATTTTGCGTATGACCGGAGGGGAAGGAGTAGCCGGCGGCCGCCGCCCGGGCCGACTCCACGATGGTGAAGTTGGGATCCGTCACCCAGGGGCGGGGGACACGGAACCAGAGCTTGAGGAACTGGTTGACGGCCACGCCGAAGAAGCCCACGGCAAAGAGGTAGTAGCCCCGCCGCTTGCTGACGCACCAGAATAGGATCAGCGCCAGCGCCATGAAGCAGGTCTCATCGCCCAGATAGGTGATGACGGAGAAGAAGGTGTCCGCGATGGGATGGCGGAGACCCTCCAGAAGACGCAGAAAGCCCATAGTTGACCTCCTCAACACTTGAATTTTACCCTATTATACACGAAACCAACGCAAAAGGGAAGAAAAATGCAAGGGAGGGCCCCATCTTGCCCCGGGAGGTTGCATTTTGGAAAAAGACCTGCTATAATCATCTCGCTCATCGGAGGGCATACAAGCGCTTTTGTGTTGCCGGATAAGATGTCGGGGGATCGCCCGGATCTTGTCCGGTTATTTTATTTGACGGGGAGAGGATCCAATGGAGAGAGAACAGAGCTTTACCGCCGGGCCCATCCTGGGACCGCTGGTGCGGTTCGCCCTGTCGGTGCTGCTGGCCATGTTCCTGCAGGCCCTGTACGGTGCCATCGATTTGTGGGTGGTGGGCAAGTACGCCCTGGCGGGGGACGTGTCCGGCGTGTCCACCGGCAGCCAGATCATGCAGACGGTGACCATGGTGATCACCGGCCTTGCCATGGGCATCACGGTGCTGGTGGGCCAGAAGATCGGCGAGGGATGCCCGGAGGAGGCTGGCCGGGCCATCGGCACGGGCATCAGCCTCTTTTTCCTGATGGCGCTGATCGTGACGGCGGTGATGGTGCCCCTTGCCGGCGCCGTGGCCCGGCTCATGCAGACCCCCGTGGAGGCCCTGGCCCAGACCACCGCCTACGTGCGCCTGTGCGCCGTGGGCACGGTGTTCATCGTGGCCTACAACGTGCTGGGCAGTATCTTCCGGGGCATCGGCGACTCGAAGATGCCCCTCTACACCGTGGCCATCGCCTCGGCCTTCAACGTGGCGGGCGACCTGCTGTTCGTGGCGGTGTTCGGCATGGGCGCCGCCGGCGCCGCCATCGCCACCGTGCTGGCCCAGGGGCTCAGCGTGGCCCTTTCCTGGCTGCTGATCCGGCGGCGGAAGCTGCCCTTTACCATGCGCCCGGCGGACCTGCGGCCGGACCGGACGGTGGTCCGGCGGATCCTGTCGCTGGGCGTGCCCATCGCATTGCAGGATCTGCTGGTGAGCATCTCCTTCCTGGTGCTGCTGGCCATCGTCAACAGCAAGGGCGTCATCGCCTCGGCGGGCATGGGCGTGGCGGAGAAGCTGTGCATGTTCATCATGCTGGTGCCCTCGGCCTTCGAGCAGTCCATGAGCGCCTTCGTGGCCCAGAACGTGGGGGCGGGGAAGCATGAACGGGCCCGCCGGGCCCTCTACGACAGTGTGGCCGTGTCCGTGGCCGTGGGCGCGGTGATGGCCTGGGCCGCCTTTTTTCACGGCGACGTGCTGGCGGGACTCTTCGCCCGGGACGGCGAGATCGTGGCCGCCGGAGCCGACTATCTGAAGGCCTACGGCATCGACTGTCTGCTGACGCCGTTCCTGTTCTGCTTCATCGGCTTCTACAACGGCTACGGCAAGACGGTGCTGGTCATGGTCCAGGGGATCATCGGCGCCTTCGGCATCCGGATCCCGGTGGCCTATCTCATGAGCCGCAGCGCCACGGCGTCCCTGTTCCACATCGGCCTGGCCACGCCCTGCTCCACCACGGTGCAGATCGTCATCTGTCTGGCGGCGCTGATCGTGCTGGGGAAACGGCTGGCCCGGCAGAGCGAGCCGGTGAAAGCGTAAATAAGAGAGGAGAGCGGAGGCTCTCCTCTTTTTTCGGGGCAGAATAGAAAAAGGTCTTGACAAAACCAGATGTATTGCGTACAATCTAATTGCGAACAAGATATTATGGGAGGTACGACCATGAGCATTTACGATTACAAGCTGATCGCCGGCGACGGCAGCGAGGTGGACATGGAGCAGTTCCGGGGCAAGGTGCTGCTGATCGTCAACACCGCCACGGGCTGCGGCTTCACGCCCCACTACGCCCCCATCGAGGAGATGTACGAGGATCTCCACGACAAGGGCTTTGAGGTCATCGACGTGCCCTGCAACCAGTTTGCCGGCCAGACCCCCGGCACCGACGAGGAGATCCACCAGTTCTGCACCCTCAAGTACAACACCCGGTTCCCCCAGATGAAGAAGTCCGACGTCAACGGCGAAAACGCCCTGCCCCTGTTCACGTATCTGAAGGAGCAGAAGGGCTTCGGCGGCTTCGGCCACGGCCCCATGGCCCTGGCCATGAGCGCCATGCTGAAGAAGATCGACAGGGACTACAAGACCAGCCCCGACATCAAGTGGAACTTCACCAAGTTCGTGGTGGATCGTCAGGGCAACGTGGTGGAGCGCTTCGAGCCCACCGCCGACATGAAGAAGGTCCGCGCCTGCGTGGAAGCGCTGGTGGAGGAGTGAGATGGCACAGCCCTATGAACAGCTGAAGCTGGAGAACCAGCTCTGCTTTCCGCTGTACGCCTGCGCCAAGGAGATCGTCCGGCGCTACCAGCCCTGTCTGGAGCCGCTGGATCTGACCTACACCCAGTATCTGGTGATGATGGCCCTGTGGGAATACGATGAGCAGTCCGTCAAGACCCTGGGCCAGCGCCTGCGGCTGGATTCCGGCACTCTGACGCCGGTGCTGAAGAAGCTGGAGGCCAAGGGCTACGTACATCGTCGGCGCAGCGAGAAGGACGAGCGCAGCGTGGTCATCGCCACCACGGAGCAGGGCCGGGCCCTGTGTCACCGGGCGGCCCGGGTACCCATGGAGATGGGCGGGTGCGTGAAGCTGACGGCCCGGGAGGCCATGGCGCTCCACACCCTGCTTTACCGGCTGCTGGATGGAATGGAGGAAGAACATGGATCGGAGAAATGAGATCGTTAAGGTCAGCGTGGTGGGCATCATAGCCAACCTGGTATTGGTGGCCTTCAAGGCCGCCGTGGGCCTCATCAGCGGCTCTATCGCCGTGATCCTGGACGCGGTGAACAACCTGAGCGACGCCCTGTCCTCCGTCATCACCATCGTGGGCACCAAGCTGGCGGGCAAGGCTCCCGACAAGAAGCACCCCTACGGCTACGGCCGCATCGAGAACATCAGCTCCGTCACCATCGCGGTGATCGTGCTGCTGGCGGGCCTGACCTCCTTCAAGGAGTCGGTGGAGAAGATCCTTCACCCGGAAGAAGCCAGCTACACCGCCGTGTCCCTGATCATCATCGCCGCCGCCGTGGTCGTGAAGCTGCTGCTGGGCCGGTACGTGAAGGGCAAGGGAGAGAAGCTGAACTCCGACTCCCTCATCGCCTCCGGCAGCGACGCCCTCTTCGACGCCGCCATCTCCGTGTCCACGCTGGTGGCTGCGGCGGTGAGCCTCATCTGGCACGTCAGCATCGAGGGCTGGCTGGGCGCCATCATCGCCGTGGTGATCGTCAAGTCCGGCGTGGAGATCCTGCTGGAGAGCCTGGGCGCCATCATCGGGCAGCGGGTGGACAGCGAGCTGTCCGTCCGGCTGAAGGAATACGTCAGCGGCTTCGAGGGCGTCCTGGGCGCTTACGATCTGATCCTGAACCACTACGGCCCGGAGAAGGTCATCGGCTCGGTCCACGTGGAGCTGCCGGACGACATGACCGCCCGTCAGATCCACCATCTGACCCGGCAGATCGCCCAGGGCGTCTATGAGCAGTTCGGCATCGTGCTGACGGTGGGCATCTACGCCGCCAACACCGCCGACGGGGAGAGCGGCGCCATCCGGGAGAAGCTGACGGCCATCGCCGGGGAGTATCCCGAGTTCCGCCAGCTCCACGGCTTTTACGCCGAGCCGGAGAAGAAGCACGTCAGCTTTGACGCCGTCCTGGACTTCGGCTGCGACGCCGCCCGGATCCGGGAGGAGATCCTGGCCAAGCTCCGGGCTCTGTATCCCGATTATACCTTCGACATGGTGCTGGACAGCGATTTCAGCGATTGACAAACTGGACAGAGGACCGGCCGGATCTGCTCCGGCCGGTCTCTTTATTTCCATGAGATGGAAGATGCCCCCAGTATTTTCAAAAATTTTCAAATAATTTTTGCATATTATGCGCATAAGGTATTGACAACACGCATTTTAAGGTGTATAACAGAGTCAACAAGAGGGAAGAGTACAGTAAAGCGATAAAGTAAGCGACACGGACCGTACGATCCACATGGAAAACAGAAATAGGAGGTGCCTGTTATGTCAAAGGTTAGTACGAACATCAGCCTGGATGAGGACCTGAAGAAAGAGGCACAGGCTCTGTTTGCCGAGTTCGGCCTGGATCTGACCACGGCCATCACCATTTTCCTCAAGCAGTCGGTGCGGGAGGGGCGTATACCCTTCTCCATCCACAAGTACAAGGTCCATCCCGGATACACCGTCCATCCGCCGGTTGAGCCGTCCCAGCTGATGAAGACCTGGGACGAGATCGCACGCCGCATGGACTGAGCGAATGATGATAGAGAGCTCCCCGGACGAGAGTCCGGGGAGCTTTTTGCGCCTTGGGGGAGGGAGAGAACGGCGTTTTTCCCAACCACCCCCCTGTACAAGCGGCACCTTTTTTGTTATAATGGACAAAGCGTGAAAAATCACGCGTTTTGTCCATTTCCGGCCGCGGCGCCGTCACTATCAACTGCCCCTGGGGCAGAGAAACGGAGAGATTCATCATGCCCAACACCGCCAAAGATATCATGAAGCTGATCCGGGACGAGGAGATCCAGATGGTGGACTTCAAGATCGTGGATATCAACGGTCAGTTCCGCCACGTCACCATCCCCGCCGCCCACTTCAACGAGGAGACCATGGTCAACGGCATCGGCTTCGACGCCTCCAACTACGGCTACGCCGTGGTGGAAAAGAGCGATATGGTCTACATCCCCGACCTGGATACCGCCATGATCGACCCCTTCTGCGGCGTCAAGACCCTGTCCATGATCGGCAACGCCATGATCATCGACTATCCCAACAACCGGCCCCTGGCCCAGTATCCCCGGAACATCGTCCAGGCCGCACGGGACTACATGCGCTCCACCGGCATCGCCGACACCATGCTGATCCTGCCGGAGTTTGAGTTCTATCTGTTCGACCACGTGGGCTGGAGACTGGACCACAACAACATCGCCGTCAGCATCGACGCCCGCCAGGCCTACTGGAACAGCGAGACCGAGGGCAGCGGCTACGTGGTGCCCTTCCAGCGCCACTATCACGTGGCCAAGCCCCTGGACCGCACCTACGAGTGCCGCAGCGAGATGTGCCTGGAGATCGAGAAGGCCGGCATCCCCGTCAAGTACCACCATCCCGAGGTGGGCGGCGCCGGTCAGTTTGAGATCGAGCCCCTGCTGGGCGAGCTGTGCGACATGGCCGACGGCAGCATGATGATCAAGTACATCATCCGCAACGTGGCCCCCAAGTACGGTCTCAGTGCCACCCTCATGCCCAAGCCCATCACCGGCGAGGCCGGCAGCGGCATGCACGTGCACATGCTGCTCCTGAAGGACGGCGAGCCCGTCTTCTCCGACGACAAGGGCTATGCCCACCTGAGTCGCGAGGCCCACTGGTTCATGGGCGGCCTGCTGAAGCACATCGCCTCCCTCTGCGCCATCACCAACCCCTCCACCAACTCCTTCAAGCGCCTGGTGCCCGGCTTCGAGGCGCCGGTGACCGTGGGCTACGCCACCTCCAACCGCAGCGCCGTCATCCGCATCCCGGCCTACGCCAAGAGCCCCAAGCTGCGCCGGTTCGAGCTGCGCAATCCCGACGCCACCTGCAACCCCTATTTCTGCTACGCCGCCATCCTCATGGCCGGTCTGGACGGCATCAAGAATCAGATCGATCCCCACGCCAACGGCTGGGGCCCCTACGACATGAACCTGTTCCACCTCAGCGACGAGGAGAAGGCCAAGCTGCATCAGCTGCCCACCTCCCTGGATCAGGCGCTGGACGCGCTGGAGGCCGACCACGATTACCTCACCGCCGGCGGCGTGTTCCCCGAGGAGCTGCTCACCAACTTCATCGCCCGGAAGCGCCAGGAGTGCCTGGAGCTGGGCCAGATCCCCCATCCCGCCGAGTTCGACCGCTACTACAACGTGTAAGGAACGGAGGAGACATACGGATTGCCGCACCGGTGACCTCGGTCACTGGCTCGCAATGACGAAGACGGAAACGGAGGAACGATATGGAACTCAACGCGGAAGTGTTCTCCCAGTTCGCTCGCCGATGGGCCCTGGTGTGCGCCGGTACGATGGAGCGTCACAACGCCATGACCATCGGCTGGGGCGGCCTGGGCACGTTGTGGGAACGTCCGGTGGCCACGGTGTACGTCAAGCCGGTGCGCCACACCTACGGTTTTCTGGAGGAGAACGAGTATTTCACCGTCAGCTTCTACGGGGAGGAGTGCCGCCATGCCCTGGAGGTGATGGGCACCGTCAGCGGACGGGACACCGACAAGGACGCCGCCGCAGGCCTGACCCCCATCGCCGTGGGGGAGGGCGTCACCTACGCCCAGGCGGAGGTCACCCTGCTGTGCCGGAAGATCTACTGCCAGGATCTGGACACGTCCCGGATGATGCCGGAGGTGGTGGACCACTACTACCGCACCGAGGCGCCCCACCGGATGTACGTGGGCGAAGTGGTGGACGTGATCCAAAAGTAAAAACGCTGACAAAAAAAGGAAGGACACCCCGTGGGGGGTGTCCTTCTTTTTTAGCGTTGTGTGCGTCACGTCGACGGTTCCTTCCGGGCGGCGCGCTGGACGCCGTAGATGCCCAGCAGGATCACGGCGCAGCAGACCAGGCCCGGCGGGGAGAAGGGCTCATGGAGAAACACCGCCCCGGCAAACACCGACACCGCCGTGGTGAGATTGGAGAACACCGTCTCCCGGGCCACCGTCAGATAGGTGATGGTGTAGCAGGAGAGGAAGAAGGCCACCACCGAACAGCCCAGCCCCAGGAACAGGATGGACAGCAGGTAGGACGGCTCCGCCAGCGGTCGGACGTAGGCGGCGAGACTGCCGCGGCACTGGGCCAGCGCCAGAGGGGTGAACACCGCCGATCCCACCGCCACCATCATGTAGGCGCGCTCAAAGGGAGTGAACCGGCCGGAGATGCCCCGGCCCAGCAGGGTATAGGCGGCGGCAGCGCACACCGCCACCACCAGCGCCGCCACGCCGACGCCGTCCAGGGCGCCGCTGCCGCGGCTCATCAGGCCGATGCCCACCACGCCGCCCACCGACAGCAGGCTGAACAGCAGCTGGCCCCAGGTGGGCTTCTCCCCCAGGATGGGGGCCGCCGCCACCGTGGACACGATGGGGATCATGGCGATCATCACGCCGGAGAAGATGGTGTTGGAGTGGAGCAGGCCCACCTGCTCGCCGAAGAAGTAGATCACCGGCTGAGCCAGGCCCAGGGCGATCAGCGGCAGGAGGGGCTTGCCCTTCAGGTGGAGGTCCGCCAGGGGCGTCAGCAGCAGAAGGCTCATCACGGCCAGCGCCAGCGCGAACCGGTGGCT
This sequence comes from uncultured Eubacteriales bacterium, assembly GCA_900317425.1. Classification (GTDB taxonomy): domain Bacteria; phylum Bacillota; class Clostridia; order Oscillospirales; family Oscillospiraceae; genus Vescimonas. Next base: position 23,558 of record ONGR01000018.1, on the reverse strand, counting down.
CAGCAGCAAAAAAACGTGGCCCGTGTTCAGAGCCGTCCGGGAGGCCATGAAGCTGAAGCCCCAGAGGACGCGGCAGACGATGGCCGCCAGAAGGATCTTGATCTCGTTTCGTTTCGTCATGGCGCTTATTACTGTGCTCCGCTGCCGCGGCGGCAGGCCCGCAGGTCCAGCAGCACCAGCACCAGGCACGCCAGACGCACGGCAAAGCCGATGGCCGCCATGGGCAGGCCGAAGGCGCCGTTGCAGGACAGGGGCAGCAGACGGATCACCAGATCCGCGATGATGAGGCAGGCGTAGACCTTCCGGGCGATGACGCCCGTCTCCTCGCCGAAGAGACGGCGGGTGACCAGACCCACCGCCAGCGCCACCGCCAGCAGGGCGAAATAGAAGATCATCTCGCTGGAGGTCTTGCGGTAGAGGAAGGACATGGCCACGGCCTCTACCCGGGGCAGCACCGAGACGCCCAGGGCGAAGAGACGGGAGAAGAGCCCCTCCTGCAGGAACAAGCCCCGATAGCCGGAGGCGGCGAACACGTAGAGCGCCGGCAGCACCGAGGCGATCTGCAGCACCTCCACGGAGGCCTGGGCCCCCGTGGTCCGGTTGCGGATGCCGATACCGAAGGTCATCCCATCACCTCCTGCAGGGTGCGCGCAAGGTAGCGGCCCTCAAACGATTCCGTCAGCGCCTCGTCGTCCCGGACGCTGTAGACCACCTCGCCGGTGGCGGGGTCCAGAAACAGCACCAGCGCGCTGCTGTCCGCCGGGCGGATATCCGGGTCGGACATGGCGTAGAACTTGCACAGGGGGTTGGTGGCGGGGAAGCTGGAGGGCATCAGATACCCGCCCAGACACACCAGCTCGCCGGAGGCGCACCGGCCCTGGAGGATGGTGTCCCGCCGGAGGATCTCCTTGTCGTAGCTGTCCAGATCCACCCGCACCAGCTGGCAGAGCATCACGCCCACGTCGGTGGAGGTGTATTCGTTGAGGTACAGGGTATTGCCCTCCACGGCGGCGCCCCAGTCGTAGCCGAAGGTGCCCTCCAGCTTCAGCTGGCCGGTGGTCTTGCCGCCCTGATAGATCCCGTTGGGGGACAGGGAGGAGTAGCGCACGCCCAGATCCGTGCCCTCGATGGGGTAGTAGTCGTTGACGGCGGTGTGGTCCGACAGGTCCACCAGCTTGATGGTGAAGAGAAAGATGATGGCGGAGAAGATCATGACCACCACCAGAAAGGCGTTGGTGGTAAACTTGTTGTCCGTGATGGCTCACCTCCGGGTTGGATTCTCCTGTGAGTATAGCACAGGGCCGGGGCCGGGCGCAAGGGGGACGGACAGGCCCGGCCGAAGTCCCCCCCCCGGAATTGCTTTTTTTCGACGGATATGGTATATTTTTCCCAGCATCGGCGAGACGCCGGCAGAAGGAGGAAAGCGTATGACTGAGGCGCAGAGAGAGAGGCGGCGGGCCCGCCGGCGGCGGCAGATCCGGAGACAGCGGCTCCTCCTGGCCGCGTTCCTGCTGGGCCTTGTGCTTCTTGTCGTCCTCCTCGTATCCCGCTGCGGAAAGGGGGACCCGGCCGGGCCAGACACCTCCGCCCAGACCTCCTCCGAGACGGAGGCGCTGCCGGACGGCTGGGAACGGCGGGAGACCACAGAGGCGGATCTGGCCCGGGGGACGCTGGTGCTGGTGAACCGGGACTACGGATACGATCCGGAAGAGTCGAGGACGGTCAGCATCTACGAGCGTAAGAGCGAAAACTATCTGGCCCGGGGGATCGATATCGGCCTGCGGGAGGACGCGATGGAGGCGCTGAACCGGTGGATGGACGACTTTGCCGCCGAGAGCGGGGAGACCAACGTCAACGTGGTGGCCGGCTGGCGCAGCTATGACGAGCAGGCCGCCCTCTATGAGGACGCGGTGGAAACGGAGGGACAGGCCTACGCCGACGCCTATCTGGCGCTGCCGGGCCACAGCGAGCATCACACCGGCCTGGCGGTGGATCTGGATACCTACGACATGACAGACGGCTCCAGCGGCGGCTTTGACGGGGGCGGCGTTTACACCTGGGCCGTGGAGCACGCCTGGGAATACGGCTTCATCCAGCGCTACCCGCCCCAGAAAAGCGACATCACCGGCATCAACTACGAGTCCTGGCACTTCCGCTACGTGGGCCTGCCCCACGCCTACGTGATGCAGAGGGAAAACCTCTGCCTGGAGGAATATATCGACTATCTGCGGGGCTACCCCTTTGCCGGGGAGCATCTCCGCGTCACCTGCCTGGGCCGGAGCTATGAGCTCTATTTCTGCCCGAAGGATCAGCTGATCGTCCCCTCCGGAGGCGGCTGCACCGTGTCCGGCAACAACGTGGACGGATACATCGTGACGGTGGAGCGGCCGGGTACGGGCGGATGAGATCCGCACCGCTTGATTCCGGGCGTTTCCCGTGGTAAAATGGAACTCACAAAATCGAAAGGGGCGTGTGACGATGCTTGGAAATCTGTTCATGTCAAAGAAGAAAAAGGAGCAGCTGGCCGCCGAGAAACAGGAGCAGGAGTACAAGGAATCCTGCGACGCCCGGGACCGTCAGCGCTGGGCACAGATCAGCGGCCAGAAGCTGGAACAGGTCAAGGCCGCTCTGGACGACGTGTATCAGCGGGCGCAGTCCGGCTTCGACCAGATGAAACGACCCTACGGCGTCCGGAAGTTCATGCGGGAGAACCTGTCCGGCCCCGGCGAGATCCTGGGCGCCTGGAAAAAGGACTATTACGGCTTCAAGAAGGCGGGATTCGGCACCCACGACGCCCGTCTGGAAAGGCGGATGTACGCAAAGCTCCGCCTGAGCTTTGAGTTCTACCGGGGGAATATGGCCCCGGCGGCCAAGGATGCCCTGCGGGACGTGCTGCACGTCATGGACGAATACATGGATCGCCTGTGCAGCATGGAGGTGGAGGATGCCGCGGAGATCTTCCAGCAGCGGTATGATTGAGCGAACCCCCCCATGGCAGCGCCGGTATCGAAGGACGGCCGGCGCTCGGACGGAAGCAGACACGTGACGTAAAAAAGGAACTCCCCCATATGGGGGAGTTCCTTTTTCCATGTTCGTTGACGGCCCGATGCCCTTCGAGAGCATAGCCCACAGCAGGCGGGCCTGTGTTACGCCTCGGTGACCTCCACCAGCTCGATGGAGAAGTTCAGCTCCTTGCCGGCCATCTCGTGGTTGGCGTCAAAGGTGATGGTCTTCTCGTCCTTGGCGGCGATCTTCACGGGAACGGGCTGGCCGCTGCCGCTTTGCAGATAGACCGTCTCGCCCACGGTGACGTCCTCCGCCCCGGGAACGTCGGCGATATTCACGGTGAAAATGGCGTTGGGATCGATCTCGCCGTAGGCCTCCGCCGGCATCAGATGGATCTGGACGGTCTGGCCCACCTCCATGTCGGCCACCGCCGCGTCGAAGCCGGGGATCATCATGCCGGCGCCGCAGATGAACGTCAACGGCTCGCCCCGGTCGTAGGAGGCGTCGAACTGGGTGCCGTCGTTGAAGGTGCCGCGATAGTGGACCCGGCACTTCTTGCCCACGTTTTTGCCCGTCATGGCGGGGTGGCAGCCGTGGCAGCCGCCGCTGTGGCAGTCGCCCTCGCCGCAGTCGTGATCGCCGCAGGAGTGGCCCTCGTCGTGGTGATGGTCACAGTTGACCCCGGAGCTGACCAGCTCGCCCTTCAGATAGGCCTCCACCGCCTGATCCGCGTCTCCGGCGGCGCCGGAGCACAGCTCGATGCCCTGCTCGGCCAGAGCCGCCTGGGCGCCGCCGCCGATGCCGCCGCAGATCAGGACGTCGATGCTGCGATCGCCCAGAAGGGAGGCCAGGGCGCCGTGGCCGCTGCCGTTGGAGTCGATGATCTCCGAGGAGACCACCCGGCCGTCCTCCACCTCATAGATCTTGAACGTCTCCGTGTGGCCGAAGTGCTGGAACACCTGGCCGTTTTCATATGTGACTGCGATTTTCATAGTGCATGCTTCTCCTTGTGATATGATTTTTATGGCAATAAACCGTATTCTCAAACGGTGGGGGCGTTGTCCCGCTTTGAGAAGAGTACCCGCATGGAGTCCCGGAGCTGCTGGTGCCGGATGCCGGTGGCGTCAAAGCGGACGGTGCGGAACGCCAGCTGCATGACGGGGCCGGCGCCGAAGGCGCAGAGGATGGTCCCGATGCCCACGGGGCCGCCCAGCAGCCAGCCGATGAGGGTGGCGGTGGAGAGAATGGCGATGCTGACCAACCCGATGGGGATCCCCTTGGCCCGCTTGGCAAGGCCCACCATGAGGGTGTCCCGGGGACCGCAGCCCAGGGACGCGATCATGTAGGCATACTGGGTATAGGCCAGAACGAACAGCCCGGCGACCATCAGCGGTATGGCGGTGAGCAGGGAATCGCAGGGGGGGATGGGGTCCAGCCAGTTGAAAAAGTCCACCGCCTTGCCCACCACGACGGCGTCGATAAACATGGCGATGCCGATGGGCTCCTTCAGAAGGACGTCGATGATCAGGATCGTGATCGACACGGCGATCGACGCGTTGCCGTAGAGGATGCCCAGCGTTTTGGAGAGGCCCAGATTCAGCACGTCCCACGGGGCGACGCCGATATGGGCCTGGATGGTCAGATACAGGCCGAAGCCGTTGACAAACAGGCTGACAGCCGCCAGCAGCATGTTCAGGATGATCGCGCCGGGCGTCCGGTTTCCCCGCAATTCATTTCTCATAGCGCAGGTGATGTCTCCTTGACGTATTCGTTCCGCAAATTTTATATATTATACCACAAAGCAGGGAGGAGAGGAAGACCCTCCGCATAGGAGGACGGCTCTTTTTCTTCGGCGCGGCAGAGGAACTGCCGCTTTGGCGATTCCCCATGGGAAAGGAACGAGGGCCGCCGCTGTCCTCGGAGCCCGTTTCGCCCCCCCGGCGAAGCCCAAAAGAGAAGGGCACCTTTTGGGTGTCCTTCTCTTTTTGGTAGAGATGAGGGGAGCCGAAATACTCGGCAGCGTTGCCTCGGCACAGAACGCATCACAGCCGGTCGAATGTGAGCTGGGCCTTGAAGAGATCGCCGTCCACGGAGAGCCGGAACTGGCCCTTCTGCAGGTGGGTCAGGCCCATGGCGATGCTCAGGCCCAGGCCGCTGCCCTCGGTGGAGCGGGAGGTGTCGCCCCGGACGAACCGCTCCGTCAGCTCGTCGGCGGAGACGTTCAGGGGATAGCGGGAGACGTTCTTGACGGTGATGCACACCTGCCGGCCCACCGTCTCGCTGGAGAGGTAGACTCGGGTGCCGGGCATGGCGTATTTGCACACGTTGCCCAGAAGATTGTCCAGCACACGCCACAACAGCTTGCCGTCGGCAAGGATATGGGGCTCTGTCTCGTCCAGCGTCAGTACCGGCTCGATGTTGTTCTCCGCCAGACGCTGGCCGTATTCGCCGGCCGCCTGGGAGAGGAACACGTTGACGTCGGTATCGGTCAAGGTGACGGGGATGCTGCCGGCGGCGGCCTTGGAGGCCTCCACCAGATCCTCCGTCAGCTTCCGCAGACGGCCGGACTGGCGCTCCAGCACGTCGATATACTCCCGGGCGGCGGGGTTGTCGATCTCCTCCTTTTTCAGCAGGTCCACGTAGTTGACGATGGAGGTGAGGGGGGTCTTGATGTCGTGGCTGACGTTGGTGATCAGCTCCGTCTTCATCCGCTCGGACCGCATCTGCTGCTCCACGGCCTTCTGCACCCCCTGCTGGATGGCGTTGAGGTTTTCCCCGTGGCGGCGGAAGTCGCCGAAGAGATACTTGGTGTCCACGGCGCTCTCATAGCTGCCGTCGGCCAGGGCCTGGCCGCCCTTTTGCAGCGTCCTGAGGCCGATGGACAGATAGAGGAGGAACAGGCCCGCCAGCAGGTTTACCGCAAACATGGCGATCAGGAACTCGGTGTCCCAGTAATTGGCCATGCAGAACACGTCAAAGGCCAGCAGGGCCGCCACGGCCAGCGCCGTCTTCCACACCAGAGGGACGTTGCCCAGAACGTAGCCCAGCCAGCGTACGATGCGCCAGAGCAGATGCAGGACCCAGGCGATGACGGAGCCCTTGAGCACCGTGCCGGCCTTGCACTGGGCGGCGAAGACGGGGAGGAAGAGGTAGAGCAGCAGGACGCCGATGGCCAGAACGGCGGCAGCCTCCCAAAAGGAGAGATCCATGGTGAGCAGGAAGACGATCACCAATCCTGTCATCCACAGATCCGCCGGGATCCTGTCGAACCAGGTGAGATGGATGCCCTCATGGCCCTGCCAGTGTCCGGCGGAGGCCAGGGTGAAGCAGAGGCAGAAGAGCCACGCCGCCACAAACAGCACCTCCAGCGCGATGAGGGCGTAACGGGCGCGGACGCCCAGGGTCGCCAGCCTCTGCTCGTAGCTGTCGCCGTGATAATCCGACCGCAGGGCGGCGGTGAGGATATAGTCCGGCGTTCGGGCCTGATCGTGGGCCCGGCCGTCATAGAGCGCATCCTCCAGGAGACACAGGGCCTTTTCGTCGGGCTCGTAGTTCTGCATGAGGACGGTCCCGTCCGCGCGCCGGAGGGTCAGAGAGCAGTCGCTGCCGTCGTAGTTCCGGCGAAACGAGTCCGCCAGCTCCGGGGAGGTCAAGTCCAGCGGGGCGGAGTTCTCAACGGCTGCATCCATCATGGCAACGCGGTCGGAGATGATGGCGCCGCCGGTCATATGCCAGAGATCATACTCCGCCTGCAACAGCTCCTCATTGCAGACCCGGCAGTAGAGATCGCGCTGCAGCTGCGCTCCGCCGTCCAGGTAGACGTCGCTCTCCAGCAGGTAGAAGATGCCCGCGCCGCCGGCGATGGACAGTGCCGTGAACACGATCAGCAGGATAAAGGCCGTGATCTTGGCCCAGGTCTTGTCGAGCCTTTTTTTCATCGTATGTCACCCTCCATCTTGTAGCCCTTGCCCCAGACCACCTTCAGGTACCGGGGCTCAGCGGGGTTGATCTCGATCTTCTCCCGGATGTGCCGCACGTGGACGGCCACGGGATTTTCGCCGACGCAGTCCTCGTGCCAGACCCGGCGGTAGATCTCCGCCGGGGAGAAGACCTTGCCGGCGTTGAGCATGAGGAGCTTGAGAACGTCGTATTCCAGCGGGGTGAGGCTGACCCGCTCGCCGTCCACCGTGACGGTCTTGGCGTCGTCGTCCAGGGACACGGCGCCGATGGTGATGGCGGTGGGCTGAACGGCGCCGCCGCCCAGTTGGAGATAGCGCCGGAGCTGGGACTTGACCCGGGCCAGCAGCTCCACCGGGTTGAAGGGCTTGGTCACGTAGTCGTCGGCCCCCACGTTGAGGCCCAGCACCTTGTCGGTGTCCTCGCCCTTGGCGGTCAGCAGGATCACCGGCAGGTTGCGGCGCTTGCGCAGCTCGGTCATGGCGGTGATGCCGTCCATACCGGGCATCATGATGTCCATGAGCACCAGGTGGATGTCCTCCCGGTCCACCACCTCCAGCGCCTCACGGCCGTTATTGGCGGCGTAGACCCGGTAGCCCTCGGCGCGCAGATAGATGGTCAGGGCGGAGACGATATCCTTTTCATCGTCGCAGACAAGAATGTTGTACATGGGTACCTCCGGTTGGTTGATGTGGGTTAGAAGGGAAGAGCTTCCTGTTTGCCGCGGGTTTTCAAAGACGCCGCGGAGACCCGGTGCTCCACGCTCTTCCACTCGATTTTGCGGAAGAGGACGGAGACGGCAATGGGGATATAGGTGGCCATGAACAGGGGGAAGGTGAAGGCGTAGAGGACCTTCTTGGCCGCCGTGGTGCGGATCTGCCGCCACTCGGTGGCGGTGGTGATGACGCCGATGACCAACATGGTGAGATACATCTGCGCCGCCATCTCCCCGATGGATCGGAGGGCGATCATCAGATCATCGCCCCCCACGGCGCCGTAGACGGCCAGACTCACGTTGCAGAGGAGGGCCGCGGCGGAGAGGATGTAGGCCGGCATGGTGGCCATGGCCATGTCGAAGCAGGAGAAGCTGCCCCGGACCATGCCCCCCAGCAGGGGGCCGGCGTAGCGGGAGAAGACCTGCAGCGCCCCCTTGCACCAGCGGCTGCGCTGGCGCCAGGACTGGCGGAGATCGGAGGGCTGCTCGTCATAGAGCACGGCCTCGGGGCAGAAGGCGATGGTGCGGCCGCCCACGATCTGGTGGATGGAGAACTCGATGTCCTCGATCAGCGTGTGGAAGGGCCAGGGGCCCATCTCCTCCGCCACGGCGCGGCTGAAGAGGAAGCCGGTGCCGCCCACGGCGCAGCTGGTGCCCAGCAGATGGCGGGCGTGGTTGAGGTAGCGGCTCTCCCGCAGATACCACAGGCCGGAGCCGGCGCTGAGCCAGTTGTCGCCGTAGTTCTTGGAATTGCGGTAGCTGGTGACGATGTCCTGGCCGTCGGAGAAGGTGCGGTTCATCTGCTCGATATAGTCGGGCGAGAGGATATTGTCGGCGTCGAAGACGAAGTAGCCGTCAAAGCCCTCCGGATAGTCCCGGCAGAGGTGGTCCATCAGGGCGGACAGGGCGTAGCCCTTGCCCACCTGGGCCTTGTTGGACCGCTCGTACACGGTGGCGCCGGCCACCCGGGCAATGAGCGCCGTGTCGTCGGTGCAGTTGTCCGCCAGGACGAAGACGTGGATGTGGTCGGCGTCGTAGGTCTGGCTGCGGAGACTGGCGATGAGATCGCCGATGACGGCCTGCTCGTTCCGGGCGCAGATCATGACGGCGAAGTCGTTTACCTTCGGCTGGCCGTGGGGGGCCGGCCGGCGGAACCAGACCACGGGGATATACAGAAATTGGTAGGCGTAGCAGAGGAAAAAGACGATGCCGATGATCCAGTTGACGGTTTTCAGCGTTTCCATCGTGAGAGATCCTTTCCGCGCGGAAATGGCGCGCACGGCGCGGCCGGTACACGAAAGGCGTGCACCGGAACCGCGGCTCGATATGAAAGTGGGTGAGATCTCACTGGGGATGGTTTCAGTATAGTGTGCTTCGGCTTAAGAAACAAGAGGGGGAAGGTTTAAGAATTGATTAATGGGGGTGCGGCTGGAGGGTTGGGACTTTTTTGGGAGGGAGTCGACTCTCGCTGGGCAGACAGTCCAGCGGAGATGAGGGGAGTCTCCTCTCGCTGACACGACATGCCACCGGAGAGGGGAGTCTCCTCTCGCTGCGCAAACAGTCCACCGGACTGTTTGCTGCCGAAGCCGCTGTCGCTGTGGCTCCGCGCCTTCGGAGCTCGTTTCGACTCCCCGGCGAAGCCACAAAAAGAGAGAGGCCATAGGCCTCTCTCTTTTTGTGGTGGAGATGAGGGGAGTCGAATTACCTGGCACAGTTGGTATCAAAGGGTTTGCGGGGAATATGTCAGAATTGTTGCCAAAAAGAGACAGGTTAATCTATTTATACGTTGCCCATGAAAAGCGGGAGTACATTCCTCAAGGATCTGAGGCGTGTACTCTTTTATTCTTTCAGCATGCGCCAGACCGTGCTGCGGCTGATGCCCAGGCGTTCCGCAGTCCGGGTCTGATTCATTTCCTCTGCCAGGTACACTCTGTGCACGATCTCACGGTTGATCTCATTCAGGTTGCGGCTCAGATCAATGGGGTTGCTTGCTGTGGAGAGTGAGACCTTTTTCTCAATGGACAGCAGATGCAGCACCTCGTCCCGGGAGATATAGGAGGAATGGGAGCTGGCCACCAGCTTTTGGATAAACTGGACGATCTGATCGATGTTGCGGGGCCATGGGTGGTTTTGGATGGTCAGTATGGCCTCCTGCGTCAGGCCGATCACCTGGGTTCCGAATTGGATGTTGAACGTGTTGATACACAGGCCGACCAGCGCCTTGATGTCCTGTGCCCTCTGGGAGACGGGGAGAGTATGGAGCTGCACGCAGCGAAGCTCGTCGGTCAGGAAGCGATACAGCTCGCCGGCGGCTGTCTTGGGATCCTCGGAGTCGAAGGAGAACAGAAACTTGTTTCTCCGGGAGGCACCTGTGTTGCGCAGATAGGTCAGCAGGGCATGGGTGTGGGACGCGTCCATCCTGTTCAGGTCCCGGAAGAAAACGGTGAGTCCGGAATCCAGCAGGGGCGATTCTTCACTGTTCAGCAGGAAATCCCAACCCTTTTCGGAGAGATCAGATGTGTCAATCCAGATAAGGGAACTGAGCCTCAGTTCGCTCTGGCTGTAGATGTAGTGTGCAATGCGCCCTTTTCCCGTCCCGGGGGGGCCGATCAGCAGCACGGGAGTGCTGATGGAGGCGTAACGGTCACAGGTGCTGCGAAGCTGCTGGGCGTAGTCTCCGCTGCCGATATAGAAATCCAGAGGATGGCTCCCGGGCAGCTCGGTATCATGGGAGATAAAACGGATCCGGTACTTATCGACTGCCGTGACGGCGGCGGGGCGAGGTGAAATGGTATAGGAGCAGTATTCTTTGGCATCCGAAATCAGGCAGTTACCCCGAATCATGTAAAATCTGCCATCGGCACGTTGGGTAAATTTCACGGAGCGCTGGGTAATCACCTGGGCGATACGCTCTCCCAGGAGAGCGGCCAGCTCGTCGGAAACCCCGGACGCACTGCGAAAAATCTCCTGACCGTCGGAGGAAAATATCAGTACAGCGTCCTGCCCCGCAGACAGGGCGTCGGCCAGCAAAGACGCGCGGTGCGCCACCGCCCGGTAATGCCGGTGTGTTTCGATGACGTTGTCGACGGTCTCTTCCACGCTTTCCATTCCGGAAATGATCAGCAGGCCATGCAAATTGAATTCTTTGCAGTATTTGACGGAAATGGTGTCGCCCACAACGATCCGAATCCCTTTCTCCCGCAGCTGGCGCAAGACGCTCTCGCACTCCTCCTCACTGTGGATGGTGTGAATATCGGACTGGCATTGTATGATCTCGCAGAGAGTGCCGGCCCGTTTTGTGATGGTGGGATAACCCACGATGGCAAAGGGTTCTCCCATCTCTTGGGCCAGACGGATCGTGCGGAGAATGTCGTAGGCGGAAGGGGTGACGTCATAAACCGGAATATCAAAGGCTTTTCGGATGATCTCACTGGTGCCGCCCCGGGAAATAATAGCGTCAATGGGACGCCCCGCCAGCCGGCGGACGGTTTCCACACCTTCGGCCAGATTTCCGGTGAGAACCGTCATCTCCACATCGTCTCTTTGGGCCGCCAGATTGTTCAGAAGATGGGACATGCCCTCATAGGGGGCCACTCCCAATAGATGGATTTTTTCCATGAAACGCACCTCTTCCGTCGTATGGTGTCTTTCAGCATAACACGGGGAGACCCATAATGCAAGGCACAATGTTAAAATTTAAACCAGCTGAATTTGGGGACAGGTGACGCATCGTCGTAATAATTCCAAAAGCTGTTGGAGCGCAGCCCCTGTATATTGTGCATAATAGACAAGGATGAGATGGCAATATTTGGGAACTGTTTCAAATCAAAACAATTTAAGGGAAAAATCGTGCGGATATGAAACATAAATGAGAGGGGGAACACTTTTGCTCCGGACCGACTTCCCCTATAATTTGAAACAACAAAGGCATTTTGACAGTGGTGCGGTTTTTCCGGGCCATGGAGAAGAGAATGAGCAGAGGAGGTAAGACCGTGCCGAAATTGCTGATTGTCGCAGACGATTTGACCGGCGCCCTGGATACAGGCGTGAAGTTTTCGGAGGCAGGTCTTGCTACCCGGTTTTTGACAGATTGGAAAAGCGATTTGACGGAGGAGACGGCTGACGTGGTAGTGCTCTGCGCCCCTACCCGCCATTTGCCCCAGGAGCAGGCATACGAGATCATTCGGAACATCGTGGAGCGAAACGCGGAGAGATTCCCCTACATCATGAAAAAAACGGATTCAGGCTTGCGGGGGAACATCGGCGCGGAGCTGCAGGCCGTGCTGGATGGCACGGGCACCCGGGTATTGACCTTTTTCCCGGCGCTGCCGGAGATGAGACGCACCACATCCGGCGGGGTGCAATACATCGACGGTGTGCCGGTGAGCAAGAGTGAATTTGGGTGTGATCCCTTTGAACCTGTTCTGGATGATGACATTCCCAGCCTTTTGCGCCGGCAGTGCCGGGCCACTGTCCGGGTGGTGCCTGAGGGAGAGACACCGGATGCGCCAAAGGCACCGGAGGAGGGCGTGATCCTCGTGTGCGACGCGACCTCGGTCGAATCCATGCGCCAGGGCGTTTCCTCCGCCAACGAGCGGGGGACGATGCGCGTGACGGCGGGCTGCGCTGGCTTGGCGCAGGCCCTGGCCGGCGAATTGGCCGGTAAGGCTTCCGCGGAGGAAATATCCGTCGCAAAGCAGCCCCTCTTGGTGGTATGCGGAAGCGTTAACCGCATTTCCACGGCGCAGTTGGACTATGCGGAGCGAAACGGGTTTGAGCGACTGCATGTACAGCCGGCTTTCCTTTTGAACGACAACTCGGTTGACGGCGGTGAAAACAAGGCGTTCTTCACAGAGATCCTGGCCGCCTGTCAAACACAGCGTCCGGTGGTGATCGACACCATCTCGCCGGTGGGGAACGGGCTGCTGGAAGGGGAGACTGAATTGCCCCGGGAGACGCTGCGGCAGCGGATCTCACAGCGGCTGGGTCAGTTGATCCAGGCCCTGCTGCGCCGGGGCATGGAACGGCGGGTGATGATCATTGGCGGGGACACCCTGTCGGCGTTCATCGATACCATTGGCTGCCGAACCATTTCCCCCCTGCGGGAGATCGATCACGGCGTAGTGCTTTCGCGCTTCGCCTATGACGGGAAAACCCATCAGATCCTCTCCAAATCCGGCGGGTTCGGCGGGGAGGAGCTGCTGGTCAAAATCGGGAGACAATAGATGGAGGCAGAAGATGTTTGTTGAAAAGTATGGAATGCATATGCCGCGTGCCGTTTACAGCGGAACGGACGCACTGGAGAACCTGAAGACGGTGGTGAAGGACGCCAAAAAGGTGGCGGTCTTTACCGACAGGGGAATTCTGAGTACCGGCCTGCTGGAGCTGCCCCTGGCAAAGCTGCGGGAGGCAGGCAAGGAAACGGTGGTGATCTCCGATCTGCCCCCGGAGCCCACTTATGAACAGGCGCAGAAGCTGGTGGATGAATTCCGTGCCTCCGGGGCGGACTTCATCGTGGCCGTGGGCGGCGGCAGCGCCATGGATACGGCCAAGCTCACCAGTCTGCTTGCCACGGAGAAGTATACGATCAAGGATCTCCTGGATAACCCGGGCCTGGGGGAGAAGACGGTCCCCACCTGCCTGATCCCCACCACGGCCGGTACCGGCTCCGAGGCAACGCAAAACGCCATCGTGGCGGTGCCGGAGCGGGAGCTGAAGGTGGGAATCGTCAACAGCGGCATGATCCCGGACTACGTGATCCTGGACGCGGAGATGATCCGTCATCTGCCCCGGAAGATCGCCGCCGCCACGGGGATCGACGCCATGGCCCACGCCATCGAGTGCTTTACCGGCAACAAGGCCAATCCCTTCAGCGATCTCTTTGCGCTGGAGGCCTTTGACCTCATCATCAACAACATTGAAAAGGCCTGCGATGATCCCGACGCCATGGAGGCAAAGAACAAGATGCAGATCGCGGCCTTCTACGGCGGCGCGGCCATCGCCTGTTCCGGCACCACCGCCGTCCACGCCCTCAGCTATCCGCTGGGAGGCAAATATCACATCGCCCACGGCGTCTCCAACGCGATGCTGCTGGTGCCGGTGATGCGATTCAACGAGCCCGCCATCCGGGACAGGCTGGCTGCCGCGTATGACAGAGTTGTCCACGGGGAAAAGACCTGTACCACCCAGGAGGAAAAGAGCGCCTGGGTCGTAAACCGCATGGGCGAGATCGTCCGCCATCTGGATATTCCCACCAGCCTTACGGAGTTCAACGTCTCGCCCAGCGATCTGGATTCCCTTGTGGAGGCGGGCATGCAGGTCACCCGTTTGCTGGTGAACAACATGCGGGAGGTCACGCCGGCGGATGCCAGACGCATCTATCAGCAGATCCTGTAATTCTCTTTGGGAGGACACCAACATGAAAAGAGTACCCATCAAGGGCATTATCACGCCCATCCTCACACCCATGTACCCGGAGGACGAGAGCATCAACATCCCGGAGCTGCGCAACCAGATCGAGCGGCAGATCGCCGGCGGTGTGCACGGCATCTTTTCCGCTGGCACCAACGGCGAGGGCTACATCCTGAGTCTGAGGGAGAAAGAGGAACTCTTGGAAGCTACGGTCGATCAGGTGAGGGGCCGCGTAAGCGTATATGCCGGAAGCGGCTGTATCTCCACCCGCGACACCGTATACATGAGCAAGCGGGCCGAGGAGCTGGGGGCGGACGTCCTCTCCATCATCACGCCCAGCTTCGCCCTGGCCAGCCAGAAGGAGCTCTATGACCACTACTGTGAGGTGGCCAGGCACGTCAATATCCCCATCGTGCTCTATAACATCCCCGCCCGCACAGGCAATAAGCTGCTGCCGGAGACGGTGGCAAAGCTGGCCCGGGACGTAGACGTGATTATGGGCGTCAAGGATTCCAGCGGCGACATCGACAATTTGAAGGCCTATATCCGCCAGACCCGGGACGTGGGCAAGGATTTCGCCGTTCTGGCCGGCAACGACGGTTCCATCCTGACCTGCCTCAAAGAGGGCGGCGCAGGCGGTATCGCCGGCCGGGCCAATCTGTATCCCAGGGCGCTGGCGTCCATCTATGAGCTGTTTGTCGCCGGGGAACTGGACAAGGCCCAGGCGGTCCAGGACGCCGTGGCAACGCTGCAGCGGGTGTTCAAGTTTGGCAACCCCAACACGGTGATCAAGAAAGCGGTAGCCATGATGGGGTATCCCGTGGGTGACTGCCGCCGGCCCTTCAACGATCTGTGCGAAGAGGGCATCGCGGAGCTGAGGGCGGTTTTGAAGGAGAATGAGGAAAAGGGACTCTGCTGAGTGGCAGAGAACAGAATCAAATAAAGGAGGCGATTCGATGCACAAGCCGATTCTGGGCATCACCATGGGGGATCCCTTTGGCAACGGCCCGGAGATCACGGTCAAGGCGCTGCACGACAAGAGCGTATATGAGCGGTGCCGTCCTGTTGTGATCGGCGACGTCAGCGCAATGGAGTACGCCGTCAGGGTTGCGGAGAATGTTTCCGGCATCCACATGAGGGTGCGGGGCATTTCGTCCGTCGCTGAGGCGAAGTATGAATACGGAACCATCGACGTGTATGACATGGGAATCGTCAAGGCGGAGGATATTCCGGGCGATCCCGAAAACCCGGCGCCCTTTGGCCTGGGGGCCACCCAGCTGGGCGGCGAGGCGGCATTTCAATATGTGAAGCGGGTCATTGAACTGGCCATGGCGGGAGAGGTGGACGCAACGGTCACTAACGCCCTGGCTAAAGAGGCCATCAATATGGCGGGGCACCACTACAGCGGCCACACGGAGATCTATGCCGATTTTACCCACACGGATAAGTACACCATGATGCTGGCTCACGAGGAGCTGCGGGTGGTGCACGTCTCCACCCACGTCTCCCTGCGGGAGGCCTGTGACCGGGTAAAGAAGGCCCGTGTGCTGGATGTGATCCGGATCGCCAATGAGGGCTGCAAGGCCATCGGCATCCGGGAGCCCCGGATCGCCGTGGCGGGCCTGAACCCCCACTGCGGCGAGGGCGGCCTGTTCGGCCGGGAGGAGATCGAGGAGATCCAGCCGGCCATCGATCAGGCCATGGCAGAGGGCATCATCATCCCTGATAAGAAGCCCACGCCGCCGGACACCGTGTTCTCCAAGGCGCTGGGCGGCTGGTATGACATCGTAGTGTGTATGTACCACGACCAGGGACATATTCCGCTGAAGGTCAAGGGCTTTGTCTACAACAAGTCCGAGGGCCATTGGGACGCGGTGGCCGGCGTCAACGTGACGCTGGGACTGCCCATCATTCGCTCCAGTGTGGATCACGGTACGGGATTTGGTCATGCCGGCGACGGACGGGCCAATGAGCTGAGCCTGATCAACGCCATGGATTACGCCATTCGCATGGCCAACGCGAAGCTGTGACCCGATCAGGTGAATCGTGGGATAAGCTGATATCACAAAGAAGAAAACATGCACTCGTGCAGAAGTGGAGGGGATAGCGCCGGATACGAAAGAAGCGGGACCATATCTAAAAAAACTATTGGAGGAAAGAGGTAAAATCATGGAAAACTATGGAACAAAGAAAGCATCATCTTTGGGAAAAAAGTCCATTATCGGCCTGATCGCCGGCCTGGCCTTCGGCGCGATTCTGTGCTTTGTTCCCGCCGGTACATTCCGTGACGATATTGTCATCAATACCGTCCTCAAGCTTGTGGGTACAGGCTATCTGAATCTGATCAAGATGACCATCATCCCCTTCGTGTTTGCGTCTCTTGTAATGGGTATCTCCAGCGCCACGGACGTCAAGCAGGTCGGGCGAATCGGCGGCAAGATCCTGGCCATCTATATCTGCACCACCGTCCTGGCATCCGCGCTGGGCATTGCGGGCGGCCTGCTCCTGAAGCCGGGCGCCGGCGTCAATCTGGCATCCTTTGATCTGTCCAATACCTATGAAAACGTCAAGACGTCCTTCGCCGACGTCATCCTGGACTTCATCCCCACCAATGTGGTGGAATCCTTCGCAAAAGGCAAGATGATCCATGTTGTGGTGTTCGCGGTGTTCTTCGGCGTGGCCCTGAGCCTAATCGGAGAGCGGGCGAACCCGGTCAAGACCTTCAACGAGTCCCTGGCCAACGCCATGCTGAAAATCGTCAACATCGTGATGGAGCTGACTCCCATCGGCGTCTTTGCCCTGATGAGCAAGACCGTGGCTACCCTGGGCTTCTCCATCATCGTCACCCTGGCCAAGTACTGCGCTTGCGAGATCCTTCTGTTCGTCGTCTTTGGCGTCGTCGTCTACGGCCTGCTGCTGAAGGGCTTTACGGGCCTGAGCTTCGGGCGCTTCCTGAAGAAATACAGCAAGATCGCGCTGGTGCCCTTCTCTACGTCTTCTTCCAACGCCACCCTGCCTTACTCCATCAAGTTCTGCCGCGAGATCGGCGTGTCTGAGAAGGTGGCAGCTTTCACCATTCCTCTGGGTGCTACCCTGAACATGGACGGCAGCGCCATCATGCAGGGTATGACGGCTGTGTTTGTGGCGCAGCTGTATGACATCAAGCTGAGCTGGGCCATGATCGTGACCATCGTCATCGCGGCCACTCTCGGCACCATCGGTTCCCCCGGTATGCCCGGCGTCGTCATGGTTACGCTGACGGTGGTCCTGCAGTCCGTGGGCTTCCCCCTGGAGGCCATCGCCATCATCGTGGCCATCGACAAGTTCCCCGATATGTTCAAGACCGTTCTGAACGTGCTGGGCGATGCCATCGATACGGTGATCGTCGCAAAATCCGAGGGCGAGTTCGACGAAGATTACTTCTACGACCGCAAGACTCTGGCGGAGTAATTGCCGCGGCAAAATGGCGTATGGGGCCCCGCACTTCTCCTCGGGGCCCCATACGGCAAAAGTATGAAACGTGTTAGATTTGTGAAATGAGGTGAAACTCTTATGGTAATCAGCAGCGAATTTCTGGATGCCCTTGCGCCGTCCTCCATCCGCGGGATTACAGCGAAGATCAGGGAAAAGGCAAAGAGCGGCGTTCAGGTCGTCTCCTTTGCCGGTGGCCTGCCCAGCAAGGAATTTTTCCCTGTGGAGGACATCCGGAAGATCAACAACCAGATATTCGATGAGGAGGGCGGAGAGGCCATCCAATATGCGGCGTCCGATGGCTATGATCCGCTGCGCCAGTATTTGGTTGAGTTCATGAAGCGCTATCAGGTGACGGATATCAATTACAAGAATATTCTGATCACCAGCGGCGCCCAGCAGGGGCTGGCCTACCTGTCGAAGGGACTGATCCAGAAGGGATCGGTGGTCATCGTGGAGAACCCGTCATACCCCGGAGCGCTGGATACCTTTAGGGCGTACGGAGCCGAAATCGTGGGCGTGGACATGGATGACGACGGCATGCGGATGGATGCCCTGGAGGAACTGCTGCAGAAATACGATAAGGTTGCCTTCATCTATACCATCGCGGATTTCCAAAACCCCACGGGACGGTCTATGTCGGTGGGGAGAAGAAAGCAAATCGTGGAGCTGGCGGAAAAGCATGATACCTTCATTGTGGAGGACGGTCCGTACAGCCTGATCTCCTTCAGCGGAGAGATCATGCCGGCCATCAAGAGCTTTGACCGGTACGGGCGGGTCATCTATTCCGGGTCCACGTCCAAGACCATCGCGCCGGGACTGCGCATTGGCTGGCTGATCGCCGATGAGGAGAGTATCACCAAGCTCGTCTACCTGAAGATGCGGGATGACCTGCAGGTCAACAACATGGCACAGCGACAGGTCTACCACTATCTGAAGGACTGTGAGTTTGATGAGCATTTGAAAACCGTAACAGACGCCTACTATCGCAGATGCCAGGCGATGATCGCCGGCGTCAGGGCCAGCTTCCCCCAAGGCACCAAAATCGTGGTTCCGGGCGGCGGCCTGTTTATGTGGGTAGAGCTGCCGGAGGGCTTTGACACCCTGGAGATGTTTGACGAGGTGTTCCAGAAAAACATCGCCTATGTACCGGGGACGTTCTTCTGCTCCGACGGCGGAGGAAAGAACGCCATGAGACTGAACTTCTCCTCTGCCGATGAGGAGACCATCAAACGCGCCATCCCCATCCTGGGCGAAATGATCTGCCAATATCAACAGAAGAAGTAAACGCAAAAGGACCAGGCAAGACGGTTGCCTGGTCCTTTTGGTTGTGATGGAGCGCCATGGAGTCCAAAGGGAAAGGACACCCGATGTCCTTTATAAAATCAAGAAATCCGAACGCCGTTCCTACCGGAACGAAGTTCGGATTTCTCAATTATAGTGGAGATGAGTGGAGTCACATGTCTTGCACGGTGGTATCAAATGGATTACCGGGATTATGGAAAAACTGTTTGTCAAATCCGAGCGGTAGGTGCTCCATTGTCTTGCACCAGCTTATAGAATCCTTTGTTAAGCTGGTGCAGGACAAAAAAACCAATAATCAGATGATAGGGTATTGACAAAAGTCAATCATTATGGTATAGTAATGATGGAAAAAATTAAGAACACCATCATTGGAGAGGGGGGAGCTGAATGCCACTCGATGTTATATTTGTCGAAGAATATCTCAGGGAACTAAAAGATTCCATTCGTGCCGGGAAATACAGAATTGAACGAAATCAGCGGAGGCGGGATAATAACAATCTTTTCCAGACGTATGTTCTCTCTGAAGAGCAAACAAAAGATATTTTGCTCTCATTGACCCCAATGGATTTTTCGGAAAGAGTACATAATGATCATCCTGGCTATGAACATGAATTACTCTATATCTTTGGAAAAGATGTCCGCCTGTTAGAGCATTTTGGAGATAGCGAGAAAACTGTTTCTTTATATATCAAGTTTAACAAACTGGACAATAACTATGTGGTTGTCATTTCCCTCCATGAACAAAATTGGCCACTAAAATATATGTTTAAATGACAATGAAATTTACATAGGAATAGCTATTAATGGAAATGGGAAAAATCTAAAACACACCAATACTAGGAGGAGGAACTACTATGGAAAGGAGAACAGACTTCTGCATTTGCTGTAGGAAGGAAAGACCGTATTTGCTAAAAAAAACCACGGTAATTCAGGAAATCAGAGAGCGTAAATACGAATTTGCGATTACATCTGCTGTTTGCAGCGTATGTGGAAATGAGATGAATCCGCCCGGCTTGATTGACCAAAACGCAGAGGAGATTGATAGACAGTATCGAAGTGCTGAAAACATTATTGGAATTTCAGAAATCGAGAAGTTGCTGGCAATGTATAATATCGGGAAGGCACCGCTGTCTTTGGCGCTTGGCTTTGGTGAGGTTACAATATCCCGATATCTTGCAGGACAGATTCCATCGAAAGAGTATTCTGATATCATGAGACATGCATTGGTTTCAGCGGAATACATGGAAGAATTATTGAATAGGAACAGAACCAAAATTGGGGAAACAGCGTATCGAAAAGCGGTTATCGCGGCAAAAGAGCTAAACCATTTGTACGCCCCTCTATCCGCAAAGCTTAAGGCGGTGATTGCGTATATCTTTTCGTGCGTGCAGGAAATAACTCCGTTGATGCTTCAGAAAATACTGTACTACATTCAGGGAGTTTACGTTGCATTATATGATGCTGAACTATTCCCAGAGGAGTGTGAAGCATGGGTTCACGGTCCTGTTTACAGGAATGTGTATATGTTATTTAAAGATTTCAAATTCAATCCAATTGATGATGATCGCTTTTCTTTGTTAGAAGGTTACTTATTTGATCTTTCTGATCCGGAACGGACAGTGATAGACAATGTAATTAATTCTTTTGGTATCTATAGCGGTAAGACGTTGGAGAGTATTACTCACAAAGAAAAACCGTGGCTTGATGCACGAGAGGGCTATGTTGATGACCAGCCCTCTTGTGAGGTGATTACAAAAACCTCAATGAAAACGTATTTTAAAGCCGTAAATGAAAAGTTTAGGATTGGCTCGGAGGTCGGATTAAAAGGATACGTAGAGCATATGCTTTCAGTGTAATATCTTTTGCCCTTAATCACGAATTTGAATAATTGTGCAGTTAGCTTATATGAAAGGAGGCGTTATACTTGGCGAAAACGGTACATCATGGCGGCATAGTTGGTTCCGCTGCAAAAACTCTTGCTAGCAAATCATCTGGCAAATCCGCAAAGAGTAAGGCGGGAAACACACTGGCAAATCACAAAAATAGTTGTCATAAATAGTTACTTCTTTCTACTGGGCATGAATGATTTAGGCACATTATTCTTGTTTAACACTATGATTTGACTGTACCCGGGTGATTGTTAATCACCCGGGTACGGCCTGCTATGGAAGAAAAAGATCATTTGCTGAGATAACTGGGAGGTTCTCGGTAAAAAGAAGCGACGAACAGCAGGTCGATACACGGCTCTGCAAGAGGGAGACGACTGTATCTCCGGAGAGTTAGTGAGCAAAAGAAAATGGACAGTATGATCAGAGAGTAGATCCACAAGAGCAATAAGCGACCGGGTATAAACTTCTGGGCTACCTTAAAAGCACAAGCCAAAACAGGAAAAACCAGTTCAGGTAAAACCCGGACTGGTTTTTCCAATCTTGGAACACCCTGAATTGGAAAAGTCGGACCAATTAAATACTAATATAAGTAAATAAAGAAATAATAAAATACTAATCCATCCTATCCGATCCCGTTTCTTGCGGAAAAGCAGATGGAAGGATAGGGGAGGATGGGATGAACTCGAGGATATCGGATCATCATAAAGGTGCGGATCATAAATGCGGTTTCTAAGAGGATCAGGATGATACGTGCGAAGAGGTGGAAGGATATGTGTCGAAATTTGCCGAAATAAATGCGCCACAACAGCTTTTAGCTAGGGGGCCTGTGTCTCTCTCGGAAATGAAGCTTTCGTTGATTCTGGGGGGCTTAAAATCCCTTTTTGCACATTTTTGCATGGAGCGGAAGCACATCTCCGGACATCAGGGGGATGTGCTCCCGCTTTGTGTTGCCGATAGAAATATTCCCATCGCAGCAGAGGGATCAATGCATGTACTTCCACTTAGATTTTATATTATGGCTTTAATCTATGCTTTTTAGCAAGAGACGTACTTCTGTTGGTGTCCATATCTTCGTAGATCCCAGGTTGTAGCTGGCTTCTATTTCATGTTGGAGCGTGTTACAGAAGCAAACCAGTTCAAGATTATCTGACAGTGCTGTTTTAATTCTCTCAAGATTTTGCCAAACTGCAGCGTAATCCTTTTTGGCACACAAGGAAAGCGAACTATATAGGGAAGAATAAAGAGTGTGAAAGCTTTTGTCAATAAATCCACCGGAGAACCTCAATTGAACACCATTAATTAGCAGCGGGATGAGTTCGGTTTTGTCTATTGACGCAATGGCTCGTGTTATTTCGCCATCCTCATCTAGCTCCATTATTGTACCGGCTGCTGCAGATGTTTTCAAATAGTAATCAAGGGCAGTTTCATTACCCAGCGAGATTAAGCTTTTTAACAGGAATTTAGTTGGTTTCTCCTTGAACCTCTGCAACATTTCGGCTTCTAGCGAGACACTCTTTTCAGACAGGAGCATACTAGCCATCTCCTCAAATAAAGCATCATCTGCTTCAGACATTACCTCATTTATTAGACAATCAGATCCAAAGACAGCTTTGATGTATTCCAATGCATTTCTTCTATCATAGCCTGTGAGACCCTTATTTTGACAAAATTTTAATGCCACATCCTTACAAGTTCCAATTTGATAACGCTTACAACCGAATAGTAGTTCATCCAGGACAGAAACGCGGGTTTCAAGGGGGGTCAGTTCAGAAACCTTATTTGAAATCATCTCGTGGCTGATATGTTGTTCAATAAGGTCATACTTGTCAGAGGCAGAACGAATGCTTTCTATGAAGATGGTAGGAATTTCAATCAGACCAAGATAGTAACTGTCAGGAGCAGGTAACTGTAATGATTCCACAATAGAAATATACTGGAGAACTGCGTAAGTAACTGTAAACTGGTGATTAGACTTTTCTTTAATTGCAATGTGGAAGTCTAAAGTGGTTTCCAATTGCTTACATACACGCTGTATTTCTTCCATTTGACCGGGAGTTATGTGTATGCTATCTTTATCGTTTTCAACAATAGTGCAGAGCCTATTCAGGAAAAAGGCATCCCAGTTTACGTTGTCCAGGAAATCGGAAACTTTGATATCGGGAAGATTGCTCTGAATAATAGCCTGTCTTAACATTTGGGTCCCCGCGGGGTATTCATTCCATTTAATTCTTTTCTTGATAAGTTGCCTGCATGTAATCTCGGGGTTACCACATTTTAATGTTAACTGCTCAAGCAATTGCCGCATAGATTCATAATCAAATAGGCAATCGAAAAATGTCTGCAAATCATTCTTCATATACTTGTTATAATCAAAAATTGGGGCGGGGGGAACTAAAACTTCCCCAGTTTTTTCCAGGATTGCTGCTGAGCATTTTTCAAACACATCATCTGAACCATTACAATGCAGGGCGACATCCTTAAGAAGACTTGGATCTTTAATGTCGTCATCCATATATTTTTTGCACAGCAAATCTGTCAGGTCGGGCCAAGTTATAATGAAATCTATAACTGTAAACATGTGATTGTGTATTTCTTTTTCTGCCAGGAAACGCTGAAAGGATTCTGTAAAAGTTTTGGTCAATTCAAAGAAATTAAAGGCCAATGAAGTATAGTTATGAGAGTAGTTTTGCAAAGAACTCATAAAAAGTGCATATTGCGGTGCCCAACGGCCGCTGATGCGGAGCTAAACGGCCGCGGTGCGGCGTAAGCGGCCGGTCGGCTCGCTGTGTTGAAGTAGTCCGAGA
>ONGR01000005.1 GCA_900317425.1 uncultured Eubacteriales bacterium | reverse complement strand
AGCCGTTTTTAAATGGCCTGCAACAGCAGGTCTTATTAAGGTTACTCTTTTTTCTGTTCTCAAGGTACTCGAAATCTTCAAAAATCTGCTTGACAAACATTAGCAAGATTTGTTTTGGTCATATACTATTGTTGACCGACGTAGTCAATTACCTTGCACTTGAGGCAGAAGGAGGCGCTTCCTTAAGAAGTGCCTCCTTCCGGGCATCCCTCTTTTTTGCACTTTTTGAAATTCACACCACCTGAAATATGAAGAACTTCAGATAATTCGTCTCCTCCACGCCCCAGAGGATGGGATGGTCGGCGCACTGCTGCCGGGCCTCGATCTGCCGCAGCTGTACCCCGGCGTCCCTGGCGGCGCTGCGGAGCATCTTCACGAACAGCTCCTCCGTGGCAAAGTGGCTGCAGGAGCAGGTGGCCAGATATCCGCCCCGAGGCAGCAGCTTCATGGCCCGGTAGTTGATCTCCTTGTAGCCCCGCATGGCGCTGTCGGTGGTCTTGCGGCTCTTGGTGAAGGCCGGCGGATCCAGAATGATGAAGTCATACTTGGCGGGTTCCTCCGCCAGCTTCGGCAGCAGGTCAAAGACGTTGGCGCATACGCAGTCCATGACGCCGTCCAGACCGTTGCGGCGGGCGTTTTCCCGGGCGCACGCCACCGCGTATTCGCTGACGTCCACGGCGGTGACGTGTTTGGCGCCGCCCCTGGCGGCGTTGAGAGCGAAGGACCCGGTGTGGGTGAAGCAGTCCAGCACCGTGTGGCCCGCCGCGATCTTGGCTACGGCCCGGCGGTTGTACTTCTGATCCAGGAAGAATCCGGTTTTCTGGCCGTTCTCAAAATCCACCGTGTAGACGATGTCGTTCTCTGTTATGTCAACCGACGTAAAGTCCGGGACGGCCTCGCCGGGCAGGGGATACCAGCCCTTGCTCTGCTCCATGCCCTCCAGGGTCCGGATGGCCACGTCGTTGCGCTCATAGACCCCGGCGATCTCCTGTCCGTCAGAGCGGAGGACCTCCGCCAGCAGCCTGAACAGCATGGGCTTGAGCCGCTCCATGCCCAGGCTCAGCACCTGGGCCACCAGAACGCTCTCGAACCGGTCCACCGTCAGACCCGGGAACTGGTCCGCCTCACCGAAGATGATGCGGCAGCAGCGGCTGTCGGCGGCTCCCATGACGGTTTTGCGGTAGTCCCAGGCGTACTGGATGCGGCGGCGCCAGAAGGCCTCGTCGAATTTGTCGTTGGCGTTGCGGGACAGGACGCGGACCCGGATCCTGGAGTGGGAGTTATAGAAACCGGTACCGAGATAGGCGCCCTTGGGGCCGATCACGTCCACCAGATCCCCGTCGGTGACGGCACCGCCTACGCCGGTGACCTCCCCCTCGTAGACCCAGGGGTGGCCGCCAGCCAGGGCTGCCTGCCCCTTGGCTGTGATGGTAACCGGAATATAGGGACGATTTGCTTTCATGTTCTGCAGCTGCCTTTCCGTTTTTTCTCATTTTGTGCCGCTATTGTATCACATCTTTCCGGGAAAGGCCATATACTGGGGCGGAAAATAAACCGAAAGGGGAATCGTCATGCCCAGCGTATTTTTGAGTCCCTCCACCCAGGAGTATAACCCTTACATCACCGGCAGCGGCAGCGAGGAGTACTGGATGAACCAGATCGCCGACGCCATGGAGCCCTATCTCCGCTCCAGCGGCATCAGCTTCGGCCGCAACGACCCGTCCACCTCCGCCGCCGCATCCATCCGGCAGGGGAATCAAGGGAATTATGACTTCTACCTGGCCCTCCATTCCAATGCCTCCGGCGACGGCGCCAGCGAGGGCCGGGCCAGGGGGATCATCGCCTTCTACTACCCCACCAGCACCAACGGCCGGCGGGGCGCGGAGCTGATCGTGCAGAATCTGCGGCCCATCTACCCACTGCCGGATCAGGTGAATATCCGCTCCACCACCTCCCTGGGAGAGGTGCGCCAGCCCACCATGCCGGCGGTGCTGGTGGAGATCGGCTACCACGACAACGTAGCCGACGCCCTGTGGATCGAGAGCAACGTGGTGTCCATCGCCCGTCAGCTGGTCCGGGCGCTGACACAGTATTTCGGTATCCCGTTTGTGGACGAATGCATGGACCGGGAGGCCGTAGTGACCACCCAGGGCGGCAATCTGAACCTCCGGAGCGGCCCATCCACCGACAACGCCATCCTCGCCCAGATCCCCAACGGCACCGCCATCACCGTCTGCGGCACCTATAACGGCTGGTACTCGGTTGTCTACAACGGCGTCGAGGGCTTCGTGTCCGGGGATTATATCCGGTTAGCATAGAAAACCCCGCTGCTTTTTCGGTTTCTTCTTGACAGTTTTATGGAAAGCGGTTAAAATTATCGAGGATTATTATTGAATGATGGAGATGGGAGCCTGTTGCCGGGCGCCCGTTTCAGGGGAATCATTCGATTGTTTTCTACATGTGAACGGAAAACCGTTTTGATACACCAACAGACTGTCAGGAGGAAACCAATGATTAAACTTTGGATCGCTATTGTGATAGCGGTCGCGGCGTTTGGTCTTGGCATCCTGGCTTGTATTCTGGCCTATCAGCAGAAGACGAAGCGCGATGAGCGAAAGATCGCCGACGCTGAGGAGGAAGCGCTTCGTATCGTCAACGAGGCCATCAAGAATGCCGAGAGCAAGAAGCGGGAAGCCATGGTGGAAGCCAAGGAGGAGATCCTGCGCTCTCGTACTGAATACGAGAAGGAAGTCAAGGAGCGCCGCGCCGACCTGCAGAAGCAGGAGCGCAGACTGCAGCAGAAAGAAGAGAACATCGACCGCAAGACCGAGGCCATCGAGCGCAAGGAAGAGGCCCTGGCCGCCAAGCACGCCGCTGCCGACAAGGAGCAGGAGGAGATCCGGCTCATCAAGCGCAGCCAGACCGAGATGCTGGAGCGCATCTCCGGCTTCACCGCCGAGCAGGCCAAGGCCTACCTCATCGAGCAGGTGGAGGCCGATGTCACCCATGAGACCGCCCTCAAGATCAAGGAGATCGAGGCCCGTGCCAAGGAGGAGGCCGATCAGCGCGCCCGCGAGATCGTGGCCACCGCCATTCAGCGCTGCGCCACCGATCATGCCGCCGAGATTACCGTCAGTGTGGTTCCCCTGCCCAATGACGAGATGAAGGGCCGCATCATCGGCCGCGAGGGACGCAACATCCGCACCCTGGAGACCCTGACCGGCGCGGATCTGATCATCGACGATACGCCGGAGGCCATCACCGTCTCCTGCTTCGAGCCCGTCCGCCGCGAGGTGGCCCGTGTGGCTCTGGAGAAGCTGATCGCCGACGGACGCATCCATCCCACCCACATCGAGGAGATGGTGGAGAAGGCCCGCCGCGAGGTGGACGCCGTCATCCGCTCCGAGGGTGAGCGGGCCGTGCTGGAGACCGGCGTGCGCAGCCTGCATCCCGAGCTGCAGAAGCTGCTGGGCAAGCTGCATTACCGCACCAGCTACGGTCAGAATGTGCTGCAGCACTCCATCGAGGTGTCCCACATCGCCGGCATGATGGCCGCCGAGCTGGGCGCCGACGTCCACGCCGCCAAGCGGGCAGGCCTCCTGCACGACATCGGCAAGGCTCTGGACCACGAGTTCGAGGGCACCCACGTGGCTCTGGGCGTGGAGTATCTGCGCAAGTACAAGGAGAAAGAGGACATCATCCATGCCGTCCAGGCCCACCACGGCGACGTGGAGTGCAAGACGCTGGTGGCCTGCCTGGTCCAGGCAGCCGACGCCATCTCCGCCGCCCGTCCCGGCGCCCGCCGCGAGAACCTGGAGAACTATATCAAGCGTCTGGAGAAGCTGGAGGAGATCACCGGCAGCTATCCCGGCGTGGAGAAGAGCTACGCCATCCAGGCCGGACGCGAGGTCCGGGTCATGGTCAAGCCCGAGCAGGTCAGCGAGGACGAGATGGTCATCCTGGCCCGGGAGCTGGCCAAGCGCATCGAAAACGAGTTGGAATATCCCGGCCAGATCAAGGTCCACGTGCTGCGTGAGACCAAGGTCGTGGAATACGCCAAGTAATAGGAAGTCATTGTGCGGCACCGCATTGCGGTGCCGCACTCCTATAAGGAGAGACGGTATGAAGAGACACGCACGGCTCCTGGCGAAACTCCTGCTGACGGTACTGCTGCTGTTGGGCTGCTCCGCCGCCGGAGGGACGGACAACGTGGAGATGAACCTGCCGGACGAGCCTCGGACAGAGGCATCCGCGCCGCTGGAAAAACCGATGGAGAGCGCGCCGGACCGGGCCGCGGCGGAGCTGACCGTGACGGTGACCATCGAGGACGGCGGCCTGCTCTCCGACGGGGAGAGACGGGTGCTGGAGGACTTTATGATCCGATGGTACCGCTCCGTCGGCAGTTTCGAGATCCAGGACTTTGGGCCGGTTTTCCGGGGGGAAGAGGAGGCGCTGCGCCATGCCGCCAGCTGCCGCACCCAGGCCGCTATCCGTGCCGCCGCCCCGGAGGATCTGCACCTGACCGACTGCCAGGTCACCCTCACCGTGACGGATGTCTCCTGGGATATCATTAGTGCCAAGGAGACCAACGTGATGCAGTTTGCGGGACTCCCCGGCATCCGGAGAGAGCTGTTCGACCTGCCCCATATCTTTGCGGTGACGGGGGAGGGGGATACGTGCCGCATTCTCTACCACGAGGCGGACGACAACCCCTATTCCAGCTTTTCCTATGACGAGGAGACCGGGGTAGACAGCAATTTTGACGATATCATGGCGAACATCGCCCAGCGCCGGGCCCTGCCCCGTGAGCCGGCGGCCGAGCTGAAGTGCGACCACCCCTATGACCGGCAGGCGGCGCTACAATACATGCTGACCTACGCCGACCACCGGAACGAGGAATGGCACGCCTATGACGACGAGGGAGGCAACTGCATGAACTTCGGCTCCCAGGTGCTGCTGGCGGGGGGGATCCCCATGGACTACAGCGGCTACGACTGCTGGTACAGCGACGGGGAGTGGGGCGTCACCGACACCTTTGTCAACGTGGGGTGGTTCATGGAATACGCCGAGTGCAACACGGGCTACGGTCTTGTGGCCGACGCCGACGCCAACTACTATAGCGGCGAGGTGGGCGACCTGCTGCTGGTGGGCATCGACGGACTGCACCACACCACGGAGATCTGCGGTCTCGTCCGGGATGAGGCGGGACAGACCATCGACTATCTGCTCTGCTCCAACACCACCAACTACCGCAATTTCCCCGCTGGGGCCTATTACTACACCGGCCACTGGCTGGTGAAGATCTACGGCTGGAACGATTGACTGGCCCGGTTGCAAGCCGGGTAAAATATGGTATAATGATTCCAACAGGAAGAATACCGTACCAGGAAGGACGACACATGCTTTATCACATCCTTGCTCTGGGGGACGTCACCAGCGAGAGCGGTGTGCGCCACCTGCAGAAGCACCTGAGCGCCTTCAAGCGCCTGAAGAATATCGCCTTCACCGTCATCAACGGGGAGAACGTGTCCGGCGTGGGATTGACGCCGGAGCAGGCGGAGGATCTGTTCGCCGCCGGCGCCGACGTGATCACCCTGGGCAACCACACCTGGGGACGGATGCAGATCGGCGACTATCTGGAGGACAGCCCCTACATTCTGCGTCCCGCCAACTATTCGCCCCGTACCCCCGGCCGGGGCTGGGGCGTCTATGACTGCGGACGTATCCGCATCGGTGTGATGAATCTCATCGGCCGCTGCAACCTGGACTGGAAGGCCGCCGATCCCTTTGCCGCGGCGGACAAGCTGCTGCGGGAGGGGGAGAGACCCACCTTTACGCTGATCGATTTCCACGCCGAGGCCACCAGCGAGAAGCTGGCTCTGGCCTACTATCTGGACGGCCGGGTCAGCGCTCTGTGGGGCACCCATACCCACGTGCCCACCGCCGACGAGCGGGTGTTCCCCAAGGGCACCGGCTACATCACCGACCTGGGCATGACCGGTCCCATCGAGTCGGTGCTGGGCGTGAGGCCGGAGCAGTCGGTGGAGAATTTTCTGGGCGGTCTGCCGGGACGATACCGTCCGGCGGAGGGGCCCTGCAAGGCCGAGGGCTGTGTTTTCACCCTGGACGACGCCACCGGCCTTTGCACGGCAGTGGAACGGGTGGACATCCGATAAAGAGAAAACGGGAGGATGGGATCATGTCGGTGGAAAAAGTGAGAGAATACCTGTCCGGCTTCGGCCTGGCGGATCGGATCCGGGAGTTTACGGTGTCCAGCGCCACGGTGGAGCTGGCGGCCCTCGCTCTGGGGGTGGAGACCAACCGCATCGCCAAGACCCTGAGCTTCCGGGGGGTGGACGGTCCGATCCTGGTGGTAGCCGCCGGCGACGCCAAGGTGGACAACGCCAAGTTCAAAAACCGCTTCGGCGTCAAGGCCCGGATGCTGAGCCGTGACGAGGCGGTGGAGCAGACCGGCCACGCCGTGGGCGGTGTGTGTCCCTTCGCCCTGCCGGCGGGTGTGCCCGCCTATCTGGACGTATCGCTGCAGCGCTTTGAAACCGTTTTTCCCGGTGCCGGCAGTGAGGATGCTATGGCCGAGTTTACCTGTGACGAGCTGGAGAAGTGCTGCGGCAGCAGCTTTGCCGGCTGGGTGGACGTGTGCAAGGCATGGCAGACGGAGGGCGAACAGTGATGGTCAAGATTCTGCACGCGGCGGACTTCCATCTGGACAGCGCCTTCGGCGCCCTGGGCGAGGAACAGGCCCGCCAGCGCCGGCAGGAGAGCCGGGAGCTGGTGCAGCGCTTGGTGGACTACGCCAACGAGCAGGGCGTGGAGCTGATGCTTCTGGCGGGAGACCTCTTCGACTCCGATGACATCTTCGGCCAGACCGGCGACGATCTGGCGTTGGCTCTGGGGCGGCTGAAGGGCCACGCGGTCATCGCCCCCGGCAACCACGACTGCTACGACTCCGCCGGGGCCTACGGACGGATCCTCTGGCCGGAAAACGTCCATGTCTTCACGGAAGATAAGCTGACAAAAATCGACTTTCCCCAGTATGACTGCACCGTTTACGGTGCGGCGTTCACGGCAGCGTCGGTGCCGGACGGCTCGGTGCTGGACGGCTTCACCGTCCCGGACGACGGTCGTGTCCACCTGCTGGTGCTCCACGGCGATCTGGGCGGCAAGGACAGCCCCTACCGTCCGCTGACCGAGGAGCAGCTGGCGGCCACCGGCGCGGATTACGTGGCTCTGGGCCACCAGCACGCCTTCTCCGGCCTGCGCCGTACCGGCGATACATATTACGCCTACCCCGGCTGTGTCGAGGGCCGGGGCTTTGACGAGACGGGGGAGAAAGGGATCCTCTGCGGCACGGTGGCCACCGGCAAGGCGCAGCTGCAGTTCGTCCCCTTCGGCCGGCGGCGCTACGAGATCGTCACGGTGGACGTGACGGACAGCGAGCCGCTGGCGGCGGTGTCCGCCGCCCTGCCCCGGGACACGGAGCAGGATATTTACCGCATCCTGCTCACCGGCGAGACGGCGGAGCCCATTCGCCCGGAGCGGCTGCGGCAGGAACTGGCGGACCGGTTCTACGCCCTGGAGATCCGGGACCAGACCCGCATGAAGCAGGATATCTGGGCCAAATGCGGGGACGACTCCCTGCGGGGCCTGTTTTTGCAGCAGATGCGGCAGGCCTATGATGCGGCGGCGGACGACGAGGGCCGCCGAAAGATCGAACAGGCGGTGCGCTTCGGCCTGGCCGCCATGGATAATCGGGAAATGTGAGGGATAGAGAGATGAAAAAGATCCTGATGATCGGCACGGGCGGCACCATCGCCTCGGATATCACGCCGGACGGTCTGGCGCCGGAGCTGAACACGGAGCAGCTGCTGTCGGCGGTGCCCCGGATCGCCCAGATCTGCGAGGTGGACTGCATCCAGCTCTACGCGCTGGACAGCACCAACATCCGCCCGGAGCACTGGCTGGGCATCGCCCGGACCATCCGGGAGAACTACGAACAATACGACGGCTTCGTCATCAGCCACGGCACCGACACCATGGCCTATACCGCCGCGGCCTTGAGCTATCTCATCCAGGACAGCCCCAAGCCCATCGTACTCACCGGCGCCCAGAAGCCCATCTGGTTCGACGGTACCGACTCCAAGCGGAATCTGACCGACGCATTCCTCTATGCCTGCCGGGGCGGCGGCGGCGTCCAGATCGTGTTCAACGGCAAAGTGATCCTGGGCACCCGGGCCCGGAAGACCTACTCCAAGAGCTTCCAGGCCTTCTCCAGCGTGAATCACCCGGACCTGGCGCTGATCCAGGACGAGCATCTGCTCCAGTATCTCACCTGTCCGGTGGGGGAGGAGCCTGTCTTCTACGACAAGCTGGAGACCAGCGTGGGCCTGCTGAAGCTGATCCCCGGCACCAGCCGGGACCTGCTGGCCTTCATGGTGGATCACTACGACGGACTGGTGATCGAGAGCTTCGGCGTGGGCGGTCTGCCGGAATACGAGGGGTTCTATGAGGTGCTGCGCTCCGGCGTGGAGCGGGGCAAGCTTATCGTCATGACCACCCAGGTGCCCAACGAGGGCAGCGACCTGACGGTCTACCACGTGGGCGGGCACATCAAGAGCACCCTCCACCTGCTGGAGGCCTATGACATGACCACCGAGGCGGCGGTGTGCAAGCTGATGTGGATCATGGGCCAGACCCGCGACTTTGCCCAGGCCCAGCGGCTGTTTTATCGCCCTGTGGGTCGGGATATCCTGTATTCCGTGGAGCTGGAATGATTTGCTTGACAACAGGCGGCTGTGTCGATACAATAGACATTCGACAGAAACCTGTTTTCGATTGACACATTATAATAATATAAGGTAGAGGTTGAACATTATGGCCAAAGATCAGAGAAAAGTGGACGCGATCACTCCCATGGAGGAGGATTTCGCCAAGTGGTATACGGATATCTGCCTGAAGGCGGAGTTGGTGGACTATTCCAGCGTCAAGGGCTTTATGATCCTGCGCCCCTATGGCTATGCCATCTGGGAGAACATCCAGCGCCTGATGGATGCGGAGTTCAAGAAGACCGGGCATCAGAACGTAGCAATGCCGGTGCTGATCCCCGAGAGCCTGCTGAAGAAGGAGGGCGAGCTGGTCCAGGGCTTCGCCCCCGAGGTGGCCTGGGTCACCCACGGCGGCAGCGAGAAGCTGGAGGAACGCTTGGCGTTCCGCCCCACCTCCGAGACCATGTTCTGCGATCACTTCGCCCAGGTGCTCCACACCTGGCGTCAGCTGCCCATGCTGTATAACCAGTGGTGCTCCGTGATCCGCTGGGAGAAGACCACCCGCCCCTTCCTGCGCTCCCGCGAGTTCTGGTGGCAGGAGGGCCACACCATCCACGAGACCGCCGAGGAGGCCATCGCTGAGACGGAGCAGCAGCTCAACTGCTACGCCGACTTCTGCCGCGACGTCCTGGCCATGCCGGTGGTGAAGGGCCGCAAGACCGACAAGGAGAAGTTCGCCGGCGCCGAGGCCACCTATACCATCGAGTGCATGATGAAGGACCACAAGGCCCTCCAGTCCGGCACCAGCCATTACTTCGGCGACAAGTTCTCCCGAGCCTACGACGTGACCTTCACCGGCCGGGACAACACCCTGCAGTATCCGTTCCAGACCAGCTGGGGCGCGTCTACGCGCCTGATCGGCGGCCTCATCATGACCCACTCCGACAACAACGGCCTGGTGCTGCCTCCCGCCGTCGCACCGACCCAGGTGGTGGTGATCCCCATCGCTCAGCATAAGCCCGGCGTCCTGGATGCCGCCGCCGCTCTGAAGGATCGGCTGATAAAGACCGGTCTGCGGGTCAGCATGGACGACAGCGATCAGTCCGCCGGCTGGAAGTTTGCCCAGTACGAGATGAAGGGTGTGCCCCTGCGCGTGGAGATCGGCCCCAAGGACATGGAAAAGGAGCAGTGCTGCATTGCCCGCCGCGATACCGGCGAGAAGGTATTCGTGCCCCTGGCCGACCTGGAGAGTGCCGTGGCCAATCTGCTGCAGCAGGTCCACGACAACCTGTACGCCATGGCGGAGAAGAACCTGGAGGACAACACCTTTGATATGACCTCCTGGGAGGAGGTCAAGGCCATGGCCGAGGGCAAGGGCGGCTTCGCCCGGACCAAGTGGTGCGGCAGCCTGGAGTGCGAGCTGGCCATGAAGGAGAAGGCCGGCGTGTCCAGCCGCTGCATGCCGCTCAAGCAGTCCGGCACCACCGGCAAGTGCCCGGTGTGCGGCAAGGAGTGCACCACCGACATCTACTGGGGCGTGGCGTATTAAAACATTTCGTCCGAAATCTGAGGATTTCGGACGAGAAAGATTTGCAGCCTGCTTCGCGCACTCACTGCGCTCGCACACTTTGCAGCCTGAGAGGTTTTTTTGCCACGTACACGCCGCGGCAAAAAATGATTCAAAATGCTTTGTGCATCCCAACGAAAATTTTTGAAAAATTTTAGAAAAATAAGAGAAAATCCCCTTGACAACAAGGGGATTTTCCTTTATTATATGCAGGTACGCGCGTAAAGGGTGTGAGCACACCCGGAGGCGTTTACAACTGCGATGAACCGGGAGATTGCTCCGAGAGGAGGTAACTTCCGGGGAGTATGTCCGATAATCGGGCGGCTGAGAGGATTCTGTGCGTCAGCGTAGATCGCTGTGCCAGAAGGACACCGGCCGGATTGAGCCGGTGTTTCTTATGAGCCGGAATGATACGCACGGAACGGCGGATAAGAAAACTCTCGCCGTACGGCAGTAGGTCAAAGCAAAAAAACCGTACGAAACAATGGAGGAGCAAACCAAAATGGCAAAAGAAATGATTCGCATTCGTCTGAAGGCCTATGACCACCAGGTCATCGACCAGAGCGCAGAGAAGATCGTCGAGACCGCCAAGCGCACCGGCGCCACCGTGTCCGGCCCCATTCCTCTGCCCACCAAGAAGGAGATCGTCACCATCCTGCGTGCTACGCACAAGTATAAGGACAGCCGTGAGCAGTTCGAGCGCCGCACCCACAAGAGACTGATCGACATCACCAAGTCCACCCCCAAGACGGTCGAGGCCCTGATGGCCCTGGATCTGCCCGCCGGTGTGGAGATCGAGATCAAGCTGTAACATACAGTATTCAATTACAGCCCATCTCAAACCGAGTCCCCGCCGCCTGACGCAAGCGGCACACAATATTAAATTGCTTGCTACCCGCAGTCCGCTGACTTGCGTGAGGCGGACGGGTTACGTCGACAGAGCAAGCGGTCCGTACCCAATGCGGATTGAACCTATGTCGACCAATAACCTTTAAGGAGGATCATACATGAAAGCAATCATCGGCAAGAAAGTTGGCATGTCTCAGATCTTCGACGAAAACGGCAAGGTGATCCCCGTCACCGTCATCGAGGCGGGTCCCTGCGTCGTCGTCCAGAAGAAGACTTCCGAGAAGGAAGGCTATGAGGCCGTCCAGCTGGGCTTTGAGGACGTTCCCGAGCGGAAGCTGACCAAGCCCGAAATGGGCCACCTGAACAAGGCTGGCGTGGCCCCCAAGAAGTACCTGCGTGAATTTGACCTGGAGAACGCGGCCGAGCTGAACGTGGGCGACATCATCAAGGCCGACACCTTCAAAGAGGGCGACTTTGTTGACGTTACCGGCACCAGCAAGGGTCACGGCTACCAGGGCGTCATCAAGCGCTGGGGCGCCCAGCGCACCCCCACCAGCCACGGCGGCGGCCCCGTCCATCGTCACGCTGGTTCCATGGGCTCCACCACCGATCCCTCCCGTATCTTCAAGGGCAAGATCGGCGCCGGCCAGATGGGCGTTGACACCGTCACCGTCCAGAACCTGGACATCGTGAAAGTGGATCCCGAGCTGAACCTGATCGCCGTTCGCGGCGCGATCCCCGGCCCCAAGGGCGGCCTGGTCACCCTGAAGACCACCGTCAAGGTCCACCGCGTCAAGAATGTCGAGTCCGGCATCAGCAACAACCCGCAGAAGGCTTCCGGCCGTAATCCCCAGAAGGCTTCCGCCCGTAATAAGTAAGGAAAGGAGTGCTTACGGAAATGTCTACGATCAATGTTTTGAACATGACCGGCGAGGTCGTCGGTACCGTGGAACTGAACGATGGCATCTTCGGTATCGAGCCGAACGAAGCCGTTGTGCATGAAGTGGTGAAGAACCACCTGGCAAATTGCAGACAGGGCACCCAGAGCGCTCTGACCCGCGGCGAGGTCTCCGGCGGCGGCAAGAAGCCCTGGCGCCAGAAGGGCACCGGTCACGCCCGTCAGGGCAGCACCCGCGCTCCCCAGTGGACCCACGGCGGCATCGTGTTTGCCCCCAAGCCCCGCAGCTACTCTTACGTTCTGAACAAGAAGGTCAAGAGACTGGCTATGAAATCCGCCCTGTCCGCCAAGGCGGCTGCCGGCGAGATCATCGTTGTCGACTCCATCAAGCTCGACAGCATCAAGACCAAGGACTTCCGCGCTTTCCTGAACGCCGTTAAGGCTGACGGCAAGTCTCTGGTGGTCACCCCCGCCAAGAACGACATCGTCATCAAGAGCGCACGCAATATCCCCGGCGTCGAGGTCAGCATGGCCAACCTGATCAATGTCTATGACATCCTGAAGGCCAAGAACCTGGTCCTGGATAAGGAAGCCCTCGCAGTAATCGAGGAGGTGTTCGCATAATGGCTAACGTATACGACATCATCATCCGGCCCATTATCACCGAGCGTTCCATGGCTGCCACCGGCGAGAAGAAGTACGTCTTCGAAGTGGCTCCCGACGCCGGCAAGGTCGAGATCAAGAACGCCGTGGAGCAGATCTTCGGCGTGAAAGTGGCCAAGGTCAACACCATCAACTATGATGGCAAGGCCAAGCGCCTTGGCGCTGCCCGTCCGGGCCGCCGCAAGAGCTGGAAGAAAGCTTACGTTCAGCTGACTGAGGATTCCAAGACCATCGAGTTCTTCGAGGGTATGGTGTAAGAAAGGAAGGAGTGTAAGAAATGTCTGTGAAAACTTTTAAGCCGACCACCCCTTCCCGTCGTCACATGACCGTTTCCGGCTTTGACGGCATCGACAAGCACGCCAAGCCCGAAGCCAGCCTGGTCGAGGTCCTGAAGAAGAACGCTGGTCGCAACAGCTATGGCCGCATCACCGTCCGTCATCGCGGCGGCGGCGAGAAGCGGAAGTATCGTATCATCGACTTCAAGCGCGACAAGATGGATATGGAAGCCACTGTGGTGCGTCTGGAGTACGATCCCAACCGCAGCGCCAACATCGCGCTGGTGCAGTATGAGGATGGCGAGAAGCGCTACATCATCGCCCCCGTCGGCCTGGCCGCCGGTGACAAGGTGATCTCCTCCGCCGCTGCCGACATCAAGCCCGGCAACTGCCTGCCCATCGCCAACATCCCCGTTGGTACTGTGATCCACAACATCGAGATGCACCCCGGCAAGGGCGCCCAGCTGGTCCGCAGCGCCGGTGCCTACGCTCAGCTGATGGCCAAGGAGGGCGACAACGCCCAGATCCGTATGCCTTCCGGCGAGGTCCGCATCATCCGCACCAACTGCATGGCCTGCATCGGTCAGGTCGGCAACCTGGAGCACGAGAACATCCAGATCGGTAAGGCCGGTCGTAAGCGTCACATGGGTTGGCGTCCCACCGTTCGCGGCAGCGTCATGAACCCCTGCGATCACCCCCACGGCGGTGGTGAGGGCAAGTCCCCCGTCGGCCGTCCCGGCCCTGTGACCCCCTGGGGCAAGCCCGCTCTGGGTTACAAGACCCGCAGCAAGAAGAATCCCACCGACAAGTTTATTGTCAAGCGTCGCAACGTGAAGTAAAGGAGGCAAGTTAATATGAGCAGATCTATCAAAAAAGGCCCGTATGTTGCCCCTGAGCTTCTGAAGCGGGTTGAAGAAATGAACAAGACCGGCGAGAAGAACGTGCTGAAGACCTGGAGCCGCAGCTCCACCATCTTCCCCTCCTTCGTCGGCCACACCATCGCAGTGCACGACGGCCGCCGTCACGTGCCCGTCTATATCCAGGAGGATATGGTCGGCCACAAGCTGGGTGAGTTCGCTCCCACCCGCACCTTCCGCGGCCACGCCAAGTCTAAGTAAGGAGGATGCAGAACATGGAAGCTAAAGCTTATTTGAGATACGTCCGCATCTCTCCCCGTAAGGTCCAGATCGTGTGCGATCTGATCCGCGGCAAGGACACCAAGACCGCCATGGCCATCCTGATGAGCACCCCCAAGGCCGCCTCCGAGCCCCTGATCAAGCTGCTCAAGAGCGCCTGCGCCAATGCGGAGAACAACTTCCACATGGACGCCGACAAGCTGGTTGTCACCCAGGTGTACGCCACTGCCGGCCCCATCCTGAAGCGCATGATGCCCCGCGCTCAGGGCCGCGCCTATCGCATCAACAAGAGAACCTCTCACGTGACGCTGGCCGTCGCTGAGAGAGACTAAAGGGAGGAGACAGTTTTATGGGACAGAAAGTTAATCCCCACGGCATGCGCGTGGGCGTCATCAAAGACTGGGATTCCCGTTGGTATGCCAGCAATGAGAAGGTTGGCGATCTGCTGGTCGAGGACCACAAGATCCGTCAGTACCTGAAGAAGCTCCTGTTTGCTGCAGGCGTCTCCAAGATCGAGATCGAGCGCAGCAGCGAGGTCGTTACCATCTATCTGCACGTGGCCCGTCCCGGCGTCGTGATCGGCAAGGGCGGCGAGCAGGTCGAGGAGTATCGCAAGAGCGTTGAGAAGCTGATCGGCAAGACCGTGAAGCTGAACATCGTCGAGGTCCGCAACCCCGATATGGACGCTCAGCTGGTGGCTGAGAACATCGCCGCTCAGATCGAGAAGCGCATCTCTCACCGCCGCGCCATGAAGAATGCCATGGGCCGCGCCATGCGCGCCGGCGCCAAGGGCATCAAGTGCAACTGCAACGGCCGTCTGGGCGGCCGCGAGATCGCCGGTACCGAGCACTATCACGAGGGTACCATCCCCCTGCAGACCCTGCGCGCCGACATCGACTACGGCTTCGCCGAGGCTGCTACCACCTTCGGCCGCATCGGCGTGAAGGTGTGGATCTACAAGGGCGAGATCCTGACCCAGACCCTGCGCACCACCCCCCGCACCCTGGATACCACCAAGCCCTATCAGGAGCGCCGTGAGCGCCGCGGCCGCCGTGACGGCGATCGTCGTGGCGGTTACAACCGTGACGGTCAGCGCCGCGAGGGCGGTTACAACCGCGACGGCCAGCGCCGTGAGGGCGGTTACAACCGCGGTCCTCGTCCCGAGGGCGGTTTCCGCAAGCCCGCAGAAAAGAAAGAAGGAGGCGCTCAGTAATGCTTCTGCCTAAGAGAGTTAAGTACCGCAGAGTACACCGTGGCCGCCTCACCGGCAAGGCCATGAGAGGCAACACCGTTACTTACGGTGAATTCGGCCTCGTCGCTTGTGAGCCCGCGTGGATCACCAGCAATCAGATCGAAGCTGCCCGTATCGCCATGACTCGTTACACCAAGCGTGGCGGTCAGGTGTGGATCAAGATCTTCCCTGATAAGCCCATCACCGAGAAGCCCGCTGAGACCCGTATGGGTTCCGGTAAGGGTTCTCCCGAGTACTGGGTCGCAGTCGTTAAGCCCGGCCGTGTCATGTTTGAGATCGCCGGTGTCTCCGAAGAGGTCGCTCGCGAGGCTCTGCGTCTGGCCAGCCACAAGCTGCCCATCAAGACGAAGATCGTCAAGCGCGAGGAGCTCGCCGCTGAGGAAGTAGGTGAATGAGATGAAGGCAACTGAAGTACGTGCAATGAGCGTTGAGCAGCTCAACGAAAAGCTCGACTCCCTGAAGAAGGATCTGTTCTTCCTGCGTATGCAGCACGCAACCAATCAGCTGGACAATCCTCTCAAGATCGCTGAAACCAAGCGTGATATTGCCCGCGTCAAGACCGTTATCCGTGAAAAGGAGGAGAAGTAACATGGAAGAGAAGAGAATTTCCTCCCGCAAGGTTCGTGTGGGCAAAGTGGTGTCCGACAAGATGGATAAGACCGTGGTCGTGGCCATCGAGGACCGCGTCGCTCACCCGCTGTATAAGAAGATCGTCGGCCGGACCTACAAGCTGAAGGCCCATGACGAGAACAATACCTGCGGTGTAGGCGATGTTGTGAAGGTGATGGAGACCCGCCCCCTGTCCAAGGACAAGAGATGGCGCGTGGTCGAGATCGTTGAGAAGGCCAAGTAAGGAGGTGCCAGTATGATTCAGCCTGAAAGCTATCTGAAGGTCGCCGATAATACCGGCGCCAAGGAAATCAAGTGCATCCGGGTGCTGGGCGGCTCCAAGCGCAAGTACGGCAACATCGGTGACGTGATCGTCGCCTCCGTGCGCAAGAGCACCCCCGGCGGCCAGGTGAAGAAGGGTGAGGTCGTCAAGGCCGTTATCGTCCGCAGCGCCAAGGGTGTCCGCCGCGCTGACGGCACCTACGTCCGTTTTGACGACAACGCCGCCGTCCTGATCAAGGACGACAAGAACCCCAGAGGTACCCGTATCTTTGGGCCCATTGCTCGTGAGCTGCGCGACAAGGATTACATGAAGATCCTGTCCCTCGCTCCCGAAGTTGTGTAAGGAGGGGCCAGAGAAATGAATAGTCTGAAGATCAAGAAGAACGACAAGGTCGTCGTTCTGTCCGGCAAGGACAAGGGCAAGACCGGCAAGGTCCTGGGCACCATCCCCAGCGAGCGCAAGGTCGTTGTCGAGGGCGTCAACATGGTGACCTGCCACATCAAGCCCCACCGTCAGGGCGAGGAGGGCGGCATCGTCAAGCGTGAGGCCGCTCTGTACGCCAGCAAGGTCCAGGTCGTCTGCCCCAAGTGCGACAAGGCCACCCGCGTCGCCTTCCAGGTGAAGGACGGCAAGAAGGTCCGCGTGTGCAAGCACTGCGGCGCCGAGCTTTGAGAAAGGAGAGTAGTGAAAAATGGCACGTCTGAAAGTTAAGTACACTGAGGAAGTGGCTCCCGCTCTCTTCAAGAAGTTCGGTTACAAGTCCACCATGCAGATTCCCAAGATCGACAAGGTCGTCGTGAACGTGGGCTGCGGCGAGGCTCGTGAGAACCCCAAGGTCCTGGATGCCGTGGTGAAAGACCTGAGCGCCATCACCGGCCAGAAGGCTATCATCACCATCGCCAAGAAGTCCGTGGCTAACTTCAAGCTGCGTGAGGGCATGCCCGTCGGCGCCAAGGTGACGCTGCGCGGCGACAAGATGTGGGAGTTCCTGGATCGTCTGTTCAACGTGGCTCTGCCCCGTGTCCGCGACTTCCGCGGCATCAGCGCCAACGCCTTCGACGGCCGCGGCAACTATGCCCTGGGTGTCAAGGAGCAGCTGATTTTCCCCGAGATCGAGTACGACAAGATCGACAAGATCCGCGGCATGGATATCGTCATCTGCACCACGGCCCAGACCGATGAAGAAGCTCGTGAGCTGCTGACCCTGGTCGGCGCTCCCTTTGAACGCTGATTAGGAGGAGTACGAACATGGCAAAGCTGTCTATGAAGCTGAAGCAGAAGGCTCCCGCGAAGTTCTCCACCCGTAAGTACAACCGCTGCAAGATCTGCGGCCGTCCTCACGCCTATCTGCGTGACTACGGTGTCTGCCGTATCTGCTTCCGGACCCTGGCTTACAAGGGCGAGATCCCCGGTGTCCGCAAGGCTTCCTGGTAAATCACCCAACCGCCCGCAAGGGCAACCAAACCCGTACCGCAGAGGGGGCACCCTCTTGGTAACATAAAAGGATGGCGAAAGGTCACTGTTAATTACGTGTCCGTCCGCGGATGCTCCAAATTAGCAGTGATACCTCGCTGCCTAAACAGGCAAACGCCTGTAACTCTAAAATAGGAGGATAACAAAATGCACATCACTGATCCTGTTGCCGATATGCTGACCCGTATCCGCAACGCCAACAACGCCAAGCATGAGACCGTTGACGTTCCCGCCTCCAACATGAAGAAGAGCATCGCTCAGATCCTGCTGGACGAGGGCTACATCAAGGCCTTCCAGATCGTGGACGACGGTACCCAGGGCATCATCCGCATCACCCTGAAGTACAACGCCGGCAAGGAGAAGGTCATTTCCGGTCTGCGCCGCGTGTCCAAGCCCGGCCTGCGTGTTTACGTGGGCGCCGATGAACTGCCCCGCGTGCTGCGTGGTCTGGGCATCGCAATCGTATCCACTTCCAAGGGCGTCATGACCGATAAGGCTGCTCGCGCAGCTCACGTCGGCGGCGAAGTCCTGGCATTCGTATGGTAAGGAGGTATTTGAACAATGTCTAGAATTGGTAGAATGCCCATTACCGTCCCCGCCGGTGTGGAAGTCACCGTGGCGGAGAACAACGTTGTCACCGTCAAGGGCCCCAAGGGTACCCTGACTCAGGCCCTGCACCCCGAGATGATCCTGGAGCAGGAAGGCAACGTCATCCATGTTAAGCGCCCCTCCGACGACAAGGCTCACTGCGCTCTGCACGGCATGACCCGCGCTCTGCTGCACAACATGGTCGTCGGCGTCAGCGAAGGCTTCAAGAAGGAGCTGGAGATCAACGGTGTCGGTTACCGTGCCACTAAGGAAGGCGACAAGCTGGTCATGAACCTGGGTTATTCCCATCAGGTCATCGTGCCCGAGATCGATGGTATCACCATCGACGTTCCCGCCGCCAACAAGATCGTGATCTCCGGCTGCGACAAGCAGAAGGTGGGCCAGTTCGCGGCGGAAGTCCGCGAGAAGCGTCCTCCCGAGCCTTATAAGGGCAAGGGTATCAAGTATGTTGATGAAGTCATCCGCCGCAAGGTGGGTAAGACTGGCGCCAAGAAGTAAGGAGGTGTGCCGTAAATGATTAAGAGACCCAATACCAACGCGCAGCGCTTGAAGCGCCACAAGAGAGTCCGCTCCAAGGTGTTCGGCACTCCTGAGCGTCCCCGTCTGAACGTGTTCCGCAGCGAGAAGAATATCTATGCCCAGGTGATCGACGACGTGGCCGGCAACACGCTGGTTTCCGCTTCCTCCCTGGACAAGGAGATCGAAGGCAACGGCGGCAACAAGACCGCAGCCCGTGCCGTGGGCAAGCTGGTCGCCGAGCGCTGCAAGGCCAAGGGCATCGACGCCGTTGTGTTTGACCGCGGCGGTTACGTGTACCACGGCCGCGTTGCTGAGCTGGCCGAAGGCGCCCGCGAGGGCGGCCTGGAATTCTAAGAGAGGAGGATAAATGACAATGGCAAGATTTGAAAGAGAACCCAGCGAGTATATCGAGAAAGTCGTAGCCACGAACCGCGTGTCCAAGACGGTCAAGGGCGGTCGTGTCATGAAGTTCTCCGCTCTGATGGTCGTCGGCGACGGCAAGGGCAAGGTCGGTTTCGGCCTGGGCAAGGCCGCCGAGGTGCCCGAGGCGATCCGCAAGGGCATTGAAGACGCCAAGAAGAACATGATCAATGTGTCCCTGTCCGGCAGCACCATCCCCCACGAGGTGATCGGTGAGGCTGGCGCCGGCCGCGTGCTGATGAAGCCCGCCGCTCCCGGTACCGGTGTGATCGCCGGCGGTCCGGTGCGTATCATCATGGAGGCTGCCGGCATCAAGGATATCCGTACCAAGTGCCTGCGCTCCAACACCGCTGTCAACGTGGTGGCTGCCACCTTCGAGGGCCTGAAGGCCCTGCGTACGCCGGAAGAGGTCGCCCGCACCCGCGGCAAGACCACGGACGAGATCGTAGGTTAAGGAGGGCAACCATGGCTAATCTGAATATCAAGCTCGTCAAGAGCCTCAACGGCAGACTGGAAAAGCACATTGCTACTGCCCATTCCCTGGGTCTGCGCAAGATCGGCGACAGCACCGTGCAGCCCGACAATGACCAGACCCGCGGCAAGATCGCCAAGATCGGTTACCTGCTGCAGGTCACCGAAGCTGAATAAGGAGGTGCGAGAGAATGAAACTGAATGAACTGTCTCCCGCAGCTGGCTCCACCAAGGAAGCCTATCGCAAGGGCCGGGGCGCCGGCTCCGGTAACGGCAAGACCGCCGGCCGCGGCCACAAGGGTCAGAAGGCCCGCTCCGGCGGCGGCACCCGCATCGGCTTTGAGGGCGGCCAGATGCCTCTGGCCCGCCGCATCCCCAAGCGCGGTTTCAACAACATTTTCGCTAAGCCCCTGGAGATCATCAACCTGAGCGCCCTCAACAAGTTTGAGGACGGCGAGGTCGTCACCGCAGAGGCTCTGCTTGCCAAGGGTATCCTGAGCAAGTGTGAGTACGGCTACAAGGTTCTGGGTAACGGTAACGTGACCAAGAAGGTGACCGTGCAGGCCAACGCCTTCTCCCAGGCCGCCAAGGAAGCCATCGAAGCGGCCG
Organism: uncultured Eubacteriales bacterium; assembly: GCA_900317425.1. Lineage (GTDB taxonomy): Bacteria > Bacillota > Clostridia > Oscillospirales > Oscillospiraceae > Vescimonas. The sequence continues at coordinate 70,224 of ONGR01000005.1, read as the reverse complement.
GTGGAAAGGCCGAGGTGATCTGAAGTGATTGCAACGATCCGCAAGGCGTGGGGGATCCCCGAGCTTCGCAAGAAGATCGTCTTTACCGCGCTGATCCTGCTGATCTTCCGCATTGGTAACGCCATCCCCGCCCCCTATGTGAACACCCGTCTGCTGGGCCAGTACATCGATCAGATGAGCACCACGGTGCTTGGCCTGTACAACGTGATGTCCGGCGGCGCCTTTGCCAATGCCACCATCTTCGCCCTGGGCGTCCAGCCCTACATCAACAGCTCCATCATCATCCAGCTGCTGACCATCGCCATCCCCTCCCTGGAGCGTCTGGCCCGCGACGGCGGCGAGGAGGGCAAGAAGAAGATCCAGTCCATTACCCGCTATGCCACCATCGCCATTGCCGTTCTGCAGGGCTGGGGCTACTACGTGCTGATGAACCGGGCCAACATCCTGACCGCCAACCACTTCTGGGCGTTCCTGGTGATCGTTGTTTCCTTCATCGCCGGCAGTGCCTTCGTCATGTGGATGGGTGAGCAGATCACCGAGTTCGGCATCGGCAACGGCATTTCCATCATCCTGTTCGCCGGCATTCTCAGCCGCGTCCCCACTCTGGTCGGACAGATGTTCGCCGGTCTGCGTGCCGGTACCTTGAAGTGGTGGATGGTGCTGCTGATCGTCGTGGGTGTGCTGGCCCTGATCGTTCTGATCACCTGGGTCAACGGCGCCGAGCGCCGCATCCCCGTACAGTATGCCAAGCGTCAGGTGGGCCGCAAGATGTACGGCGGCCAGGCATCCACCCTTCCCATGAAGGTGAACATGTCCGGCGTTCTGCCCATCATCTTCGCCCAGTCTATCGCCATGATCCCCGCTACCGTCGCCGCGTTCTTCCCGTCGCCGGCAGAGGGCACCTTCTGGTACGGCGTTCTGCAGGCCATCGACACCAAGTCGGTCCTGTACATGCTGATCTACTTCCTTCTGATCATTGGCTTTAGCTATTTCTACTCCACCATCCAGTTCAACCCCGTGGAGATCTCCAACAACCTGAAGAAGAACGGCGGCTTCATCCCCGGTTTCCGTCCGGGCAAGCCCACCACAGACTTCATCAGGAAGGTGTTGAACAAGGTGACGCTGTTCGGCGCCATCTATCTGGGTGTTGTGGCGATCCTACCGCTGATCATCGGCAAGGCCGTGAGCGTTCCCAACCTGGCTATCGGCGGCACCTCCGTCATCATCGTCGTGGGTGTTGCGCTGGAGACCGTCCAGGCCCTGGAGTCTCAGATGCTGATGCGTCAGTACAAGGGGTTCCTGGAATAAGAGGTGTATCATGAAACTGATTCTTTTAGGTGCTCCGGGTGCCGGTAAGGGCACCCAGGCGGAAATTCTGAAGGAAATCCTGGGGATCCCCACGATTTCCACCGGAAACATCCTGCGTGCGGCGATCAAGAACGGTACGCCTGTGGGCCTGAAGGCCAAGGAGTACATGGACGCCGGACATCTGGTGCCCGATGAGGTCATCATCGGTGTCATCAATGAGCGCTTACAAGAGGCCGACTGTGCCAACGGCTTCATCCTGGACGGCGTGCCCCGCACGATCGCTCAGGCCGAGGCATTGGAGGAGGCCGGTATCAGATTCGACGCCGTGGTCGCCATCGAGGTGCCGGACGAGAAGATCGTTCAGCGGATGAGCGGCCGTCGCGTGTGCGAGGTTTGCGGCAGAAGCTATCACATCGTCAGTGTTCCCTCCAAGGTCGAAGGCGTGTGCGATAGCTGCGGCGGCAAGCTGGTGCAGCGCAAGGATGATAAGCCGGAGACGGTCCTGGATCGTCTGTCGGTCTATCATAAAGAGACAGAGCCCCTGAAGGGTTTCTACGAGGCCCGTGGGATTCTGAAAACTGTGCCGGATCAGCCCTCTGTGGAGGATACGACACAGGCGATCCTGGCGGTATTGAGGTGCGAACAATGATCACACTGAAATCCAACCGCGAGATCGAACTGATGCGCCGGGCGGGAAAAATTACCGCGGCTGCCCGTGCTGTGGCACGGGAAATGGTAAAACCCGGCGTAACAACCCACCAAATTGACAAAGCAGTGTTCGAGTTCATCAAGTCCCAGGGAGCCGTCCCGTCGTTTCTCAACTACAACGGCTATCCCGCCAGCGTGTGCGTCAGCGTCAACGACGAGATCATCCACGGCATTCCCGGCAAACGGGTGCTGCACGAGGGCGACATCGTCAGCGTGGACGTGGGCGCCTACATCGGCGGATTCCACGGGGACTGCGCCGGCACCTACCCCTGCGGTCAGGTGTCCGAGGAGGCCATGCGGCTGATCCGCGTGACCCAGCAGAGCTTCTTCGAGGGCATCAAGTACGCCCGGGAGGGGTACCACATCAAGGACATCTCCCACGCCGTACAGACCTACGTGGAGGCCCAGGGCTTCAGCATCGTCCGGGAATATGTCGGTCACGGCATCGGACGGAAGATGCACGAGGCGCCCGAGGTCCCCAACTACGGTGAGCCCGGTCACGGTCCCCGCCTGCTGCGGGGCATGACCATCGCCGTGGAGCCCATGGTGAACGCCGGTACCGCGTCGATCATCCAGATGAGCGACGGCTGGACGGTGAAGACCGCCGACGGCAAGAACGCCGCCCACTATGAGAATACGATTCTCATCACGGACGGCGAGCCGGAGATCCTGACGGATCCCGAGAAGTCTTTGGTGTAACGCTATGGACATTGCGAAATCAAACATCGTAAAAGCAATCGCCGGCAGGGACACGGGGAGTTACTTCTTCGTCCTCGCGACGGAGGGTGACTTCCTCCTGCTGGCCGACGGCAAGCGGCGGCGGCTGGAGAGCCCCAAGCGGAAGCGGCGCAAGCACGTGGAGCTGGTGGCCCGGAGCCAAAGCCCTGTCGCCGAAAAGATCAGGAGCAACGAAAAAATCACCAACAGTGAGCTTCGTAGAGCCATCGCTGCCGTGAGCAGCGGTAATCCAGACCAGGAGGGATGAACACTTGGCAAAATCCGATATGATCGAAGTCGAGGGCGTGGTCGTCGAATCGCTGCCCAACACCACATTCCAAGTTGACATTGGAAATGGACACACGATATTAGCGCATATTTCCGGAAAGCTCAGAATGAATTACATCAGGATTCTGCCCGGTGACAAGGTGACCGTCGAGATGTCACCCTACGATCTGACCCGTGGCCGGATTACCTGGCGTAGTAAGTAGGAGGTACAATAACATGAAAGTGAGACCGTCCGTGAAGCCCATGTGCGAGAAGTGCAAGGTCATTCGCCGCAAAGGCCGTGTTATGGTCATTTGCGAGAATCCCAAGCATAAGCAGAGACAGGGCTAAGTAGAAAGTGGAGGTGCTTTAAAAGTATGGCACGTATTGCCGGTATTGACCTGCCCAAGGATAAGCGAATCGAAATCGGTTTGACCTATATCTATGGTATTGGCAGAAAGAGCGCTCAGGACATCCTGGCGAAAACAGGCATTAACCCTGACACCCGCGTGAAGGATCTGACCGAGGCCGAGGAGAACAAGCTCCGTGAGGCCATTGACCACGAGTACGTGGTCGAGGGTGATCTGCGTCGTCAGGTGGCGCTGGACATCAAGCGTCTGACGGAGATCGGCTGCTATCGCGGCACCCGTCATCGCCGCGGCCTGCCCGTTCGTGGTCAGCGCAGCAAGACCAACGCCCGTACCCGCAAGGGTCCCAAGAAGACCATTGCTAACAAGAAGAAGTAAGGAGGGGAGAATCAAGTATGGCTACTGCTAAGAACAGCGGCAAGAAGGTCATTCGCCGCCGTCGTGAAAAGAAAAACGTTGAAAAAGGACAGGTCCATATCCGTTCTTCCTTCAACAACACCATGGTTACCGTTACCGACTCTCAGGGCAACGCTCTGAGCTGGGCCTCCTCCGGCGGCCTGGGTTTCCGTGGTAGCAAGAAGTCCACTCCCTTTGCTGCACAGAGTGCTGCCGAGACCGCTGCCAAGGCGGCCATGGAGCACGGCCTGAAGACCGTTGAGGTCTTCGTGAAGGGCCCCGGCCAGGGTCGTGAGGCTGCCATCCGCGCCCTGCAGGCCGTGGGTCTGGAAGTGACGATGATCAAGGACGTCACCCCCATCCCCCACAACGGATGCCGTCCCCCCAAGCGTCGTCGCGTGTAAGTTAAGAAGGAGGATTTTAGATTATGGCTAAGAATATGCAGCCGATCGCCAAGCGTTGCAAGGCGCTGGGCATTTCTCCTACCGTCATGGGTTACTCCAAGAAGGAGACCAAGCGCAACCCCGGCGGCCAGATGAGAAAGAAGAAGAGCGAGTATGCTGTTCAGTTGAATGAGAAGCAGAAGGTCAAGTTCGTCTATGGCATTTTGGAGAAGCAGTTCCATATGTACTATGAGAAGGCTTCCCGTATGCCCGGCAAGACCGGCGAGAACCTGCTGAGCCTGGTTGAGCGCCGTCTGGACAACGTGGTGTACCGTCTGGGCTTCGCCATGACCCGCCGTGAGGCCCGTCAGCTGGTGAACCACGCTCACTTCACCGTGAACGGTCAGAAGGTGAACATCCCCTCCTATCTGGTTCGTGTGGGCGATGTGATCGAGGTCAAGGAAGGCAGCCGTTCCAACGCCGCCTTCAAGCGCCTGACCGCCGAAGATGCTCCCATGGTCACCGTTCCCCAGTGGCTGGAGCGCGACAAGAACGCCCTGAAGGGCACTGTTGCCAAGCTTCCCGCCCGCGAGGATATCGACATGCCCATCGAAGAGCACCTCATCGTCGAGTTGTACTCCAAGTAATAGGGTCGCCACCCTCATTAGCATACGAATCCAAATATGCGCGGGACTTGTCCTGCGCTGCAACGAGAATTTGAAGGAGGGTACTGCATGATCGAAATTGAGAAGCCCCAGATCGAGTGTATTGAAACACCCGGCGATGCCTCCTATGGAAAATATGTGATCGAGCCTCTGGAGCGCGGCTACGGCACGACCCTGGGCAATGCGCTGCGCCGCATTATGCTCTCGTCCCTGCCCGGAACCGCCGCCACCAGCATCAAGATCGCCGGCGTCCAGCACGAGTTTTCCACCATTCCCGGTGTGAAAGAGGACGTGACGGAGATCGTTCTGAATGTCAAGAACCTGCTGACCAAGCTGTATTGCGAGGGCACCAAGACGGTCTTTATCGAGGCTGTCGGTCCCTGTGAGGTCACGGCCGGCGACATCAAGAGCGACGGCGAGGTGGAAGTCCTGAATCCCGAGCTGCACATTGCGACTCTGGACGTGGGCGCCACGCTGAGCATGGAGATCACCCTGAATCACGGCCGCGGTTACGTGTCCGCAGACCGCAACAAGGCGCTGCGGGGCGGCGTGATCGGCGTTATCCCCATCGACTCGATCTATACCCCCGTGTACAAGGTCAACTACACGGTGGAGAACACCCGCGTTGGCACCATGACGGACTTCGACAAGCTGACCCTGGAGGTCTGGACGGATTCCACCATTTCCGCCCGTGACGCTGTGTCCCTGGGCGCGAAGATCCTCTGCGATCACTTCGCCCTTTTCACCGACCTGAGCGATACGCTGGGCGACAAGTCCACCGTCGTGGAGAAATCCACCGATCAGCGTGACAAGGTGCTGGAGCTGACCATCGAGGAGCTGGATCTGTCCGTTCGCAGCTTCAACTGCCTCAAGCGCGCCAATATCAATACCGTCGAGGACTTGATCTCCAAGACCGAGGACGAGATGATGAAGGTGCGCAACCTGGGACGCAAGTCTCTGGAGGAAGTCATCAACAAGCTGGCGATGATGGGTCTGTCCCTGGCCAGCGAAGAAAACAACTAACTGCTTCGCGCTTCGCGCGGAATATCCTTACAAGGAGGAAACTGAAATGCCCGGAACTCGTAAGCTCGGTAAGACCACCGATCAGCGTATGGCGATGCTCCGTCAGCAGGTCACCGATTTCCTGGACAAGGGCCAGATGGAGACCACCATCACCCGCGCCAAGGAGATCAAGCCCATGGCCGAGAAGATGATCACCCTCGGCAAGAAGGGCGACCTGGCAGCTTACCGTCAGGCTCTGGCCTTCATCACCAGAGAGGACGTTGCCAACAAGCTGTTCAAGCAGATCGCCCCGGAGTACGCTGAGCGCAACGGCGGTTATACCCGCATCATCCGCACCGGCGTTCGCCGCGGTGACGCCGCTGAGACCGCCATCATCGAACTGGTGAAGTAAGCGGAAGATACCGAACATAAAAACACCCTTTTCTATGGACTGTGCCCATAGAAAAGGGTGTTTTTCGTTGCAGCGTTATGGTATAATGAGAGCATGAAACCTCAGGTTGCGCTATGGCGACGAAAAAAGTGCCCACCGGCAACCCCAGGTTGATAGACAGATCGCCCGAGAGATGGTATCATCTCCACAGATAGAGAACAGAAAAGGGAGGGGATCCTATGGCTAACATCCGCTGCAAGGCATGTGGAAAGATCTACAGCTATGAGAAAGAGGGCTGCTGCCCCGGCTGCGGCGCCTATAACCGCCCGCCCAAGCGGGAGCGCGTGAATCCCGACGGCACCATCCAGCATATGACGGACGCCGCCTATGAGAAGCGGAACAAGGCTGCCGGCAAGGTTTGCTTTGAGGAGAAGGAGTGCCACGAGGAGAAGGTCTGCTATGAGGATCAGACCCGCCACGGCAAGCGGAAGGAGACGCACAAAGCCGGTCAGAGTGCGGCGGCGTTTCTGAACCAGCTTGCCGCCGGAAAGGGCAGGAAAAAGAGGTCCAGGGGCAGCGGTATCCTGGGCGCTGTGTTGGCCATTATCCTGGCCATTCTGGCCGGTACCAACGTGCTAGACCGTGTTTTTGAGGGAGGATTCCACGAGGACGATCCCGTGCCCGGCAGCGTGGTGGTGACCCCTGCTGACGAGTATTCCTACGACGCGCCCATGGGAGATGAGCTGGTCCTGTTGGATGGCACGACGATCACCGTGAACAGCTGGACCCGGGACGATCAGGAGAAGGCGATCATCGTGGAGCTGGAGGCGGCCTTTGCTGACAGCGACCACGAATTCTATGCCACGCTCTGCTGTATCGACGATGAGGGCGTCGAGCAGGAACTGAATGATCTGACCACCCAGACCACCGACGAAGGCCGCCTTCTGCTTCACTTTAACGCCGAAGGGTACGATGGCCTGGAGCCCTTTGCCCTGCGGGTGGATGAGTGGCACGGGGACGACTACGCCGCCGGCTGGTACTTCGACCTGCGGTAACGAAAAAACAGAAAGAAACACCGCGCTGTCAACGACAGCGCGGTGTTTTTTTATTGGAATTTGCCTTACTTCACGGCACCGGCGGCGACCATGCAGTTGAGGATGAGGGTCAGCACGATGAACGCGGCAGCCACCCACTTGGTAGCCTTGGCCAGCTTGGCGTCCAGGGACTTGGCCTTGCTCTTTGCCATATAGGAGTCAGCGATGCCGCCGATGGCACCGGACAGACCCTGGCTCTTGCCGGACTGGAACAGCACGATGGCGGTCAGAATCAGACCCACCAGCAGCTGCAGAATGGTAACGAAAATCAACATAGCGGATACTCCTTCAAACGTATTTCATGCCGTAAGGCACTTTCTCACAGTACAAAACATACTACCACAATCATGAGTAAAATTCAAGGGGGTTTTGTCCGATTTTATCCGATATTCCACCGGATTTCCCTGAAAAAATATAGAACAAATGTTGCAATTTACAAACGGATGTGATATACTGTCAGCAGGAGATTATGGGAGCGGGCGGAAAGGAGAACCGTATGGCACAGATGACGAAGATGCAGCAGCGCATCTATGACTATATCGCCGAGATGATCCGGCGGCAGGGCTACCCCCCCTCCGTGCGGGAGATCGGCGAGGCGGTGGGATTGAAATCCCCCTCCACCGTGCACTTCCACCTCAGGCACATGGAGGAGCTGGGGGTGCTGACCAAGGGAGCCGGCAAGGGACGGGCCATTACCCTGGTCCAGATGCCTCCGGTTGCCGCGGCAGCTCCTGTAGAGCCCGTAAAGGCGCAGCCGGTAGAGCCGGAGATCCCTGCCGGCAAGGTGCCCATCGTGGGCAGTGTTGCCGCCGGAACACCCATTCTGGCTCAGGAGTGCATCGAGGACTATCTGACCTTCGACACCGCCGGGCGGGACGGGGAGTACTTTGCCCTGCGGGTGCGGGGCGAGTCCATGCTCTATGCCGGCATCCTGCCGGACGACCTGGTGGTGGTCCACCAGCAGCAGGACGCCCGCAACGGCGAGATCGTGGTGGCCCTGCTGGAGGATGAGGCCACAGTGAAGCGCCTGCAGCGCAAGGGCAGCGAAGTGTGGCTCCTGCCGGAAAACCCCGATTACCAGCCCATTGACGGCCGCCACGCCACCATCCTGGGCAAGGTGTCCGCCGTAATCCGAACCTACTGAAAGATAAAGCAAAGAAGCCAGCGGAGTTCACTCCGCTGGCTTCTTTTATCTCATTTACCAGTTATTCCTCAGCCCAGTGCATAGCCCACTGATCCAGACTCCAGAAGGGATCGGCGGCGGTGGGAGTGATCTCGTCCACGGCCCCGGAGGGCAGCAGGACGGAGACGTTCTTGAAGCACACCGGGGCGAAGGGGGCCTGCTGCTGTACGTAGGCACACAGGTTTTTGACTGCTTCGGGCCGGGCCTCGGCATCGGCGGCGGCTGCGGCGCTCAGCAGGGGCGGCAGGTTCTTCGCGTCACTGTAGCCGCTGAAATTCAGCCCGCCGTCCTTACCCAGCAAGGGGGTGAGATCCCAGTCGGCGGTGAGCTTGCACTCCCCGTAATAGAGATCGTATTTGCCGTCCTTCAGCGCCTGCTGGAAGCTGGCCCAGGGGAGAACGGAGACGGTGATCTTCACGTCATACCGGGACAGATCCTCGGCGATCTTCCGGGCGGCCTGGACCCGGAACTGGTTTTCCGAGCTGATGATCATGGTGGCCGGGCGCTCCGTGCCTGTGGAGAAGCCGGCCGCCTCCATGGCGGCGGCAAAGTCGTCGGGGGAGTAGGACCGCTCCAGGTCGACGGGATAGAGGGGGCTGGCCGGGGAGACGGGGAATTGGGCGGCGGTGCCGTGGCCCAGCAGGTAGGCGTTGACGCAGCCCACCCGGTCGATGCCCAGGCTCATGGCGGTGCGGAGGGCACCGTTGGAGAACAGCTTGGACTTGGCGTTGAAGCCCACGTACTGCATCAGCGCCGTGGGGGCGTCGGTGTAGTCGCCTCCGCCGGATACATTGGCGGTGGCCGTGCCGGTCAGATCACAGGCGATCAGCTGGATCTCCCGGGAATAGAAGGCATAGGCTACGGAGTCATTGTCCTTGCACTGCTGCAGGCCGATGCGCTCCATGGGCAGGGTCTTCTGCTGCCACCAGTTCTCGTTGGCCATGAGGCAGGGACCGCCGTCCTCGTCCCGCCAGACGTAGCGCCCGGTGCCGGTGGGGACGGGATCGTCCTCCGTGCCGGCCTTGACCACGGGGATGTCCAGACGGGAGGCGAAGCTGCTGTTGGCGCTCTTCAGGGTGACGGTCACGGTATTGCCGCTGCCGGAGACGGACTTGACCTCTGCCAGACGGCCGCCGTACCGGGCGGAGCCCCTGGCCCGCTGCAGCGTGGATACCACGTCGGAGGCGGTCAGAGCGGAGCCGTCGGAAAAGGTGACGCCCTGGCGCAGCGTGATCGTGTAGGTGAAGGAGGCGGCATCATAGGCGCAGCTGACGCAGAGCACCGGCTGGGGCTGAAACGCCCCGTCCAGGGAAAAGAGCCCTTCATAAAGCAGAGCGCCGATGGTCTGGTGGGGCCCGTCGGGACAGGTGACGGGGTCCAGCGTCGTCTGGCTGAAATAGGGCAGGGCAAAGCTCCGCAGGGCCGGGGCGGAATCGCTGTTGTCCACCGGAGTGTAGTACTGGGCCAGGTCGCTGAAGGGATCCTCCTCGGGCCCATCTAGGTCCGTGCAGCCGGTGAGCCAGAGCATGGCGACGGCCAGGAACAGCGCAAATAGTCGTTTTTTCATGGGAAAACTCCTGTTACAGGGCGATCATGGCGATCTGGGATCCCCGGGCCTTGCCCATCTTCCGGTGGGACCAGTAGAGGTCCGGACGGCAGGCGGTGCAGTGGTCGCAGATGTCGACCCGCTCCACGCCCGCACGGCGCAGCCACAGGGCGTTGATGCCCTTGAGATCGATGTGCCACTTTTCTCCGATCCGGGTCATATAGGGTTCCACGGCGTCGTCCAGGGCCGCCCGCAGGGCGGCGGGAACGTCATCGTCGGTCTCGAAACAGCACTGGGCGATGGAGGGGCCGATGGCGGCGCGGATGTGGGCGGGATCACAGCCGAAGCTGTCCACCATGGCGCGCACCGTCTTGGCGGCAATGCCCAGAGCCGTACCGCGCCAGCCGGCGTGGGCCGCACCGATGGCGCCGCGGACGGGGTCGTGAAGCAGGATCACGTTGCAGTCGCCGGAGAACACCACCAGCGCCACGTCCGGAGTGTCACAGATCATGGCGTCCACACTGGTATAATCCCGCTCCCGGAACAGGCCCTTGCCGCAGTCCGCTTCGGTGACCAGGCGGACCTTGTCCTCGTGGACCTGGCGGCTGAGGACGCAGCGCTCCGGCTCCGTGCCCACCACGGCGCAGAAGCGGCGGTAGTTCTCCAATACCCGGCGGGGATCGTCTCCGCCGCCGGTGCCCAGGTTCAGCGTGTCCCAGGGAGGCGTGCTGACGCCGCCCCGGCGGGTGGAAAAGCCGTGGCGAATACCGGGCAGATTGTCGCTGGTCAGCCAGACCAGACCGTTTTGCTCATGGTTTTGAAAGGACATGGAACCTCCTGTGACGAAAAGAAATCGCAGATTTCGCATCCGCAGATGGGCGAAGTTTTTCAGTTGCTGTGGTACTGGGAGCAGGTGCACTTTTTCCACTTCAGACCGCTGCCACACGGACACGGGTCATTGCGGCCGATCTTGACCACCTTCTTGGGCTGCTTTTTGACGGTGCCGTCGCCGCCCACGTTCTCTGTGATGCCGGAGGCCACTCGTTCACGCTTGACCTCCTGGTCCTTCTTCAGACGCACGGAGTACAGGCGGCGCACCGTCTCCTCCTGGATGGCGGCGATCATCTCTTCAAACATCTCCAGAGATTCCTTCTTATAGGCGATGACGGGGTCGGTCTGGGCGTAGGCCCGCAGGCGGATGCCCTGCCGCAGATCGGTCATGGCGTCGATGTGATCCATCCAGTACTCGTCCACCACCCGCAGCAGCACCACACGCTCCAGCTCACGCATGACGGGGGAGGTGATCTCCTCCTCCTTCTTGTTGTAGTAGTCGGTGGCGGCGGCGGAGAAGGCGTCGATGAAATCCTGAGCCACCAGATCGGGCAGCTGGCTGGGCTCAACGCGGACGGTATACTTGGGGAAGTAGATGCCCTCCACGCCCCGCAGCATCTCCCGGCAGGAGGCCATGTCCAGATGCTCCTGGCCCATAAAGGCGGAGTGGACCTGGTGGGAGATGGCGCTGTGCATCATGTTCATGATGACTTCCTTCACGTCCATGCCGTCCAGCACCTGCTTGCGCTGACCATAGATGATCTCACGCTGCTTGTTCATCACGTCGTCATACTCCAGCACGGACTTACGGGACTGGAAGTTCCGGGACTCCACGGTGGTCTGGGCCTGCTCGATGGCCCGGGAGAGCATTTTGTTCTCGATGGGGGTATCCTCGTCGATGTTCATGCGCTCCATGATGCCGGTGACCCGGTCGCCGCCGAAGAGGCGCATCAGATCGTCCTCCAGAGAGATGTAGAACCGGGTCTCGCCAGGGTCGCCCTGACGGCCGGCGCGGCCGCGGAGCTGGTTGTCGATACGGCGGGAGTCGTGGCGCTCGGTGCCGATGATGAACAATCCGCCGGCCTCACGGACCTTGTCGGCCTCACCGGCGATTTCGGCCTTGTGCTGGGCCAGCTTCTCGGCAAAGAGCTTCCGGGCGTCCAGGATCTCCTGGTTGTCCGTCTCGGCGTAGCCGGTGGCCTCGGCGATCAGTTCGTCGGAGAGACCGGCCTTGCGGAGATCGGCGGTGGCCAGATATTCGGCGTTGCCGCCCAGCATGATATCGGTACCACGGCCGGCCATGTTGGTGGCCACGGTGACGGCGCCCAGCTTGCCGGCCTGGGCAACGATCTCCGCCTCACGCTCATGGTTCTTGGCGTTGAGGAGATTGTGCTTGATGCCGGCCCGGGTCAGCATCTTGCCCAGCAGCTCGTTCTTCTCGATGGACACGGTACCTACCAGTACCGGCTGACCCTTGGCGTGGCAGGCCTTCACCTGCTCGATGACGGCCCGGTACTTGCCGTTCTCCGTCTTGTAGACGGCGTCCTCGTTGTCGATACGCTTGATGGGCCGGTTGGTGGGGATCTCGATGATATCCAGCTTATAGATGGTGGCGAACTCCTCCTCCTCGGTGAGGGCCGTACCGGTCATGCCGGAGAGCTTGCTGTACAGGCGGAAGTAGTTCTGGAAGGTGATGGTGGCCAGGGTCTTGCTCTCCCGCTGGACGGAGACGTGCTCCTTGGCCTCGATGGCCTGGTGCAGACCCTCGGAGTACCGGCGGCCGAACATCAATCGGCCGGTGAACTCGTCCACGATGATGATCTCGCCGTCCTTGACCACGTAGTCCACGTCCCGCTTCATGATACCGTGGGCCTTGATAGCCTGGTTGATGTGGTGGGCGATGGTGGAGTTCTCCGGGTCGGAGAGGTTCTCCAGGTTGAAGAACTCCTCGGCCTTCTTGATGCCCCGGGCCGTCAGCGTGGCGGTCTTCGCCTTCTCGTCCACCACATAGTCGGCGTCGATGTCCACGTCCTCCTCGGCCTTGTCGTCCGTCTCCGCCACCACGTATTTCTTCAGCGGCTTGGCGAACATCTCGGCCATGTCGTAGAGCTGGGTGGACTTTTCGCCCATGCCGGAGATGATCAGGGGGGTGCGGGCCTCATCGATGAGGATGGAGTCCACCTCGTCCACAATGGCAAAGCTGTGGCCCCGCTGGACCTGCTCATTGGCGTAGATGGCCATGTTGTCACGCAGGTAGTCGAAGCCCATCTCGTTGTTGGTGCCGTAGGTGATGTCGGCGGCGTAGGCATCCTGGCGCTGCTTCTTGTCCATGTCGTGGATGATCAGCCCCACGGTCAGCCCCAGGAAGCGGTGGACCTTGCCCATCCATTCGCTGTCTCGCTTGGCCAGGTAGTCGTTGACGGTGACGATGTGGACGCCCTTGCCGGCCAGCGCGTTCAGATAGGCGGGCAGGGTGGCCACCAGCGTCTTGCCCTCACCGGTCTTCATCTCGGCGATACGGCCCTGGTGCAGCACGATGCCGCCGATGAGCTGCACCCGGTAGGGACGCAGGCCCAGCACACGGTCCGCCGCCTCCCGAACGGTGGCGAAGGCCTCGGGCAGGATGTCATCCAGCGTCTCGCCGGCGGCCAGCCGCTTCTTGAACTCCGGCGTCTTGGCCTGGAGCTGGGCGTCGCTCATGGCGTGGTATTCATCCGCCAGCGCCTCGATCTTGTCGGCAATGGGGTAGATGGATTTCAGCTCACGCTCGCTGTAGGTTCCGAAGATCTTGGTAAAAAGTCCCATATATCGTTGCGTCCTTTCTTTTGCTAAAGGTGAATCGGAAAAATCAGCATATTTTAACTAATATAGTATAACACAACAAACCGGCATATGCAAAGGAATTCTGGCGAAAGAAAGGGCATGCCGCAAAATGCTCTGCGGCACGCCCGAATATACATATTGCGGATCAGAATACGACGTCGGCGGACTTGTCCTTTTTCAGGATCACGGTGCCGCTGACGGTGAGAGAGGCGAGGCCGTCCTTCCACCGCGTCACGGCGGCGATGGTGCCGCCGGGCTGCTTCAGGGACAGGGATTGATCCGCCCGGCGCTGCACAGTCAGCCACGCGGCGATGGCGGCGGCACCGTCGGCACTGCTGGGGGCCCGGCGGGTGGCCGCAGTGGCCTTGACGTAGAGGAGGGGATCAAAAGAGGAGGCGCCCTCGTTCCAGAACAGCATCCCCACGGCGGGGGTGGGCAGGAGATCGCTCCAGTAGCGCAGGACCTCCCGGGCGGCGGTGCGGTCCACCGCCCCGGCGGGGACGATGATGTGGCTCACGCCGGGGAAGGACACCACCGGGAAGGTGACGGAGCCGCCGGTGAGGGGGAAGGTCACGTCGGCGATCTTCTCCGGCAGGGGCATGGACACGGTGACCATATCGCAGCTCCAGACCGGCGTCACCGTGCAGTCCACGGGCTCTTTGACACCGGAGACGGCCAGCCGGAGATCCCAGCTCTCGCCCACAGCCAGCTGGGATTCAAAGGCGGTCAGCGCGGCCGCAGCCATGACGGCGCCCGCATCGAGCTCACCGCCCGCCGCAGCCAGACGCGGCATGCTGTCCGCCCGGTCCAGAAAGACCGCCTGGCAGGCATCCTTCTCCTGCCGGAGCAGGCGGGCGCCCACCTGGGCCCGAAGAGCGGGCTCCACCGGCGTGGTGACGAGCAGGGTGATATTTTTGGTGGGATCGGCGACGGTATATTGGAGCTCCATGTCATAACCCCCTGACGTAGATTCTTGTTGCCATTATATATGCTGGAGCGGGAAAAAGCAATGTTGCCCCCCGGGGGAAAAAGTGATAAAATAACCGGAAGAGAGTAAAAAAGGAAAGGAGCCCCTATTATGAAGCTGAGCTTTTTCGGCGCCGACCAGTGCGTCACCGGCAGCTGCCACTGTTTGGAGGTCAACGGCAAACGGATCCTCATCGACTGCGGTTTGCAGCAGGGACGGGATGAGATCGACAACACCAGCCTGCCCTTCCACCCCGGCAGCATAGACTACGTGCTCATCACCCACGCCCATATCGACCACTCCGGCCGGGTGCCGCTGCTGATCAAAGAGGGCTTCGCCGGTGAGATCGTCACTACCCGGGCTACGGCCAAGCTGCTGGACATCATGCTCCAGGACAGCGCCCATATCCAGGAGAGCGACGCCCTGTACAAAAACCGCAAAAACCAGCGGGCCGGCCGGGAGCCGGAGGAGCCCCTTTATACTCTGGCCGACGCCATGCGGGTGCCGGAGTTCATCCGCACCTGCGAATACGGCGAGGAGGTGGACCTGTGCGAGGGCGTCAGGGCCGTATTCATCGACGCCGGGCACCTGCTGGGCAGCGCCAGCATCAAGCTGACCCTCACCGAGGACGGCCAGACCCGTACCATCGTCTTCTCCGGCGATATCGGCAACGTGGATCAGCCTATCATCCGGGATCCGGAATTCTTCACCGGCGCGGACTACGTGGTGATGGAGAGCACCTACGGCGACCGCAACCACGCCGAGGTGTGGAGCTATACCGACGAACTGGCCCAGATCATCGACGAGACGCTGGGCAAGGGCGGCAACGTGGTGATCCCCGCCTTTGCCGTGGGCCGTACCCAGGAGCTGCTGTATTTTATCCGGGAGATCAAGGACAAGGGGCTGGTCACCTCCGTTAAGGACTTTCCAGTGTACGTAGACAGTCCCTTGGCCAGAGCCGCCACCTCCATCTTCTGCGGCGATCTCCGGGGCTATCTGGATGAGGAGGCGCTGGATCTGGTGAAGGACGGCACGTCCATATTCAGTTTTCCGGGCCTGCGCCTGACGGAGACCACCGAGGAGTCCAAACTGCTGAACACGGACACCACCCCCAAGGTCATCATCTCCGCCAGCGGCATGTGCGACGCGGGCCGTATCCGCCATCATCTGAAGTATAACCTGTGGCGAGCCGACAGCGCCGTGGTGTTCGTGGGCTTCCAGGCCGTGGGCACCCTGGGCCGCCATCTGCTGGACGGCGCCGAGTCGGTGAAGCTGTTCGGCGACGATGTGGCCATCCGGGCCAAGATCGTCAACTTTCCCGGCCTCAGCTCCCACGCCGACCGGGATCACCTGCTGGACTGGATCGGCCGGTTCAAGGAGCCCAAGCCCCAGCACGTCTTCGTGGTCCACGGCGACCGGGAGGTGGTGCCGGTGTTCGTGCGCAGCGTGGAGGAGCTGGGCTTCGACGTCCACGCACCCCAGTACACCGAGGAGTATGACCTGATTACCTGCCGCCAGACGGCGACGGGCTATCTGCCCAAGCCGAAGACCCGGACCTTCGAGGGCGCGCCAAAGCACAGCGCGGCCTATCAGCGGCTGGTCCAGGTGGGCGAGATGCTCGCGGCCCTCATCCGCCGCAGCAGCGGGCGGGACAACAAGAGCCTGGCCGCCTTCGCCGAGGCGCTGCATAAGATCATTGAAAAGTTTGACTTTTGACCGATGCTGAAGAAAAACCAAGTTTACCGCGCCGTCATCGAGGGCTATTCCTCCGAGGGATTGGGCATCGCCCGGATCGATGGCCAGGTGGTGTTCGTCCACCGGGCCGTCCGGGGCGAGGACTGCGACGTGCTGATCCTGAAGGTGCTGAAAAATACCGCCTTCGGCAAGGTGGCCGCCATCCACGCTCCCTCCCCCCACCGCACCGAGCCGGACTGCCCTTATTACGGCAAATGCGGCGGCTGCGACTTCCGCCACATGGACTATGCCGAGGAGCTGTGGGCCAAGCGCCAGCGGGTCCAGGACGCCCTCCGGCGTCTGGGCGGCAGCGACGTGGAGGTGGAGGAGATCATCGGCGCCGACACGACGGAGCGCTACCGCAACAAGAGCCAGTACCCCGTCGCCGCTGACGGCAACGTGGGCTTCTACCGGGCCCGGACCCATCAGGTGACGGATATCGACCGTTGCCTCATCCAAAAGAGCGCCGCCGACTTGGCGGCCGAGGCGGTGCGGCGGTATATCCGGCAGTTCGACGTGCCCTGCTATGATGAGAATACCGGCCGGGGCCTGCTGCGGCACCTGTACGTCCGGTCGAATGTCAGGGGAGAGTGCCTCATCTGTCTGCTGGTGAACGGGGAACGCCTGCCCCGCGAGCCGGAACTGGTGGAGCTGCTCCGCCGGGAGGTGCCCGGTGTCGTGGGCATTGTGCTGGGCGTCAACACACGGAAGGGAAACGCCATCCTGGGAGACCGCTACCGTACCCTCTGGGGCGAGGACACCATCACCGATACCCTGTGCGGCCTCCAGTTCCGCCTGTCGGTGCCGTCCTTCTACCAGGTCAACCACGACCAGGCGGAGCGGCTCTATAAAAAGGCGGTGGAGTTTGCCGCCCTCACCGGCACCGAGACGGTGCTGGACCTCTACTGCGGCGCCGGCACCATCACCCAGGTGATGGCCCGCCACGCCCGGGAGGTCATCGGGGCGGAGATCGTCCCCGAGGCCATTGAGGATGCCAGGGAGAACGCCCGGCGCAACGGCATCGACAACGTCCGTTTCTTCTGCGGCGACGCGGCAGCAGTGGCGGCGGATTTCGCCGCGAAGGATCTGCGGCCCGACGTGATCTGCGTGGACCCGCCCCGGAAGGGCCTGACCCCCGAGGTGGTGGAGGCGGCGGCCTCCATGGAGCCGGAGCGGATCGTGTACGTGTCCTGCGATCCAGCCACCCTGGGAAGGGACGTGAAGCGATTTGCCGACTGCGGCTACCGGGCCGTCCGGGCCGCGGCGGTGGATCTGTTCCCGCGAACCGCCAACGTGGAGAGCGTCGTGCTGCTGGAGCGGGGTAACCGGTGACCGTGGAGTGCATGAGGACAGAGATATGGGCCACACGCTGGTAACAAGATTTGATGAGGCCGGATACGAGCGGTTCCGCTGGATCGTGGGAGCTTTTCCGGCAAATAAGATCCCCTATGGAAGAGACTGCGACCGGGAAGCCGCCAACAGAATCCTGAAGCACCACGTAACGGTATTTCACTGGGGAAAAGCCCGGGATGGGTACTATTTGAAGCGATTGGAGGACTTCCGCTTTCAGCCGTGCAGATTGGCCGTCACAGGGGCTGCCGTTATGCCCGGGGAAGAGAACAGTCTGCTTTTGTATCTGAAGGTGAAGCCGGCAGAGGGCTTCCCGGAGATGGTCACCGGATTGGAAAAAGTGATACAGGCTCCAACGACAGACTTCCTGCACATCACCCTCGCCGTCAGTAAGGATCATGGGGAGATCCTGGCGCTGAACAGAAGGATGCAAGAAACCGTGAAGTTTCCGTTTTTGATCAACGTCACCGGGCTGGATCTCTATCATATCTGGAAGCCAACTTCCTATGTGCGATGCTATCAATGAAATAATCGTCAAAAAGACCGGGACTGCCCGTTACGGGCAGTCCCGGTCTTTTGTAATAGAAGGTGAGGGCTTATTCGGCGGAGAAGCCGATCCGTGTGCCGGAGCCGCCCACATCGGTCAGTTCGGCAATATCCTCGGCGGTGATGGTGGCGGCGTCGAGGGGTTTGTCCCCTGCGTAGAAGTTCACGGCGTGGCGCCGGAAGGCCTGCTCGTAGATGTTCCGGACCGTTCTGCCGTTGCCGAAGTTGTCCTTCTTCATCTCCCGCCTGATCACGGTGCGGAACCGGTCCAGGGCGGCGTCGTTGACGCTCATGCCGCCGCTCTCGCAGTTCTGGACGAAGATCTGGCAGAGCTCGTCCTCGGTGAAGTCATCAAAATGCACGGTGATGGGGAACCGGGATCGCAGGCCTTGATTCTCGCTGAGGAAATCCTCCATCTGCTGATCGTATCCGGCCAGGATAAAGGAGATGTCCTCCTTTCGGGATTCCAGCAGTTCCAGCAGAACGGATACCACCTCTGCACACTTGTAGGGGCTGCTCTGCAGGAGATAGATCTCGTCGATAAACAGGACGCCGCCCATGGTCTCCTTGCAGATGTCGTTCAGCTTTTCCGCCACGTCCTGGACGTACAGATCCTTTGCCGAGATCATCTTCGTCCGGGGCGATTTGGCTGCGCCGATGCTGAAGAGCATCTCTGCGCACAGCTTTGCGGTGGTGGTCTTTCCCGTGCCGGCGTTTCCCACGAAGATCATGTTGTTGGAAACGGGGAGCGGCTTCCCCATCTCCCTGGAGAAGCGGTTGCTCATAATCTGCTCCAGAACGGTCCGCTTGGCATTTTCAATGCCCACCATTTTTTTGAGCTGGTCCTGAAGCTCCTCGATGGTTTTCAGATCCTTTTTCACCACGATATGCTCCGGCAGGATCATGCGGCTCTCCGGATCGGAGCGCAGGCACTCAATGACCGACTGGTTGAATACGTTTTCCACCGACCGGGCGTTTCCGAAGTGCTCCTCGTAGCGCAGGGAGGTGATCTTCCGCTCCACAGCGGCCAGGGTATCCTCGCTGCACTGGTAGCCGGAGCGCTGGCACATGCTCTTGAAAATATCCAGGAGCTGCTGGGTGCTGTAATCGGCAAAGGTGATATCGTAACCGATCCGGGAACCCAGACCGGGGTTACTCTTCAGAAACGCGTCCATCTCCTTGGGATAGCCGGCGAAAATGATGACAGGATCCGTGCGCTGCTCCATGGCCTTCAGGAGTACGCCGATGCACTCCTCCCGGTAGCTGTGGCTGTACCCCTGGCCGGAATCTGTGTTCAGCAGATACGCCTCGTCGATGACCAGTACGCCGCCGGCGGCGCGCTGCAGGATGGACTGGACCTTCGGCGCCGTCTGTCCGGTGTAGGCGCCCAGCAGATCCGACGCCATGACCTCCTCCACGTGATTGCGTCTGATAACGCCCATAGAGCTCAGCAGCTTGGCCATCAGGCGGGCGACGGTGGTTTTTCCCGTTCCGGGATTGCCACGGAAAACCATGTGGAGATAGGGCTTTTCCGCCGCCCCAGGCATGCTCTGGCAAAGCATACCGATATTCCGGAAGGTCTCCTTCACCTCCTCCAGACCGACCAGCTGCTGGAATTCCCGGTCGATGCTCTCAAAGGAGGCGTTGCGGTGATAGAAGGGGATGCTGCTGCTGCTGAAATAGCTGCAGTCCTTTGTTTTCTGGAACGTCAGGGCCACCATCCAGTTGTAGAGATCGTCCACAAATTCCGTGTTCTTCAGATCGGCCTTGGGATACACGGTATACACGTATTCCCGGAGACTCTCCTGAAAGTCGGGGGTGCATCTGCCGATTTTGGAGGAGATTCGCTTGGTCAGAAGCTTCAGCACCTCCTCCTCGGTCATGTTGCCCAAGGTGATATGGTGCTTGAAGAAGCGGTAATACATGCGGTGATTATTCCGGATGCGCCCCTGGAGGATCTGGCGTGGGCCGTACAGAACGAACAGCTTCTCGGGACGGTAATCGAAGTAAGCCATGATCTTGTCCCAACGGTAGTCATAGTTCCGCTTCGCCGACTTGTCGACAGAGCTGTCGTCATCCGAGGGATAATAGCTCTGGTCCGAAAAGCAGCCGCCCACCAACATGGCGTCGCACTTGTCATACTTGTCCTGCTGAGGCTTATCCAGCAGGACCGGCTCAGTAAACCGCTGCACCAGCAGGCTTCGGCTGGTGATGCATTCAACGATCTCAATCAGCTTCAGGGAAAAACCCAGCCCCCGGCTGTCCGTGTCCGCCTGCACCAGGAAGTGATAGGGGATGGAACGGATCTTGTCCTGGAAAAGATATCTGAAATAGCCCCGCAGAACGTCCTGATCTGCCGCGGAGAGGTGATATGTATCCAATTCGGAGAGGTATTCTTCAGTTTTGGCCTCTATCTGCTGATCCATGGTATAACCTCGCTTTCCACCTTCGGCACGCCGTTTTTTGCATTATAACAGTTTCGGGAAAAAACGGCAACGGTGAGATGAGCGCAGCCGCAAAAAAGAGTCGGGCCAGCGGAAATCTTTGCGAAAAAAAGTGGAACATTGTGCTGTCATGTGGTATAGTAAAATAACCATTATAATAGGCAGAATAGGGACCGTTTGGCAGCGGAGAGGCCTCCCGGAAGATGCACTTTTTGCAAAAAAACGGTGATTCCGTCCGACGAAGGGTCCCTGGAAGCGTTTGAGATAGACGAGATCATTCGGCAGAGCTGGTGACAGCCGTTTTGCCTTACTATGAGACGATACCGCAGTTTATGGGGAGGGATGATCGTTGAGTTACGATTACGAAATCATCAATCATATCACCAACGAGGATTATAAAAGCTGCAGCAGAGATCTGCCGGCCAACTGCCGGGAGATCGAGGATAAATATAACGCCGGGGAGTACGCGGAGTGCTGCCGGCTGGTTCGCAAGACCAGCGAAGGCATTCTGCGCTATCTCTATGAGCGGATTTCCGGCGGCTTCAACAGAGGCAGAGCGCCGATGGCAGGCGAGATCCTCCATGACAACAGGTTTCTGATCAAATTGAACAATATCCCTCTGGCGGATGCGGCCGGCAACGTTCAGCGGATCGGCAGCAAGTATGCCCACGAGGGCAAAGCTCCCAACGAAACGGAGCAGGCATATGAGGCGCGCCTGGAGTATGAGAAGCAGCTGCTCCCATCGGATACAAATCAGATTTTGGAGAATTTTTCTCTCGTTCTGCAGCTGGGTATTACGTATATCAATGAGAAGATCTCCGGTGTCCGGGGTACCCTGACGCTGACGTTCCGAAACAGCATCGACGAGACCACCGGCGCGGAGGAGTTCCTGCTGGAATCCAATCTGAGCGACGTCAAGGACAGATTCGCCTACACCCGCCAGTGGAAGGTTTTGGGCAGAAACGGCACGTTGCCCCAGAAGGGTTATATTCTGCGCGTGCAGCCCTGGATGGCGGGAAAGACCATCATCGTTGAGATGACCAACAACGAGACGGGGCAGGTCCTGTCCGCCCAGTACGGGCCCCTCCGCCCGGACGAGGTCCCCGCCGCTCCGGTGCAGGGCCCTGTCAACACGCCCCGCACCAACCAGCCGCCCAAGAGTAAGCCAACTGGCGACGTGCAGATCCACTTCAAGCCCTGCACGGAGCGGGGAAAGGTGCGAAATTACCTCCAGGCCGAGGTGGTGGCATCCGACTGTCCCGAATCGCTCTACTATATGTGGTTCCGGGACCAGGACGATTTACTGTTCAAGGGTCAGGACAAAAACGCCTGCTACCTCTCGGGCAGAGACGATCTGATCGGCACGAAGCTCACCTGTAAGGCCAACAATCGAGACCTGGGCTTTTTTGCAAAAACGAAGAAACCTTTCGGCCCCATCACCGAGGATATGGTGAAGCGGGACTATTCCAAGGAGCCCCTGCCCGAAAAAGAAGAACCGGCTCCTGCGGCGAAAGATACCGCCGCACCTGTGTCCCAACCGGAGACACCCGTTCTTCCGGTGGCTGAGGAGAAGAAACCGGCTGCTCAGCCGGAGGCTCCCGCTGTTCCGGCGGAGCCAGACACCATCCCCATGACGGTGGAGGAAGAGGAAACTCCCGCCCGCCAGCCGGAGGTTTCTGTTGTTCAACCGGAGCCCGACATCATCCCGATGACGGTAGAGGAAGAGGAAACTCCCGCCCGCCAGCCGGAGACGCCTGCTGCTCCGGTGGAACCCACCACCGTTCCCATGACGGTAGAGGAAGAGGAAACTCCTACCCGCGAGCCGGAGGTTCCTGTTGTTCAATCGGAACCTGACACCGTTCCGATGACGGCGGAAGAGGAGACTCCCGCCTTCCAGCCGGAGGTCCCTGCCGCAAAGGAGGAAACGGAAAGACCGAAAGCACCCGACGAGACTTCAAAAATGGTGGCCGCACCGGATACGGCTGCGGAGGAGACGGTGGAGATGGCTGCCCATGGGGAGCAGCCCCGGCCGGAAAAGGAAAAGCCGGGATGCACCCTTGCCCCCACAGAAAGACCGCCGCTGGCCGAGGGCCCCAGATTCCGCTGCTTTGACTCCAATATCAGCAGACTCCATTACTTGATTGCCCCCCGCAACGAATACTTCGCCACCAACGCCCTGGAGTACCTGGACTACAATGCCTTCCTCCACGCCCTGCTGAAAGAGCAGGGGTATCAGAGGGTCATCATCGTGGGGAATACCAGCGAAGACGAGGGCGATAACTATCCCGTGCTGGCCTATGATGAGCTCTCTCAGCAATCCTTCCTCCATGCGGCCCGGTTTGAGGAGGCCTTCGGGGACGGACAGGAACGGTCTGCGGAGGCTTTTGAGGGGTTCTGCCGTTCCCTTGACAAAGCCGCGGCCAAGGGGGACAACCCCATCCGCGCGCAGATGGGCGGAAGAAGAACACCTGCGGCGAAGAAAAAGACGGCGGTATCCCGGTTCGGAAAGCGGGTCATTCGCACCATTATCCGCCCCTCCGCCAACGGACAGGGCCAAGCGGCGTCGCCCGCCGGCGAAGAGAGAAAGCCCAAGGAGCTGTTTGAGGCCTTCATCACGACGGAGGTCTGCGCCGCGCTGAAATCCGATATTCTGAAAACCGCCATCGTGATGCCGCTGGAGCTGCTGCTGGAGCAGGGCTATCTGACCAATATGGTGATCCGCAGGCTGAACGAAAACATCACAGCCGCGGGAAATAACGTCATTATCATCACCGCCGACCAGGAGGAGGACCTTTATCGCCTGTTTTCTCCTGCTGTCTCCGAGGTATTTCAGCGTGTCGACAACACCATCAACCGAGCCGTTTCCCGGCTGCAGGGCAGCAGCGGGGCAAAAGCATACTGCCAAGCCTTTGTGGACGAGCTTTCGGCAGACGGCCGGATCTTCATTGCTGCCGGACACCCCGGCAAGGATGAGATCGCGAATCTGCTGATCCGCATGAAGGTGAAGGGTGACCGGCGTCTGGACGACCTGCCTTATGCAAAAATCTACGCCCTGGCGGAATTTATCACCACCCGCTGTGATTCCAGCGACCGTACGAAAGAGGAATTCCGGGATCTGGCCAACAACACCTGGTACGTGGGATCCCTGCGGAATCTGGAGGTAGCTCTCCGGGATGACGAGGTGGTGAAGGCCCTGGTGAAAAAAGCCGGCGACCTGTGGAACAGAGAGATCCGCCCGGTGTCCGGCATGGGCGCCACCAGCCTCGAACGGATCTACGCCGCCCCCAGCCGGACGGAAAAGACGACCGGCCTGGCCCCCGTCGGGCGTGCTGTGATCTCGGATTCCGAGAAGCAGGCCGAGTATGAGCGCGCGTCCGGGGAACTGAACGAGCTGGTCGGCCTGGAAGCGGTGAAGGAAAAGCTGCAGGAGACGTTTGCCAACGCCATCTACGGCGGCGACGCCGGCCCCGGCCACTATATCTTCTCCGGCAATCCCGGTACCGGCAAGACGGTGGTGGCAAGATTGATGGGCAAGATCCTTCACGCCCAGGGCCTGCTGGAAAAGGGACACGTGGTGGAGGTCATGAAGGCCGATCTCGTGGCGGATCATATCGGTGGATCCGGGATCAAGACCCGGGAGAAGTGCGAGGAGGCGCTGGACGGCGTCCTGTTTATCGACGAGGCCTATCAGCTGGTCAACACCGATGAGAGCACCAGCGAGAAGTTCTCATCCCCCTTTGACAGGGAGGCGTATACCACGCTGATGGCCTTTATGGAGAACAACCGGAAGCGTCTGTGCGTGATCTGTGCCGGCTACCCCCATGATATGCGGAGATTCAGAGAGGCCAATGACGGCATGTCCAGACGGATCCCCGAGAGCAATATCATCACCTTCCCGGACTATTCGCCGGAGGAGCTGTATGAGATCCTGCGCCTGATGGCGAAAAACGACGGCCTTCCCATGACGGATGGCTTTGCGGGCCTGGCGAAGTCGGCCCTGCGGCAGATGTGGGAAAACCGGGACGAAAAATTCGGCAATGCCGGCGACGTGAGAAACTTCCTGGACGACTGCCGGGGCAACGCGGCGCGGCGGTCTGCCAGAAGCAGACTGGCCAGCCTTGAGCTGCGGGAAGAGGATATCCCGGCGGATTACAGAGAGGAGAGTCACACCGTACAGGAGCGCCTTCAAATGCGGAAGGCGGCCATGCAAAAGCTGGACGAGATGGTCGGACTGCAGAACGTCAAGAAGCAGCTGAAGACGATCATCAACCGGAAGCTGGTCATGAGCAAATCGAAAAACGGACCCGGCAGCTACATCTTTGCCGGCAATCCCGGCACCGGAAAGACGGCGGTGGCCCGTATGGTGGGCGAGATCCTGAAGGCCAACGGCCTGCTGAAAAAGGGCCACACCGTAGAGGTGTCCAAGGCGGACCTGGTGGCCGAATACGTGGGCATGTCGTCCATCAAGGCCAGGGAGCAGTGCCGCAAGGCGCTGGACGGCGTCCTGTTCGTGGACGAGGCCTACGAGCTGGTCAATACGGATCCCGGTGTCTACGGCAAATTCTCCTCCAAGTTTGACGAGGAGGCCTATACCACCATCATGAAGTTCATGGAGGACAACGCCTCCCGTATCTGCGTCATCTTTGCTGGCTATAAGGACAAGATGGAGATCTTTAAGGAGGCAAACAGCGGTATGGCGAGCCGGATCAAGGCGACCATCGACTTCGAGGATTATTCCGACGAGGAGCTGATGGAGATCATGAAGCTGCTGCCCCGGACAGATCCCAACTTCGCCGGCGTGGAGCTGACGCCGGAGTTCCTTGCGCTGACCCGGAATGCCCTGTCCGTTATGCGCCGTGACAAGGAGTTCGGAAACGCCCGCACTGTGAAGCGTTATCTGGATGCCTGCGTGGGCAGAGCGGCCGACAGAATTGTGGAGAGCGGCGCCACCGGCGCCGTGGATCGCATCACGATTCTTCCGGAGGACATTCCGGAGGGGTACCGGAGATATATCGACGCGCTGAGTGGCTCGGAACCGACTGCTGCGGCGGAGGAGACCCGGCCGGTGGAAACGGGATTGGGACTGATCCCCCGCTCCGTGATCGCGGAGCTGCCCGATCCCTATGGCTCCGAGGATGCCCGGAGCGAGGACTTCCCGGAGCGCTGCAGAGCGTCTGTGCTCCGGTTGGAGACGGAATACGGATCCGCCACCGCCTTCGTCATTTCCCCGGACGGTTACGCCATCACCTGTGCCCACGCCGTTTCCGAGAAGGGCAACTTTGCCAACCTGGCCCGGAAAAAGCGGAAGGCCTTCTTCCAGAACGGCACCGTGTGTGATTTCGTCATCAAAAACACGCGGCCCGACCTGGACATGGCCCTCATCCGGATCCGGACGGAGGAGCCCCTGCCCTATCTGAAGCTGGCGCCGGAGGATCGCAAGATCCGCTTCGGCGAGGACTGCGTCCTGTACGGATATCCCAGCGGCAGAGTCGGCATCATGCAGGCACCCGGCACCGTCTCCACGGAAGGGGAGTCGGTGGGAGACGGAGAACTGGGCGAGATCTATTACTTCTCCGGCAACGCCGAGCCCGGCGATTCCGGCGGCCCTATCATTGCCCGGCATGACGGGTGTGTGATCGGCGTTCTCCGGGGCGCCAGAGGACCCCAGGGCCGCGCGGATTTCAACAAATACAACTACATGAAACCGGTTCGTTATTTCTGGAAAGAATTTTTGAAATAAGATCCGACTTTTCTGCCAGACCGACGTTCCTATTTGTTGAAAGTACGATTTCAGGAGGAAAAACGCTATGGCAGGAAAAGACTACGAACTGGAAAGACTGGCAAACGAGCGGGACGCGGCCCGAAGGGCGGTGGATTCCGCCAAGGCAAGGCTAGATCCCATCAGCGCCCGGCGGGACGGGATCAGAAGTCAGATCGAGGCGGCGAATGACAGAATTGCCGACCTGAAGCGCTCGGCGGACAACGAGTACGAGGCGATGAAGATCTGTTATCAGGCCCGGAACAAGTACGATGCGGAGAATCACAAGTATCGTGCCCAGTCCTTCCGGGAGGCTCTGCAGCGTGAGTACGACATCAAGAAGGGCTACTACACCCAGATGGAGGTGGCGAAGAGCGAGTTCAACGCCGCGCTGTCCGAGCTGAGAAGCGCCAAGGACAGACTCCGGCGGGCCAGAGACGCGTTCCAGGCCAGGCTCCAGGCGGTCAAGGCCGCCAACGAGAGGGAGAGGGCCAACTGGAAGGAAAAAAGCTGCAAGTGCTGCGGCGGGACGATCCGATACCGGGTGGACTGGAACCGGGTTCCCGACCTGTGCAAATCGTGCCAGGAGCGGGAGCGGGCCAAGTGGCACGAGACCACGTGCAGAAAATGCGGCAGGTCCATCCGGTACCATGAGGACTGGTCTCATATCCCCAGCATCTGCAAGGATTGCAAGGCGGCATCGGCGCGGTGACTTGATGACGGAGGTAGCGAGCAATGAGCAGTTATATTACGACGATTTCCATCAGCGACCAGGAGTGGGCGCGGATCCAGAAGTGTGTCCGGGACACGGATACCTATGTGGCAAGACAGCATGAGCGGGCGGAGCGCCTCCGCAAGGAGATCCAGCGCCGCCAGCAGCTGCTGCAGGAGGCCCGGGAACAGACCCGGAAAACGGTGGACAGCGCCGTTGCCGTGCTGCAGGGCGGTTTCGCCAGGGCGGTCAGGGAGCTGGCCGGGGTATCCAAAGAAGCTGCCGAAAAGCAGGCGGCCGGCTTTGCCGGCGAGCTGGAGGGCCTTCGGGCGGACATCAGAGCCACCGGCGCCCGGACAGCCGCCGCTTCCGGACAGATCAGCAAGCTGTCCCGGGAGTTCAACCGCGTGCTCACGGAACTGGCTGGCCAGAACGAGAGCAGCGGGGAGCGGGCAAGGCTTTTCCTGGATGAGCTCCATACCATCTGTACCCAGATCGACCAGCTGAATCCCCAGGCGTTTGCTCCGGAAAAATACCGCGAGCTGATGCAGATTTCCCGGGATGCGGATGCCAACAACCGCTCGGGCAGCAGCCAGGCTACGCTGATCGCGGCCCAGAACGGCGTTTCCAAGGCCTCTGTACTGCTGGCGGAGCTGATCGTGTCCAACGAGGAGTACGACGGACTTCTGGCGGACGTGGCCGGGAAGGCCGATTCCGTCAAGGAGCGGTTTGATATCCTGAGCCCGGAGATGGAGGGCGCGATCACCTTCGATCTGGACGGGGAGCAGATGGAGTTTGAATATGACATCGAGCACTGGTCCGGCGGGCACTACGGAAAACTGAAGAAGGAGTTTCAGCAGCTCTATGACCGTGTTCAGCAGGCAAAAGAGGACAAAATGCCTGTGAAGCAGCTGGGGGCTCTGGGCACAGAGCTGGAAAGATTGGGCCGGCAGCTGGAACAGTGCGACACCGGCGCGCGGCAGGAACTGCTGGGAAGTCTGAACGCCCAGGAAACTGCCGCCCGATTGTGCGACTCCCTCCAGGGAAATGACTGGTCGCTGGAGGAGCACGGATTTGAGAATGGCGATGACCGCAGTCCCTACACCATGATTTACAAGGACGGGATGGGCAACAGTATCGCCATGGTGGTGGCTCCCGGCGCCTCGGCGGATCAGCCCAATATCTTCCTGGAGGCGTTTACGAGGAAGGAATCCCACACCGACGTCATCAAGCGCAACGTCCATGGGATTCTGGCCGACGAGGGGATCCGCATCGAGGGGACGCAGCATCTGGAGGACTGCCGGGAGAACCCCGACAAGGAGGCCTTCATCCGCCATACGCTGCCCAAGGCGCAGGCATTGAATGCGGCCAGACGGAAAAAGAGTTTCGGGACGGCGTGACCTGTCCCGACCCGGGAAGAGGGTGAGATACCTTGGCGTACGTCAACAGAAATCAATATAACACCATGCGGAACCGGGCCCAGCAGTCCGACAGCCGGAAGAAGACCGCCGACAGCGAGGTCAAACAGGAGGCGGCAAAGCTGGATCAGCTCCGAAGGGAGTCCTCCGGTATGTCCGCCGCCGACCTGCAGAGGATGCAGCGGCGGTTTGACGACGCCAACCGGGCCTTGCAGAAGGAACTGGAAGATCTGCGGGTGGAGCTGGGGCTCCAGCTGGGGCGGCAGGCCGTGGAGACCAGACGGGCGCTGGATGAGATCCGGCGTCTGGCCGAGGGAAATAAGCGGGACCTGGAAGAGGTAAACCGCCAGATCGGGGCTCTGGAGAAGAGAATCGACCGGGAGGTCAGACGCCTTGCCCAGCAGATGGAGGGCAAGAGGAAGCAGGCCCTCTGCTGCTGCGACCGCTACGGAGAACTGGTGAAGAGAGTGCAGGAGCTGTTCCCGGAGAAATACGAGCTGCTGTTCCCCGACGTGCTCCAGCCCGGCTTCTACGTGCTGCAGACGGGACTGGGATACGTGCTTGACAACATCGAACACGGGGACTATGAGGCGGCCATCGGCGTCGCCCTGACCAGAATCCCCGAGGCCACGAGAATGCTGGGTCATCTGGAGTTTTTCCACAGCGCCTTCCTCCGGGCGCGGACGGAGGCGGAGAAAACGCTCTCCCAAGTGGAGGACCACGTGGGTCAGCTGGCCGCCGAAAAGAAGACCGTGGTGACACTGGAGAACGGCGTGGAATACGACGACAAACACGGCGCGGTCTACTGGGTGCGGGAGCTGTATGAGGAGCTTCGGCAAAAGGCGGAGCAGAGCGCAGAGACGTTTCGCGAGGTTGCGGACGCCCACGACGGGGAAGGGCTGACGGAATTGACCCGGGAGTTGCAGGCGCTGCAGGCCCAACTGACGGTCTGCGAGACCATTGAGGAAAATGAGAGACGGCTCCACTATGAGTGCCTGGAGCAACTGAGCCGGATCTACGAGGTGTTGGATCAAAACGATCGCGGTTTGTGGAACCTGGTGGGTGTCTACACCGACGAGGATGACCTGAGAAAACCGGTCTATATGCTTCTGCGCAGGCCGGAGGGGTATCATCTGACCGTTATCTGCACGCCGGAACGGAGTACAGACCCCCTCCGCCCGGGAACGGCCCGCTGCAGCTGGCAGGCGTTTGACCGCGGCACGGAGCGGGACGATCCGGCGAAATGCGCCGTCCTGTCTGACAATGTGACGGCAATTCTGGGCCAGGCCGGGATCCGGACCATGCCGGAACACGGCGGAGCCCCGGACGTGGCAGACAGCGCGTCCTTTGCCGGCCGGGCAGTGGCCGCGGAGGTGACCGCCCGGAGCAAGTGGCTGGATATGACGAGAAAGACCATTGGTTTACATAAGAAAGGAGAAGTGGCGCATGGGTGAGTGCATTGGCCTGGACTTCGGAACGACGTATTCCGTTGTAGCCAGGCTGAAAGGCGTGGAGCGAGACGCCCGGGGCGAGGTACGGAAGTACGACACCATCGAGGCGGTCAATCTGGGAGAGGGCGGCAATCAGACGTCCACCGTGGACTCCATCGTGGCTGTTTCTCCCCGGGACAAGCAATACTACGGCATCGCCGCCCGCATGAGGACGGCCCAGCAGAATTATCATATCTACAAGGGATTCAAGATGCTCCTGTCGGAGAAGAACGATAAGGAGGGCCTCCAACGGCTGAAGGAAAACGGCTTCTCCGGCGTGAAGGAGCCGTATGAGGTCACGAAGTATTTTCTGGAATCCCTGATCGACGCGTATCGAAGCAGATACCTGTCCCGGGGTGAGACCATCGACAAGCTGGTAGTAGGCGTCCCCGAGGTCTGGTTCAACACCAGCATCAACAGCAGAGGCAAGCTGGAGGAGATTGCCGAATCCATCGTCGGCAAAGGAAAGGTGCAGCTGGAGAGCGAACCCAAGCTGGCCTGCACATATTTTGTACATACCTATAAGGCCCAGACCGGGAAGGACTATTCCGGTTATATCCTGCTGATCGACTACGGCGGCGGCACGCTGGATATCGCGGTCTGCCAGGTTGAAAACAGGGGCAACCGGCCGGAGGTCTCCATCGTGTTCAAGACCGGCGCCGGAGCCAACGAGCAGAAGAAGCTGGGCAATGCCGGCATGGCTTTCCTGGAGACGGTGGTCAATAACACGCTGATCAAAAACGGCGTCCGGGAAGAGGACATCGAACTGAGCAATTCCTACTATTCCTGCCTCCACAACGTGGAGTCGCTTCTCCTGGTGAGCGGTGACGACGTGAGGGAGGTATACGAGGAGTGCGCCGGCGATCCCGATGAGATCGACGAGGAATTCTGCACCATCACCTACAACGCCGAGACGTATCCCGTTACGTACGGGACCCTGTCCCGCTCCTATAACCAGGCCATTGAGCCGGTGTTCCGGGAGAAGCTTCAGGAGGTCAAGGACAAACTGGACGAGAAGGGCATCGACTATACCAACGAGCAGAGCGATACCTTCAAGATCGCTCTGGTAGGCGGCTTCTGTAATTTCTATCTCACCCAGAAGCAGGTGGAGAAAACGCCGGGTCTGGGCCGCGGCGGTTTGTATGATGATCGCCGCTATATGGATTTCGACATGTACCTGGCCGACGGCAGCGAGCGGGAGAAGGCGGTGGCCTACGGCGCGGCGCTGATGGCCAACGGTGTGATCTCCTCCAAGACCCAGGCCCCCTATTCCCTGTATCTGCTGCCCTTCCGGACGGTGGACGGGAAGAAGGTCCCCTATGAGGGCGAGGTCTTTGAGGTATTCAATGAATACGATGAGATCGAATTCGACAAGCCCCAGATCGTCCGAAAGATCAAGATCGACGAAAAGACGCACAAGCCCTGCAAGGACGAGAAGGGCCGGACACAGAGCGTGGAGGTCCGATTCCGTGCCGACAACATCCCCTTTATCAAGATGACGGTGGGCCGGGACAGCTTCATCGGCCAGCCGTCGAGAGACCTGATCCTCCCCGGCCAGAGGACCATCAAGATCGGTTTCTCTCTGGACAGGAATTATATCCTGTCGCTGCACGTGTATGATTACGGTGAGCGGGGGTTGAACAAGAAGCCCCAGGTGACCGTCCAGAGACTGACCAATATCAACGACCTGCTGGGCGGATTGGCATATACTGCAGAGGAGGGATAACATGGAACCGTTTGAAAGACTGAACAGAAAACTGAACGCCCTTGCATCGATGGAATCCATCGGGGCGGACGATATCTTTGAGACGATCTCCCTTTTGCTGAGTGACGTGGATGCCCTGTCCGGCAAGAAGGGTGTGAACGCATACGGCATCAAGCACGAGGATCTGTTTGCCACCAGCCTGCTGAAGACCCTGAACGCGGCGATGCTCTCCTACGAGAGCAACACGGACAGCCTGGCGGGGATCAGCGAGCGGCAGAAGAGAAACTATCAGACCGCCCTGGAAAAGCTGACAGGCGTGCAGAGTGTGCTGACGGCTCTGATGCCCACGCTGGAGGATCTGGAAGCCACCAACAAGGCGCTGGAGAACGAGGCCTCCCGCCTGGAGGCGGTGCGGGTCCGATCTGCTGAACTGAATCGGTCCATCGGCGAGCTGACGGAGCTCATCACAAAGCTGAAGAGTATTTCTCTTGAGGATCTGGAGGAGAAAGAGAAGACGCTGCGCGACGCCTGCCAGACGCGGCAGGCGCAGATCTCCGACCTGGAGAGCAAGGTCGCCGCGGCAAACACCCAGAACAAAGAGCTGACAGCGACAATGATGGTCAAAGAGGCGGAGCTGGAGAAGGCATCGGCCGAGAAGGAAGACCTGGAGAAGAAGATCGGCGAAGCCACCCGGTGGTTGACAGAGTATCAGGAGTGGAAGGAGGCCTTCTCCAGGGAGCACGAGGCGACGCTGAAAAAGCTGCAGGAACTCCGCGCCCGGATGGAGGCGGTGGGCAACGCCTGGCGCGTCATGAGCCAGCGGCCGGATCT
Source organism: uncultured Eubacteriales bacterium (assembly GCA_900317425.1). Lineage (GTDB taxonomy): Bacteria > Bacillota > Clostridia > Oscillospirales > Oscillospiraceae > Vescimonas. The sequence continues at coordinate 37,587 of ONGR01000005.1, read as the reverse complement.
GCCGGAGATTTTCTCGGCTGCCGGCGGCCTGCGGGCCTTTAACCGGCAGATCACCAGTCTGGCGGAACTGGAGGAATGGTTCCGGGACATGGACAACGGGCTGGAGAAGAGCCTGTCCGCCTATGCGGAAACTTACAACGCCCTGCTGACGGCCGTGGAGACCGAGACCAACGGCTGAAAGCGGAAAGGAGTCCATTATGAAGTGTCTGTGCTGCCGCAACACGTTTGACGAGTTTGAAACGGAGTATGTCTGCAGCTACTGCGGCTTTGCCAACTTTGACACGCTGGATGACAGCGTAGACAGCGGCGTCGATCAGCTGGTGAAGGAATATCGCCGGGGGAATGATTATCGGAAGAAGCTCCTCTCCCATGTGAAGGCTTTTTCCGTGAAGGCATACCGCAGCCGGTGGAATGACGGCCGGAAGGCCTACGACGCCCCGGCGGCGGTGGAGCTGTTCGATAAGAGCCTCTCCGGAAATGACCTCTATAAAAAGACGGTGATCTCGCCGGTGGAGGTGTCCCAGCTTGGCGCCGGCCGGCAGACCTCCCTGGAGATCGGCTATACCTTCGCCGGAACGGCGAAGAGGGCCGACGCCCGGATCACCCCGCCCCAGGGTCAAAAGCCCTGGCGGGTGGGGATGGAGATCGATAAGGATCTTCGCCTGACCGTCTTTGTAGGTGATATCCCTGCCGATCAGGCGAAGAGCGATCCGATCGCCCTGGATCTGACGGCAGAGGAAAAGACCGCCGGTTGAGGCGGCTGTGTGTGGATGTGAGGATAGTGCGATGAAACGATGCCCGAACTGCCGGGGACTTGAATTGTATGATGACGTGGAATCCCGTTGCCCGCATTGCGGTGCGCCGCTGGTTCCCTACGTGAGAGAGAACGGAAGGTACGGCACGGCAGGCCGGGCGGCAGGGCCCATTTCGCCGAATTCCGGGGAGAGAAGGAGAACCAACCCGGAGGATCCCGTCTTTGAGAGCCGCGACGGCAGAAAAATCATCTATCGCGGCATGGTGGTCAGCATCTCCCCCACGTCCCGGTTTATGACGTCTCCGGTGAAGTGGTTCAACGCGGTGTTCCGCGGGCGGCCGTACCAGCTGGGCAATCCCGTGCACGAGACGGTGATCCGGCTGGAGGAGATCTGTCGCTCCAGGATCCCCGAGGAGATGAGAGCGCTGATCTTCTACGGGGAGCCGGGGGAGATGGACGTGGGCGACGACGTGACCATCACCGCGGTGCGGCGCAATGGCCGGCTGGAGGCGCAGAGCATTCATGTCCACGATATCAAAACAGACGTGAGACCCCAGGACCAGATTCCCGGCGGCGCAGTCATTGCGCTGAGCGTGTCGGTGGCGGTACTTGTGGCGCTTTTTGTGTCCATGGTGCTCTCGTTCTTTACGTCCGGCGGGATCTGGACGGTTCTGAATACGCTGGTAGGTGTGACGCTGGGACTTGCCGGCAGGCTTATCGCCACGCTGTCTCCGCTGCTGATCCTGCTGTTCGCCTATTGGATCTTCTTCCGCAGAAGATAGAGAGCCGGAATCAATACCATTTATACCATTTGATAGGACGAGGTGATCTCACATGGCGAATTACTACGCGAATCTCTACAATCAGTTCATCGACCATGCCGGGGAGATCGCCGGCCGTCTGTCCGGCACCTATCTGGACGGCCTGGAGGGACGTGTCCTGGACTGCGGGCAGGATCGAATCGAGATCGGTCTCATGAGCTTCGTCCGGATCCTGCAATACAGGCGGACGGAGAACGTCCAAAATGACCTGGATATCATCCGCCGTGCCATGGGAGCCAACGTGGCCTACTGCGCCGGCTGCGGAGCGGCGCTGGGCTATTTTATCGTCTCCCGGGACGGCGAATACGCCGTTTATATGGGGATCGAGGACATGCCCGCCAACAAGCTGGCGGACAACCTGTCCGCGGCGGTGCCGGACGTGACTTTCCGGCAGGGCTTTCTCCCTGCGGCGGAGCTCGGCCGGCTGGCCAGGTACGGCGGTATCGTAAGCGGAGATATGGCGTGCAGGCATCCGTACGCTGACGGGCTGCTGTCTGCCCTTCGCGGCGTGAACGGTGTGATAGCGCTGCTGGCCGTTCCCATGGACGACGATGAGATCGCCGCCTATACGGATTCCCTGCAGCAGATCCGCCAGACCGCGGAATATCTGACGCAGAATGATCTGACATATGCCTCCCAGACCAGAAGGACCACCAAGCGGACCTTCCCCTTTGTGCCGGAGATCGCCGATACCGCCCGCAAGATGGCGGAGTACTACGGAGCCGGACGGGAGAGCTTCTGGAAAAGCTGCATCTGGTTCGGCTGTGAACGGCAGGAGAACCTTGCCCCGGTGGGAAATGCCGTGGCAGGCGCCCTCAGTGCCGCTGCCGCCGAGGGCGGGAGAGCGAGAGTGTTCTATACCACGGATAACCCCCTCCGCTCGGGCAGATTGTCCCTGCCTGCCGCGCTGTACGGCGAGGTGACCTATGCGGAAGCCGAGGCGCTGCTCAAGCCCTCGCTGGTGTCGTACGTCTCCTCGGCCCGTCTTGCCAGCATGATGCAGCTTCCCGCCAACACGGTGAACGGCTTTGACGTCATTGAGCTGGCAAAGGGGGAGAACAACCTGCGGCTGTTTGACATCCATGCCGGCAAAGGACGGGGGAATGCCATCCGGATCGGAGCCGTGGCCGAGACGGGCGAGACCTGCTCCGTTTCTCTTCGCGACGTGACGGAGCACGTCCTTGTGACAGGCGCCACGGGAACGGGCAAGACCAATACGGTGAAAACGCTGGTCAAGGGGATCCATGATGCCGGCGTTCCCGTCCTCATTGTGGAGCCGTCCAAAAAGGATTACTGGCACATGGCCGGTGAACTGCGGGATATGAGGATCTTCTCCTTCGGCCAGGACGCGGAGCTGCCGGGGATCAATCCCCTGGCCCCGGAGGACGGCGTCATCATCGGCAACCACATTGACAGCCTGCTCTATGCATTCTCCGGCGCCTTTGAGATGGAGGAGCCCACGCGGCTGGCGCTGGACGGACTATTGAAATATACATACCGGCGGTTCGGGTGGGACGCGGGAGATATCGCTTACCACACCGGCAACGATTTCCCCCGGATCGCCGATCTGCTGGAGAGCCTGCCGGAATACTGCAGGACCCATCTCCCCTATGGGGATGAGGTGCGGGACAATATCTACGGCTCCCTGGTGAACCGGCTTTCCTCCCTCAACTCCGGCGTGATCGGACGGGCGATGAACGCCCGCCGCTGTGTCACGGGCCGCGAGCTGTGTGAAAAGTCGGTTCTCATCGAGCTGGAGGACCTCTCCCTGGAGACCAAGCCGTTTGTGGCGATGCTGATCCTCATCAAGGTGGATCAGTATCTGCGCCAGGGAGATACGGCCGCAGATCTGAAAAACGCCATCGTGCTGGAGGAGGCGCACAACGTCTTTGCCGCCGCGGCACCCGGCGCCGGCAGATCGCCCAAGGCCCAGGCCAGCCGGTATTTCAGCAATATGCTCTCCCAGATCCGGGGCTATGGCACCGGTATCATCATCGCCGACCAGGGCCCCTCGCAGATCCATGACATGGCCGTGTCCAACACGAAGATCAAGATCATCCACGGCATCGTGTCCGGGGAGGACGTGGACAAAGTCGCCTTCGCCTTGAATCTCACTGATGCCCAGAAGCGGGTATTTCCCACGCTGCCCACCGGCCAGGCGGCGGTCTCGATCCGGGGGAGCCGGTGGGTTTCCCGGGTGGCCATCGATGCGTTTGCCCAGCGGCCCGTGGAGAATATCGCCTGTATGCTCTGCCCGCAGCGCGGGTACTGCGACCGATTCGACACGGTGAAGGCCGCCTCTGTGCCCCGTGCCGCCCTCTATGCCCAGCAGGTCTGCCGGAATCCCTATGATCCGGCGGCTGTGGCCCGGGAACTGAACGCCGTGGCCGACCACCTGGGCTGGCCGGCCGAGCAGCGGCTCTGCCTGCTGGGCGCGCTGCTGTCTGACCGCGGCATCCGCCGGGGCCAGCGGGAGAAGAGAAGGATCATCGCCCGATACATGGAATACACGGAGGGATAATATGGCCATTTTTCGGCGGCTGCGTGAGACCGGCGGCAGGGAGACCCGGGAGGACGAGAAGAAGCGGACCCTCCCGGAGACAACGACCCGCAGGGATGGGGAGACGTCCTCGGCCAAAATCTCGGCGGAGACGTACGAGAAGACCATCGGCCATATGACCGAGACCTTTGGGGACGTCATGCCGGAGGAACAGCGGGTCCGGATCGATATCGAGCGGGAGGAGAAAAAGCCGGTGGTCTTGTCCTCCGAGGAGTACAGCCAGCGTTTTCCCAAGAAGGACCCCAGCGTCCTGGGCCACTACGATACCGAGGGACGCATCTATATGCGGGAGGGCTCGCCGGAGGTCATTCGGCACGTTACCACCCATGAGGCCCTTCACCTCACCTCCTACAACGAGCTGGACGACACCGATCCCCACCGGGCGGTGTACCGCTCCGGGATCCGGGAGGCGGCATATGAGAACGGCAAGCTGACCGAGGACAGCAACCGCGCCCTGAACGAGGGGATCACGGAGCGCTACGCCATGCAGGAGCTGCAGCGCCGTGGCGAAGTGACCTCCTGCTGGGCGGTCAACGCCTATCCGGAGGCCCAGCGGAAGGCCTATGAGCTGGAGGGACTGGTGGGAAGCCGCACCGTCCAGGAGGCCTATTTCGGCGGAAGGGCGGAGCAGCTGAAGCAGGAGGTGATCCGCCTCAACGGCGGTGACGAGACGGCCTGGGACCGTTTTTCCCGGAACGTGGACGTCCTGGAGTACAGCAGCGACCCGGAGAAGATCAAACAGGCCCGCTTGGAGCTGACGGTCCAGCGGGCGGAGATGATCGCCTTCAAGGAGTCGGAGCGGCACAAGGACGATCATAATCTTTGAGAGGGGGCGCAGACATGGACGTGGAGAGATATCTTTTTGACCGGTTGGCCGGCGCGCTGAAGGGCGTGCCGCTGGACCGGGACAGGCTGCGCGCCGGCATCAGTGCCTTTGCCCGGGACAACGGCTTTGCACAGCTGGAGGGCAGATTCTCCGACAGCGTGATCCGAGATCTGCTGGACGGCAGCGTGGATTCCGTCCTGGCCTGCTTCGGCCGGGATGCGGGATTGTACTTTTCCTGCTACCAGATGATCGAGGAGATCCGACTGCTCAATAACCGGACGCTGGAGCTGGCAAATGAGCGGCGGCAGACCGGCCGGGTTGAGATGGGAGAGGTGGAGAAGGCGGAGACGGATTTTGACGAAAAAATGGCGGAGATCGGCGCCGTGGAGGGACTTTATCCCATGCTGTCCGTCCAGATCTCCGAGATCATTTCCAATATTGATTACGCAAAAGGTGTCTCTTCCCTGATGGGAAAGAGGCTGCATGATATGGCCGGAGGAGACGAATGAGCACGGTTAGACTGCACAATCTGGTGACCCATACCACCGCCCTGGGGCCGGGCACCAGGATGGTCATCTGGTTTCAGGGCTGCCTGCGCAGATGCCCCGGCTGCATGTCCCCTGCCTCCCGTCCTCTGGAGGGCGGAACGGTCTGGGAGCTGGAGGATCTCATCGAAACGGTGTGCCGGACGAAGGATATTGAGGGCATCACCGTCAGCGGCGGCGAGCCGTTCCTCCAGCCGGAGGCGCTATGCCGCCTGCTCAAAGCGGTGCGGCAGCGGACGGATCTCGGCGTGATCATCTACACCGGGAACACCATGGAGGAGCTCCGCCGGACGGAGAATCCGCAGATCCTGGAGATCGTCGATTCCCTGGCGGATCTGATCATTGACGGAGAATACGTGGATGCGCTAAATGACGGGAGCAGCCTGAAGGGCTCCAGCAACCAGACGGTCCACTATATCACCACCAGATATCTCCCCCATCGGGAGCTGTATGAGGGCAAGAGCCGGGATATCCAGATCTTTATTTCGGGCAGGGACGCTTTTCTTGTGGGCGTACCGTACCGGGAGACCCTGGAGACCTGGAAAGAAGCGACGCGCCGGATGGCGGAGGAGACCGAAGAACCGCCCGGAGAGATCCGATAAAACCGGCGGATCTGCGTTTGATATGTTGAGAGAGGCAAGAGACAGATGACGTTTGGAGAGCATGAGACGTTCCGCCTGATCGGGCGAGCCCTGTCAGAGGGGGAGGAGACGGACTACGATTCGTTGTGCCGGATCATATACGATGATGCCGGCGCGCTTCTGAAGCGCCGCGGCCGCGGCCTGTCCCGGGCGGACGCCGAGGACGTGCTGCAGGATATCGTCTGCAAGGTCATCCGGAACTTGCCCAGATTCTACCAGCAGTCGGCGGACAAATCCCCCGGGGAGAGGAACGCCTGGCTGCGGACGATCGTGGAGAACGAGAAAAACAATTACTACCGCGCAAAGACCAGAGAACTGGAGCAGCTGGAATATGACGATGCCATCGGTCAGTACACGGAGGACGATTTCGTCCGGCGGATCGCTGCCCGCGACGCGCTGCTGGAGGCTTTGAAAGGGTCGTTTGCCATCGCCACCACGCCGGAGAAGATCATGGCGTTCGTCTATAACAGACTGCTGGGCGCGCTGCTGGGCCGCAACGGTTCTCCCAAGGGGATCGTGGAGGAGTTTGAGGGCGTCCCTCTGGCGGTGATGTATCATCGCATGACACTGGATCTGTCGCAAGCGCTTGCGTGCAGCATCCCGGTGTCCGTCCTGGCGCCGCTGAGGGAGAAGGTGGAGGCGTGCCCGGACAGAAAGTTTGACCTCACGCCCCGCACCATTACCGACAGCAGCAACTGGGTCGTATCAAAGATGAAGGAGCAACAGAAGAATGGCTAACGTGAGAACTGAGACGACCGACCGCCGAACCGCGGCGGAGGAGCACATCTCCTACGAGGAGATGGCCGATTACGTATTCTCGGACGGCCGCGGCGGCGATTTTATCAAAACTGCCGCCAGAATCAACCGCCACGTGATGTCCTGCCCGGCGTGCGGCGAGATGTACCGCGGGCTGATGGCGCTGCGGGACCGGGCGGAGGAATATGCCGCCGTGGATACCGTGCAGGAGAAGCTGCTGATCCGTCTCTTCCGCGCCCTGCTCATTACGGAGCCGGAAAAAGCGGGGGAGAAGATCCTGGAGGACTGCAGACGGTTCAAACTGTGGCTGTCCTTCCGGGTGAAGAATCTGCGGGAGCTGGCCGGCATCAACGCCGAAGCGCTGACCTATCCCCGGCTGGTGACCGTCATGCGCTCTGCCACCGGGCCTGACGAGGTGGAAAAGACCGAGAGTGTGATCCGGTCCAGCCTGTTCGACAGACAAAAGAACCGGGTCAGCATCGGACTGGACGGCACCTTGTCACTGTATTTCGATTCGGCGGAGTATTCCGCCGGCAGCCGCGTCCTCATCTTGCCGGATGACGGCGATGCCGATCCGCAGATGATCGAACTGGTGCGATACGACGACTCCATCTGCTACGTGCGGTTCGAGGGCATCAGCCCGGGAAAGTACACGGTGATGGTGGAGCGATGACGCTCCGCGGCCTGGACAGATAGAGAACAGGAGGGAAAGAGAATGAAATGTCCCAAATGCGGGGCGCAGCTGAGTGACACCCGTTGCTCCCGATGCGGCTTTGACATAAAGAAGGATCCGATCGTATTCCTGGGAAAGTCCAACAGCGTGATCCTGGACGAACTGGCGGCCTTTGTCAAGACGAAGGACAATTCGGCCCTGGAGATCACAAGGAAAGCCAGAACAGAATCTCCGAAGAATGGAAGGTGGAAGGCCGAGGCCGACCGCCGGAGAGCCGAACTGGCGGCGGAGCAGGCTGCGAAGACCGGCAAAACGCCGGGCTCATCCACCAAACAGCCCAGCGGCAATCCGTCCACTCCCCCGAAAAGACAGGGACCGATGAGCTGGGAAGACTTCGGACAGTTGATTGACAGAGAGGGAACCAGACCGACGCCCAAGCCGGTGACGCCGACGCCCAAGCCGGTGACGCCGACGCCCAAGCCGGCGACCCCGACACCCAAGCCGGTGACGCCGACGCCCAAGCCGGCGACCCCGACGCCCAGACCGGCGACTCCAACGCCCAGGCCGGTGACGCCGACGCCCAGACCGGCGACTCCAACGCCCAGACCGGCGACGCCGACCACCAGACCGGTAACGACGACCCGGCCTTCCCAGCAGCCCACGCCTGTGATAACCGTCAAACCGTCCGTGCCGAACCGGACGGAAAAAAAGCAGAACACACGGCTGCAGAGGGGCTATACCGTGCTGCCGATCTATCTGGCTTTGACAGCCCTGTTTGTCTTTACCATGTTCCGCAGCGGCGGGACTGAGTGGATCATGGCCCACGCCTGGGCGGTGCTGCCGGCGATCCTGCTGGTCAGCCTGTCCCGCACGGTCATCGCCAACCTGGGCGGCTGGCTGGGGAATAACGGACGAGGCGTCTGGAACATCCTGCGCCTCATGGGCGTCGTCGCCGCGGTGGTGACAGCCGCCATCGCTCTGATGGGCGGTGTGCCGGTGGGCAACTCCTTCGGCAGCGCCGCGCTGAACCGTATCTCCATCTGCCTGTTTCTCGGTGGCCTGGCGCTGATGTTGATCGGCGCGGCGGGGGAACTGTGGCAGTTTCTGGGCAGGGAGGACAAGCGTCTGAAGAGCGGCTGGCGCTCCTGGCTGGCCCCCCTCTTCCTCGGCACTGTGATTGGCGTTGTCCTTGGCCCGACCTGGTCGGAGGCAAAGTATCAGGCGTTTGACCGGCTCGTGACGGGTGAAACGGTCCTCCTGGGCAGCTATGAACAGGACGGCGACACCGCCAACGGAGCGGAAGGGATCTCCTGGCACGTCAAGTCCGTGGAGAGCGGACGGGCCCTGCTGGTGTGCGATACATGCCTGACGGCGATGTCCTATCACGAGGGCGGCGAGGACAACTCCTGGGCCGACAGCGCGATCCGCAGCTGGCTCAACGGGACGTTCTACACCGGGGCCTTTACCGCGGAGGAACAGGGCGTCATTCCCGAGACGGAACTGACCACCTGCTACCTCAGCGACGAAGAGGGACACTCTCTCTTTGAAAAAACCGGGGAACAGGAGACCACCGCCGACAGGATCTTTATTGAGGATGGCAGCGCCTATATGCTGACGGCCCCGGCGCCCATGACCGCCGAAGCGGATGCGGTGATCGCCGAGACCTTCGAGTATCAGAAGGACGGAGCCGCGCTGGTGTGGCTCAGATGTCCCGTTGGCGAGTCCCGGATTATAGCCTCAGCGTACCGTGCGGACCTCGGTAAGGAGGTGTACTATTACTGCGCCCCGGACAGCAAGGCCCTGGTCCGTCCGGCAATGTACGTGGATACCGCGGCCTATCAGGGCCTGCGGCAGCAGGCGAAGCATAAACAGGAGCGGATCGCCTATTATACCGAGGAGCAGGAGAAGCTGGAGCAGGGCCTTGCCAACCGGGAATACAGCCAGGTGGTCTCCTACTACGGCGTCTTTTGCCTGGACGTCAACGGCAGGGTGACAGCTTTCGGCACCCGCGGCGCGGGAAACGAGGATTACTCCTCCTGGAAGGACGTGGCCTCCATCTGCTGCATGTCCCCCTATGTGCTGGCCGGTGTGAAAAAAGACGGCACCGTCCTGGTGGACAACTGGCAGGCCGATCCCGTGGACGTCAGTGACTGGAAGGGTATCACCTCCCTGTGTGCGCCCGGCTACGGTAGCCTGCTGGGCGTGTGCGCAGACGGCACCGTGCGCTCCGCTGTTGGCTACTCCGACGATGAGGGCTATCTCCTCAACCGGGACGGCCAACGCATGAGCGGCATCGTCAAGGTGGCGGCCGCCCATGCCAAGGACCTGTCCGTCTTTGCCCTGACGGAACAGGGCACGGTGGACGTACCCTGGGACGAGTACACCTATTATCACGGCAGCTGGGGTCAGCCGGTGCTGAGCTGGACGGATCTTCGGGATGTTGCCGCCTGCAGTGACCATACGGACGTCTTCGGCCTGACCCGGGACGGCAGAGTGCTGTATGGCGGCGTGGTGGGGGACGACGGAAAGAGTCTTTTCGATGAGAGCGTTCTCTCCTCCTGGACCGACGTGACCGCCATCTCCGCCGGCAGCAACCACCTGGTGGCCCTGCGGTCCGACGGAACGGTGCTGGCCGCGGGCGATAATACCTACGGCCAGTGCGACGTCAGCGACTGGACCGACGTCGTCCGGATTGAGGCCATGGGCGCGACCACAGTGGGCTACACGGCCGACGGTGCCATCCATATTATCGGTTGGCAGGATTTGAAACAGCAGGCCGCCTATTTGAGCGGCAGCTGATGGGCGCCGCAGGAGAGAACGGCATTCGTCTCCTGCGGATCACAGGAGACTTCCTCATGCTGACGTATTGACAATCTGCTTGATCGAAAGGAGCATCCCCATGGAACTGTTTGATCTGGTCCGCTGCGGCGGCTTCGTGGTCCCCGTCCGGGACGGACGCCACCTGGTACAGGATAAGGACGATCCCCTCTGCGGCCGGTTCGTGACCGATCACGGCAGGACTGTTCTTCAGGAGGTCCGCTATCGGGGAGAGCGGCTGCAGAAGACGTACCACGCCTATGTGGAGCGGCCCTTCCGGGGCGTGATCGTGGGCTATCGGGATATCCTGCTCCGGGCTGTTCTTCTGGCGGACGTGGAGGAGACCGACGGACCGCTGGTCCCCCGGGTTTCCCGGGTGGAGGAGGAATACGCCCACTGCGCCGTCGTCTATTACGCCAACTGCCGCAAGCACTACGTGCCCGTGGAGCACATCCTGGAGGTGGAGAAGCGGGCATAAGCCGCGTTTTCGACGGCCTGCGAGGCGGACCCTGCGAGCAAATAGCGATCCGCGACATCATTGTTGAGAGGTATGGATATGATCGGATTGATCCTCATCGGCGCCGTGTTTCTGGCGCTGCTGGAACTGAACAAGAACAGCGTGCTGGGCTGGGTACTGGTTTTGGTAGCCATGGCGGCGTTTCTTTTCCTGCGCCGGGTGGCGCTGGCGGACAAGGCCTGGTACGTGAAGGGCCTGGGCTGGCTGGGCCTGGTCGCCGTGTTGACAGCGATCCTTTTCTGCACTCAGGGGCCCTATCTCCGCCGCAGCGCGGTGGAAGGGAAAGACCCCGCCGTCACGGAGATCGTCACCGTGGAGCAGGGACAGATCACCGGCCTCACCACGGCGGACGGCGCCGTGGAGGTCTACACCGGCATCCCCTATGCCAAGCCTCCGGTGGGGGAGCTGCGTTGGCGGGAGCCCCAGGATCCCGAGCCCTGGGAGGGGGTGCTGGCGGCGGATCACTTCGCCCCCATGAGCATGCAGCCCTCTAACGGCGCCATCTACGGTTCCCTGGCTGACATCATCGGCTATCACGACTACAAGATCACCACCCGCGACAACTTTCGGGACGTGATGAGCGAAGATTCCCTCTATCTCAATATCTGGAAGCCGGCGGGGGAGGTAAAGAACGCGCCGGTGCTGGTGTATATCCACGGCGGCTCGCTGATGACCGGCCAGCCCTGGTACGCCGACTACAGCGGCGAGGGCCTGGCCCGGGACGGCGTTGTGGTGGTGAACATGGGCTATCGACTGGGCGTGTTCGGCTTCTATGCCGATCCCGAGCTGGCGGCGGAATCCCCCAACGGCACCACCGGCAACTACGGCCTGCTGGATCAGATCAAGGCGTTGGAGTGGGTCCGGGATAATATCGCGGCTTTCGGCGGCGACCCGGATAACGTGACTCTGGCTGGCGAGTCCGCCGGCAGCGCCTGCGTCACCGCCCTGTGCACCTCGCCTCTGGCCAGGGGGCTGTTCCGCCGGGCCATCGGTGAGAGCAGCACCACCACCGCGCCACAGCCCGCTCACTCCTACCGTTCTCTGGAGGAGGCCTACGCCGCCGGCGCGGCCACAAAGGAGAAATTCGGCGCCGGATCCATTGCGGATCTGCGGGCCGTTCCCGCCGAGGAACTGGTGGCCGCCACCAATCAGAACCACCACATCACCGTGGACGGCTACGTGCTCACCGAGTCGCCCTACGAGTCCTACCGCAAGGGCGTCCACAACGAGGAGGCCATCTTCCACGGCTACAACCTGACCGAGAGCGCCCTCTTCACCCTTTTCGACAACGCCAATCTGAAGAACTACGAGAAGAAGGTCCGCGCCTACTTCGGCGAGTACGCCGATGAGGTGCTGGCCCTGTATCCCGCCGAAACCGATGCCCAAGCGAAGGCCAACTGGATCGACATCTACTCCGCCGTGTTCTTCAATCACGGCCATTACTGCTGGACCCGCCAGGCCCTGGCGGGCGGTATCCCGGCCTATGAGTATTTCTTCACCAAGTCCAACCGCCGTCTGGGCGGCAACCACGGCGGGGAAGAGGTGTATTTTTACGGGAATATTCCGGAAAATTCCGGACTATATGATGATTCCGACCGGGAATTGGGCGCCGTCATGCACGCCTATTTCCGCAACTTCATTGCAACCGGCGACCCCAACGGCGACGGCCTGCCGACGTGGAACGCCGTAACGGACCCCACCCGGATCTTTGAACTGGGTGAAAACGTGGGGGAGACAGACGAGCGCTGGATCGCCCTCTACGCCATCCTGGACGCCATGCAGGGCTGGGAGGATCGGTAAGATACGTTCAAAAAAACTCTCCGGGCTTTGGCCCGGAGAGTTTTTTGCTCTGGGACGATATATTCCGCAGGCGGCGGCTCATAAGATGAGCAAAAGATGGTGCCCGGCGGCGGAACAAATTATACAAAACATGCGGCCCGGAGCGCAAAAGATATGGTGCTTTTTCGGATTGACAAGAATATGTTAAGGTGGTAAAGTGTCAAAACCGAATATTATTTAAGAGAAAGTTCTGCATATTGTCAAAACGTGTAAATATTAAGAACTTTTTACAAATAGTTACAAAGCGATGTACGGCACGTGCCGGCGTACGGAAGGTACGTCGGTGATTGCCATATCGTTCGCTTTTTGCGATAAGGAGCGCTTTCTATCCATGTTCCGACAATTATTTGATGCCTCCTCTCTGGAGAGGGCCAGGGGGCTGTGGCGTTTTGCGCGACGCCGTGGCTACCGGGCTGTCAGCCGCATGGCGGAGGTGACGGAGAGTTTCTGGCTCAGCGGCGGATATTTTCCGGCGCTGCTGGGTGTATTCATTCTGGCACTGGCTGCGGACCGGCAGGTGGCCGGTGCGGCGGTCCTGATAGGCACGGCAACCTGGTTTCTGGCGGCGTGCCCGGATTTTCTGGCGGCGGTATGTCCCCTTACGCTGGCGATTCTGTTGGCAGGGCCGGAGTATGAGGATCTGACGGTATTCCTGCCGTGCATTCCGCTGCTCTGCGCCTTTATTGCGGCGCTGATCCTTCACTTTTTCATCTGGCCGGTGCACTTCCGGCTGGGGACCAGCTGGCGGGGTCTGGCACTGGTATCCGTCGCCACGGTCATGAGCGGCTGCGACGTGTTGTCCCTGAACAGCCGCACGACGCCTCTGATGATCTATTATACCCTCGGCCTGGGCCTGGGGATGCTGGCGCTGTATGTCATTTTCCGATCCCAACTGTTTGAGCGGAAACAATACGACGTGCAGGTGCGGTTTGCCCAGATCTGGCTGGTGGTGGGATTGGGAATGGCCGCCGTGGTAGCGGCCCTCTGCATCCGCCACTGGGATGAGTTCGCGGCGCTGGCCGGGGCGGTTCCCAAGTTCAAGTGCCGGAATTTCTGCGCCACCGTTCTGGTGACCACCCTGCCTGCGGCGTTCTATCTCTCCCGCCGCAGCCGGTGGTACGCGGTGCCCGGTGTGCTGATCGCCGCGGCGATGCTCTTTACCGGCAGCCGCAGCGCTCTGGTGTTCGGCACCGTGCTGCTGGCGCTGGGATGCGTCTATATGGTGCGCTTCCGGGTGATCTCCCGCAGCACGATGACCGTTCTGCTGATGATGGCCGGGGCATTCCTGTTGTGCTTCGGCCTGGAAAACATCAAGGTCCTGTACCAGAGCCGCCTGACCGGGGGACATCTGATCAGCGGCAGCGAGGAGCGCTGGGCGCTGCTGGCCCAGTCTGTGGTGGACTTTCTGGACCATCCGGCCTTTGGCGTAGGACTGGGCAACACCGCCAACAGCTATCTGTTTACCGGCGTGCCGGGCAGTATGTTCTTCTACCACAATATGCCGGCTCAGATCGCCGGCAGCATGGGCGTACTGGGTGTGGCGGCATACGGCCGCCTCATCAACGACCGGGTGGCGCTGCTGTGGCAGGGAAGAAGGGATCCCTTCGTGGCCATGCTGGCCATGAGCTATCTGGGGATGCTGATGGTGTCCATGACCAACCCCGGAGAGTTCTGCCCGTTCCCCAACGCCGCCATGATGGTGATGCTCTTTGCCATGGTGGAGGACGCGGTGGGCGACGTGGCGGTACCGGCGGAACAGCTGATACCGGGAAGAACCGTGCGCTATCCCGCCCGCACGGCGGCGAATAAATAAAAAGTCCTGAAAGAAAAGAAAAGTCCCGCAGCATCAGCTGCGGGACTTTTTTGCAGAAATATCCCAAATAAAAAGAAAAACCCCTTGACAAGCAAGGAGCGATTTGGTAAAATAAGACGCTTATATTCGGATAGTAGGGCCTTCCGCCCCTTTTAACTATCCATATGATACCACCTTCCTCTGCAAAATACAAGTGGGGCAGCTGCAAAACATACAACAAACCCGTGCGTATCGAAAAGGTGGAGCAGCAAGTCCCGCAAGACGTTTCCCCCGACTAAAAGCGAAAAGAAAGGCGTGAGTATTGAAGATGGCCAAGGACAAGTACTACGGCAAGACCCTGCGCAAGAACTTTGCCAGACACGAAGAGGTCATGGCGATGCCCAACCTGCTGGAGATCCAGAAGAAATCCTACAAGTGGTTTCTGGAGACCGGACTCCACGAGGTGTTCGCTGACGTGGCCGCCATCACCGACTATGCCGGCAATCTGGAGCTGAGCTTCATCGATTACAGCATGGACGAGGAGCCCAAGTATTCCGTGGAGGAATGCAAGGCCCGTGACGCCACGTACGCCGCCCCCATGAAGGTGGGCGTACGGCTGCACAACAAGGAGACCGGCGAGATCAAGGAGCAGGAGATCTTCATGGGCGACTTCCCCCTGATGACCCAGTCCGGCACCTTCGTGATCAACGGCGCCGAGCGCGTGGTGGTCTCCCAGATCGTCCGCAGCCCCGGCATCTATTACGGCAAGGAGATCGATCTGAAGACCGATCTGCCCCTGCTGACCTCCACCGTGATCCCCTATCGCGGTGCATGGCTGGAGTATGAGACCGACACCAGCGAGGTGTTCTGGGTCCGCATCGACAAGAACCGCAAGCTGCCCATCACCTGCCTGATCCGCGCTCTGGGCCTGAAGACCGACGCGGAGATTCTGGAGCGCTTCGGCGACGATCCCAGAATCAAGGTGACCCTGGAGAAGGATACCTGCAAGACCTACGAGGAGGCTCTGCTGGAGATCTACCGCAAGCTGCGTCCCGGCGAACCCCCCACGGTGGACACCGCCCAGACCCTGATCCAGAACCTGTTCTTCGATCCCCGGCGCTACGATCTGAGCATCGTGGGCCGCTACAAGTTCAACAAGAAGCTGAACCTGTGGCAGCGTGCCCGGGGCCAGAAGCTGGCCATGCCCGTGGCCGATCCCGCTACCGGCGAGATCCTCTTGGAGGAGGGTCACGTCCTTACCGGCGACGAGTGCCGGGAGCTGGACGCCATCGGCGTCAGCGAGATCTCCGTGGTGCTGGACAGCGGCGAGACCATCCGCATCTTCACCAACAAGATGTGCGACATGAGCCGCTACGTGGACTTCGATCCTCTCAAGGAGTGCGGCATCAAGGAGCGTGTACGCTACGACGTGCTGCAGGAGCTGTTGAGCCAGTATGAGGGCGAGGACCTCATCGAGCAGTGCAAGCGCCACGCCGACGATCTGGTGCCCAAGCACATCATCATCGACGATATCTTCGGCTCCATCAACTACATGAACGCGCTGGCCCACGGCCTGGTGACCAAGGACGATATCGACCACCTGGGCAACCGCCGTCTGCGCTGCGTGGGCGAGCTGCTGCAGAACCAGTTCCGCATTGGCTTCAGTCGTATGGAGCGTGTGATCCGGGAGCGCATGACCATCCAGGATCTGGACATCGTCACTCCCCAGAGCCTCATCAACATCCGGCCCGTCACCGCGGCCATCAAGGAGTTCTTCGGCTCCAGCCCCCTGAGCCAGTTCATGGATCAGACCAACCCGCTGGCCGAGCTGACTCACAAGCGCCGCCTGTCCGCTCTGGGCCCCGGCGGTCTGAGCCGCGAGCGCGCCAACATGGAGGTCCGCGACGTCCACTACAGCCACTACGGCCGCATGTGCCCCATCGAGACCCCCGAAGGTCCCAACATCGGTCTGATCTCCTATCTGGCCACCTACGCACGGGTCAACGAGTACGGCTTCATCGAGGCTCCCTTCCGGGCCGTGGACCACAAGACCTGCCACGTCAGCAACGAGGTCACCTATATGACTGCCGACGTGGAGGATCAGTATGTGGTGGGCCAGGCTGCCGAGCCTGTGGATGAGAACGGCTGCCTGACCAACAAGCGTATCACCTGCCGTCACCGCGACGAGATCGTGGAGGTGGAGCGGGAGTACGTGGACTATATCGACATCTCCCCCCGTATGATGGTCTCCATCGCTACGGCCATGATCCCCTTCCTGCCCAACGACGACGCCAACCGCGCGCTGATGGGCGCCAACATGCAGCGCCAGGCCGTGCCCCTGCTGAAGCCGGAGGCCCCCATCGTGGGCACCGGCATGGAGCACAAGATCTGCCTGGACTCCGAGGTGGCTGTGCTGGCCGAGGGCGACGGCGTCGTCACCAAGGTGGACGCCACCAACGTCTCCGTCAAGTATGACAGCGGCGAGACCAAGGACTACAAGCTCATCAAGTTCCTGCGGTCCAACCACGGCACCTGCATCAACCAGAAGCCTATCGTCTCCGTGGGCGAGCGTGTCCACGGCGGCGACGATCCCACCGTGCTGGCCGACGGTCCCGCCACCGATCAGGGCGAGATCGCCCTGGGCCGCAACATCCTGGTGGGCTTCATGACCTGGGAAGGCTACAACTACGAGGACGCCGTCCTGCTGAACGAGCGCCTGGTGAAGGAGGACGTCTACACCTCCATCCACATCGAGGAGTATGAGACCGACGCCCGCGACACCAAGCTGGGCAAGGAGGAGATCACCCGCGACATCCCCAACGTGGGCGAGGACGCTCTGAAGGACCTGGACGAGCGCGGTATCATCCGCGTAGGCGCCGAGGTCCACGCCGGCGACATCCTGGTGGGCAAGGTCACCCCCAAGGGCGAGACCGATCTGACCGCCGAGGAGCGCCTGCTGCGCGCCATCTTCGGTGAGAAGGCCCGCGAGGTCCGCGACACCTCTCTGAAGGTGCCCCACGGCGAGAGCGGCATCGTGGTGGATGCCCGCGTCTTTACCCGCGAGAACGGCGACGAGCTGGGCCCGGGCGTGAACCAGGTGGTCCGCGTCTACATCGCCCAGCGCCGCAAGATCCAGGTGGGCGACAAGATGGCCGGCCGTCACGGCAACAAGGGCGTCGTTTCCCGCGTGCTGCCCCAGGAGGATATGCCCTTCCTGCCCGACGGCACTCCGCTGGATATCGTGCTGAACCCCCTGGGCGTGCCCTCCCGTATGAACATCGGCCAGGTGCTGGAGGTCCATCTGGGCTACGCCGCCAAGACCCTGGGCTGGAAGGTGGCCACCCCCATCTTCGACGGCGCCACCGACAAGGATATCGCCGAGGCCCTGGCTCAGGCCGGCCTGAACCCCGAGGGCAAGAGCTGGCTCTACGACGGCCGCACCGGCGAGCGGTTCGACAACCCCGTCACCGTGGGTTATGTGTACTTCCTGAAGCTGCACCACCTGGTCGACGATAAGATCCACGCCCGTTCCACCGGCCCCTACTCCCTGGTCACCCAGCAGCCTCTGGGCGGCAAGGCCCAGTTCGGCGGCCAGCGCTTCGGCGAGATGGAAGTCTGGGCGTTGGAGGCCTACGGCGCCTCCTACACCCTGCAGGAGATCCTCACCGTCAAGTCCGACGACGTCACCGGCCGTGTCCGTACCTACGAGGCCATCGTCAAGGGCCACAACGTGCCTCAGCCCGGTGTGCCGGAATCCTTCAAGGTGCTGGTCAAGGAGCTCCAGTCCCTGTGCCTGGACATCCAGGTGCTGGACGAGGAGGGCAACCAGATCGAGCTGAAGGACGACGAGGACGCCATGGATACCTTCAACCTGGCACGCATGGACGCCGAGGACGAGCGTCAGCGCCGCTACGCCGACGAGGACGAGCTGGCTGAAGCCGGATACGACTACGTGGACGAGGCGGAAGTGAACGCTTCCTTCGCTGCCGACGAGGGCGGCGACATAGGCGACGAGTATTAAGAAAAAGGAGGAGCTACAGAATGAGTTACGCTACGTTTGACGCCATCAAGATCGGCATCGCTTCTCCGGAGATGATCCGTGAGTGGTCCTACGGCGAGGTCAAGAAGCCGGAGACCATCAATTACCGCACCCTCAAGCCCGAGCGGGACGGCCTGTTCTGCGAGCGCATTTTCGGGCCCACCAAGGACTGGGAGTGCCACTGCGGCAAGTACAAGAAGATCCGCTTCAAGGGCAAGATCTGTGACCGCTGCGGCGTGGAGGTCACCCGGGCCAAGGTCCGCCGCGAGCGTATGGGCCACATCGAGCTGGCCACCCCCGTCAGCCACATCTGGTATTTCAAGGGTATCCCCTCCCGGATGGGCCTGCTGCTGGACATCAGCCCCCGCATCCTGGAGAAGGTGCTGTACTTTGCCTCCTATATCGTCACCGATCCCGGTGAGACCCCCCTCATGCGCAACCAGATCCTGTCCGAGAAGGAATACCGGGATATGCGCGAGAAGTATGAGGATGATTTCGACGCCGGCATGGGCGCCGAGGCCGTGAAGAAGCTGCTCCAGCAGATCAACCTGGAGGAGCTGAGCGAGCAGCTCCACGCCGAGCTGAAGAGCGCCTCCGGCCAGAAGAAGGCCCGCATCGTCAAGCGCCTGGAGGTGGTGGATGCCTTCCGCCTCTCCGGCAACAAGCCCGAGTGGATGGTTATCGACGTGCTGCCGGTGATCCCCCCGGAGCTGCGCCCCATGGTGCAGCTGGACGGCGGCCGTTTCGCCACCTCCGACCTGAACGATCTCTATCGCCGTGTCATCAACCGCAACAACCGTCTGAAGAGACTGATCGAGCTCAACGCCCCCGACATCATCGTGCGCAATGAGAAGCGCATGCTGCAGGAGGCCGTGGACGCGCTGATCGACAACGGCCGCCGCGGCCGTCCCGTCACCGGCGCCAACAACCGCGCCCTCAAGTCCCTCAGCGATATGCTCAAGGGCAAGCAGGGCCGCTTCCGTCAGAACCTGCTGGGCAAGCGCGTGGACTACTCCGGCCGATCCGTTATCGTCGTCGGCCCCGAGCTGAAGATCTATCAGTGCGGCGTGCCCAAGGAGATGGCCGTGGAGCTGTTCCGCCCCTTCATCATGAAGAAGCTGGTGGAGGACGGCAGCGCCAACAACATCAAGTCCGCCAAGAAGATGGTGGATAAGGGCAAGACCGAGGTGTGGGACGCCCTGGACGAGATCATCAAGGACCATCCCGTCATGCTCAACCGCGCACCTACCCTGCACCGTCTGGGCATCCAGGCCTTTGAGCCGGTGCTGGTGGAGGGCCGCGCCCTGAAGCTGCACCCCCTGAACTGCACCGCCTTCAACGCCGACTTCGACGGCGACCAGATGGCCATTCACGTGCCCCTGTCCGCCGAGGCCCAGGCCGAGGCCCGTCTGCTGATGCTCTCTGCCAACAACCTGCTGCGTCCCCAGGACGGCGGCCCCGTCACCGTGCCTACCCAGGATATGGTGCTGGGCTCCTACTACCTGACCTTCGAGCGGTTTGAGAACGGCGTCAGCCAGATGACCGACGACGAGTTCTGGCCCGAGGGCGTGGACTTTGCCCTGGCCGGCAAGAGCTACGACGAGCTCACCGACGAGGAGAAGGCAAACGTCCATCTGAACATCTACCGCGACGAGGACGAGGCCCTCATGGCCTACAATGAGCACATCATCGGCATCCACCAGCCCATCTGGGTCCGGGTGTTCAAGAACGTGAACGGCGAGAAGGTGTCCCACGTGGTCCGCGCCACCGCCGGCCGCATCATCTTCAACCGCAACATCCCCCAGGATCTGGGCTTCGTCAAGCGCTATAACGAGGACGGCACGCCCTCCGACAAGTTCTTCGACTATGAGATCACCGAGACCTGCGGCAAGAAGCTGCTGGGCAAGATCGTGGACCGTACCATCAAGCAGTACGGCTTCACCATCGCCGCCGAGGTGCTGGACAACATCAAGGCCACCGGCTACAAGTACTCCACCCGGGGCTCCATCACCATCTCCATCGCCGACATGACCGTGCCTCAGAAGAAGTACGAGCTGATCGACGAGACGGAGCAGCGCGTGGTGGACATCGAAGAGCAGTACAACATGGGCTTCATCACCGACGAGGAGCGCTACAAGCTGGTAGTCCGCGAGTGGGAGAAGACCACCAACGACGTCACCGACGCCCTGACCGCCAACATGAACAAGTACAACCCCATCTTCATGATGGCGGACTCCGGTGCCCGTGGCTCCATGAAGCAGATCCGTCAGCTGACCGGCATGCGCGGCCTGATGGCCAACACCGCCGGTAAGACCATTGAGATTCCCATCAAGGCCAACTTCCGTGAGGGCCTGTCCGTGCTGGAGTACTTCACATCCTCCCGCGGCGCCCGTAAGGGCCTGGCCGATACCGCTCTGCGTACCGCCGACTCCGGTTATCTGACCCGCCGCATGGTGGACGTCTGCCAGGACGTCATCATCCGGGAGGACGACTGCGGCGTGGACAAGGGCATCGTGGTCAGCGAGATCAGCGAGGGCGGTCAGGTCATCGAGAAGTTCTCCGAGCGTATCCGCGGCCGCTTCCCCGTCCGGGATATCCTGAAGCCCGGCACCGACGAGGTGCTGGTGTCCAAGGACCACATGATGGACGAGAAGGACGCCGCTCTGCTGGAGAAGTTCGATATCCACTCCGTGGAGATCCGTACCGTGCTGACCTGCAAGGCCCACAGCGGTATCTGCGCCAAGTGCTACGGCATGAACCTGGCCACCAGCAAGCCCGTCGGCCCCGGCGAGGCTGTTGGCATCATTGCCGCCCAGTCCATCGGTGAGCCCGGCACCCAGCTGACCATGCGTACGTTCCACACCGGCGGCGTCGCCGGTGGCGACATCACCCAGGGTCTTCCCCGAGTGGAGGAGCTGTTTGAGGCCCGCAAGCCCAAGAAGATGGCTACCATCGCCGAGATCGGCGGCAGAGTCTGCTTCGAGGAGGCCACCAAGGGCAGCCTGCTGAACATCATCGTCACCGCGGACGACGGCGATACCCGCACCTACGCGGTGCCTCATACCGGCCTGCTGGTGAAGGACGGCGACGTCATCGAGAAGGGCAAGCAGCTGCAGGACGGCGCGCTGAACCCCCACGACGTGCTTCGCATCCGCGGCGCCAGCGCCGTGCACAACTACCTGATCCAGGAAGTCCTGAAGGTCTACCGTCAGCAAGGCGTTGACATCAACGACAAGCACATTGAGGTCATCGTCCGCCAGATGATGCGGAAGGTCCGCGTGGAGGAGGCCGGCGACACCAAGCTGCTGTCCGGCTCCATGGCCGACGTACTGGAGGTGGAGGATGAGAACGCCCTGATCCGCCAGCGCAACGCCAACGGGGAGACCAACGCCGACGGCGAGCCGCTCCAGGAGGCCACCTATACCCAGATGCTCATGGGTATCACCAAGGCCTCCCTGGCCACCGATTCCTTCCTGTCCGCCGCCTCCTTCCAGGAGACCACCAAGGTCCTGACCGAGGCCGCCATCAAGGGCAAGGTGGACCACCTGGTGGGCCTGAAGGAGAACGTCATCATCGGCAAGCTGATCCCCGCCGGCGCAGGTCTGAGCGCCTACCGCCACTTTGCCGAGGAGCTGGTTCCCGATCCGGTGGAGCCGGAGGAGGAGCCCGCCGCCCCGATGGAGACCATCTTCAGCAACGCGCTGTAAGATACTTTCATCCCAACAGCCGAAACCGGCGCCCGATGGAATCGGGCGCCGGTTTTTTGCACAGAAAAATTGACGGAGAAAAGAAAAACATGATACAATTAATATCTACGTGTCACACGTAAGAGGGGAGGCAGCTATGAACGTACAGACCATCCAAACCCGTGGGATCTCCTATCTGTCACCGCTGGATGACGGACTGACCTGGTACTGGGGCACCGACTACACCAGCGGGGATCTCTATGAGGCGGAGAAGCTCTTCGCACAGCGGCACCGGATCAAGAGCAACCGCCTGGTGCTGGTCCGTTCGGCGGACGGGCGGCTCCTTGAGCCGGTGAGCCCCAGGGAGGGGCAGTACTTCGGACGTCCGGTCTATGATAACGGCACCATCGTGCTGCTGGCGGTGGACTTTCCCGCCGGAGAGATCCAGCTGCTGCGGTTTGAGCCGGAGAGGGAAGCGGTTACGCCCATCGTCACCCTGCCCCGGTCCACGGTGAAGGACTGCTACAACCTCATGCCCCACACGGCGCCCCTGTGCCTGACCCGGCAGGCAGGGGATCGGTTCCAGATCGTCTGGCCGGAGCGGGCGGATTTCCCCATCGGCCCCGCGGAGACCTTTTGCTTCCGGGACGGGGAGCGGCTGTACTTCTCCCGTTGGCACGAGGATCCCGATTACCGGGAGGAGGCTGTGGTGCGGGCTATGACCGGCGAGATCCTGGAGGAGACGCCGGGCAGCCTTCTGGAACTGCCGGGCGGCCGGAAATGGCTTTTGGTATAGGTGAACGGGCGCAAATTCCCTCTTCGTGGAAAACGACGGAATTACGGCGGTTTTTCTTGTCAGATTCCCAAATTTTTGGCGCAAATCC
Organism: uncultured Eubacteriales bacterium; assembly: GCA_900317425.1. Taxonomy (GTDB): domain Bacteria; phylum Bacillota; class Clostridia; order Oscillospirales; family Oscillospiraceae; genus Vescimonas. The sequence goes on along the minus strand of ONGR01000005.1, from coordinate 14,437 downwards.
ACTTGACGATGGACGGCCGCTATGTTATAATTCCAAATTGCGCGGATATGTTTTCCGTGAATTTTGCCATGCCGATGGCAGGGAGGGAAACCCGGTGCTGGAAGGGCTCGCCACAAAGGATAAGGTGACCGGCCTGAAGCAGACGCGCCGGGCTATCGCCGCCGGACGGGCCGGAAAGATCTTCCTGGCCCGGGACGCCGATCCCCTCCTGACAGAGCCGGTGCTGGAGCTGTGCCGCCTGGGGAACATCCCGGTGGAGCAGAGCTACACCGTGCAGCAGCTGGGCAAAGCCGCCGGCATCTCGGTGGGCACTGCCGCTGTGGCGCTGCTGTCAAAATAATCTGGTTTTTCCGGAATAAAATTCCTTTATTCCGCGGAAAATATAGGGAGCGATCCCAAAAAATCTGAAGAAAGGAGTCTATTCGCATGCCTACTTTTAATCAGCTGGTCAAGCAGGGCCGGAAGAAGAGCACCTACAAGTCCAACTCTCCCGCTATGCAGAAGGGTCTGAACACGCTGAAGAACAAGGAGACCAACCTGTCCTCCCCCCAGAAGCGTGGCGTCTGCACCGCCGTGAGAACTGCGACCCCCAAGAAGCCCAACTCCGCTCTGCGTAAGATCGCCCGTGTCCGCCTGACGAACGGCTATGAGGTCACCGCTTACATCCCCGGTGTCGGCCATTCTCTGCAGGAGCACTCCGTGGTCATGATCCGCGGCGGCCGTGTCAAGGACCTGCCCGGTGTTCGTTACCACATCATCCGCGGTACGCTGGATACCCAGGGCGTTCAGGGCCGCATGCAGGGCCGTTCCAAGTACGGCGCCAAGCGTCCCAAGAGCAAGTAAATCCCAGCAAACGAAAGCGCTTTGCCGAATAGGTTCTATAGTTTTATATCTACCTCTTTGGCAGGCCGTACAACAGCCGATGGCGGCTGTTGAGTACCTATGAAATCATATTCTTATGAAGGAGGGAAGCAAAGTGCCCAGAAGAGGTAATGTTCCCAAAAGAGATATTTTGCCCGATCCCATGTACGGCTCCGTGCTGGTGACCAAGCTGGTCAACAGCATTATGCTGGATGGCAAGAAGGGCGTGGCTCAGAAGGTCGTGTATGGTGCCTTTGACATCATTAAGGAGAAGACCGGCAACGAGCCCCAGGAAGTTTTCAACCAGGCTATGGAGAACATCATGCCCAGCCTGGAAGTCAAGGCCCGCCGTGTCGGCGGTGCTACCTATCAGGTCCCCATGGAAGTTCGTCCCGCCCGTCGTCAGACCCTGGGTCTGCGCTGGCTGACCAACTACTCCCGCGCCCGCAGCGAGCGCACCATGGCCGAGCGCCTGGCAGGTGAGATCATGGACGCCGCCAACAATACCGGCGCCGCCGTGAAGAAGCGCGAGGATACCCACAAGATGGCCGAGTCCAACAAGGCCTTCGCCCACTTCCGCTGGTAATCCGCGCAGGTTAAGGAAAAGGAGAACGGTATGCCGAGAAAGGTTACACTGCAAAATACGAGAAATATCGGCATCATGGCCCACATTGATGCAGGAAAGACCACCACGACGGAGCGGATTCTGTACTACACCGGCGTCAACTATAAAATCGGTGAGACGCACGAGGGTACTGCCACCATGGACTGGATGGAGCAGGAGCAGGAGCGTGGTATCACCATCACCTCCGCCGCAACCACCTGCTACTGGAAGGGTTCCAAGGATCAGTTCCCCCGGACGCGCATCAATATCATTGACACCCCGGGTCACGTGGACTTCACTGTGGAGGTGGAACGTTCTCTGCGCGTGCTGGACGGCTCTGTGACCGTTATGTGCGCCAAGGGCGGTGTGGAACCCCAGTCCGAGACCGTGTGGCGTCAGGCCGACCACTATCACGTCCCCCGTATGATCTACGTCAACAAGATGGACATCACGGGCGCAGATTTCTATCACGTGCTGGACATGGTGGCCGATCGTCTGAAGGCCAACGCCGTGCCCATCCAGCTCCCCGTCGGTAAGGAGGATACCTTCAAGGGTATCATCGACCTGGTGGAGATGAATGCCGATATCTACTACGACAAGCTGGGCGAGGACATGCGCGTGGAGCCGATCCCCGAGGATATGGTGGATCTGGCCAACGAGTATCGGGAGAAGCTGCTGGATGCCGTCTCCATGTTCGACGACGAGATCATGGAGATGTATCTGGAGGGCGAGGAGATCCCCACCGACAAGATCCGTGCCGCCATCCGCAAGGCCACCGTGGCCGTGGAGATGGTGCCCGTGGTCTGCGGTTCTTCCTACCGCAACAAGGGCGTCCAGAAGCTGCTGGATGCCATTGTGGACTATATGCCCGCACCTACTGACGTTCCCGCTATCACGGGCGTCAACCCCAAGACCGACGAGGAAGAAGAGCGTCATTCCTCTGATGACGAGCCCTTCGCCGCGTTGGCATTCAAGATCATGACCGACCCCTACGTGGGCCGTCTGGGCTTCTTCCGGGTCTATTCCGGTACGCTGACCGCCGGCTCCGCCGTGCTCAACGCCACCAAGGGCCACCGGGAGCGCATGGGCCGCATCCTGCAGATGCACGCCAACCACCGGGAGGATATCGAGTGCGTCTACGCCGGCGATATCGCCGCCGTGGTGGGCCTGAAGAACACCACCACCGGTGATACCCTGTGCGATGAGAAGCACCCCATCATCCTGGAGAGCATGGAGTTCCCCGAGCCCGTGATCCGTGTGGCCATCGAGCCCAAGACCAAGGCCGGTCAGGAGAAGATGGGCATCGCCCTGGCCAAGCTGGCCGAGGAGGATCCCACCTTCCGCACCTACACCGATGAGGAGACGGGTCAGACCATCATCGCCGGTATGGGCGAGCTGCACCTGGAGATCATCGTGGACCGCCTGCTGCGGGAGTTCAAGGTGGAGGCCAACGTGGGCGCGCCCCAGGTTGCCTACAAGGAGACCGTCCGCAAGAAGGTCAACCACGAGACCAAGTACAAGCGCCAGAGCGGCGGTTCCGGTCAGTACGGCCACGTCAAGATCACGCTGGAGCCCAATGAGTCCGGTAAGGGCTATGAGTTCGTCAATGCTGTGGTCGGCGGCGCCGTGCCCAAGGAGTATATCCCCGCCGTGGACGCCGGTATCCAGGGCGCTATGCAGGCCGGTATTCTGGCCGGCTATCCCGTGGTGGACGTGAAGGTCACCCTGTACGACGGCTCTTATCACGAGGTCGACTCCTCTGAAATGGCGTTTAAGATCGCCGGCTCCATGGCCTTCAAGGAGGCCATGCGTGAGGCCGATCCCGTCCTGCTGGAGCCCATCATGAAGGTCTGTGTCATCGTCCCCGACGAGTATATGGGCGACGTCATCGGCGACCTGAACGGCCGCCGCGGCCAGATCCAGGGCTACGAGGCCCGCTCCGGTGCCCAGCAGATCGACGCCTTCGTTCCGCTGTCCGAGATGTTCGGTTATGCCACCAACCTGCGCTCCCGCACCCAGGGCCGTGGTCAGTACACCATGGAGCCCAGCCACTATGTGGAGCTGCCCAAGAGCCTGCAGGAGAAGCTGATCAACAAGCGGAACGGCCGCGACAACGGCTAAATCGTGAAATAACGATTGATTTTCCCGGACAAATACTGTAAAATAGTGGTGTTAGTCTGAATGCACCACGTGTAACACAATGTACAAACTGTTAAGGAGGATTTTTTCAAATGGCTAAGCAGAAATTTGAGAGAACAAAGCCCCACGTTAACATCGGTACCATCGGCCACATCGACCATGGTAAGACCACTCTGACCGCTGCCATCACCAAGTACCTGGCTTTGCTGGGCGGCGCTGAGTACACCGACTACTCTTCCATCGACAAGGCTCCCGAGGAGCGCGAGCGCGGTATCACCATCAACACTGCTCACGTCGAGTATGAGACCGCTAAACGTCACTATGCCCACGTTGACTGCCCGGGCCACGCCGACTATATCAAGAACATGATCACCGGTGCTGCCCAGATGGACGGCGCTATCCTGGTCATCGCCGCCTCCGACGGCCCCATGGCTCAGACTCGTGAGCACCTGCTGCTGGCCCGTCAGGTGAACGTGCCCTCCGTGCTGGTCTTCCTGAACAAGTGCGATCAGGTCGACGATGAGGAGCTGCTGGAGCTGGTCGAGATGGAAGTTCGCGAGCTGCTGGACTTCTACGGCTTCCCCGGCGATGAGACCCCCATCATCCGCGGCAGCGCTCTGAACGCTCTGGTTTCCGAGTCCACCGATCCCAACGCCCCCGAGTACGCCTGCATCAAGGAGCTCATGGACGCTGTTGACACCTGGATCCCCACCCCCGACCGCAAGGAGGATATGCCCTTCCTGATGCCCGTCGAGGACGTCTTCACCATCTCCGGCCGCGGCACCGTGGCTACCGGCCGTGTGGAGCGTGGTATCCTGAAGCTGAACGAGAAGGTCGAGATCGTCGGCCTGCAGGACGAGAAGCGCGAGACCGTCGTTACCGGTATCGAGATGTTCCACAAGCTGCTGGACTACGCTGAGGCCGGCGATAACATCGGCGCCCTGCTGCGCGGCGTTGCCAAGACCGAGATCGAGCGCGGCCAGGTTCTGTCCAAGCCCGGTTCCATCCATCCCCACACCAAGTTCGTTGGCCAGGTCTACGTTCTGACCAAGGACGAGGGCGGCCGTCACACCCCCTTCTTCAACAACTATCGTCCTCAGTTCTACTTCCGTACCACCGACGTTACCGGCGTCATCACCCTGCCCGAGGGCACCGAGATGTGCATGCCCGGCGATAACGTCGACATGAACGTTGAGCTGATCACCCCCATCGCCATCGAGAATGGTCTGCGCTTCGCTATCCGCGAGGGCGGCCGTACCGTTGGTTCCGGCGTTGTTATCGCCATCGAGGAGTAATTTCCTGCAAATGAAAAGACTCGGAGCTTCGGCTCCGAGTCTTTTTTCTTATTCCGGGAAGGCCAGCCCCTGCACGAAGCCGTTTTCCCCGGTGGCTACCACGTCGCCACCGATGAGACGTTCATCACAGACGTAGAGATTCACCTGGACGGGACCGCTGCAATCGGGGTAGTTGGTCACAGTATAGGTATAGCGGGAGACGGTCTTGCCACCAAACTGACCGAAGGGGAGGCCCTGCTGATCCTGGATGGCCACATAGTCCCCGCATTCCTCCGCCAGGTCCTCCGGCAGCTGCAGATTCAGCGTTTCGATCGGCTCCGGGTCCACCTGCCAGCCCAGCTCCGTCAGATAGGCCAGGCGCTCGTCGTTGCTGGCGGCGGAGATGGGCTGCTGGTCCGGGGCAGAGCTCTTGCCGAAGCAGCCCACCAGAACGCACAGCAGAGCGACTGCCAGAACTGCGCTGCCGCCGATGACAGCCAGACGGCGGATGTTTTTGATGTGTACCACGAACATCGTCATCACCTCGTATATTTCATATTTCCAACGGGGGTCAAATATGCTAAAATGACAAAAGAGGTGAGAACAATGGAACGGCTGGATAAGGTGATCGCCGGGACCGGGCGCTGGTCGCGGCGGGAGGTGAAGGACCTGGTGCGCCAGGGCCGGGTGTTGGTAGACGGACAGTGTGCGGCCGCACCGGACGAAAAGATTGATCCGGAGCAAGTGGAGATCCGGGTGGACGGAGAGGCCGTGGGCTATGCCAGATTCACCTACGTGATGCTCCATAAGCCCGCAGGTGTCCTCACGGCCACCGAGGACAGCCGTCAGAGCACGGTGCTGGATCTGCTGCCGGCTGCCTGGCGGAAGAAGGGCCTGGCCCCTGTGGGACGTCTGGACAAGGACACCGAGGGACTGCTGCTGCTCACCGATGACGGGGGTCTGACACACCGGCTCCTCAGTCCCAAGTACCACGTGGATAAGCTGTATTATGCCCGGGTGGCCGCCGACCTGGAGCCCTCGGATGAGGAGGCCTTTGCCGCCGGCATGACGCTGGATGACGGACTGGTGTGTCGACCGGCGGGATTGGAGATCCTGTCGGCACGGGAGTGTCTGGTAACGTTGCAGGAGGGGAAATTCCACCAGGTCAAGCGGATGCTGGCCTATCGGGGAAAGCCCGTGACCTATCTGAAGCGGCTGGCCATGGGGCCGCTGCGGCTGGATGAGGGGCTGGCACCGGGGGCATACCGAACGCTGACGGAAGAGGAACTGGGCCTGCTGAAAAAGTAGGTTAGGAAATATATCGACAGAACGCCAAAAAAATCTGCAAAAATTTGTAGAAAACATGAAAAGCCTCTTGCAAAATCGTTATATTGACGATATAATGTAGGAAAAGAGTTGACAGTTTGCACAAAATGACCGACCAGGTCAGCAGGAGGAACGACATGTCCGGACGAATTTTTCAAAACGTAGTTCTGCAGTTTAAGGAGACGACCGATCGCACCATCGGTGTGATTGACGCGGAGGGAACGGTCATCGCCTGCAGCGAGCTGACCGGTATCGGCAAGAAGTGGTCCAAGTATCTCAGCGCCATCAATGCGGCCGAGGGCGACTGCGTAGCGCTGGAGGGCAAGACCTTCAAAGCGCTGCCCGGCTGGGGCGGTCACTTTGACTACGCGGTGTTTGCCAGCGGCGACGACAGCGTGGGCCGTACCGTCTGTGCCATGGCGGCGGTGGCGCTGAACTCCGCCAAGAACTACTATGAGGAGAAACACGACAAGGGCTCTTTCATCAAGAACATCATCTCCGACAATATCCTTATCAGCGACATCTACATGCGGGCCAAGGAGCTGCACGTGGCCGCCGAGGTGCCCCGGGCGGTGTCTGTGATCCGGCCTCTGGACGAGCGGGATGACTCCGTGCCTCTGGACGTGATCCAGAATATGTTCCCCGACCGTCAGGTGGACTTTGTGCTCAGCGTGGGCGACGCCGACGTGGCGCTGATCCACCAGATGAACGAAGGGGCCACCGGCAAGGACATGGAGAAGGTGGCCGTGCAGATCGAGGACGCCCTTCGGGTGGACGGCGAGAGCCGTGTCTTCGTGGGGATCGGCACCATGGCCATGCATCTGCGGGATCTGGCCAAATCCTACAAGGAGGCCCAGATCGCCATTGAGGTGGGCAAGGTGTTTGACACCGAGCGCTACGTCATCAACTATGAGAACCTGGGTATCGGCCGCCTGATCTACCAGCTGCCAACCACCCTGTGCGAAATGTTCCTGCAGGAGGTCTTCAAGAAGAATCCCATCGACGCACTGGATCAGGAGACGCTGTTCACCATCTATAAATTCTTCGAAAATAATCTGAACGTGTCGGAGACGGCGCGCAAGCTGTTCGTCCACCGCAACACCCTGGTGTACCGGCTGGAGAAGATCAAGAAGCTCACCGGACTGGATCTGCGGGAGTTCGACGACGCCATCACCTTCAAGGTAGCGCTGATGGTCAAGAAGTATCTGACCAGCCGCGGCATCGACGCGTAAAACAGGAAAAATATCCCACCCGTCGGGCGCGGTGCCCCGGCGGGTGGTTTGCATTATGTAAAGTTAATACTTTTTTCATATCTTTCCGGTTGCCATTTTGTAACCATTTGTATATAATGTAAGATACAGCCGAATGCGGTCATATATGAGAGAAAATCAACATCTTGAGCGAGGTACGATCCATATGATTCGTTTGAAAGACGTTGTCAAGACTTATGAAAACGGAACCGATGCCCTCCAGGGCATTTCCTTTGATATTGAAGACGGCGAATTCGTGTTTCTGGTGGGCCCTTCCGGCTCGGGCAAGTCCACCATCATCAAGATCCTGACCGGCGAGGTAATTCCCACCTCCGGACGGGTGATGATCAACGGGTTCAACATGAACCTGATCTCCGAGCGGCAGATCCCCCTGATGCGCCGGACCATCGGCGTCATCTTTCAGGACTTCCGTCTGATCCCCAACAAAACGGTACACGACAACCTGGCGCTGGCCATGCACGCGGTGGGCGCCTCCCGCAAGGAGATCCAGAGCCGCATCCCCTATGTGCTGGAGCTGGTAGGCCTGGAGGGAAAGGGCCCCCGCTATCCCGACGAGCTCAGCGGCGGTGAGCAGCAGCGTGTGGCCATCGCCCGGGCGCTGGTCAACAACCCCAGTACCATCGTGGCCGACGAGCCCACCGGCAATCTGGATCCCGCCCGCTCCCTGGAGATCATGACGCTGCTGGAGCGCATCAACGCCCTGGGTACCACCGTGGTGGTGGTGACCCACGAGAAGGGACTGGTCAACCAATTTGACAAGCGGGTCGTGATGATCGAGAGCGGCGTCGTGGTGGGCGACGGAAAGGGAACGTACGAGGTAAAAGAATGAGACATAATTTTGGCTATTTTATCCGGGAGGGCACCGGCAATATGTTCTCCCACGGGTTTATGTCCTTTGCGGCCATCGGCATCACCGTGGCCTGCCTGCTGATCATGGGCACCTTCTCCCTGGTGGCCTACAACGCCAACGAGAATCTGAAGGATCTGCAGCGGGAGAATGCCGTGCTGGCTTTCGTGGATGAGAATCTGACCGACGAGGAGGCCAGAGCCCTGCAGAAGGACCTGGAAAAGGTGCCCAACGTGCTGGACTGCACCTTCGTCTCCCGGGAGGAGGCCAGGGACACCTATGTGGAGCAGTATGATGAGGACGACCTCTATTCCGATCTGGATGCGGAGATCTTCCGCCACCGCTACGTGCTCCATCTGAAGGAGCTGGACCAGATGAACCAGACGGTCCAGGCCGTCCAGGAGGTGGAGGGGATCGTCAAGATCCGGGCCGACGAGGACATCTCCAACGGTTTCCTCACCGTGCGCAACGTGGCCGGCGTCATCAGCATCACGCTGATCGCCATCCTGCTGATCGTGTCGGTGTTCATCATCTCCAACACCATCAAGCTGACCACCTTCGACCGGAAGGATGAGATCGCCATCATGAAGATGGTGGGCGCTACCGACAGCTTTATCCGCTGGCCCTTCGTGTATGAGGGCCTGCTGCTGGGCCTGATCAGCGCTGTGGTGGCCTTCGGCCTCCAGTGGCTGCTGTACCGGGCCATCGCCCAGGGAATCGAGAATTCCGATACGCTGCAGCTGCTGCGCATCGTGCCCTTTGACCAGATCGACCTGCCTGTGGCCGTTGCCTTCGGCGTGGTCGGCGTTCTGGTGGGTGTTGGCGGCAGCTTGACCGCCATCCGAAAATTCCTGCGAGTATAAGCAAAGGAGAGTTGACCATGAAGAGACGTATCGCGTGTCTGGTAATGGCGCTGGCCATGGTGCTGAGCCTGGTCACCTGGGCCCGGCCTGCTACTGTGTATGCCGAGACGACGTCCGAGAAGCTGGAGGCGACCAAGGAAAAGATCGCCGAGCTCCAGGAGCAGCTGGACACCGTCCGCGCCAGCAAAAAGGATATCATGGATCAGAAGTACGTTCTCGATCAGCGCAACACCGCGCTGATGGAGGAGATCGACCTGATCAACGTGCAGATCAGCGAGACCACCTCCCGTATTGAGAAGAACGAGGAGGAGGAGCAGAAGCAGTATGAGCTGTTCTGCCGCCAGGTGCGCAAGGAGGAGGAGCGCGGCTCCATCTCCTACTGGTCCGTGCTGTTCAAGGCCACCGGCTTTGCCGATCTGCTGAGCCGCCTGGACTTCGTCAACGAGGTCATGGAATATGACCAGAAGGTCATTGAGAATCTCCGCGCGATCCGCCAGAAGCTGGCGGAGGACAAGGCCGCGCTGGAGCAGCAGAAAGAGGAGCTCAACGCCGCCCAGACCGAGCTGAAGGAGCAGATCGCCGAGGCGGACGCCCTGCTGGCTGATTATGCGGCCCAGGAGGACGCCATCGAAAAGATGCACGCTGCGGAGGAAGCCACTGCCGCCGATCTGGAACAGGAGATCCGCGAGGCGGAGGAGCGCATGCGCCGCGAGGAAGAGGAGCGGAGAAGGCAGGAAGAGGAGGAGAATGCGCCTCCGGCCCCCATCAGCACCCCCGGCTCCAGCGGCGGCTACATCTGGCCCAGCAATGACAGCATGATCGTCACGTCGCCGGTGGGCGCCCGTGTTTCTCCCGGCGGTGTGGGCAGCACCAACCACCAGGGCATTGATATCGGAGCGGCCTACGGCACGAACGTGCTGGCCTCCAAGAGCGGCACCGTGATCCTGGCGGGCTGGTACGGCGGCTACGGCAACTGCGTCATCATCCAGCACGGCAGCGGCGGCTACTACACCACCTACGGCCACATGAGCCGCATCCTGGTCTACGAGGGCCAGGAGGTGAGCCAGGGACAGGTCATCGGCCTGTGCGGCTCCACCGGCTGGTCTACCGGTCCTCACATCCACTTTGAGATCCATGAGGCCGGCGTTGTGAAAAACCCGCTGGACTATTTCACCGGCTGGATCCGTTACGGCTGGTAAAAACCGGATAAAGACCCCTCCCGCTCCATACAATGGAGCGGGAGGGATTTTTCTATGTTTGGCTACTTGACATGGCATCCGTCGGGTCGTCCCCGGGTCACGCTGCAGCCGGCGGAGATCGGCGGCGTGATCTTTCTGGAACTGGAGGTGCAGGGGAACGGCAGACGGCTGCGGCGCCGGGTAAACCGGGCCGTGGCGGACATGGAACGTTGTGGTGTGCGACGCTGCGTCATGCCCTCCGACTGGCCGACGGAGTGGCGGGGCGGGCTGCGGCCGGTAGAGGAGCAAAACCTGCGCCAGAAGGTATTTCCGCGGCTTCTGGAGCGCCTTTGCCGGGAGAGGCATCTGGACCTGAGCGGAGCGACTACCATGCTCTCAGCGCCGTTTGTGGGCCAACGGGTGTGGGAGGCGGCGGATCTGCTGGCCCGACGGAGCCGGTATCTGATCCTGTCGGTAGAGGGAGGGGAGGAGCTGCGGCGACAGCTGTGGCGGCGGTACGGGATCTCGGCGGTCGCCGCGGGACGTCCGGCCCTGCAGGTGTGTTTTGGCGAGCCGGTGGAGCCCGTCCCGGCACTGCTGCTGGGACCGGATTGCAGCCGACGTCAGACCGTGACGTACGAGTTGCCGGCACGGCTCCGGGAGACGCTGGAAGGGCGGGAGATGACGTCCCAGCTGGTCACGGCCCTGTGGGAGAGCGGGGCGCTGGCGGCGGAGGAAATTCGGGTCAGGTCCCTGGGATTCGGCGCTTGACACGGGGGGAGAAACACACTATAATGCAATGTGATATATTATGAACAATATACCCTTTTTCGGGAAAACATGGTCCCGGATGAGGATAAGAAAGGATCGTACAAGCATGGTAAAAGAATTCAGAATGAGCCAGGAGCGGTATGACGAGCTGAAAAAGGAGCTGGAATACAGCAAGACTACCCGCGCCGATGAGATCGCTGAGCTGATCAAGGAGGCCAGAGGCTTCGGTGACCTGAGCGAGAACAGCGAATATGACGAGGCGAAAAACGAGCAGGGCAAGCTCTATTCCCGTATCGCCGAGCTGGAGGACATTCTGCTGCACGCCGTCATCGTGGACGAGACGGAGGATTCTGACAAGATCTCCATCGGCTGCCGCGTCACCGTGACCAATCTGGACAACGGCAAGCAGCTGCCGGAGTACCGTATCGTCGGCTCCCAGGAGGCGGACGTGATGAGCCGCGCCGTCAGCGAGGATTCCCCCTTCGGCAAGGCTCTCATGGGCGCCAAGGCGGGCGACGAGGTCAGCGTGGAGGCCCCCAAGGGCGTCATCCGCTACCGGGTAGACAGAATCGAGAGATAACGGGTCGCTTTGCGCCCGTGTTACGAAAGGAGAACTGCACGATGGCAGAGCAGGTCAACAACAATCAGCCGCAGCAGGAGCTGAGCCAGATCCTTCAGATCCGCCGCGACAAGCTGAAGGCACTGCAGGACGAGGGGAGAAACCCCTTTGAGATCACCACCTACGACGTGTCCCATCACGCCCAGGAGGTCAAGGACAACTTCGATGCCCTGGAGGGCACCGTGGTCAGTCTGGGCGGCCGCCTGATGAGCAAGCGCGGCATGGGCAAGGTGTCCTTCTGTGACCTGCAGGACAAGTCCGGCCGCATCCAGATCTACGCCCGCAAGGACGAGATGGATGAGGAGACCTATAACCGCTTCAAGAAATACGACATCGGCGACATCGTGGGCGTCAAGGGCGAGGTGTTCCGTACCCAGCGGGGCGAGATGAGCATCCGCGTTCAGGAGATCACCCTGCTGAGCAAGTCCCTGCAGCCCCTGCCCGAGAAGTTCCACGGCCTGACCGACAAGGAGCTGCGCTATCGCCAGCGCTACGTGGATCTGATCATGAACCCCGAGTCCAAGCGCAACTTTGAGATCCGCAGCAAGTTCGTGTCCTTCCTGCGGCGCTATCTGGAGGATCGCGGCTTCATGGAGGTGGAGACCCCCGTCCTCAGCCCCATCGCCGGCGGCGCCAACGCCCGCCCCTTCATCACCCACCACAATGCGCTGGACATCGACATGTATATGCGCATCGCCACCGAGCTGCACCTGAAGAGGCTGATCGTGGGCGGCATGGAGCGCGTGTTCGAGGTGGGCCGCATCTTCCGCAACGAGGGCATGGACACCAAGCACAATCCCGAGTTCACCACCTGTGAGCTGTACCAGGCTTTCACCAACCTGGACGGCATGATGGATATCCTGGAGGGGATCATCTCCGGCGCCGCCATGGAGATCCTGGGCACCTACCAGGTCAAGTGGCTGGGGCAGGATATCGACCTGACCCCCTCGTGGCGTCGTGTCACCATGGCGGATGCGGTCAAGTCCGTCACCGGTGCCGACTTCATGGCCTGCGAGGGTGACGCTGACGCCGGCGTGGAGCTGGCCAAGAGCGTGGGTGTGGACATGGAGGGCGTGGATCACACCTGGGGCAACGCCCTGTACGAGACCTTCGACCAGAAGGTGGAGGAGACGTTGGTGCAGCCCACCTTCATCACCATGTACCCTGTGGAGGTCAGCCCTCTGGCCAAGCGCAGCCCCGCGGATCCCCACCTCACCGAGCGCTATGAGATGTTCATCTGCGGCTGCGAGATGGGCAACGCCTTCAGCGAGCTGAACGATCCCATCGACCAGTATGAGCGCTTCAAGGCCCAGGCAGCCAAGCGCGCCAACGGCGACGACGAGGCCGATATGATGGACGAGGACTTTGTCCTGGCTCTGGAGTACGGTATGCCTCCCACCGGCGGCCTCGGCTTCGGTATCGATCGCTGCACCATGATGCTCTGCGGTACCGACTCCATCCGCGACGTGATCCTGTTCCCGACAATGAAGTCAATTAAGACCGGAAGTGAGGGAAATGGTGTAAGCTCTGAAGCCTCTGAAGAGGCTGCTGCAGCACCGGCAGTTCCGTTCGCAGCACCGGCTGAACCGATTGACTTCAGCAAGGTTGAGATCGAACCGCTGTTCAAAGATTATGTAGATTTTGAGACTTTCAGCAAGTCCGATTTCCGTGCTGTGAAGGTTCTGGAGTGTGAGGCTGTGCCGAAGTCCAAGAAGCTTCTGAAGTTCGTCCTGGATGACGGAACCGACGAGAAACGCGTTATTTTAAGCGGTATTCACGCTTTCTATGAGCCGGAACAGCTCATCGGAAAGACGCTGATCGCCATCACCAATCTGCCGCCCAGATCCATGATGGGCATGGAGAGCAACGGTATGCTTCTCTCCGCACTTCATAAGGAAGAGGGCGAAGAAAAGCTTAATCTTCTGATGGTGGATCCGCACATCCCGGCAGGCGCGAAGCTCTACTAAAACCGGTTGGTGTAAGCCGGAAAAAAGAGACGTACTTCATTGTTGGAAATGGACCGAATCTTACACACTTACACCAAACTTACACCATTTTGTGCAGACTTTTCTGCAAAGGTCAAAAGTCAAGCATGAGACGGCTCCAAAAATCAGAAATTTCATAAGATAATACATGGCAGCGGCCTCGAAGATAACTTCTCCGGGGTCGTTTGCGTATGGCCGGCCCCTGCAGAAGGGAGATCGGTAATGAGGCGTTTATTCATCGTTCTTAGGAACGAAGGGTAAACGCCTTTTTTTGTTGCCCGAAAACAGGTACAGATGAAGGAGGTACGAATGGCAATGACGTATGACGCTTTTCTGGATCAGATGAAAAAGGATCTGGAAGCAGGCTTCGCGGAGGACCTTCCGGCAAAGTATTCGCAGGTGAAGATCGGAATCCGCGACGTGGAAAAGCTGCAGGGAGAATCCTACCGCGGCATTTCATTCCGTGTGGGAGATGCGCCGATCGAAGGGAATCTCAACATGCAGCAGGCTTATCAGGCACATGAGGCCGGGGTTCCATATGAGAGCATTCTCCGCGATACGCAGGAGGCCATCATGCAGCAGGTGGACAGGATGCCGCAGTTTAACATCGGAGAAATCTCTGACTATGCGAGCATGAAGGCCAATCTGATGATGGAGCTGATCCCTCAGAAGGGAAATGAGGAACGGCTGGCCGAGGTT
>ONGR01000017.1 GCA_900317425.1 uncultured Eubacteriales bacterium | reverse complement strand
AGCTGAAGGTCATCGATCTGAAGACGGACCCGCAGCTGATGGGCGCGCTGGGCGCCGCCGAGTATGCCCGCCAGAAGGGCATGGCCAAGTAAGCGGCGATAACCGCTTCCCCACACTTTGTACTTGGAGGTACATTTTATGAGCAAAGTTTTGAAGGTGGTTCTGAAGATCGCCGCCATCCTGTCCGCCATTGTGGGCGTTCTGTTTGCGGTCTACTTCTGGAACCTGGATCAGAAGCTGCTGGGTTGGGCCTACGTCCAGGTCAACAAGATCTTCGACCGCAAGCAGACGGATATCAAGTTCTGATATGGAACTGTATAATACCGTGATCCGGCAGGCGGAGGAGCTGGGCGGCTCCTCCGCCCCCCGGCGTTATGAATATGACCCCGCCCGCGCCTGGGAGGATCCGGGCGAATTTGAGCTGGTGATGCTCCGGGACGCCGCCTATGAGCTGGGCGGCGGCAGCCACAGCGCCGTCAACTTTACCTGCGTCACCACCAGCCCCGCCCTGGTGGAAAAGGACGAGATCCTTCTCTACGGTCCCGACCTGGGGGAACTGAAGGCGGACAGCGACTATGTGCGCATCACCCTCCTCCGGGTAGGCGACATTGAGAGCGACGACGAGGACGACACGGAGCAGGCCTTCCGGGCCATCCAGAACATGGACTTTGTCAAGTACCGCGTCTTCCCCAAAGGCTACATGATCCGCACCTCTTCGGAGTCCAACCGGGAGCAGGTGCGCATCAGCAAGGAGGCCGTCCGCTCCGGCATCAGCTTTGAGCGCATCGGCGACGATTTCATCCGCCAGTACAAACGGGACCCCAACGTGCTGGCGGTGAAGCTGATCTTCATCACCGCCCCGGACGCCGACTACGCCGGGGCCAGGAAGTGCGCCAAGACCGCTCACGACATCACCATGTCCCTCACCAAGATCCTGGAGGGCATGCCCACCGACTGCGGCTCCTGCTCCCTCAAGCCCATCTGCGACGAGGTGGAGGGCATGAAGGAGCTCCACTTCGGCAAGGAGAAGCACACCACTGAGTGATGCAGCCAAACAAAAGCCAACCGGACAGGCGTTCCTGTCCGGTTGGTTTTCTTCTTTCCTCTGCCGCAGATGAATGGCAGATGACGCCATCCTCACTTCCGGAGGGATGATAAGGCCGCGCATGCTGCGCAGGGCCGACAGACTGCAGCGAGTCCTCCATCGTGCGCTCTCAATGTTTCGGACCCCCCCTATCACCGCCGGAAAATGCTGGACAATTCCGGGTCCGGGGGCTAATATGGAACCAGAAAACAATCCATCGGGAGGACACGACATGAGTCTGCAAGCATATGACCACCATCCCGCGACCACACTGACGGACCTGCGGCGGGAATTCCACCGCTATCCGGAGCCGGCCTGGCGGGAATACCGCACCACTTGCCGGGTCATCGAGGAGCTGCAGCAGCTGGGGATCCCCGTGACCTACGGTCCCGCCATCCACTGTCGGGAGGCCATGTACGGTCTGCCGGAGGACGATGCCGCCAATCTGCGGCGGGCCCGGGACGAGGGTTGCGACGGCGCCCTTCTGGCGGAGCTTGCCGGCGGCTATACTGGCTGCGTGGCCACCATACGGGGTGCCCATCCCGGCTGCACGGTGGCCGTCCGGGTGGATCTGGACTGCAACACCATCCCCGAGAGCCGTGAGGTTGATCGCCTCCCGGTGCAGGAAGGCTTCCTCTCCTGTCACGACGGCTTCATGCACGGCTGCGGCCACGACGGCCACGCCGCCATCGGGCTGGGCCTGGCGGCCCGCCTGTGGCAGCGCCGCACGGAACTCCACGGGCAGGTGAAGCTGATCTTCCAGCCCGCCGAGGAGGGGCTGGGCGGCGGCGCCAGCATGGTGGCCGCCGGTGTGCTGGAAGGCGTGGATATCCTGTTGGGCGGCCACATCAGCATGGGGCTCTCCCCGGTAGGCGTCATCGCCGCCGGGACCCATGGCTTCCTGGCCAGCACCAAGATGGACGTTTTCATCCACGGCCGGGGCGCCCACGCCGGGGTGTGCCCGGAGGAGGGCCGCAACGCCCTGGCGGCCGCTGCCGCCGCCGTGACCAATCTGCTGGCCATCTCCCGGACGGGCCGGGGCGCCAGCCGCATCAACGTGGGCTCCCTTGTTTCCGTGGCGGGGCGGAACGTGATCCCGCCGGAGGCCAAGCTGTCCCTGGAGACCCGGGGCGCCACCGATGAGATCAACCGCTACATGGAGGACGCCGCCCTTCGGGTCTGCCGCACCGCCGCCGAGATGTACGGCTGCACCATGGATCACCGGATCATGGGCCGGGGCGACGCCGCCGGCAGCGATGCCGCTCTGGTGGAGCGGGTGACGGAGAGCCTCCGGGCCGTTCCCGGTGTGACGGAGGTCCTCCCCTCCTTCGATTTCCGGGCCAGTGAGGACGTCACCACCATGATGCGCCATGTTCAGTCCCACGGCGGGCAGGCCACGGAGCTGATCTTCGGCGCGGACATCACCGCGCCCCACCACAGCGAGCGCTTCGACTTTGACGAGGCGGTGCTTCCCCTGGCGGTGGATGCCCTGACTGCGGTGGTATGCGATCTGATGAAATAACTGGCAAAATGAAAAGACGGGCCGTATGGCCCGTCTTTTTTCTATGCACTTTTAGCCCCAGCGCGCCTCGATCAGCGGCTGACTCCAATCGATGGTGCCGCCCAGTTCCGCGGCGACGGCGTCGGCCTCGGCCCGGAGGTTCTCCAGGAACTCCGCCTCACGCTTCTTGGAGCGGCGGCCCTTGTCGCGGTAGATCTCTCTGGCGGCGCAGGCATCGTAAGAGACGGCGAAATCCTCCGGATCGTTGTGGGGGAAGAAGCTGACGCTGACCTCGTAGGACACCTCGCCGGCGTCGGAGGTGGCGGTCAGCTTCACGGACGCACCGTGGCGGGGCACCTCGTTATACACGCACTCCCCGGCAAAATACTGGGCATAGACGTCGATGACTTTCATATCGCACCTCTCAAAATACACCGTTTTTGTGTAGCCACAGAGCTATGGGAACGGCGATCTGCAGCAGCAGAATCAGCGGAATGAATACCCGGAAATACCAGTGGCGGGTCTTGTGGCGGAACACGCGCATCCCCAGCAGAGCGCCGATGCTGCCGCCCAGGACGGCCAGCAGGAACAGCGTCCGCTCCGGCACCCGCCAGCGGTCCTTCTGCGCCCGGCGCTTGTCCGCCCCGTAGACGGCAAAGGTGATCACGTTGATCAGCACCAGGTAGCCCGCCAGCACGTAGAGCCACGTGTTGCCGCTCATGCCTTCTTCAGCTTGGCCAGAGCGCAGGCGGTTTTGGCGGCCAGGCGGGCATTGTTATACACCAGCTGGATGTTGGAGTTGAGACTGTCGCCGCCGGTGAGGTCCTTCACCCGGGCCAGCAGGAAGGGCGTGGCGTCCTTGCCGTGGATGCCCTGCTCCACGCTCTCGGCGATGGCCTGGTCGATGGCGGCGTTGATGACCTTGGGATCCATGGAGTATTCCTCGGGGATGGGGTTGGTGACCAGCATGCCGCCCTTCAGGCCCAGCTCCCGCTTCACATGGAAGGCCTCCGCCAGCTCCTCCGGGGTGTCCAGCTCATAGTCCACGCCGAAGCCGGAGTGGCTGGTATAGAAGGCGGGCAGCTCTTTCGTGCCGTAGCCGATGACGGTGACGCCCTTGGTCTCCAGATACTCCAGGGTCAGGCCCAGGTCCAGGATGGACTTGGCGCCGGCACAGATGACCATGACGGGGGTCTGGGCCAGTTCCTCCAGGTCGGCGGAGATATCCATGGTGGTCTCGGCGCCGCGATGGACGCCGCCGATGCCGCCGGTGGCGAAAATCTCGATGCCGGCCATGGCGGCGATCATCATGGTGGTGGTGACGGTGGTGGCGCCGTCCATCTTCTTGGCCACCAGCACCGGCAGATCCCGGCGGCTGGCCTTGGTGACGCCGGCGCCGGTGCGGCCCAGATAGTCGATCTCCTCGGGGGAGAGACCTGCCTTCAGCCGCCCGCCGATGATGGCGATGGTGGCGGGCACGGCGCCGTTCTCCCGGAGGATCTTCTCCACGTTCAGCGCCGTCTCCACGTTCTGGGGATAGGGCATGCCGTGGGAGATGATGGTGCTCTCCAGCGCCACCACGGGGCGGCCCTCATCCAGCGCTTTTTGCACCTCCGGTGCAACGTCCAGGTATTTGTTCATGTTCATTTATATAGCCTCGCTTTCACGCAGTTTTTCCAGTTCATGCCAGCTCATTCGGGGATGGATGGTGGTCTCCGCCGTGCTGGCAAAGGCGCCGGCGCAGATAGCATTCTGTGCCGTCCGGGTCAGTCCGTCGCGGCGCAGGAGGGACGCTGTCAACGCCGCCACCATGGCGTCACCGCCGCCGGTGGCGTTGACGATCTCCACCCTGGGACAGCCGAAACGGGCCCGCTCCCCCGTCCGGCCCGCGGCGTAGATACCCCGGCCGGAAAGAGAAATATACACCTGGTGCAGCCCTGTGTCAAGGAGTTTTTCCGCCGCCGCGGCCACGTCCGCCTCCGTCTCGATCCGCACGCCGGAGAGGAACTCCGCCTCGATGCGGTTGGGCTTGACAGCGAAGAGCCTGCCCAGCACCGGGCGCAGCTTCCCGGCCTTGATGGTGGACACCGGGTCCGCCACGATGGGCACCTTACAGTGGTCGCAGAGCCAGACGATGCTCTCGGCCGGCAGGTTGGCGTCGATGACCACCATCTTCGCGCTGTTGATGAAGTCCAGCCGCGCTGCCAGAAAGTCCGGCGTGATGTGGTCGTAGATGGCCATGTCGTTGACGGCCAAGGCCATGTCGCCGTTGCTGTCCGCCACGAAGACGTAGGTGGAGGTCCGTCCGCCGGGCACGGCAGCGCTGTGGCTCAGATCCAGACCGATCTCCCGGGCGTTCCGTCGGATGGCATCGGCAAAGTGGTCCTCCCCCAGCACCGTCACCATGGCGGTATCCACCCCCAGCAGACAGAGGTTGTGGGCAATGTTGCGGCCCACACCGCCCAGAGAGGTACCCACGCGGCCGGGATTGGAGTCCTTCGCCACCAGCGGCGACAGGGACACCGCGCCGATATCCATATTCACCGCGCCGATCACCACAACATCAGGCATCTGCACCGCCCCTTTCTCTCGTACCTTCCGCTCTATTTTAGCCGCAGGCGCGCAAAAAGTCAACGCCGCCGGGAGTGAAAAGCCTTGTCAAGGGGGAATAATTGGTATATAATATTTGGCACTGTGAAAAAATCCCTTGAAAAGGTGGAATCGATATGGAACGAGTAAAAATCGCCGCTGTCTTTGCCGACCAGGAGGCCCTGGGCGGCAAGGAGATCACCGTCTGCGGCTGGGCCCGCACCATCCGCGACATGAAGACCTTCGGCTTCATCGAGCTCAATGACGGCTCCTGCTTCAAGAATCTGCAGGTGGTCATGTCCGCCGAAGAGCTGAGCAACTACAAGGAGATCGCCGGCCAGAACGTGGGCGCGGCGCTGATCGTCCGGGGCACTGTGGTGCTGACGCCGGAGGCCAAGCAGCCTCTGGAGATCAAGGCCCACGAGATCGTGGTGGAGGGCAAGTCCACTCCCGACTACCCCCTGCAGAAGAAGCGCCACAGCGTGGAGTTCCTGCGGACCATCCAGCACCTGCGTCCCCGGACCAACCTGTTCAGTGCCACCTTCCGTGTCCGCTCCGTGGCAGCCTACGCCGTCCATGAGTTCTTCCAGAGCCGGGGCTTTGTGTACGTCCACACCCCCATCATCACCGGCTCCGATGCCGAGGGCGCCGGCGAGATGTTCCAGGTGACCACTCTGGATCTGAACAACGTCCCCCGCACCGCCGACGGCGCCGTGGATTACACCCAGGACTTCTTCGGCAAGAAGACCAGCCTGACCGTGTCCGGCCAGCTGAACGCCGAGAATTTCGCCATGGCCTTCGGTGACGTATACACCTTCGGCCCCACCTTCCGGGCCGAGAACTCCAACACCCAGCGCCACGCCGCCGAGTTCTGGATGATCGAGCCGGAGATGGCCTTCACCGATCTGAAGGGCGACATGGACGTGGCCGAGGCCATGATCAAGTTCATCATCAACCGGGTGCTGGAGCGCTGTCCCGATGAGATCAACTTCTTCAACAGTTTCGTGGACAAGGGCCTGAAGGAGCGCCTGGAGCACGTAGCCTCCAGCGACTTCGCCCGGGTCAGCTACACCGAGGCCGTGGAGATCCTGAAGAAGCACAACGACCAGTTCGACTTCCCCGTGGACTGGGGCACCGATCTCCAGACCGAGCACGAGCGCTTCCTCACCGAGCAGATCTACAAGCGCCCCGTGTTCGTCACCGACTATCCCAAGGAGATCAAGGCCTTTTATATGCGCCTTAACGACGACGGCAAGACCGTGGCCGCGGCGGACTGCCTGGTGCCCGGCATCGGCGAGATCGTGGGCGGCAGCCAGCGTGAGGAGCGCCTGGAGGTGCTGGAGAACCGCATCAAGGAGCTGGGCATGAAGCCCGAGGACTACTGGTGGTACTGCGATCTGCGGCGCTACGGCTCCTGCACCCACGCCGGCTTCGGCCTGGGCTTCGAGCGCATGGTCATGTACCTCACCGGTGTCAGCAACATCCGGGACGTGGAGCTCCACCCCCGCACCGTGGGCAACGCCGAGTTCTAAGCCTCTCGCCTGCCGCATAGCATCCCATAACCTGTTAAAAGCGCCCCCTGTGCAGGGGGCGCTTTTTTTGTAAAAAAATATGGAAATCAGGCGAAAAACTTGCTATAATAAGTTGTTATTTTGAGTACGGGAGAGACATTCACTATGGAAAAGAACAAACGGCGTCCCGGCGACAGGAAGGACGGCGTCCTGCTGCGAAAGCTGGACTCCATGCACTTCATCACCGCCATCATCTATCCCAACCGCTGCGATAACGAGGCCTATATCTCCGAGCGGATCGACCTCACCCCCATCAAGGCCTATATCGCCCGGAAAAACGAGACGGAGACGGATTTTCCCTATACCTTCTTCCACATCGTGGTGGCGGCGCTGGTGAAGACCATCACCCTGCGCCCCAAGCTGAACCGCTTTATCGCCAACAGCAACTTCTATCAGCGCAACGAGGTCACCGCCTCCTTCGTGGTAAAGAAGGAGTTCAGCGACCGCGGCGCCGAGGCCCTGGCCACCCTCCACGCCAAGGAGGACGACACGGTGGAGACCATCCACCAGTACATCCGCTCCCAGGTGAAGAGCTGCCGGAGCGAGGAGGTGGACCCCACCACCGACAGCATGGACATGCTCAACCGCCTGCCCCGCTTTATCAGCAAGACCGCCATCCGGTTCATCATGTGGCTGGATAAGCACGGCTGGGTCCCCGCCTCCATGATTGAGACCGATCCGTATTACAGCAGCGTGGTCATCTCCAATCTGGGCTCCATCAAGCTCAAGTCCGGCTACCACCATCTGACCAACTGGGGCACCTGCTCCCTGTTCTGCATCATCGGCCAGAAGAAGCTGAACCCCTTTTTCGATGAGAACGGCAACGCCGTCATGCGGGAGACGCTGGATCTGGGCCTGACCATCGACGAGCGTCTGGCCGACGGCTATTACTACTCCAAGTCCATCCGCCTGCTCAAGTATCTGCTGGAGCACCCGGAGGAGCTGGAGAAACCTTTGAAGGAGGAAGTTTCCTATGAATGAGATCCTGGAGAAAGAAGAGATCCTGGAAAACGGGCTGAAGGCCCCCTGGCTCAAGAGCAAGGATCCGGAGGTCCCCGCCACGCTGACCTACTCCACCCTCTCCATGTCCGGCAAGGTGGAGGAGATCGTGGAGCGCTATCCCGACTACATCGCCTATGAATTCATGGGCCGCAATACCACCTACGCCAAAATGTGGGATAAGATCATCGCCTGCGCCAAGGCGCTGAAGGCCCTGGGCATCCGGGAGGGCGACAAGGTCACCATCTGCATGCCCAACGCCCCCCAGACCGTGACCATGTTCTACGCGGTGAACATGGTGGGTGCCATCGCCAACATGGTGCATCCCCTGTCCGCCGAGAGTGAGATCGCCTTCTATCTGCGGGACAGCAGCTCCGTGGCCGCCATCACTCTGGATCAGTTCTACCCCAAGTTCGAGAACGTCCGCAAGGCGGTGGATCTGCCCAACCTGATCGTCACCTCCATCAAGGATGAGCTGAACCCCCTCATGAAGGTGGGCTTCGCCCTGACCCAGGGCCGCAAGATCGCCCCGGTGCCCAAGAAGGGCGGCGTCATCCTGTGGAAGGACTTTCTCAAGGGCGGCGAGCACGTAGAGATCTTCCGGGTCATGCGCAAGGACACCGATCCCGCCGCCATTCTCTACTCCGGCGGCACCACCGGCACTACCAAGGGCATCCTGCTGTCCAACCGCAACTTTAACGCCCTGGCCGCCCAGATCGTGGCCACCAACCCCATCTTCCAGCCCGGCTGCAAGATGCTGGCCATCATGCCCATGTTCCACGGCTTCGGTCTGGGCGTCAGCATCCACTCCATGCTGGCCAACGGCGGCGACTGCATCCTGGTCCCCCGCTTCACCCCCAAGACCTACGCGGAGCTGCTGAAAAAGCACCAGCCCAACCTCATCGCCGGCGTGCCCTCCCTCTTCGAGGCGCTGCTGCGCATCCCCGGTATGGACGGCGTGGACCTGAGCTGCCTGAAGGGCGTGTTCTCCGGCGGCGACAGCCTCAGCGTGGAGCTGAAGAAGCGCTTTGACAAGTTCCTCCACGATCACGGCTGCGCCGTGGGTGTCCGGGAGGGCTACGGCACCACCGAGTGCGTCACCGCCAGCTGCCTGACCCCCATGCACAAGCAGAAGGAGGGCTCCATCGGCATCCCCTTCCCCGACACCTTCTACAAGATCGTGGAACCCGGCACCGAGAACGAGGTGCCCTACGGCACCGAGGGCGAGATCTGCCTCACCGGCCCCACCATGATGCTGAAGTACGTCAACCAGCCGGAGGAGACCGCCAACACCCTGCGCACCCATGCCGACGGCCACACCTGGGTCCACACCGGCGACCTGGGCATCATGGACGAAGACGGCTTCATCTACTTCCGCCAGCGCATCAAGCGCATGATCGTCACCAACGGTTACAACGTCTACCCCTCCCAGCTGGAGAACGTCCTGGACGGCCACGAATACGTCCAGGTCAGCTGCGTCATCGGCCTGCCCGATCCCATCAAGATCCAGCGGGTCAAGGCCTTCGTGGTGCTCAAGCCCGGCTACGTACCCACCGATTCCTGTAAAGCGGAACTCCTTGACTACTGCCGCAAACACATTGCCAAATACGCCATGCCCAGCGACATTGAGTTCCGGGACGAGCTGCCCAAGACCCTGGTGGGCAAGGTGGCCTACCGCATTCTGGAGGAAGAGGAGCTGGCCAAGATGGGCAAGCAGGCCCAGTAACTCCCAACAAGCAAAAGAGCGGAGTACCCGTACGGGTACTCCGCTCTTTTTGTTGTACATCTTACTTCACAATGGCATTCAGCACTTTGCGCGCCAGCCGTTCCACCCATTCCGCCGCTTTCCGCAGGCGCAGGAGCCCGAACAGCCACTGCCGCACCCGGTCGATCAGCATAGCCATCAGCAGAAAGCCTGCCGCAAAGCCGACCACATGGAGCGGAATCAGACAGGACGGCGTCTGGGCCAGATAGGTAAAGCGATCCTTCATCACGTGTTCCCAGACCGTCCACTGGCAGTTCAGGATATATCCCGCAAAAGCGCAGGGGGCAAAGAAGCCGATCAGTCGGCATACCGCCGGGCGCAGCTTCAGACGGGAAAAGAACACTACATGCAACACAGCGATCCCCAGGATCGTCGGCGACGTATAGGAGATCAGCAGCTTCGGCTCGCTGCTGCAGAAAGGCAGGGCACCGGAATTGCCCAGCAACAGCCAGAGCCAGCTGATCCCAACCAGCCCCGCGATCCCCAGCTGGGCGTATCCGCTTTTGATCCGCTGATCCAGCCGGCATTTCTTCATGATTGCGCCAAACAGATAGAGCAGCGCCAGCCAGGCAAAGCAGTAGCCGCCCTCCAGCGCAAACCGCTCGTTCAGCGTCTCGAAGCAGGAGAAGACCAGCACCAGGACGATGGCCGTTTTCATCAGGTACCGCTCGTCCAGATGGCGCACCACCTTGTTCAGCAGCGGGATACAGACGAACAGTCCCGTATAGGCGGTAAAGTACCAGTAGTCCCCGTTGGTCACCGGGAAAAATGACCGGACAAGATCCGATCTCGTTACCCAATCATTCCGGAAGAAATAAGCTGCCACCGTGACGAGGAGTCCGTAAAAGACCACCTGCAGCCACAGCATGATATAATTGGCATAGCGTGTGGGGCGCTCTTTCTCCGAATAAGCGGCAAAACCGCTGATGAGGGCAAAACAATCCACCGCACAGTAAGCCCACGTTTCCATCAGCCAGCTCACGGCATATTGGCTGCTGCCGCTGTCAGAGGCCGCAAGAGCGCCGCCCCGTCCCAAAACGTGCAGCACGATCACGTAAAACATAGCCACGATGCGCAGCAGATCCACGCCGTAGTTCCGCCTGTTGCCGACCGCAGCTGCCGGGGTGCCCTGTTTCAGTAAAACGTCATTCATCTGTCTTCTCCTCCTTCAGCACCTGCAGCTGGTAAAACGTGCTCTCCCGATACGTCTCCCCCGCCCGCAGCAGTGTGGACGGGAAGTCCGGATAATTCGGGGAACAGGGATAATGCTCCGTCTCCAGGGCGAAGCCGCTGCGGCGATGATACGGAGCGTCGTCCTTACCGAGCAGCGGGCAGTCCTCCAGATAGTTGCCGCTGTAGAGCTGCAGGCCCGGTTGGGTGGTGACGACGGTCAGAGCGATCCCGGTTTTGGGGCTGTAGGCCAGCGCTGCGGGCACCGCGTCCGGCCGCAGGATATAACAGTGGTCGTAGCCGCCCACCAGCTCCATCTGCTCACAGGCGGCGGGAAAACCCTGGCCGATCCGCCTGAGGCGGCGAAAGTCCATAGCGCCCTCCGCCGGCAGGACGTGTCCGGTGGGGCAGGTGTCGTCGGCCGTCTCCAGGAAAGAGTCCGCCGCGATCTGCAGCAGCTGGTCGTCCACCCGTCCGCTCCGATGACCTGTCAGGTTGAAATAGCTGTGGTTGGTCAGATTCAGCACCGTGTCGGCGTCGCTGACTGCCTCATAGCGCATGGACAGCACATTGTTGTCATCCAGCGAATAGATAACCGTGATGCGCACCGTGCCCGGCAGGCCGTCCTCCCCGTCCGGGCTGGTATAGGTAAGGCGAAGGCCTCCGGCCCCCACCGCACCGCAGAAAAGACGCTTGCTCAGCGCGCCGTGGAGATGGTTGGGACCATCGTTCGGTGTCAAGTGATATTCCTTGCCATTCATCGTAAACATGGAATCCTTGATGCGATTGGCATAGCGTCCCACCAGGGCGCCAAGATAGGACGTGTCCGCCTCATAGGAGGCCAGATCATCATAGCCCAGCACCACGTCCACAGCTTCCCCGTTTCGGTCGGGAACGATCAGGTGGGTCAATATGCAGCCGTAATCCAGAAATCGGGCCTCCATGCCGTTGGCGTTGGTCATGGTGTAACAGGTCACCTGCCGGCCGTCTTTTGTGACGCCATAGGAGCGGCTGGAGATCTTCATGCTTGTATCACCTCTTCACAGGGCAGTAATACGTCTTGTTATTGTACCAAATATCTGCGCTTTTTGCAACTGCATGCCGGGCCGGCTGATATGCGTCCAATTTGTAAATTTTTTCAATCCGGTCTGGTCACAGCTAAGGAAATAGGGTATACTATGCTTACTAAAGAAAAATGGAGGTTACCCATATGGCAATCATTCACGTGGATTCCAAGTCCTTTGCGCAGGAGGTCCTGCAGAGCAAGGAGCCCGTTCTGGTGGACTTCTGGGCCACCTGGTGCGGCCCCTGCCGCATGGTCGCCCCGGTGCTGGAGGAGATCGCCGCCGAGACCGGTCTGAAGGTCGCCAAGATCGATGTGGACGAGAACTCCGATCTGGCCCAGCAGTATGGGATCATGAGCATCCCCACCCTGATGGTGTTCAAGGACGGCCAGATGGTCAATAAGGCCATCGGCGCCATGCCCAAGGAGAACATCCTGGCTCTGCTGCAGTAAAACCGTTTCCGCAAGAAAAGCCCACTGTGAGAGATCACAGCGGGCTTTTTCATATCTATCCCTGTCAGGGGGTATACACGTACTTCGTCTGTTCTGCGGTGTCGATCGCTACAACGTAGATCTCTCCCATTGCGTCGTTCCTCACCGCCAGAGTATATACGCTCTCCTCTCTACGCAGATCGTATGCTATTCCGTCGATGATGGCATAGGCATATCCGGTATCCTGGGGCAGGCCACTCACAGTAATATTGGTTACTGACTCACCGGCAACGGCTTGTACCTGCCCGGCTTTCAAAGTCTCCCGGCGCTCCGCCAGACCGTCAAATCGCTCCAGGACCGGGTTCAGATCCATCACCGCCATGGCCTCGGAATCAAAATACCGGTCGCTGAACGTATATTCACCCACCTCGAAAATCACGCACTCCGGTCGGAAGAGGTTAAAGTAGTAGTCGAATCGGATGACGTTCTGGTAGTCATGTACCGCAATATACTCCCCAAGCCGGTTGTCCAGGAACTTGTAGCCCATGTTGTTCATATAGCTGCCCTGGAACACCAGTGTGCGAGGTGCGCCTTTCTGTCGCTGGGTCTCGTTTACGGTATAGCGGAAGAAGCGATACTCGCTGCTGCGCGCCACCTCGTCGCTGTAAGTGTCCGTGATGTCCTCCACCTCACCCTTCATGGTGAAGACGGGCTCATATTCATGAATGGGGAACTCCGATACCATCAGACTGGTACGCAGCTTCTGCTCCACGGTGTACTCATCCTGCCGATTGGGCTGCAGCGCAGGGAAATCCCCCACCAGCGCACTAATGCTGTTGTTGTGAATCCCATGGAATGATTCTCCCTCCCTTTTGCTCCCCATATTATAGCAATGATCCCGGTATTTTACAACTGCGTTTTCGCCCGCTTCCGCGCGACAGGCTCTCCGATGCCTCAACGTCCAGAAAAGCCACCCGCTTCTTCGGGTGGCTTTTTCAACAGGGCAGAAATACCCCCTCTATTTGATGAAGAGCGCGTATTTTTTCAGAACGGGTACCCGGGACAGAACGGCGATCATGATGATGCTGCCGCCCACGGAGACTGACTCCAGATATAGCAACTGTAGCCATTCCCGTTGGGAAGCCGGTCCGTACCAGACCAGCCAGGTCATAATGATAATGTGGATGAAATAAATGGCAAATGAGACACGCGACAGATAATTCACCGGCCGCTCCCATGCCCGGATCAGCTCGGCGCCCCGGCGGATCAGTTCAAAGGTAAAACCGGCGCAGATGATATATCCGGTAAAGCCGTAATCCAGCAGATAGTCCATGGGGCGGGTATACATATAGAACTGCAGAGCACAAATCCCTCCGAAGGAGAGAACAGTTCCCAGCGCCACCCAGGCGGTGGAGAGACGTTTCAGTCCTCCCTGCTTCACCCAGTACCCCAGGAGAACGTAGAGCATGTAGCAGGAGAACACGTTGGACGCCCTCAGCACCAGGGAGATCTCCGTCTCATACCCCTGCACGGCGCGGAATCCGTTCACATCATACACCAGCAGCGTGGCAAACACCACCAGCGCCGGCAGGGCCAGAGCCCGCAGCGAGACCCTCTTGAGCACCAGAGAAAACAGCGGAATGACTGTATACAGACAAAGGATCACCGGGATATACCACATGCTGCCCAGCGTCACCTGGTCCACAAACAGCATGGTCTTCACCATACCCCAGAGCAACTGTGGCACCGTGCTCTGCCGCAGCACCTCCTGTCCCGGCGTACACAGGAGGATAAACCAGTACATCACCGCGTACCAAATCTCACTGGTGATCAGCAGACCCACCAGATTATGACGGTAGAATCGCCGGATATCCTCCTCGGTCTCCATCCGCTTGCTCAGCAGCAGGGCACCGGAAATCATGAGAAACAGGGGCACGCCCAGATGGCTGAACACCGTCGCCACTGTCTTTAACAGCGAGGAGAACAGCGAGCTGTTCAGAAACTCCCCCATCTGATTGTGGTAGTTTTCAAAAGTGCGGTTGACAGCGTGATTCAGCGTAATGGACACAACGGCCACTGCCTGGGCCACATCCAGCCAATAAATGCGGGCGGGTGGATTCGTCTCTCTCCCGGTCAGGGGCTTGCTCTCTTTTGCACTCATGGCATTCTTCCCTCTTATCACGATACCTGCACGTCCAGGCAGGGTGTGCAGGTATCGGTCTGTTCTTTGTTTGATTTCGGGCTTGCCTCTTTCGGCAGTACCCTCTTCGTTCTTTACGCCAGCAGGATACCCCGGCGCATCAGATCGTCAAGGGCCGCAAACAGGGCGTCGTTGTCCTCAATGGTCAGATGGCCGATGTGGCCGACGCGGAACACCGTGTGGGCCAGCTCGCCGCCGTTGGGGCAGACGATGATGCCGTACTCATCCTTCAGCACCTCAAACAGGTGGTGGGCATCCACTGCTTTATTGTTGGGGGACAGCGGCGTCACACAATAGGACAGGGAGTCCGACACGATGTGGAAGGGGTAGTTCTTGATGCGGGCGCGGAAATCGTTGGCGATGGCATGGATGCGCTCGCGCTCCGTCTCCAGGCCGTCTCTGGCGATCTGGTTGAGGCGGGCGTTGATCTGGATCAGGATGCCCACAGCGGGGGTCCAGGGCGTCTGCCCCCGCTCCTGGTTCTTCAGGGCGGCCTTCAGGTCCAGATAGTAGCAGGTGGGCTTGTTGGCGTTGATACGGTCCACAGCACGCTGACTCAACACCATCATGGAGACGCCGGGAGGCACAGCCAGCGCCTTCTGGGAACCGGTGAACACCACGTCGGCACCCATGTCCTTCATGCTGAACTCATCAGACAGGAAGGCGCTGATGGCGTCCACCACCAGCATGAGGCCGTTCTCCCGGCAGAAGCGGCTGATCAGGTCCATGTCGTACAGCACGCCGGTGGAGGTCTCATCCATGTTCACCACAAAGGCGGTGTAGTCCTTGCCGGCAAAGGGGGCCAGGTGCTCGGCGCGGATCGTGCGGCCCTGCTCCGGGATCACCTCGTCGTGGGGGATGCCATAGACCTCTGCGATCTCACAGAAGCGGTGACCGAAGCCGCCGCCGTTGACGATCAGCAGCTTGTCGTCCTTGGTGAACACATTCTGGATCACGGCGTCCATGGAGGCGGTGCCGGAGCCGGTCAGAAACACGGCACGGGCATTCTCCGGGGCGTCCATCAGGTCCTTGAGGATCCGCTCGTTTTCCAGCATAAGAGCGGAAAACTCCGGCGTCCGGAAATACGGCACGGGCTCGGCGCCCAGGGCCAGGATCTCCTCGTTGATCAAAACCGGGCCAACCGCAAAGTTGATGTGGTCTTTTTTGATTTGCATATGATAAGTACTCCCTTTCAGATAGTGAAATGACAATTGATTATCGCGAGGTGGAAATATCCTTCTCCATGTCGTGCATAAGCAGTCCCATGGCAAACCAGAACAGGAACGACGGGCCATTGATCTTCAGGAATACGCTGTTCATGAACAGCGCCTGCACGCATCCCACGCAGACCACAGCCAAGGTGGCAATAAACGCCGGAGACAGTTGCCTGTTCTCGTGGATGTGGCGGATAACCCGAACCACAACCGTGATCAGGAATGCCATAAAGAGGAGGAACCCGATCAATCCGGTGCTGACGAACGCGAAGAGGTAGTTGTTGTGGGATTCATACACCATATCCGTCTTTTCCGCCTCACCGTAATCCTCTTGGAAATACTGGACGATATACAGATCCGGATGGTATTCCTTGATGTAGTCGTTATAGTTGGAAAGGGAAAGACCCACAAGGCCAATGTCCCCGCGCAAAGTCAAATAGTCTGCCCAGATCTTGAAGCGATTGTTGGAAACGTCTCCCTCCAGGCCTTCACGCTCCAGAATGTCATCTTCCGTCTCCTCAAAGGGGTCATCGCCCCCGGACAGGTCGCCGCTGACAAGAGCCGGCACATATCGCATCACTTGCTTCACGCCAAAGAAGCACCCTATGCTTATGCCGGTCACGATGGTGGACGCGAGGAACAGTGCGGCGATCCTCCGGATACCATTCCTCTTCGTCCTGCTGCGCAGCTGCAGCCAGGTATAGAAGAAGATATACAGGAACAGAGAGATCTGTACGCTGCGGGAACCGCTCAGGATCATATGCAGCAAATATGTCAGCAGTATAATCGCCAAAAGGATCTTCTTCCACAGGCGCTTGCTGGCGGTAAAATAGTAGACACCTACAATGGCCAACACCAGGCTGATATACACAGCATAGTCCAATCCGGTGAATACGCCGAAGAGTCTGTGCTGCAGGAAGCCCTGGCGGCACAGTTCCGGGTTCAGGCTTCTGGGATCGGCAATATAGCGGTAGCCGATCTGCAGGGCAAACTGGAAAAATGAGACGCAGCAGGCCGCAAACCAGGCCAGCGCCGCCACCGGATAGACGATGCGGATAAAACGCACCGCCTGTTCATCTTTGAGGCGATACCGCCAGGAGTAGACCAGTGCAAATTGGATCACCACCCAGCAGATGTCAAACAGATTGTCGTGGAGGCCATAGCGCATGGTGCGCAGAGACGCTACGCAGGCCATGAAGCAAACTCCGTAGAGCAGAAGGCACATAGGGCCGCGCCACAGGACTCTGTTGGTCAGCAGATCCGCAAAGAGCAGCGCACCGCCCAGCAGGCCCAGAAACGCAGAGATGTGGTAAAAAGGTGTTGATGCCAGGAACGTCAAAAACGGAGCGATCAGCATCAGCACATAGACCAGCAGCACCACGCCCAGATAGGCAATGGTCACCACATTCAGCCAGGGCACATTGTTTATGGTTTCCTTGCTGCCGGTTATTGTACGAACCAGTCGGTTCTCTCCTAAGCTTTTATTATGCATGATAACAATACCCTTTCCCCGTTTTTCCGTAAAAATACCAACATCAGCTTGCCTTTCGCGCCAGAAAGCGCTTGGCCATTCCCGTCAGATCCCGATATTCCGCCGTCCAGCGGGTGCAGACCCACCAGAGGCCCAGGTAGATCAGCGCCACGATGGGGATACGGATCACAAGGGATATCAGCGTGTTATCCGGCATCAGCCACATGCACACGCCGTAACTGCCGGCACAGGCAGCCAGGTTCAGCCCCGTGTAAAGGGCCATTCGGCCCACGTAGGGCCAGATACTGCGCTCAAAGAGATGCCGGAACAAAACCCACGCTTCCCACGGGAAATAGACGAATATCATGATGAGAATGGTGGGGATCAGCACACCGCTGACGTCGCCGGTGCGCTGGATCATCCAGATGCTGCCGCCCAGGTTCAAGGCCATGGCCACGTAGGGCTTGAGCCAATCCTTGTTCCAAAGTCCGCCGGCATCCCGGTAGGTCAGCTGCATGATGCGGATCATCCAGGTGTAGAAATAGGCCACGATCAGCACCATCAGCCGGTTGGCAAGCAACGCGTCGGTCCCCAGCCAGACGCCGCCGATAAAGGGCTGATAGAAACACAGCATACACGCGGCGGCACCGCCGATGAGAAACGCCCAGCCGAAGGTCATGGTGTTGAACAGGCGGTAGTTGTCATCCTCGGAATCCGTGACCAGCTTGTTGCCGATGCTGGAGATACTGCCGTTGGTGACCACCTCCACCAGGCCGTTGACAGCGGTGAGGATCAGATAGTAGTTGCCGTAGATGCCCGACATGGTCAGGCCCAGATAGGCGGATACCAACACGCTGTCGATACTGACCAGCACCGTGCTGCCCACCTTGTGGCCAAACAGCGTGGCCACTTTTTTATAGATAAAGCGCTTGGTCTCATCGTCCAGCGTATTGGTGCAGACGATCTCAGGATACATCCTCCTGGCCATGACGTACTTGGCGATGTTGTTGGGGAAAACCATCAGCGGCAGGATGATGATATAGGCATAGTAATTGGCGAAGATCAGCAGCACCAGGCACTGGAGGCCGTACTGCAGCAGATAGCGCACGGTGGAGATCTTCAGCGTCACGTCGGTGCGCTGGTAGGCGGTGAAAAGCGCCTCGTTATAGGCGAACATCAGGTAGTCCATGGACGTCTCGGCCAGATAGATGGCAAAGAGTATATAGAGGTTGACGTCCGCCGGGCATTCACCCTTGACCAGGTGGGGCAAAAACGGCATCACTGCCAGGCCCATGGCCAGGATGGCCAGGCCCACCAGCTTATATACCTTCCGGAAAAAGCCAAGCAGCGCGCACAGCAGTTCGTTGTCCTCCTCGGCGATGGCCTTATACATGGTGAAGACCAAAGAACTGCTGAAGCCCAGATTGGCCAGGTTCAGCACCGTGAGGATGGAGGTGAACAGGTTGTTCAGGCCGCTGTACTCCATGCCCAGCTTCCGGATGATGATGGTGCGTACGGCAAAGGGGCCCAGCAGCGTGACGATGCGGTAGATGATGCCCCAGGCGGCGTTGCGCACGGTATTTTGGGTTCGAGATGAATTCATAGTATTACCGTCCGGTCATTGATCCGCCCGCTCAAAGGAGGAAGGCGCGGGGAACATCTGCTCAAAGGTGTCGATCAGATGCCGCTTTTCCGTCTCAAAATCGAAGGACATGGGGTCGTCGTTGACGCAGACCACCTTGTACTTGCCGCTGCGGAGGGTCTTATCCACCACCTCGGCGCTCTGGTTGCCGATGGTCAGATAGGTACTGTTGGGCCGGTGGGGGATGAAGTTGCCCTGGCACAGCTGCCAGTAGCGCATCAGGTACTGGTTCACGTCCTCCCTGCTGCGGAACTTGTGGCGGCAGGTGCGGTCCAGCGTCTCGGCGTTCTCCTGCCAGACCTCCTCAAAGGTCTTCTTGCAGAAGGGGTTGCAGGTGTGGTAGTTGCGGAAGCCCGTGTGATCGCCCCAGGGCAGCAGATAGAGGTTATTGAGCATGCCGCGGCCGTTCCGGGGCGTGATCCACTTGAAGAAGTCACGCTTGAGCATCTCCCGCTTGGGGAAACGCATATTGATGATGGCCATCATGTTCAGCATGATATAGGGCATGAAGTTGGCCACGTCGGCATTCTTGATCACGCCGAACACCGCCGTGTCCATAGGCTTCCCGTCCCGGAAGAAATCCTCCGGCCGGGTGGGAGCGGTGAGATAGACGTCGTCGTTGAAATAGATGAAATGCTCGCTGAGCCCGGGGATCCGGTGCATATTCAGCTCGATGGTGTGGGAGCTGAAGGTGGGAAGATATTCCGCCGGGATATAGTCCCGGTGGTTGACCACGTGCAGCTTGGGATGGTCCGTATTCAGCCAGGCGGGCAGATGCCCGTAGGTGACAAAATGGATGGTCCGCACCCAGGGGGCAAACTGCTCGATGCCCCGGAACCAATAGCGGAAGGTGTCCCAATCCCGGTAGCGGGCGGCGCTGTTGTCGCTGTTGCGGTCAGCGGTATATTTGTCGTGCTCCGCCTGCCAGGCCGGGTCTGACCCGTCCACCCAGGGGATCACGATATCGATGGGATAATCAGCCATTACAAGCTCCTCATTTCTCCTCGGACTGCTTTTTGGCCTCTTCCGCCGCCACGTCCAGGCAGAAGCCCACGGACCAGTGGCTCTCCCGCTCCTCCACCGGGGGGATGGTCATGTAGTCGCCGTACTGGTTCTTCAGATACGCATCGGGGTCGTGGGGCAGGTTGATCATCATGTCCTCAAAGGGGCCCTGGATGGGGGGATAATACACCTCTTTGGGCATGATGTGGCCGAAATAGTGACCGATATCCGTGGGCACGGCCCACAGGCCCGTGTCCTTCTTGCAGCCCACGAAGCGGTCGAAGGTGGTGCCCCACTTCTCATAGGAGCGCCAGGAGAACAGGAAGCCCACCGCCATGCGCAGATTGTAGTTGAACTTGCCGGCGCTGGTCTGGTAGAAGAATTTCTTCTTGTGCTCGTTGGTATAGTGGCGGAACAGGGCTGACACGGCGATGTACTGCAGGCCCATGGCCGTCAGGCCCTTGATGCGCCGCACCACCGGATTGGTGGGCACGGACTCAATGGCGAAGATATCGATGTGAACGCCCTGGGGCAACTCCGTGTCCATGGTCTGGAAGTTGGCCTTGATGGTGTTCTTCTTATAGATGGCGGAGATCATGCTCTCCAGGGGATATTTGGAGTCGGGGGCCGTCATCTCGTACTTGTCGCCCATGGTCTCGTCGAAGATCTCGATAAACTTCTTCAGATCCGCCCGGGGCATCAGGATATCCACGTCGTCATCCCATGGGATGAAGCCTTTGTGGCGCACGGAGCCCAGGGCGGTGCCGCCGGCGGCCATATAGCAGATGTCGTTGGCCCGGCACACGGCGTCAATATCCTTGAGGATCTCCAGGAAGCAGGCCTGGAGCTGCTTGAGCTCCTCGTCGTTGATGATGTGGATCTCGTCCATCTCCGGCAGGCTCTGGAGGGCCTTCCGGGTGAACAGCGCGTTTTTCAAAAATCCCATAGTGGTATCACTCTCTTTTGCTTACTTTTTGCCGCCGTTGACAAAATACTTGATGCCCCGGTACTGCTTGTAGCTGTGGTCCAGGTCGATGAACACGGCGTCGTGGCGACAGACCTGCTCCTCCGGCGGCGGCAGCTGCATATAGTCGCCGTAGGAGATGGTGAGATACTTGTCGGTGTCGGCGGGAACGGGCATGGTGTGGCCCTCAAAGGTGGCATAGCCGGGGTTGAGGAACCACTCCTTGGGAAATCGCTGCTGCATGATGGCCACGCCCTCGCCGAAGGAGGCCACCAGCGGGTGATTGGCCACGCCGTACTTGGCCACCTGATTCTCGGCGGTCTTCCACAGCTTGTACTTCAGCTTGTCGCTGCGGACGATGGCCAGAGCCACCTTGGTGGCGTAGTAGGTCAGCTTGCTCTTGTGGGCGGGCAGGCGCTGGAAGTTGAAGCAGCAGAAGATCATGGACTGAAGCATCTGGTGCAGCCGGGACAGCGGCGCGTCAGCCACGCCGTCCAGGGCGATCACGTCGATCATCAGTCCCTGGTGCATATCCACGTCCACGCCGTGACGGTTGATAAAGGTGGTGTTGTTGTCCTTGATCTCCGTGGAGGTGTGGTGGATGTTCAGCTTGTCGTCGGACCGGACGCAGGAGTAGCGGGACGTATCCGCGTTCCTGGCCCACAGCTCCGGCAGCTTCTCATAATCCTCCCGCAGCATGAAAACGTCCAGATCATCATCCCACGGAATGAAGCCCTGGTGGCGCACGGCGCCGAGGCACGTGCCGCCCGCCAGGGTGAAGCGCAGACCGTTTTCATCGCAAAACTGCTGGAAATACAACAGGATCTCCAGCAATTTTTCCTGTATTTTTCGAGTTTGAGCGTCGTGTTCGTTCATGGTTTTCTACCTCTTTTGTCAATGGCCGTCTCAGTCCCGGATTACTGTGACCAGCGTCCGGAGGATCAGCTTGATATCATAGCCCAGGGAGAGATTCTCGATGTACGTCAGCCCCAAGTCGATCTTGCGGGGCATGATCTCCTCAATATAAGTCCGGTTGGGATCCTCGCTGTCCGTCAGCAGATCGTTCTCATTGCGGAACTCGATGCTGGCCAGATCCGTGATGCCGGGCCGCACCAGAAAGATCTGGCGTTGCTCCTCGTTGTAGAGGTCGGTGTACTCCTTCACCTCCGGCCGGGGGCCCACGAAGCTCATGTCCCCCTTCAGCACGTTCCACAACTGGGGCAACTCGTCGATCTTGCTCTTGCGCAGGAATTTACCCACCGGCGTCACCCGGGCATCGTGCCCCGTGGTGATCTTCAGGCCGGCGTTGTCCTTTCGCATGGAGCGGAACTTATAGATCGTAAAGGGCTTGCCGCCGCGGCCGATCCGTTCCTGTCGGAACAAAACCCCGCCGGGCGAGGTGGTCCCCACCGCCACGGATGCCGCCAGCAGAATGGGGCTGGCAGCTACCAGGCCCAGGGCTGAGCAGCACACGTCAAAGGCGCGCTTGGCCGCCAGCTTGCCGCGGCCGGGCGGGGTGATATGCCGGAATCCGGCCTGCTGATTCTTCTCCATGGTACGGCTCCTTCGTTTATCCCTTCAGGTGCGCCAGCAGTTTCTCGCACACCAGGCGGACGTCATCCTCCGTCAGCGTACTGTACAGGGGCAGGGTGATCTCGTTTGCAAACTGTGCCAGGGCGTTGGGATAGTCCTTGATGTCAAAGCCCATGTTCTTATATGCCGTCAGCATGGGCAGGGGCTTATAATGTACGTTGGTGGCGATGCCGTCCTCGGCCATAGCCTCAATGATGGCGTTGCGCCGTTCCATGGCACAGCCCTCCAGCCGGGCCAGATACAGGTGGCAGCTGGACACGTGATCCCCCACCAGATGGGACGGCGTGATGACGCCGGCGCCGGAGAGCAGCTGGTCATACAGGTGCACCAGTGTCCGGCGCTTGGCCAAGAGATCGGGATAACGGCGCAGCTGCGCCAGGCCAACGGCTGCCAGGATATCCGTCATATTGCACTTGTAGAGGGGCGCCACGATGTCGTACTCCCAGGCGCCCAGCTTTGTCTTGGCCAGAGCGTCCTTGCTCTGCCCGTGGAGGCTCATGAGCATGAACCGGTGGTAGATCTCCTCGTTGTCCAGGCCCAGGCTGTCCAGCCAGGTCACGGCGCCGCCCTCCGCCGTGGTCAGATTCTTTACGGCATGGAAGGAGAACACGGTAAAGTCGGCAAAGGAGCCGGAGGGCCGGCCGCCCCAGGTAGCGCCGAAGCTGTGGGCGCCGTCGGCCACCACGGCGATACGGCCGATCTTTGCCTGCAGCTCGTTGCCGGGCCGGAACTGATCCCTGGCCGCCTCCACCGCCCGATAGACCTTATCATAGTCGCACAGCATGCCGCCCACGTCCACAGGGACGATCACCTTGGTCCGGGGCGTGATGGCCGCAGCCAGACGGTCATAGTCCATCTGGAAGGAATCCGGGGCGGTGTCCACCAGCACCAGCTTCGCGCCCACGTGGGCCACGGGGCTGGCGGAGGCGGTGTAGGTATAGGCGGAGGTGATGACCTCATCGCCGGGGCCGACGCCCAGCAGACGCAGCGTCATCTCCATGCAGGCGGTGGCGGAATTCAGGCACACCGCCGTGGAGTTGCCGCACCAGGCGGCGATCTTCTTTTCAAATTCCTTGGTCTTGGGCCCGGTGGTAATCCAGCCGGACAGCAGCGCGTCGGTGACCTCGTGGATCTCCTCTTCTGTAATGTCGGGGGGGCTGAAAGGGATCTTCTTCATTGATTATGCTCCTGTCTGAAAACTCAATCCTTCATGGGGTGATAGGTGGGAACGATCTGGGCGACCAGATCCTTGATATTTTCGGCATTCTCGGCGCAGGCACTCTCCAGGCCCTTGAGCTGCCGGGCGAATTCCTTGTCGTCCATCTCAATGGGCTTGCCGATGTGGATCAGCTTGTTGTCGGTATCCTGCAGGCCCTCCTCGTCCATCAGCAGTTCCTCATAGAGCTTCTCGCCGGGACGCAGGCCGGTATAGACCACCTTGATATCCACGTCCGGCTCATAGCCGGACAGCCGGATCAGCTGGCGGGCCATGTCGTCGATTTTCACCGGCTGGCCCATGTCCAGCACGAAGATCTCGCCGCCCTTGGCGTAATAGCCGGCCTGGAGCACCAGGGAGACGGCTTCGGGGATGGTCATAAAGAAACGGGTGATGTCGGGGTGGGTCACGGTGACGGGACCGCCCTCGGCGATCTGTTTTTCGAAGAGGGGGATCACGCTGCCGTTGCTGCCCAGCACGTTTCCGAACCGGACGGCCACGAACTCCGTGCCGCCCCTGCGGCTCATCATCTGCACCACCATCTCGCACAGGCGCTTGCTGGCGCCCATGATGTTGGTGGGGTTGACGGCCTTATCCGTGGAGATCAGCACGAACTTCTTCACGCCGAACTCACGGGCCGCGTGGGCCATCTTATACGTGCCGAACACATTGTTCTTGATGGCCTCGTTGGGGCTGTCCTCCATCAGCGGCACATGCTTGTGAGCCGCCGCGTGGAACACCAGCTCCGGCCGGTACTGGCCCAGAATGTCATCCAGGCGCTTGGGATCGCGCACCGAGCCGATCAGCACCACCAGATCCAGCTCCGGGCAGGTGCGCTTGAGCTCCATCTGAATGGCGTAGGCGTTGTTTTCATAGATATCGAAGATGATCAGCTGCTTGGGGTTGCTGTGGGCGATCTGGCGACACAGCTCGCTGCCGATACTGCCGCCGCCGCCGGTGACCATGACCACCTTGCCGGCGATATACTGGCGGATCTCCGCCAGATTGGTCTGGATGGGGTCGCGGCCCAGCAGATCCAGCAGGGAGACCTTCCGCAGCTTGCTGACGCTGACCTCCCCGTTCACCAGCTGGAACATCCCGGGGACCACCTGGATCTCGCAGCCGGTGGTGCTGCAGATGTCCAGGATCTCCTTCCTGGTCTGCATATCGCTGGCAGGGATGGCATAGATGATCTTCTGGACCCGGTACTTCTCCGCTGCGGCGGGGATGTCGTCGCGGCCGCCCACCACGTGGACGCCCTCCAGAATATGGCGGTGCTTGTTGGGGTTATCGTCGATGAGGCAGACCACCCGGCCGTTCAGATTGGGGTTCACGGCAAACTCACGGATCAGCTGACGTCCGGCCTCGCCGGCGCCGATGATCATGATGTTCTTCATCAAATGGCTCCTGCTGCCCCCCACGAATGCGTTCAATCGCTTCAATAGCCGGTAGGCAAAGCGGATCCCAACCGTGCAGGCAAAGCTCAGGAAGAAACCGATGAAGTAGGTGGAGCGGGGCAGATTGATCTTCAGCCCCTTCACGCCCACAAAGGCGAACACCAGCAGAATCACATAGGCCACCATGATCCGGGCCAGCGAGTCGATGCTGACGTAGGTCCATATGCTGTTATACAGATCCGTCAGCCAGAATACCACCACGCAGATGACGATCCAGTATCCGATGTAGTGCACCAGCGTGTCGATATATCTGTCGGGGATCACATTGACCCTGAACTCATAGCGCACCCACAGCGCCGCAAAAAAGGACGCGGCAATGGCGACAACGTCCAGCACCAGCACGACGAAAAAACGTGCCAGCCATTGATTATCTTTCTTTTTAAAAGGTCCCATCTTGAGAACACATCCTGATCCATCTTTCGTTATTAACGGTTTAGCGATCTCGCCGCGCATGGGCGCCGGGCACAATCCGTTCGTTGTATTATATCATACGGCACTGTGGTAAGCAAGCAAAAATATGGATCCAGCGCCTATGTTTCGCAGAATAACCGCCTGGCTCGACAAAAAAGTACTTGCGAAACCCGTCTCTATCTTTTACACTATTAGGTGATATCATGCAATAATTCGACAAGGGGGATATACCATGAATCAGACCGTTCTACTGCCCGGCGGCGCCGGGTTTATCGGCTCCCACATCGCTGCGGAGCTTTTGGATCTGGGCTACGAGGTCGTTATTGTGGATGATCTGTCCAACGCCCGGCCTGACGTCATCGACCGCCTGGAGAAAATCAGTGGCCGCCGTCCTGTCTTCTATCAGGCCGACGTGGCGGACCGCAGCGCCCTGGACCGGGTCTTTACCGAGAATCGGATCGACGCCGTGATCCATCTGGCCGGCTTCAAGGCCGTGGGCGAATCCGTGCAGAAGCCCGTGGCCTACTATCGCAACAATCTGGATTCTACACTCACCCTGCTGGAAACCATGGCCACCCACGGCGTCAAGAAGCTGATCTTCAGCTCTTCCGCTACTGTCTATGGTGCGGAGAACCCCGTTCCCTACACGGAGGATATGCCCCGGGGCAGCTGCACCAATCCCTACGGCTGGACCAAGTCCATGATCGAGCAGATCCTCTCCGACGCCTGCGTGGCCGATCCGGCGCTGTCCGTGGTCTGTCTGCGGTACTTCAACCCCGTGGGCGCTCATGAGAGCGGCCTTATCGGCGAAATGCCCAACGGCATCCCCAACAATTTGATGCCCTACATCACCCAGACCGCCGCCGGCATCCGGGCGGAGCTGTCCGTCTTCGGCAACGACTACCCCACCCCCGACGGCACCGGTGTCCGGGACTATATCCACGTGGTGGACCTGGCCAAGGGCCACGTGGCCGCCATCGATTATGTCAACCAACACACCGGTTGGGAGGCCATCAACCTGGGCACCGGCTGCGGCACGAGCGTCCTGGAACTGGTCCACGCCTTTGAAAAGGTCAACGGCGTGCCCGTCCCCCACCGCATCGCCCCCCGCCGCAGCGGCGATCTGGCCTTCTGCTACGCCAACGTGGATAAGGCCGCCCGCCTGCTCCACTGGCACGCGGAAAAGAGCGTGGAGGATATGTGCCGGGACGCCTGGCACTGGCAGGAGAATGCCAAAAACCTGTGATTCGCCCCCCTCTCACCCGCCGCAAAAGCGGCGGGTGACGTTTCTTCCCTGACATTCTATCCCGTTTTCTTTGAGGTCTGTACCATGGACAAGCCTGCACTCAATGAAAAACAGAAAAAACGGATCGCCGCCGGAGCCGTGGTGATATTCATTCTGTTCTCCGCCGCCATCTTCTGGTTCGTGGGCCGGCCCATGATCCGCTTTGCCCGCCAGCCGGAGCTGTTCCGGGTCTGGGTGGAGCAGCGGGGCATCTGGGGCAAGATCGCCTACGTGGGCATGGTCTTTCTCCAGGTGCTGGTGGCCGTCATCCCCGGTGAGCCGCTGGAGATCTGCGGCGGCTAT
The DNA here is from genome assembly GCA_900317425.1 of uncultured Eubacteriales bacterium. Lineage (GTDB taxonomy): Bacteria > Bacillota > Clostridia > Oscillospirales > Oscillospiraceae > Vescimonas. The sequence goes on along the minus strand of ONGR01000017.1, from coordinate 16,768 downwards.
GCCTTCGGCGCTTTCTGGGGCACGGTGCTGTGCCTGCTGGGCGCCATGCTGGGCAGCGTGGCGGTGTTCGCCTTTGTGCGCCGGTTCGGGCAGCCGCTGGTGGAGGTCTTCTTCTCCCGGGAAAAGCTGGACTCTCTCCGGTTTCTCCACAGCTCCCCGAAGCGCAACGCCCTGTTCTGGCTGATCTTCACCGTGCCCGGCACGCCCAAGGATCTGCTGTGCTACTTTGCCGGGCTCACCGACCTGCCCTGGCGCACCTGGCTGCTGATCTCCTCCGTGGGGCGCATCCCCTCCATCGTCACCTCCACCATCGGCGGCGACGCCCTGGGCGTGCAGAACTATCAGTTCGCCCTCATCGCCTTCGGCGTCACGCTGGCTATCTCCGGCGTCGGCCTTCTCATCTATCGGGCCGTCTGCCGCCGGCACGAAGAGAAAAAAGTCTGATAAAACGGGAAGAACTGCGGCGCCCAAACCGCAGTCCTTCCCGTTTTGTATGGAGATATCTCAATGGAAACCTGAATCATTGGCTGAGTCGGAACGCTGCATATAAAAGAAAGGCCGTGGCATTTGCCACGGCCTTTTATTCCCATGCTCTTTCCACGGTCCGCGCCTGCTGGCAGGCACCTTCCGTCTCGATCATCGTCGACCTTCTGGCTCGTGCATTGGGGAGATTCTCCTGCGCCCTTTGCCCTACCTTCTCGGTTTCCCAATGGCCGCCTCACGGCGCGGGCAAAAAACTCCTGCACTTACAGCAACGGGTGTTGCTCCGGACTCCAACCGGATTTCCTTATTCCTGCGTCTGACCCGCCGGGTCAGTCTTCACGCGGAACACGATGCAGCGTATTCATTTGTCCTCAACATAGTGCAGTATACCACGCCGCCGGGAAAAACGCAACCCTCTTTTCACAGGCAGCCCCTCCATAATCGCCGCAGCAAACAGACGACTGCCGCCGGCATACCGGCGGCAGTCGTCTGTTCGTTGCGTTTTCCGTTGGCTTACTTTCCGGTCACCTTGTAGCGGACGACCTTGAAGCCCTTGGGTCTGGTGCCTTTGCCGCAGTGATGGCAAACGTACATATCCATTGTGTTGGGCCAGCCGCAGTAACTGCACGTCCAGGTCATGTCTTTTTCTCCTCCTTGCCTTTTTCATTTCAGTTCTTCTCTTTTATCTTACGCTTTCCACAGGCTGTGGAGGTTGCAGTAGGCGTATACCGCCTCCACCTCGTCGCCGTCGCAGAGAGCGAAGCAGACCTTGGGTTCGTCGCCGGGATGGAGGGCCTTGCGCTGGTTGCCGAACTTGGTCTGCAGGGATACCCATTCGATGTAGTGCTCCGGCAGCATGGGATGGGCCGCCGCGCCGACGGTCACGAACACCTTGTTGCCTTCCACCGTATAGACGGGGACGTGCTTTTCCAGGGAGGCGTCCGTGGTACCGGGGACGATCTCGGTCATCTTCTGTCCGCAGCACATGACAGGCACACCGCTGTCCTTCACCATGGCGACGATATTGCCGCAGTGCTGGCAGATGTAGAATTTCATTTCCATTTTCGTTCCTCCTCATATGCAAACTCTGTCAGGCCCCTGCGGGCCTGCGCCGCTATCATTATACCGCAGCAGCGCCACATTGTAAAGCAAGCCGGCGGCATTCCCCGCATGCGTGGGCATCGCCGGCCGGCTCACCTGCCCCGATGATGCGGTGATGGGCGCTTTTTGAGCGCGCCGCCGGAGGCCCGGCGTCATTGTCCGCTACGCCGGCCTATAGAGCACAGAGCGCCTCGCCGTTTGGGCGGGGCGCTCTGTATCACTTGTTACGCTTTTTCCACCTTATACTTTTTGACGCGGCTCGATCCGGAGCTCACCCAGGCGGTCTCCAGGGGCTGCTCGTCAGCGGGGCGGAAGGTAACGACCGCCGCCTTTTCATCCTCGGTGATGGCGGCGCTCTGGATCGGCTGCTCAGGCTTGCAGCGCCAGCTCCAGCCGGTCTCCTCCGTCACCGTGTAGGTGCCGGGTACCAGGCCAACCACCGTAACCTCGGTCATGCCCTTCTGCAGGACCACACGCACCACGATCTTGTTGTCCAGTCTGACGGTATACAGGAAGTCCTGCTCAGCCGGTTCATCTCTGCGAATGGTCAGGCTGCCGGTCTCCTCGAAGTTGGCTGTATACGTAGCGTCGCCGGTCACGACGGTCACCTCGGGTGTCCAGCCCTTGAAGACGTAGGAGTGTCCCGCGGTGGGTGCCTTGGCGGGAGTCTTGCCGTCATAGGTGGGCGTGGTACCGTATTCCACGTCCATATCCGTCTCCAGGACGGTGCCGTCCGCATCCCGCCACGTAACGGTGTAGGTGTTCACCGTCGCCGTAAAGGTCGCCGTGTAGGTCACGTTGCCGGTCACGGCGGTAACGGCAGGCGTCCAGCCGCTGAACATGTAGGTGTACTGGGCCGTGGCCGCCTTCGCGGGCGTCTCGCCGTCGTAGCCGGGCACGGTGCCGTAAGGCACGTTCTCATCCGTCTCCAGGACGGTGCCGTCCGCATTCAGCCAGGTGACGGTGTAGGTGTTCACCGTCGCCGCAAAGGTCGCCGTGTAGGTCACGTTGCCGGTCACGGGAGAGACCTCCGGACTCCAGCCGGCGAAGGTGTAGGTATACTGGTCATTGCCGGGCTTGACGGGCGTGGCGCCGTCATAGCTGGGCGTGGCGCCATAGGGCACGTTCTCGTCCACCTCCAGCGTCGTGCCGTCGTAGTTGTTCCAGGTGACGGTGTAGGTGTTGGTGGCCTGGGTGAAGGTCGCCGTATACGTGGCCTCGCCTGTCACAGCGGTAACGACAGGCGTCCAGCCGGCAAAGGCGTAGCTGTACTGGGCGTCACCGGGCTTGGCGGGTGTCTGGCCCGTGTAGACCGGCGTGGCGCCGTACTCCACCAGGCTGCTCTGCAGCACCGTACCGTCCTCGTTCACGAACTTGATCGTGTACTTGTTCACCGTCGCGTCGTAGGTCGCCGTGTACGTGGCGTCGCCGGTTACGGTTGTCACGGCAGGTGTCCAGCCGCTGAACGTGTAGCTATACTGCGCATCCGCTGCCTTGACAGGCGTTTCGCCGGTATAGGTCGGCGTCTCGCCGTAGGCCACCGTTGCGGTGTTGAGCACCGAACCATCGTCGTTCATCCACGTGACGGTGTAGGTTCTCGCCTCATCGGTATAGGTGGCCGTATACGTGACGTTGCCGGTCACGGCGGTAACGGCAGGCGTCCAGCCGGCGAAGGTGTAGGTCCTCTCCGCCGTAGCCGCCTTGGTGGGCGTGGTACCGTCATAGGTCGGCGTGGTGCCATAGGGCACGTTCTCGTCCGTCTCCAGAACGGTGCCGTCCTCGTTCCTCCAGGTCACGGTATACGTGTTGACGATCTTCTCGTACACCGCGACGAAGGTGATCTCGCCGTAAATCTCGGGCAGTTCATCGGCCGCATAGATCTTGGCGTCCTCGCTGTCCTTGACCTTCCAGCCGGCAAAGGTGTACGTATACCGGGCGTCAGCTTCCTTGACGGGCGTCTCACCGGTGTAGGTGGGCACGGTACCGTACTCCACCTCACCGGTCTGAAGCTCCGTGCCGTCCTCGTTCACGAACTTGACCGTGTACTTGTTCACGGTCTCGGTGAACGTCGCCGTGTAGGTGGCCTCGCCGGTCACGCTGATGATCTCCGGAGTCCAGCCCTTGAAGGTGTAGGTATACTGGGCCGTGGCCGCCTTCGTGGGCATCTCGCCGGTATAGGCCGGCATCTCGCCGTAGGGCACCTCGCTGCTCTGCAGTTCCGTACCGTCCTCATTCACGAACTTGATCGTGTACTTGTTCACCGTGGCGTCATAGGTCGCCGTGTACGTGGCGTCGCCGGTCACGCTGGTGATCTCCGGACTCCAGCCCTTGAAGGTGTACGTATACTGGGCATTGCCGGCCTTCTCGGGCGTTGCGCCGTCATAGGTCGGCGTGGTGCCGTAGGGCACGTTCTCGTCCGTCTCCAGAACCGTGCCGTCCTCGTTCACGAATTTGATCGTATACTTGTTCATCGTCGCGGTGTAGACCGCGATAAACTCGGTATCCGCCGTAATAGCGGGCAACGAGTCAGCGGTATACACAGGCTCCACCGTGTCCTTGACCTTCCAGCCGGTGAAGGTATAGGTATACTGGGCCGTGGCCGCCTTGACGGGAGACTCAGGGGCAACGGGCTTTTCGTTCTCCTTCACCGTCTGGGCCTCGCCGATCGGGGTGGTGCCGTCCTCGTCAAAGAATTTCACCTCATAGGTGACTGCGGTCTCATCCCACTTGGCATAGAGGGTCAGGTCAGCCGTAACGGGTGCGTCGAAGTCATACGCCTGCGTCAGCTCCTCGTCGGTAAACCAGCCGGCAAAGGCGAAACCATCCCTGGTGGGATCATCCGGCTTCACAGCCTTCTGCCCCTCCTCCACCTGCTGCGGCTCCACGGTGGTGCCTCCGTTGGTCTCAAAGGTCACCGCAAAGACATTGCCGATGAAGTGGTAGTCCCCGGCCTCAGTGCCGTTGTGAAGCGCAGCGCTTCTGGTACCGACAAGAGTCTTGCCCTCAGGGTACGTCTGGCGGTTGGTATTGTCCGGCTCAAAGATCGCATTGGCTCGGGTGGAGGCCGCGCCCTTGAAGTCGCCGCCGGAGATCAGCGTGGCATGCTCGGGGTTGGTGTTGTTGTTCTTGTAGGCGTTGGTGGTCGCCTTCGCCGCGGTGTAGACGCCGCCGGTGATGGCCGCGATCTTGGCGTAAGTGGTGTTGTAGACCGCGTGATAGCCGGCCGTCGTGCAGTTGGCGTTGACCTCCAGGCCCTCGCCCAGCTCGCCGATCACCGGCACATACGTGGCGTTGGCGCTGCCGTTCTGGATGCCGATGCCGTTGGCCGTGATGACCGTGTTTCCGATCGAGTCGATATGGGCGCTCAGATAGGTGTCGGCATTGCTGACAGTACCGGCGGTACCGGCGGTATAGGGCGTGGTAGCGACGCGCTGATCCAGGGTGCCGGTATAGTTGTAAATGCCGCCTATCTGTTTCTGCGTCGTGGCGGTGATGGTGACCGGGTCCTCCCCGCCGTCAATGGCGGTGATGTCACCCAGGTTGACCAGCACCTGATAGGTTCCGCTGATCTTGTTGCCCGCGCCGATCAGGTCAATGACAGGCGCATCGTAGTCCGTGGTGATGACCTTAGCCTCATTGTTGGCACCGTAAGTCACCGTGCAGGCCCCAGTCGTCGCGGAGACGGTTACGATGTCCTTGAGGTTGTAGTCATAGGATCGCACCGTTGCGCCGCCGTTGAAGAGGACGTTAGTATTGGCGGAGCTGATGCTATTGCCGGTCAGCGTTCCCAGGTGGCCGCCGTTATACAGCGTATAAGTGGATGTGCCGGTGATGGTATTGTTCTCCAGAGTCCCGATCTTGGCGGGGTTCCGCTCATAGGCGTAGGTCAACTCGCTGCCATTGTTCTTCGCGGTCGCGAACTTGGTTGCGCCGGAATAGTAGCGGACGCTGTCACGACTGGTGTAGGGACCGGTTGTGGCGTTGACCAGGACGTACTGGGTGCCGGTAATGGTGCTGTTCTTCAGCGTGTTGATGACGCCCAGATTCCGGAAAGCGAAGGTCGCATTCTTCGTGATGGTCACGTTGTCGATCACGTCAATAGTCGCCACATCGTAGTCGTAGTGGTACTCGTAGGGCGTGATGAACAGCGACTCATACGCATAGGGCTGGCGGGTCAAAGTGTAGCCGGACTGGCGGCTGTCGCCGTTGAGGAACATGGGGTAGCCCTCGCCCGCTCTTGGCGAAGCCGCGGTGAAATTGGAGTTGCTCAGCGTACCGATATGGCCCTGGTTCTGCAGCAGCTGAAAGCTGTTGTTTCCGGTGCCCACGAAGTGTACGCCGTCGATGGTGCCGATGATGCTGCCGCCCTCCAGGTTTCGGACGTAGGACTCCTCCCGCTTGGTCTCCGTGGCGGAATCGCTGTTACTGGTGTAGCTGCGAACATAGTCATAGCTTGACAGCGCACCTGAGCCCGAGTTGAGCAGGGCGTTGTAGTTGGCAGAGATGGTCACGCCGCTGATAGACCCGATGCTGCCGCTGTTCATGATGCCGTAATAGCTCCCGGCGGAGATGGTGCCGGAGGTACTTATGGTATCGATAGTTGACGGTGCACCGTAGGTGCTCGTGCTGTGCAGCTGCACGCCGCCGATCTTGTCGCCGTAGGTATTGACAGTCTTTTTCGTGTACTGGCCGTCGTTATACACCGCGGAGTAGCCCGTAGCGGAGATGTCCACAGTGCCGGTGATACTGTGGATGACGCCGCCGGCGGTGTTGCGAAGTGCGTAGTTGGAGGCAATGTTCTTGGCGTTGCCCGGGTGCTTGTAGGTCTTGATCTCCGTGCTGCCCGAGATGGTGCCGATCACGCCGCCGTTATTATAGAGAGCGCAGCCGTGGTCGGCGCTGGTACTGGTGTTCTCCGCATAGATACGGCAGTTGGTGATGGCACCGATGGTGGGACGGCAGGATTCGTCCTCCTTGTACTCGTCGGTGCGGGTCAAACCGCTGTCGGTGCGCTTCCAAACGGCCGAGTCATACCACCAGGCGTTGTTGTTATAGATGGTATAACACTGGACGTTGCCCTGTGCGTTAGCCGCGGTCGTGCCGTAGGTATTGACCTGGGCGGAGTCGGGATGGGCAGTGAAGGTGCAGTTGTTGAGCTCAGTGATCACCGCGTTGTTATGGATCGCATACTGGCCGACGGTGACCGTGCTGTCCTTGATCAGATCGATCGTGCCGTAATTGGCAATGTTGTAGCCGGCAGCAATGGTGTTGGCCCCACGGACGTTCCGGTTATAGATACCGTATGCCGTGTCAATGGTGCAGGAATCCACAGTGCCGATATGACCGCCGTAGTTGAAGACCGCGTAACCACGAGGAGAGAGCATCGTCACGTTTTCCATATTGGAGATCGCGCTTCTGTCATTCAGGATCACAGATACATTGCCGTTGACATCCTGCTTATTCTCCAGTGTGACGTCCGATACGTTCACGGTGCCGCCGGAGATGTTGCGAATCACCGCGGAGTGGTTCGGTACACCGGCGTTGCTGATGGCATCCGCCGTGATCCTGCCGCCGCCGACGCTATCCTGAACGGTCAGCGTACCGCTGTTGGTAACAGCAGCCATTCCCTGATATGCCGCTGCGGCAGCCGTTGCGCCGGTCCGGTAGTCCCAGGTACCGCCGTTCAGCTCCAGGGTCATGGTGCCCTTGTTGATGAGCCGGCCCAGGGCATGGTGACCGTTCAGATCCACGGTCAGATCCGCGGTGTTCGGGAAGGCGGCCGTGCCGCTCTCCTCCTCAAACGTGCCGCAGTCGGCAATCAGGCGCACGGTGCCCGTGCCGGAGGACGGCACATCAGCCATGGCCTCCGCCAGCGTGGAGTAATACTGATCGGTAAAGCTGTTGTACGCCACAGCGCCGGTATAGAAGCCGTAGATGTAGGCGTCTCCCCCGGCGGTCTCACCCACGGGCACTGCGCCTGTATAGGCGTTGCCGCTGGTGGCGGACACGCCGGAGATGTTCCAGACGATCCCGTTGTGCTTGTCGGCGGTAACGCCCATTTCGGCGTCTGTGGGAGCAGCATACGCCGCACCGACCGCCATGGCCGCGTCGGCCGCCTTCACCACGTACCAGGTCTCGTCGTTGATAGTGCGGGTATCCGTGATGGTATTGCCGGTGAAATTCTGATAGTTCTGATACTGCTTTTCGTTCAGGACGAAGGTGGGGATAAACTCCGCCGCCGTACCGGTCAGCGTGACCACCGTATGGGCCTTCACGTCGGTGACGTTGACGTTGGTGCCGCTGACGGCAGCCGTGGCCGAGCCGGAGGTCACCGACGCGCCGAGGCCCGTCAGCCAGGAGGCGTCATAGGTCACCGTGTCGTTGTTCTCGCAGTAATAGTCCCTGGCGATGGTCTTTCCGTTGTAGACGAAGCTCACCAGATAGCGATACCAGTGCTCGCCGTCCTTGTCGTAATACCAGGTGCTCTTGCCGGTATCAACGGTTGCGGAGTAACTGTCGTCGCCGTTGTGCAGCTTCGGCGCCGTGAAGGTGACGGACGTCTTGTCACTATTGTTCGCGCACTCGTTGATTGTGGTAGACGCGGCCGGTGCCGTGGAGAAGACGATCTTGCCGTTGGTCCCCTCTGTGCCCTGAGAGCTGGTGATGTTGGCGCCGCCGGTGGAGGTAAAGAGGGAGCCGGCGATGGTAACGGTGCCGTTGACGTCAAGCAGGGCGTCGTCCTTCAGACCGGCCGCCGTTCTCACCGCGGTGGTGCCGTTGGCCACAGAATACCCGATGGGATACATTCTGGTACTGCCGGAGAAATTGCCCCAATCGTCATTGTCGTAGAAATAGGCTTTCTTTCCGCTGTTAATCTTGAGCTCAGCGTTTTTGTCGACCTTGACCTCGGTACCGGGCAGGAATTCCACGTCCTGCGTGATGGCGGACGTACCGCTCTTCAGGTCGATGCTGATGTTGTTGGTAATGGGCAGAATATAGTCTTCGGTGCTGACACTTCCGATTATTGGAAGGCCGGTCAGCGTCATGGGGGTGAGGGAGATATTGCCGTTGACCTGAATATCCAGCCGGTCGGTCTGCTCCTTGTAATCCTTGACGATATAGCCGCTGCTGACGGTGAACATGCCGCCGGAGCCGATGAACGTAGCGCCCAGCGGATAGGCGGAGCTGGAGGCGTTGACAGAGGAATACAGCTTCTCGGTGGCGCCGGCATGGATCGTCAGCGGCACCTCGATGTTCTGGATATAATACTGGTTGAAAATGAAGGCGTACTTGTACATTGTGGACGTAGCGCTGCCGCCGCGCCAGTCCTTGATCTGGAACGCCTCGTAAACGGTGGAGCCGGAGTTGGCCTCCACGGCGCCGGCGCCGTAGATATAGCCCCAGCAGTAGAGGTTGGCGCCGCTCTTCAGGGTGATATTGCTGCCGCCCTGCATGTTGATCCGCCCGTCCGGGCCGGTGGGCGTGCCGTTCCAGCCGCCCATCTGGCCGGAGGAGGACAGTTTACCGCTGCAGCAGATGGCACCGCCGCTCTGCACGGTGATATGGGCCCCCGACGCCATGGTGAGCGTCTTAAAAGCCGTGGGATTCGTGTGGCTGCCATAGACAACGGCGGGGGTGGTGGTATAGATCGTCTGCGCCGTATCAAAGGGTATCAAAAGCGTAATGCCCTTGGGAATGGTGTAGTTTCCCGCGGGAAGGGTGCCGTCTGTGACAAGGGTGATCTTGTTCTTGTTGTTGCTCTGGGCGTAGCTCACCGCACTGTTCAGGTCGTAGAACTGCTTGCCGGACACGTCAAATGTGGCAACGGTGTCATCCACAAAGTAGGCGGTAACCGTCTGATCCTCTGTAAAAACAAGAGACGCGGATGCCTCTGCGTTAATCACGCTGCTGGGATCATTGTTGACGATCCACCCGGCAAAACGGTAGCCGCTGGCAGGTGTGGCAATGGCGGTAAAGCTCTCCGTGGACTTCTTCGTGATCGTTCTGCTGCCGGTGATCGCGCTGCCGTCCACCGTGTAGGAGCCGTTCTCAGCAGGCACGAACGTGACGTTCACGTCTTTCTCAGGTACAAACTGGATCTCCGAAAGCGTAACCGTAGTCTCGGCTTCTTTCGCCGCGTTTGAAGTAATAGAAATCTCTACCGTATTATTCGAACCCAGGGCAAAGGAATATTTTCTGATTTCGGCGGTTTCCCCGTTGATCTGTACTGTACCGCCGTTCGTGGTGCACGCAACGGTAAACGACAGCGTTCCCTTGCTGCCGCTGGTGTTTGTCAGCGTCAATGTGCCAGTTGTAGCGGTATAGGTGGTACCGGTGCAACTGGAAGACGACGTGGCTTTTACCGAGCCGGTGATCGTTTTGCCGCTGCTCTTCCAGGTGCCGTCCTCATAGCTGGCGCTGAGCCCTGTGATCCCGGTGTCGAGGTTCGTCGCTGCCCAGGCGACGTCGGGGATGACAGCCACCAGCATCAGCACCACCATCAACAGGGACAGGCTGCGCTTCATTATATTCTTGATCATACTCGCTACCTCATTTCTCGCGCGCGGTTTCGCATGTGACGCTTTGTATGCCGGCGCTTGAGCTCTCCATAGAAGCCAACGCCGAGAGACAGCGCCAAAACCGCCCAAACGTGGGATAGATGAAAAATTTTGTCCGTAGCCGCCACGCGGAAGCACTCCAGCACGCTGCGGACGATGCCGTAAGAAAGCATATACAGGGGATAGACCTGGCCGAAGGTGACGTTTTTCAGAACACGAGGGGCCATGATCGCCAGGAAGATCACATAGAACACCAGCTCCGCCTCTCGGGTGGGCCAGCGCAGCGGCTCCAGTCCCGGGATCAGCCGCCCCTGGCAGCAGCCGCTGATAATACAGTTGACGCGGGCGCACAGGAGGGTGAAGATCATGCAGACGGCGAAAACGTCAAACACCGCCGCCGCATCCCGCTTCGTCAGTCTGGCGCCCAGCCAGTAGGCCGGCGGCATGAAAAACACCGCGCCGAACAGGCTCATGGCCCCCATGGAGGGGCCGTTCCCCTCCAGCACCGCGAAGACCTTGACGCAGAAGACGCCGTAAGCCACGTGCAGAAGGCTCAGCGCCAGCGCCGCGTACCAGGTCATCCGCAGGCGGGAGCGAAACTGCAACAGCCACACGAAGGTACAGACCGCAGCCAGGCCCAGAAGCAGGTAGAGGCTATTCTCTTGTAAAAACCGAATGGTCGCCACTCCCCTTCTTGCGATCTGCCGCTTTTCCAAAGATCTGCGTGCATCGCGGCTAACGCACAGGTGACGGTCACCCTCCCCGATTACGGGGAGGGGACCGTCCCGGTTTTTCGTATGGTTTTTACGGCCGTTCCGACCAGGCGCTGTCGCTGTACACAGCGTGCCACGCCTCTCCGGCCGCGTCGGCGGGCTCAGCCTGAATGGCCTGGGCCAGCACCATGACCTGCAGCGTATAGGCGGGCTCCGCGTCCGTGTTGGCGGTGATCACGGCGGAGGTGGTCCCACCGGGATCCACAACGCCGTTATAGTAGTAATAATCGCCGTCCTTGGTCCAATCCTCTGCAAACTCCGGCTCGGGCAGGTCGCCGGCATTGGCCACGATATTGCCCGCTTCGTCCACCCAGTTGAGCACCACAGCGGTGCGGATCAGGGCGGGGATATTGCCGGTGTTGGTCACGGTATAGTCATCATTGACCTTGCAGTCCGCGTTGGCCACCACAAACGTCTCGGTCACGCCGTCGGCGGTTTCTCTCAGTACGTCATGATTCTGGAATGCATCCGCCGCCGATGCGTCGTCGGTCTTTTCCACCAGATAGCCGTACACCGTCAGCGTGCCGCCGGTTTCCAGCGGCGTCTTGTCCAATTCGCCGCTCTGGAGAATGGTGATGGGCTGGGACGGATCGCCGGTCAGCGGGCCGGGGGCGTAGACGTACACCTGTCCGCCATGCTCTCCCGTCACGCCGTCCAGCTTCGTCCAGTTGTCGTTGACAGATACGGTTTCCGGCGCGCCGTTATTCACGACCTCGATATAGAGGTAGGCCGGGATCTCCGTCTTGCCCGTGATCTGGGCCACGGGAGCCGGTGCGGGGGTGGTGCCGGGGATCAGCGGGAATTCCGCAACATCCCCGGTGGAAATCGTAAAGCTGTCCGCCAGTTTTCTCACCGTCTGGCCGCCATACTGCACCTCACCCGTCAGAGTGACCGTCCTGGTGTACTTGGCGAAACCGTTGGCGGCAAGCAGCGTTACCGACAGGAGCAGAATCAGCACGAGGCCCAGAAGAAAGCCCCGGCTCGTCTTGAAACGATTCTTCGTCTTCATCTTCTCGCCCCCTTAATCGATCTGCGTAAAGGTCACCGTCACCGTAAAGGGTACGGTGCCGGGTCCCGTAGTACTCACGCCGGACATGTCAAACGAAAAGGTCAGCTCCTCTTCGGCAGTCATGCCGGGGGCAAGTTCACCTTCCAATACGCGGTCCAGCTTTGTCGAATCGAACAGCCCGGCATACGTTTCATCGAAGGCGAGGACCGCCTTATAGCGGACCGCCACCTCGCCCGGGTTCGTGATCTTCACCACGTATTCTCCCGTGCCGTTCTCGTCGATGACCACCGTGCCGTCCTCCGCCGTCGCCGAAACGTTGAACGCGGCAAACCGTCCCGCGCCGGAATCCGACGCGCCGGTGGTAAACCGGGCATACATGCCGGAGGTAAAGTGTGCCGACACCAGGACCAGGCACAGCAGGACGGCTGCTGCACTCAGTGAAATCGGAATTTTCTTCTTCGTTTTCATCCTTTCGTGTCTCCTTTTCCAATTACTCAGCAGGACCACACTCTGCCGCGGGAGCCTTGCCCCGCCGCATGGGACGTACTACTGTTTCTGTTCTTCCTCTTCTTTGAGGCGGCGGATCTCCGCCTTGATCTTCTCGATCTCCCGGTCATCCTCTTCCCGCTCCCTGGTCCAGGAACGGTTCATCAGAAAAACCGCCAGGGCAATCACGATCAGCGTACCGGGCAGCGTCTGCAGGAGGCGGATCACCGCTCCCACGACCGGTACGGCAAATACCATGCGCCCCTTCACAGACTCCAGCCGCACGGGGTCGTCTTCGGCGTTGTTGGCGTCCCCCCGGGTGACAACATAGCCGTCACCCGTTCTGACGATGCGGTGGATGATCAGGCTGCTTCCGGACTGGTACACCACCACGTCACCCACGGCATAGTCCTCCGCGGCGCGGACAAATACCAGATCGTTGACCGAAAGCGTCGGCTCCATGCTGCCGGAGAGGACCACGGACATTCCGCATCCAAAGGGCATGGGCATGGCATTGCGCAAAACCCGCCGGGCGTTCACCGTGTACAGACTGGCGCCGATAAAGACACTCAAAAACGCGATGAGCACGATGCGGAAAACCGTCCGGCCGCTGCCCTTATTCTTCTTACGCTCAGGCCGCATCTTTCTTCTTGTCCCGGCGCAGCCCGTAGATCAGGATGCCCATAGCGCCCAAAGAGGCCACGGAAACGGCGCTCCAGAGGTAGATCCTGGCGGTATCGCCGGTCTGGGGCCTGCCGCCCGGCTCCTGCGGGTTCTCGTCCAGCCACGCCTCGGTGCGGATGATGATGTGGAGGGTCAGATCCTTGTCCACGGCCAGGTTGCCCAGCATGGTGTCATAGGCATCGTTGCTGTCCAGCCCCTCGCCGTCAAAGCGCTCGAAGGGCCAGCGCCAATCCAGTGTATAGTCGATGATGTTGCCTGCGGCGATCACGTCCTCTTCATGGTAACCGTCCAGCTCCAGGACGTCGGGCCACTCCGTGGCAGAGCCCACCACGAAGGAGCCGGGATCCCTGCTCAGGCGGCCCTCGATGGGGATCCACAGGCCGTCGGTGTTCTCGTAGAAGGCCTCCACGGTGAGGATATAGTCCAGAGACTGCTTGCCGGTATTGCTCAGAGTAAAGTGATAGCTCTGCTCCGTGCCGGGGGCAAACACCTTGTCGCCCTTTTCGGAATTGACCGTAAATACCGCGTCGCCGTTGTTGTCATAGCGGACGCTGAAGATCTCCACGTCCGTTTGCGTGGACCAGACGGTATTCTCGTCGTACGCGCTGTAACCCGTCTCGCCGCCAGTCAGCTGAACGGGGCGGGCCGGCTGAAGAGCATTCAGCATAACGGGCGCATAGCTCCCGCGGCCGTGGGCAGAGAGCATGAAATCCCCGTTCTCATCCCGATGTCCCACCCGGACCGTACCGTCGGAGCTGCCCTCGGTGAGGGAGATATAGTTGCGCTTCTGGGCCGGCGAATACGCCGACAGCTGGCTGAACAGCACCGACAGGGAACACAGTTCCAGCACGGCCAGCAAAACCACCAGGATCAAAAGCCCGGAGTGAAACCCGCTTCGCTTGCGAAGGGAAGCATAATCATTCATGCGCGCTCCTCCATTCTGAACAAATTATTTTACGCTTACAAATGCCTGCGCGCAGGCGTAGGTATTTGTAAATGCAAAATCAGGACGACGTCATCGCCCTTGTTGAGTTTCGGTCAGCCCCCGCCCTGCCACGACGGGCGGGGGCTGACGCGTTTACTTGTCACTTGCTAATCGGTGATCCTCACCTAACATTCAGCAGAATGCGTGGAGATCAGTCGATCTGGGTAGCGGTGGCGGTGAAGGTAGCGGCGATCTCGCAGCTGGCGGGAGCGGCGGGCTCCACAAAGCCGTCGATGGTCTGGCCCTGCTTCACAGCAGCCCAGTTGCCCAGGAAGGTATCGGCCTTATCAAAGAGCTCGACGTTCTCCTGCTCGAAGGCCCAGTTCCAGGTCAGCTCGAACTTGAAGCCCATGTCCTTGTTGGGATCGAAGTCATAGGACAGCTTGAAGGTACCGGCATCCTTGTCGGCCTCCAGCTCGAAGTTGCGGCCGCCGGAAACGACCTGACCCAGAGCCGCCTCAACGATGTTCTTGTAGCCCTCGTTGCCGGCCACCTTCTGGATGATGGCGATGGCATCGAAGATGGAGCAGCCCTCGCGGGTCAGACCATAAGCCTCAGCCTGAGCCAGGTTGGCAGCGGGCAGATTGTCGTACAGCGCGGTAGCCAGGTCCATCTTGGTGTCGCCCTTGGAGATGACCAGGTTCCACTTGACGGGAGCATAGTCCTTGGGCAGGGTGAAGGTGTCGGTGTAGCCATAGGTACCGTCATCGGCCTTCACCAGGTTGGTGTAGTCGGTGTAGGTGCCGGCAGGCAGGACAACGTCCTTGATGCCCTTGCCCTCGAGGGTATAGCGTGCAGCGACCTCGGGGGTACCGCTGACGGTGGCAACCAGAGCCATATCGTTCTGCTTAGCGCTGGTGCCGGGAGCGACAACGTTCTCGCCCTCAACAGAGCTGACAACGCTGTACTTGCCGCCGTCCTCGAGATAAGCCTTGTCGGTAGCAGCATACTTGTCCGCGAAGGCGCCGCCATCGACGGAAACCAGGACGCCCCACTTGGCGACGCGAGCCTGATCCTCGCCCTCAGCCTTGGTGACGTACTTGGCGAAGGTGCCGGAGATGGCGCAGGTGGAGATGAGAGTCAGAGCCAGAAGCAGGGAAAACACTCTCATAACGCGATTTTTCTTCATTCTGAAAACTCCTTTCCGATTTTTGCCGTTTACACGGCCCTCTTCTTCCCCCCTTGGGTGAAACGCCGATCGGAGGTTCCCGGCTGCTTTCGCAGAATACTCCGGTCCGCTTCCTTCCCGTTCCACTCTCGAGGGAGAATGTATAATATTCACCCCCGACGTGGCACACAGGGGAAGAATACCTTTGTCATTTACCGCTTGTTTTGTATCGGATGCGGCGCTCCGAAGATCACTTGACTCCTTCGCGATCCTTTTCCTCGGCGGAATCTGTCTTCTTTGCCGAATCGGCCTGCTTGGCCCGCAGGGCCTCCAGCTCTGCCAGAAGGGCCTGGGTGTCCTCGTTCTTGGACTGTTCGTACTTTCTGCGGCGAACCAGCTCAAAGGCGATCAGCAGCACCAGAGGCACCGCAATGCACACCACCAGACCCGGCGTGCTCTGCAGGAACATAGCCACATCGCCGGCACCGTTGATCTTCGTCTGATAAATTCCGATCAGATTTTCCGACGGTGCCAGCGAGGGATCCTCCGCATTGTTGGCGTCACCCTTGGTGCGGAAGGCCAGCGAGCCGTTCTCCTCCGTCAGCTCCACCACTCTATGGGTCAGGACGCTGGTACCGGTGCCGTCCGGGTCGAAGAAGGCGATCACGTCTCCCTCCTTCACGTCCCCAGCGTCGATGGTCTTGACGATGATCAGATCTCCGCTTTTGATATCGGGGTACATAGAATCCGAGAGGACGATCAGCGGGGCATATCCGCCGATGGTCGGGACCTTGCTGGGGTTGATCAGTCCCTTTGCGATCATCGTCACGTTCACGAGAAGGATCGGTACGAGGATGATGCACAGGATAATGCCGATGATCGTCCCTGCTCCGCCCTTCTTCGCCTCTTTATTATTCATATTGCCATCCAACCTTTCTGTGGGCACTGTGTCATTTTGTGGCAAGCCCTGCCGCGCCATATTGGGCAGACAGCCCAAAAAAATCTGGATAAAGTGGCTCCATTTGGGCACAATAACCGTTTATGGTAATTTTAGCACTCTGTCCTACAAAACGCAAGTTCTTTTTCATATATTGCAAAATAACGCCAAATATCCGTCAATTTTACATTTTTCGCCGTCTTTTTCTCCGCTCACGCCCGCATAAAGAGTCCTCTCCTGTACAGTTCCCATCAGTGATAATCCGTCAGAAGTCGATGACCTCACCCTTTTTCCCGCGTCGTTGCGGCTTTTTTGATGATGCCGCCCGACTCACGGCATTGCCCGGGGAAAAGCCTTCGCTCACCCGCTTCATGATATCTACCTATTACAAATGCTTTTTATACCAAAAAAACTGTCTCGTCGCCGATCGGTCTCTTGCCGTCTGCGCGCATAAGGAAATGACTCCTGCAAATACTATCTGTGACAAGTCATAGCAAAGCAGGAGGAATTTTTATATGAAAGCAACCGGAATCGTGCGGCGCATCGACGACCTGGGCCGGGTGGTCATCCCCAAGGAGATCCGCCGCACCATGCGTATCCGCGAGGGTGACCCGTCGCTGATGACATTGAAAAAATGGCAAATA
>ONGR01000032.1 GCA_900317425.1 uncultured Eubacteriales bacterium | reverse complement strand
TGATCCCGCATTTCGCAAGTATCGCCGTAAGTCCGGCAAAGAGCGCGGACAAAGCCGCCATGATCAGCCACATATCTTCCCCTTATTCATTGTCATATACTCTGGTAATTCTCGTCCATCAATTATCTCTAAGAGAAATCCTGATTTGTCGCCGTCTATTATACCGGCGATGTATGAACATGTCTACCGATAAAAACAGCCGGGACACCCCGACTTCCACAACTTACCCCTCAAACGCCAACTTACCCCTCAAGCGGCAAAATCGGCGGTGGAATAATTAAATTGTATCAATCTCGGTGTTTTTATATCATAGAGTGTACCATCAAAAGGCTCGATCATCGCCGCGATCAGCTGCACCACATCATGCGGCGTGTAGTATTCGCCCTCTTCCTTGGTCGCGTTAACGGCGAATTCTTTGAGGAAGTATTCATATACCCGGCCGATCAGGTCTTTTTCCTCGCCGAAGGCCTTGTGGCTGATTTTATTGACCTCGTCGACCACCTTTTTGATGTCGTTGGGAGCCAGATTCCGGGCGGTAAAGGTACCCTCCACGAAGCATCCCTTGAGCTGATTGCTGTTGGCCGCAATGCTGTGCAGGGCAGTATCAAGCGCGACGTTCAGGCCTGGCGCGGGCGTGTTGATGATCGTGGACCAGCGGGCCTCCGGCAGGAGATTATATGTTCCATCTGTAAAAGTGGGATCATCAAGAAAAGCAGCTTTAATCTCAGGATCATCAGGGTCAAGCCCCTCAGAACGCAGTTTCTCTCGAAGATTTTCAACGCCATCCTCGAACTTTTCACCGATAAAGCGAAGGAATACGAGAGTCAGCATCATATCGCGCTTTTCAAAAAACGAGCCGGAATTGCGCGCCTGCCGCAGAATATCCCGGCACTTGAACAGGATCGAATCCAGATTGATCTTCTCTTCGGCTTTTTTCTTTGCCATGAAAACTACCTCTCTAAATGTGGTATCGTTTTTTGATTATTCTATTTATAACATCCGAATCAGCACGATCAGGTTTGCATAGTATCTCTATGCCACCATTCAGAACACCAGAGCAACTGCCCAGCGTCAAGCTCGATGATCCGGGACGATTTCAACGATGTCGTCCATCGTGCAGCCCAGCGCGGTACAGATCTTGACCAGCACTTCACTGGAAACGACAGCGCCGTCTTTTCCCATTTTCGTAATGGTGGCTATGCTTACGCCTGCCGCTTCTGCCAATTCCTTCTTCTTCATTTCCCGGTCGATCAGCAGCTTGAAGAGCTTTTTATAACTTGCGGCCATTGGCTTCACCCCTGCAATAGATATGATGTTATATTATACCACATCTTTCCTGATTTCTCAACTGTATTCAGCAATAATCCTGCGATTTCATCATTTTTCGTTTTGCCGACTATGATTGTCCCTTGGGCAAAAAGGAACCCAAGCAGAGGGCACACCTGCAAACCGTATTTCTTTGTCTACTGCGGCGCAAATACTGTGTGCAGAAAGATGCTCAAACGGCTTGACTTGCGGGCAGAAGAGAGCTACAATGAACAAAACAGAAAGATTGACACCATTATGAAAAAACAATCCCATTCTCCTTGGCAGATAGGTTGCCTGTAAGAGAGCATATTTCCTTGACGACTCTTGCAGGCGGCCCGAACTGTCAAGGAGTGATCACAATTGAACAGAGATCGCAGTTACTATCGTAAACAGCGCAAACGCGCCATTCACCGCAAGGAGGGGATTCTCCGGCGTATTGGCGGAGAAGAGTATGTCCAAGCATGGGCACACGGATCGACTGGTCGCTTTGCAAAGGGGAAGATCCATTGCTCCTGCTGGATGTGCCGCAGTAAGTCTTATGACGAACCGCAGATCCGGGATAAACGGATGGCTGCAGATGCAGCAGAACAGCTCCGTGAAATCGAATGAGTTGACAGCAGAAAACGCTCCTGCACCGAAATTGGTGCGGGAGCGTTTTTCTACGACCACATGTTTGACCACAATCGCCTTTGGAGGACGTGGAAACAGCGGAGAAAAGAGCGCCGGAGAGCAAGTTTTCCGGAGCGGAAAGGGCCAAATGGTTTTCATGCACATGTAACACCAGGTTCGAGTCCCTTTGGGAGCTGGATGCTGGGAGTTCGAGTCTCCCCACTCGGACCATTTTCGGATGGGTGATCGTCATACGATCGCCCATCCGTTTTTTTCTTCGCCGCCGTCTGCTCGCCGCCGCTTTGACACCGCTCCCGCCGGGTGCTATAATGGATCATCATCCCACAAGGAGGGGCGCGTATCATGATCTACACGAAGATGACGAACAGGGCCATGGAGCTGGCTTACCGGGCCCACCACGGGCAATTCGACAAGAACGGCGTCCCCTACGTTTTTCACCCGTTCCACCTGGCCGAGCAGATGGATACGGAGGAGACCGTGACCGCCGCCCTCCTCCACGACGTGGTGGAGGACACGGACTATACGCTGGAGGACCTGCGGGCCATGGGCTTTCCCGATCCCGTGCTGGAGGCCCTTTCCCTGCTGACCCATGATCCCTCCGTGCCCTATATGGAATACGTAAAACGTCTGAAAAACAATCCCATCGCAAGGGCTGTCAAGCTGGCTGACCTGACACACAACAGCGACCTCTCCCGGCTCCCGGCCGTGACGGAAAGGGATCTGGAGCGGGTGGAGAAATACCGCCGGGCCAAGGCGCTGCTGCTGGAATGAGCCACGATCGGAGAAACACACATAAAAAGCCTGCGGAGGTCATGTCTCCGCAGGCTTCTTTTTGCCGTTTTATGTTCTCCCTTTGATTCTGGGCAGCCAGTAGTCTTTGCCGTATACCAGCGCCTCAGCCAGCAGGCACACCGGCAGGGCCATCAGCACGTCCATCGCCGAGTGCTGCTTGACGAAGCAGACGGCCGCGCAGATCATGACCACCACAAAGGTCAGCGCCGCCTTCCAGCCCGCTGCCAGATCCCGGTCCTTCAGCCCCACCGACAGGATGCCCAGAGAGTAGGCCACGTGCAGAGAGGGGCATACGCCGGTGCTGGTGTCGAAGGAATAGATCAGACCCATCAGCGCCGTGAGAACGTTTTCCCGCGGGAAGACGTCCGGCCGCAGATCCTGGCGGCTGGGATAGAGGATGTAGCAGGCCATGGCCACCGCCTGGGTGACGATGATGAAGACCTGGAGCTTCTTGAACCGGGGCACGTCGTAAAAGAACGTATAGGCCAGGGAGCCGAACACCAGGGCGTACCAGCCCACGTAGAAGATCACGAAGAGCTCGTTGAAGGGGATCACGTCATCCAGCCAGCAGTGGATGGGATGGCAGCGCTCCGCCGGGATCAGATTCTCCGTGATAAAATACAGGGCGAAATAACCCAGCCAGCCGGCCAGAAGCCAGGCGTGGGAGAAGCGGGGCTCGTTCAGCCGCCTCAGGGAAAAACCGTGGTAATCATAGAGCTGTTTTTTCATCGCTGCAGACCTCGAGAGGGATATTTTTCGGATATTGCTTCCTGGGGATATTGGGGTACGGGATCACGGTGTGCTCCGGCAGGGACACCGCCGTATCCGTGATGGCGTCCATCAGCTCGTCGCAGATCCTGCGGCGCTCCTCGGCCAACGGCGCGTCGGGCTGAAAGAAGATGGGCTTGCCGTAATAGATGGTCTTCAGCCGGGGCGCCAGATACATGGGGACGAAGGCCAGCTTCTCCCCCGTCTTCCGGTAATAGAGCCGGGCCACGTCCACGAACTTGTCCTGGAAATCGTGGACCACGTTGTTGTGCTCGGTGTAGCACTCCGGGAAGATCACGATCCGGCTCCCCGCCCGGAGCTGCTCCACCGTCACCCGGAAGGTGGTCAGCACCCGGCTGTCGTGATAGACGGGAATGGTGTGGGCATTGTTGAAGATCAGCACCGCCAGCGGCACAATGAGATGGCTCATCAGGCGGAAGAAGGGCCGGACGGCCCGGGGCTTGCGGGACCAGAAATCCCGGTAGGCGTAGTCCGCCACCTCCTCCCGGTGCATCATCTCCCCCACGCACCAGACGGCGTGCTTCCCCGGCGTATACATCTCGCCGGCGATAGGCCCGTACATCTGGCAGTGGTTGCCCGCGATCACGCAGGGCCCCTCCGGCAGATGCTCGGCGCCTTCGATCCGGTACTTCGGCGAAAACAGCCACACGAGCCGGTAAATGAGGCGATAGATCCAGGGTGTTCTCTTCTCTTCCATACGTCCTCCTCATCCCGCCCCCCGGGCGGGCAAGGCCGTAAAAGCCGCCCCGTCGGCGTGTCTTTCCGGCCCCTTCGACCAAATCCTGTATATGATAACACATTTCGCGGCAGGAAGCAAATGTCGGGCTCCTCTTTCCCGCCCTTTGCTCCGCGCCGCTTTATACGTTCAGCGTGATGTTGTCCCCTGTGATGCCCACGCAGGCGCCCTTTGCCGCCTGGGGGGAATCGGGATGGCAGACCATCCACTTGTTCTTCATCCACAGCAGCTTCCCCTCGCCGGGAGCAGCGGTGTCCACGCCGCCCTCCAGCGGCGCGTTGGTGCCCTTTTCCAGCACCACCAGGCACCGGAAGCCCTCCGGAGTGATCCGGCAGGGGGCGAAGTGCAGGACCCGGGGATAGATCTCCACCGCCACCTCCGGCGGCAGATAGAAGCCCGCCACGTCGTCGCTGCGCAGCGTGCCGCGGCGCAGATCCTCCGGCAGAGCCAGCAGCAAAACCAGCCCCGTGGTGGTGTAGTTCACCTCGCTGCACTTGTGGTACTCCTCGGCGTTCAGCGTATGGCCGTTGCCGTTGCAGTACCCCGCCTGGATGGGCATCTCCCCGTAGGCCAGGCGCCTCAGCCCCTCCATCATGGGCAGGCTCTCCAGCCCGGCGTCCGACGCCGCGTAGCAGTTGCCCTCCTCCGGGATGGGCGTGGCGTCCAGCGTGGCGGAGAGTCCCGTGCAGTCCAGGTGGGACAGCACTCTCCCATATCGTTCAAAGGCCGGGTCCGTCACGCAGTACAGCGGCAGGCCCGGATTCTTCCGGCGCAGCATCTCCAGAATATCCATCATAACACTCCTCCCCGGTCAAAAAAGTCCGTCACGGCCAGCAGACCGGCCGCCCTGTTCTCCAGCATATGGTTGTAGACGCTGGGCTGGAGCGGCACGTTGTGTCCGGCGTCCAGCCCCTCCCGTACCTCCGCCTGCAGATGGGCCAGATAGTAGGGGTGGTCGAACATCCGCCCGTAGAGCACGATCTTGCCCGGATCCAGCAGGTAGATCACCGACCGCAGCGCGGCGGCCAGGGCCCGGATGGCCCCCTCCACCACGGCGGCGGCTCCCGCGTCCCCGTTTTGGGCGGCGTCCAGCACGTCCTCCGCCGTCACCTTCTCCGGTCTCCCGCCGGATTGGGCCCAGAGGACCGGCGTCCTGTCCGGGGACAGGATGGCCCGGGCGTCCTCGCAGATGGCCGCCGGGGACGCGATGGTCTCCAGACAGCCGGTCTTGCCGCAGGAGCAGGGCTTGCCGCCCCGGCGCACCGCGGGAATGTGTCCGATCTCGGCGCATTGGCCGGAATCCCCCCGCCAGATCTGCCCGCCGATGGCAAAGGCCGCGCCGATGCCGTATTCACAGCGCAGGAAGAACTGGGAGGTCACCTCCTCGTCCCGGGCCAGGAACAGCTGGGCGGCGAAGAGGGCCCGCACGTTGTTGGCCAGCACCGCCCGCAGCCCGGTATACGCCTCAAACCGCTGACAGATGGGATAGTCCGACCCGTCCAGGGCGCCGAAGCTGCGGCGCACGCTGCGCCCGTCCGGCGACGTGACGCCCCGGATGGCGATACCCAGTCCCACGGCGCGTTTGAGATCCAGGCCGTGATCGGTCCACAGCGCCGACAGCCGCCCCGACAGAGTGCGGACGGTCTCCTCCGCGTCGGCCGCGGTTGGGAGGACTGCCTCCTCCGAGAAGATCACCGTCCCGTCCAGCCACACGGCGGACAGGATGGCCTGACCCACGTTGATCACCACGCCTGCGGCCCATCCGGCCCGGGGCGCCGGCTCCAGCAGGATCTCCCGCCGTCCCGCTCTGCCCTCGGCCACCAGCGGTCCCTCCCGCAGGAGGCCCTGGCCGATCAGCTCGCCGGTGATGATGGACACGGCGGCGGGCGTGAGCTTCAGCGTCTCCGCCAGCCGTTTCCGGGACATGCTCCCCTGACGGTGGAGCGCATAGAGACAGGCGCTCCGGTTGTTCCGCCGGAGTCCCGTCATGTTGTCGCCCTCGTATGGCATGGGACGCCTCCTTTCACCGTTTCGTCTCCGCGGCGGCCTCCTCCGGATGGAGACGGCCCCGCAGCAGGATCAGCACCGCGCCGGCCATCACCACCGCGATGCCCGCCAGCTTTCCGGCCATCAGCCTCTCGTGGAGGAACACCACGCCGATAAAGCAGCTGACCACCGGCATCAGCAGCAGATACAGCTTCACCGCCCACACCTCATACTGTTTGAGGTTGCGGTAGTAGAAGAAATAGATCCCCGTCTGGCCCAGTCCGCCCAGGGCCACCAGCACCCAGAAGCGCAGGTCAGTTCCCCGGTCCAGGGCGGCGGAAAGGTCGCCCCGCAGGATGGAGAACGCGCCGAACAGCACCAGTACCACCAGGTTGTTGTAGTAGGAGATCATGTCCGAGCTCTGGTCGTATTTCGTCTGAGCCGCCTTGATGACGAAGGCGTTCACCGTCACGCAGGCCGCGCTCAGCAGGAAAAAGAGATCCCCCGGATTCCACGTCATCTCCCGGAAATCCACGCCCAGCACCAGCAGCACGCCCAGGAGCATCACCAGCGTGCCCAGCCAGTCCGAGCCGTACAGCTTCTTTCGATAGACCGCCACGGTGATGAGATTGGCCATCAGCACGTCGGTCTTCAATAGGGCCGTGCCGGTGCTGAGGGAACCCCGGGCATAGCCCATGTTGGCGAATAGGTCCAGCAGAAAGCCGAACAGTCCGATCAAAAGCAGCAGCGTCAGCGCCCGCCCCGGCCGGAACAGCTCCCGGAAATGTCCGTCCGCCAGAAGCTGGACGGTGAGAAACACCAGCGCCGCGGCCCGGATCAGAAAGCCGGCGGCAAACGGCGACCCGGTGGCGTCCACCGTGACCTTGGACACGGCGTAAAAGACGGACCAGGACACCACCATGGCCGGGATCATCCACTTACCGGATCTCAACGCAGCACCTCAAACATCTTCGTCAATGCGGCCTCGTCCATGGCCACCGGGTTGTTGTTCATCAGCGGATGGACGGCGCTCTCCCGTGCCAGCTGCTCCGGCGCGGTGTCGCCCAGCTGGGAAAGCCGGGTCCGCAGTCCTGCCATTTCCTTCCACTCCCCGATCCGCCGGGCCAGACGCTCCGTGTCGCCGATCCCCGCCTTGCGGCAGAGCTTTTCCAGCCGCTCGTCGGCATTGATGCGCACGAAGCTGTCCAGGGTGAAGGCGCAGGCCTCGCCGTGGGAGATGTGGAAATGCTCGCAGAGGGGATAGCTGCAGGCGTGGCAGCCCGCCGTCTTGGGCAGGGCGAAGGACAGGCCTCCCAGCATGGCGGCGTAGGCCATGTTGGCGTGGGCCTCCCGGTCGTCGGGATGGCGATACGCCCGCTCCAGATTCTCCCAGATGATCCCCACCGCCTCCACGGCCATCAGGTCGGAGATGGGCTGGTGGTTGCGGCTCCAATAGCCCTCCAGCGCGTGGGCCAGGGCGTCCAGACCGGTACACATGACGATCCGGGCCGGCACCGTGTCGCTGAGATCCGGGTCCACGATGGCCACGGAGGGCATGAAGACCGGGTTATTGATGGTGCGCTTGGTGCTGCCGTGGCTGATGACGGACACCTGTGTCACCTCGCTGCCGGTGCCGGAGGTGGTGGGCACTGCCAAGATGGGGAGATGCGCCGCCGGGAAGGGCCGTTCTCCGTTGAAATAGGCCAGCGCGTCCTCCTGTTCCAGGGCGATGGCCGCGGCGAACTTGGCCGTATCCATGGCGCTGCCGCCACCGATGCCGATGACGCAGTCCGCGCCGTGGGCGCCGGCCAGCCGGGCGGCCTCCGCCACGCCGGAGAGCTGGGGCTCCTCCCGGATGTCGGAGAACACGGCGCACACGCCGATATTGGCCTCCACCAGCTCCTGGGCCTTGGGGGCAAAGTGCCTGCCGCAGACGATCACGCCCCGCCCCAGGCCCCGGGCGGCCAGGATCTCTGCCAGATGGGCGAACTGTCCCCGGCCGAAGTGGATCTCCACCGGCTGGGTGTAGACGAAATTACTCTCCATAGACGCTGTCCTCGATGGCGCTCACCTGCACGGCAAACTTCTTCATGTTCTCCTTGCGCCAATCCTCCAGATCCTGGCACCACTCGGTGGCCAGGAAGGTCTTGACCATCTCCAGCGCCATCTCCGGCCCCACGATCCAGCCGCCCATGCACAATACGTTGGCATTGTTGATGGCCCGGGCCATCTTGGCCGAGTACACGCCCTCGCAGGCCACGGCGTACACGCCCTTGAACTTGTTGGACACCACGCACATACCGGCGCCGGTGCCGCAGATGAGGATGGCCCGGTCATAGGTACCGTCCTGCACCAGCGGGGCCACCTTGCCGGCCACGGCGTAGTAGGGCACCACGTGGTCCAGATCCGTGGTCCCCAGATCGTCAAATTCCGCGCCGGTCTCCGTCAGATAGGCTTTGACGGCCTCCTTGACGGCAAAGCCGGACTTATCGCTTCCGATTGCAATTTTCATGGTCGTATTCTCCTTTTCACTTCAGCGTGACCGCCCGCTTGGCGGCGGCCACGATATGTTCAACGGTCAGCCCCATCACCTCACGCAGATAGGGCAGCTTGCCCACCTCGCCGAAGCGGTCGGGCACGCCCACGGCGCACACGGGGATCTTCTCCCGTGCCAGGGTCTCCAGCACGGCGGAGTGGAGTCCGCCGATGACGTTGTGGTTTTCCACCGTCAGCACGGCGCCGGTCTTTCTGGCCGATGCCGTCACCGTTTCGGCGTCCACGGGCTTGATGGTGTGGACGTTGATCACCTCGCAGGAGATCCCCTCCCCCGCCAGCGTCTCGGCGGCGGTCAGCACGTCGGCGGTCAGCATGCCGGAGACGCAGATGGTGAGATCGGTACCCCGGCGGAGGGTGTCGGCCTTAAAGAGATCGAACTTATAGTCCGCGCCGAACACGTCGGGCAGCTCCTTGCGGAAGAGCCGCACGTAGACACAGCCCTCGTAGTCGCCCAACACCGGCATGGCGGCGCGCAGCTGCACTGCGTCCACCGGCTCGAAGATCACCACGCCGGGGATGGAACGCAGCACGCCGATATCCTCCATGCTCATGTGGGTGCCGCCGTTGAGCTCGGCGGAGATGCCGGGGTCGGTGCCCACGATCTTCACGTTCTGCTTGGCATAGGCGATGGAGATGGCGATCTGGTCGCAGATGCGCCGGGTGGCGAAGGGGGTAAAGCTCTCGATCCAGGGCTTGAAGCCGTAGCTCGAAAGGCCCGCGGCGATGGAGGCCATGTTCTGCTCGGCGATGCCGCAGTCAAACATCTGGTCCGGGAAGCGCTCATAGAGGCTCCGGGTGCCGCTGGCCTTGGAAAGGTCCGCGTCCAGCACGCAGACGTGCCGGTCCTGCTCCATCAGTTTTGCCAGACATTCGGCATAAACCGCTCTCATTTCCATCTCGCTCACTCCTCCCCTCTGATCTCGGCGATGGCGCGACGGGCGTCCTCCTCCGAGACCTTCGTGTTGTGGTTGGCGGTGCCCATCGCCTCGATGAAGGACACGCCGCAGCCCTTCCGGGTGTTCAGGATCACCGTGGTGGGCCGTCCGCTGCCCCGGTTGCCCTTGGCGTGTCTGACGGCGGCGGAGACCTGCTCCACGTCGTTGCCGTCCTCCACGTCGATGACGTGCCAGCCGAAGGCGCTCCACTTGTCCGCCAGCGGGGCGATGTCGTTGACGTTCGCCACCGTGTCGTCAATCTGGAGCTTGTTGTAGTCTGTAAAGGCGATCAGGTTGTCAAGGCCCTTGGCAGAGGCGAACATGGCCGCCTCCCAGATCTGACCCTCCTGAGTCTCGCCGTCGCCGATGAGGGCGTAGACGGTGGCGCCGTCCTGCTCCAGCTTGGCGCCCAGCGCCGCGCCCACGGCGCAGGAAAAGCCCTGACCCAGACTGCCGGTGGTCATGTCGATGCCCCGGGTCAGATTCATGTCGCAGTGGCTGGGCAGACGGGTGCCGCCCTGGTTCAGGGTCAGCAGCTCCTTCTTGTCAAAGTAGCCCCGGTTGGCCAGGGTGGCGTAGACGGCGGGGCCGGCATGACCCTTGGAGCAGATAAATCGGTCCCTTCCCGCCTTTTGGGGATCGGCGGGGTCGATGTTCATCTCCCCGAAATAGAGCACCGCCAGCAGCTCCACCACGGAGAGGCACCCCCCCACGTGACCCACGCCCAGGTGTCCGATGCAGGTCATGATATCGCAGCGGATATCCCGGCAGACCTCTTTCAGATTCACTTCCAAAGCCTGTTCCTCTTATTAATTAATGTTTTTAACCAATGAAATCTTATGCCCTGTCCCCCGCTTTGTCAATAGGAAATCCCCTGTTTCAAAAGATATCTATTGACAAGGTTTTTCCGGGAGCTTATGATTGATAAAAAGCTTTAACAAATTTAGGAGGCCTTCATGAAAGACTTTGTTCCCGTTTACGTCCCCGTGGGCGTGCCCACCTTCCACATGGAGAGCGCGCAGGATCAGTTCACCCGCAGCGCCGCTCTTCTCCGCCGGGTGGACGGCGATTTTGTCTGCCCCGACGAGATGCTGCTGGGCGTGGATCAGCTCCGGGATTATCTGGCGCCCCTGCAGCCGGATCTGATCGTGTTCCAGAATCTCACCTTCGCCAACGCCGCCTATATGTCCGAGGTGCTGCGGCGGTTCGACTGCCCCGTCCTGCTCTGGACCCTCCGGGAGCCGGTGATCGACGGCGGCCGTCTGCGCCTCAACTCCCTCACCGGCGCCTACTCCGCCGCCAACGCCCTGCGCTCCTTCGGCGATCGGCCCTTCGCCTACGTGTTCGGCGCGCCGGAGGAGGAGCGGGTCGTCTCCGCCGTGTCCGCCTGCGTGGCCGCCGCCCGGGTGAAGAAGGCCATGCGGGGCCTGCGCATGGCGGCTGTGGGCCATACGCCCCAGGGCTTTGGCTTCGGCCGGGCGCTGGACAGCGAGCTGATGCACACCTTCGGCGTGGAGTTGGAGGCCATCGAGGCCCGGGAGCTCATCGACATGGCCAAGGCCTGTTCCGACGAGGACTGCGCCGACTATCTGGAAAAGACCCGCTGCGCCACCTGCGGTCTGGAGAAGACGCCCTCGAAGAATCAGCTGGATCACGCCCGGCTCTACAAGGCCTATACGGACTACGTCCGTGGCCACCGCATCGGTGCCCTGGCTTCCCGCTGCTGGCCGGACTTCTTCACCGCCTTCGGCACGCCGGTCTGCACGGTCCTGTCCCTCCTCAACGACGAGGGCGTGGCCGCCGCCTGCGAGGCGGATATCTACGGCGCGCTGTCCATGTGGATCGGCATGCAGCTCTCCGGCGAGCCGGTGTTCTTCGGCGACCCCGTCTCTCTGGACGAGGGCGAGAACACCGTCACCTTCTGGCACTGCGGCGCCGCCGCCTGCTCCCTGGCCCGGCACGATACCGGCGCCGTGGTGGGCGTGCACCCCAATCGGAAGATCGGCCCAGCCATGGACTTCGGCTGCGAGGCCTTCCCGGAGGCCACCGTGTTCCGCATCGGCCGGGAGCCGGACGGCAGCTTCCGCTTCTTCCTGCTGGAGGGTGAGGCGCTGGACAAGCCCAAGCAGTTCACCGGCACCTCCATCGTGGTCCGGACGGACAGCCCCTGCCGGGACGTGGTGGAGCGCAGCGTGAAGGACGGCTTCGAGCCCCACTTCGTGGTCATCCGTGGCCGCCACGCCGCCGCCCTGGAGCGTCTGGCGGAGATGTTCGGCTTTGAGATCTGCAAGTATTGATGGCATGACAAAAGAAGAACCGGAATTGCGATCTTGCAATTCCGGTTCTTTTTATGCTCTTTTCGGATTTACTTCAGCAGCTTGGCCTTTTCCACCTGCAGCTCGTCCACCTTCTTCTTGCTCAGGGGGTAGAAGAAGCGGAGCAGCAGGAACACCAGCAGGAAGAGGACCGCCGGGATCATGACGGAGTCGTTGTACATGGTCTTCAGGGCGGCGGCGCTGAGACCCTCGGTCTTCAGCTCGCTGCCGTCGTAGCCGATCCGCAGCAGGGGCACGTTGATGAGGACGGTGGCCACGGTCTGGCCCAGTTTGCGCATGAAGGTGTAGAAGGCGTAGGAGGTGGCCTCGTCGGTGAGGCCGTACCGGACCCGGTTGTAGTCGATGGCGTCGGTGGCCAGCACCCAGACCAGCAGGAACAGGAAGGCCGTGCCGATACCGGCCATCAGGTTGGCCAGCAGGTACAGCCACACGTTGGTGATGCCGGCCAGGGACAGCAGGAACAGGGCGATATAGAACACCGCCGCCAGCAGCACGCCGTAGGAGCAGACCTCCCGGCGGCCGAACTTGTTGCCCAGGCGGGTGGCGAAGAACATGATCACCGCCACCGGCAGATACTGGAACACCGTGGGCAGCATGGTCAGGCCCGGCTTATTGAAGTAGTGGTGGAAGAGATAGGTGTTGTAGCCCTGGCCGAACATCTGGGCGGCCAGGAACAGCATGGAGGCCAGGGACACGGCCAGGAAGGGACGGCTCTTGAGGAGGGTCCGGATCACCTGGGCGGTCTGGCCCTTCTGCCGGGGCGCCGGCTCGGAGACCACGCGCTCCCGGGTCCACAGGTAGCACAGCAGATAGAACACCACGGACAGGGCCGCGATGACGCACACGCCGGTGAAGACGCGGCTGTAGCTCATCTCCTTGGTGCCGTTGGCCATGGTCACGTAGCACATGGAGGCCAGCACCATGGCGGGCATGGCGCCGAAGGTGGAGCCGATGGAGCGGAACACGGACAGCGAGGAGCGCTCCTTGTCATCGGAGGTGATGACCTGTGCCAGAGAGCCGTAGGGGATGTTGATGCAGGTATAGAGCATGCCGAAGAGGATGTACGTGGCGTAGATCCAGGCCAGGCGTCCGGCGGGTACCAGACCCCGGACGTCCAGGAACATGAGGACGGCGGCCAGGGCCACGGGCAGGGAGAAGATCTTGATCCAGCGGCGGTAGCGGCCGTCGGCCTTCCGGCCCGCCCGGTCGATGATCCGGCCCCAGATGGGGTCGTTGATGGCGTCCCAGATCCGGGCGATGATGGTCATGACCATCACGTGGAGCACGGAGATCTCCAGCACGTCGGTGTAATACTTGTTCAGCACGCTCTGGGTCAGGCCGAAGATCAGGCAGGAGGCCAGATCGCCCATGGCGTAGCCGATCTTGTCTTTTGCCTTGATGCCGCTGGTGCGGGCAATATTCGCGTTATCCATCTCGTTCACCTTTCCATCTTTCATTCATATTTTGCCGCCACCCGGCGGAAAAGCCCTTCAAATTGGCCGCCCCTGCGGTAGAACACGGGGATCCTCCCCAGCGGAGCCGGCACCTTTTGGGCGGTTCCGCCCGGATACACCGTCCCCGTCCAGAAATGCACCCACTCCCCGGCGGGGAGATGCACCTCCCGGCTCCGGTCGCCACGGCGGATCACCGGGCAGACGAACAGCTCGTCCCCCAGGAAATAGGCGTAGGGATCCCGGCTTTCCGCGAAGCTGACGGCCTCCCAGAAGTCCGGGCGCATGGCGGGCACGCCCTCCCCTGCCAGCTTCGCGCAATTGGCGATATAGGGCTTGAGGGCGGCGTGAATCTCCGTCAGCGTCACCGTGTGGGGCTTCACGCCCGGTGCGTCGAACTGGCTGTTGGCCCAGGGCCGGATGGACTCGTGGCTGCGCATCAAAAGCGAAAAGGTGTCCATCTCCATCCAGCGGATGAACAGCTCGTCATTTCGCTTCATCTTTCCAAAGGAGAAGAAGCCGCCGATGTCGCTGTGGACCATGGGCGCGCCGGAGAAGCCCAGCGAGAAGCTGGCGGGCATCACGCAGGGCATGCCGTAATCCTTGGTATAGTCCGTGTGCTGGTCGCCGTTCCACATGACGGGGGCGTAGGTCTGGATGCCCAGATAGCCGGAGCGGGTGAAGAACATCACGTCCTCCGCGCCGTATTCCTCGATGGCCTCCCGGTTCACCCTGGCCCACAGCACCGGCCAGCGGTTGTGGAGCAGGGCCGGATCGCCGTCGTGGAGCACGCAGTCCACCGGCAGGTATTCGCCGAAGTCCGCCATCCAGCCGGAGACGCCCAGATCCAGCATATTGCGCTTGATCAGCTCGTCCTTGATGAGTATGAGATAATAGGACTAAACCTGAAAAGCCAGTTAAATCAAGGCTTTCGCGGCTTAGTCCTATTTTTATTGACCCTAAAAATAGCTGACAAAGCAATTCATAGGAGGCAATATGCGCAGAATAGGAATCTTTCTGCGGAGCGTGGCGCTGCCAGTCTGTGTAGCGCTTCTACTCGCCATACTCTTCCGACCTATATATCTTTCCGAAGGTCAACCGAACTAACGTTGCTTCCACAGCTGATCCCTGTTGTTTTTGAAGCCGTGATGACAATCGTAAACACGATCATTGAGAACCTGCCCCTTTTAATAGAGGCAGCGATG
>ONGR01000016.1 GCA_900317425.1 uncultured Eubacteriales bacterium | reverse complement strand
TGGAGCAGAACGAGGTCTTCGGCGTTGGCAACAACGGCGAAATCACCTCTGTCAACTTCGGCCTGTTCGCCGCAGAGGAAATCGTTGCGGCAGATGGCAGCAGTATCCCCGCTGGTTGGGTGCTTGAAGTCGTTGAGTGCAACGAGAACGGCTATGCAGCCTTCAGCACCGACCTTCCCGTTGGTGCTAAAACCTATGTCAAGGAAATCAGCACCGATAAGCACTATGTCCTGTCCGATAAGGAGTACCCTGTCGTATTCGAGTACGCAGGCCAGGAAGTTGCTACTGTTCACATCACCGTGAACGACGGCAATGAAATCCCCAACGAGCTGATCTACGGCACGATTAAGGGTTATAAGGTCAACCGTGAAACCGGCGATAAGATCTCCGGCGCTCTGTTCGGACTCTTCCGTGCCGACGAAACCAGCTTCATCGAAGACAACGCTCTGCTGACTGCTGAATCCGGCGAGGATGGTGTATTCACCTTTGAGAATGTGGTGTACGGCAGCTATACCGTGCGCGAGCTGCGCCCTGCGACTGGCTATCTTGAAAACGAAACGGTCTATGCCGTGACAGTCGATAAGGACGGCGACGTGGTTGAGATCACCGTAGTAAATGATCTGATCCCCGAAATCGGTACGACTGCCACCATCGACGAGGAAAAGGAAGTCTGCGCCACTGAGGTCTTCACGCTGACCGATACGGTTGAATACAAGCACCTTGTCCCCGGCAAGGAGTATACCGTTAAGGGCATTCTTATGGATAAGGCCACCGGTGAACCGTTCCTCCAGTACGGAGAGCAGATCACTTCCGAAGTAACCTTCGTTCCTGAAGCTCCCTCCGGCAAAGGCTGATACGAACATCGTCGTGTTCGAGAGCCTCTACAGCGACAGCAAAGAGCTGACTGTTCATGCGGACATTGAGGACGAGGATCAGACCGTGACCGTCATTGTCCCCGAGATCAAGACCGAGGCTTCCACCGACGGAAAGAAAGAAACGACCATCGGCGGCGAGATCACCATCGAGGATATGTTTGACTGGCTTGGAGATATATTCTCTGGCATCGGCAATGCCATTGGGGATACCATTGAGTATCTCGGCACACAGATTGCCAACACCATCTTTGACGCCATCCTCCAATGGTTCTATGAGATCATCTACGGCGCCGTTGCGGATTTCTTTACCATGATGGGCAACATGGGCGCTGAAATCTTCGACTTGTCCTGGGTGCAGGCTACCATCAGGCTTTTCACGCTGTTTGGATGGTCGCTGTTTGTGGCCGGTACGGTTGTAGCCATCTTCGACGTGGCGATTGAGTATCAGAACGGCAGAGCCAACATCAAAACCACAAGCATCAATATCCTCAAGGGCTTCTTTGCCTGCAGCTTGATCGGCGTGGTTCCCGTTGAGCTGTACAAGTTCTGCATCAGTCTGCAGAACACCTTCTCCCATGACCTAACCAGCATCGTATCCGGCGGTCAGAACCTGGACCTTGCAGGGCAAAGCACATCCGTCTTGGAAGGCAGCTTTGCCGTGTCAACCCAAGTAACTTTCGGACTTCTCAACCTTCTGTGTCTGATTGCTTTTGCCTACTGCGTGATCAAGATATTCTTCCAGAATATCAAGCGCGGCGGCATCCTGCTCGTGCAGATGGCGGTCGGAAGCCTGTATATGTTCAGCGTCCCCCGTGGATACAGCGACGGCTTCAATCAGTGGTGTAAACAGGTGGCGGCAATCTGTCTGACGGCGTTCATGCAGACAACGCTGCTGTTCCTCGGTTTGCTCACTTTCCCGGATCACATGCTCCTTGGCCTCGGCATTATGCTCGCAGCCAATGAGGTGCCCCGTATCGCCCAGCAGTTCGGCCTTGACAGCTCCGTCAAGGTAAACATGATGAGCGTCGTTCATGCGACCACCACCGCCGTCAATCTGACGCGCAGCGTAGCCAGAGCGACCGGAAAGTAATCGGAGGTACGACATGAAAGAAAACAATGAACTGACACGGGATGATATCGCCATCGACCATGACATGGAAGTCGACTGCGACGAAGGCCGCGAAATCGCCGTGTATATCGAAACGTGGTTCGATGTGGACAAGAAGTTCCACATCGACACCGCTTCGGATGATGACACATGGCTGAACATGTACGGTCGTTACAATCCCTTCGATGACACCCTGCGGATCGAGTGCGAGATCAGCCGTCAGGACAGCTCCTCGTATTTTGACTACGAGCCGACTAAGGACGAAGCACAGCTCATCAAGGACATGATCGCAGAGAAGATTCAGGAGGACTATCGCAGATGCACCTGGGCAGCCAATGGCAAGAAGAAAGTGGTATGGCGGTGCATCAACCGGCTTGACTATGGCAAGAAATACTGCCATGACTCCCCGAGTGTTGAGGAAAGCGTCCTGCAGGAAGCCATCATGAACGCGGTGCTGCAAACCGCAAAGCAGAATGCCGAAGTGCTCAAGACACTGAAACTCCATATCGGCATGGGCTTATCAGCGGAAACAACTGAGGACAACAGCCTCGACCTTCAGATCAGGATCGCAGAGATCGAGGCAGAATTCCAAAAGATGCTCAAAGCCATTGCCGCCGACAACGTCGAAGCCTTCGACGAGGAAAAAGCAAAGGCTCTCATGGATGAAAAGGCAAAACTGCAGATTCAACTTGACCGGATTGCGGATACAAAGCAAAAACGTGAGAATGCAAAATCCAGACTCGATGAGATCTTCACGATTATAGAAGCTCTGGCAAATCACCCGATCAGCTATGACGATCAGATCGTGAGGCAAATTCTCGAAAGCGTGATCGTCGAATCCAAGGAGAAGATCAAGGTGGTCTTCGTCGGCGGCCTCGAAGTAACTCAAACCATATGATTCTTCCATACCCTCCTTTCACACATACCGCCCCGCCTTATGGCTGCAGTCATAAGGCGGGGCGGAAATCCCTTTTCTCGGGAAGAAAAAGGCTTCGAGGGTTCGAATCCATCTATCAAAAACGCAAATCCATCTTTTTCGTACCCCATTG
Source organism: uncultured Eubacteriales bacterium (assembly GCA_900317425.1). Taxonomy (GTDB): domain Bacteria; phylum Bacillota; class Clostridia; order Oscillospirales; family Oscillospiraceae; genus Vescimonas. The sequence goes on along the minus strand of ONGR01000016.1, from coordinate 41,831 downwards.
ACAAATAGCGAGTTGAGCCTTTAGGCTCGGCTCGCTATTTCTTTTGTTTGGATGATGGATTCGAAACGAGCTCCAAGGGCCGCAAGCCTTAGCGCAGCGGGCCTTGGGAGCGACATGCCGGTGGCATGTCGCGTTCGCGAGAAGAGAATCCACCATCCCCCACCAAAAAGCGGTTCCGCCGTCAGGCGGGGCCGCCTTTTTGCTGTGGGGGCGGTGGAGTCGAAGTTTATGCCCCGCAGGGGTAAATCCACCATCCCCCACCAAATAGCGAGTTGAGCCTTCAGGCTCGGCTCGCTATTTCTTTTGTTTGGGTGGTGGATTCGAAACGAGCTCCAAGGGCCGCAAGCCTTAGCGCAGCGGGCCTTGGGAGCGACATGCCGGTGGCATGTCGCGTTCGCGAGAAGAGAATTCACCATCCCCCGGTGCGCTTCCGCCTTTTTGCTGTGGGGGCGGTGGAGTCGAAGTTTATGCCCCGCAGGGGTAAATCCACCATCCCCCCATCCCCCGCAACCTCCAAAGTTCACAAACCATCCCATGAAAGTTCACGGATCGTTCACGGATTTTTAGCACTCTCCCCTTGACAGTGCTAAAAATCGGGGTATACTAATACTTGAACATAGGAACAGAGATTTCAAACAACCTCCGTCCCCGATGCTCAGGTAACAAGTACGTGTACATTTCAAGAGGAGGTATGACTTATGTTGCCGAGTATTTTTGGAGAGAATTTGTTTGATGACTGGTTTGGCTTCCCCGCCTTCCGTGATTTTCAGGACATCGACCGCAAGCTGTACGGCAGACACGCCGTCCGCGAGATGCGGACCGACGTCCACGAGCACGAGGACCACTATGAGGTGGACATCGACCTGCCCGGCTTCACCAAGGACGAGATCACCCTGAGCCTGGAGAACGGCTATCTGACCGTCAGCGCCGCCAAGGGGCTGGATCAGGAGAAGACCAATCACAAGGGCAAGATCATCCGCCAGGAGCGCTATGCCGGCGCCATGCAGCGCAGCTTCTACGTGGGCGAGGCGCTGACGGAGGAGGATATCACCGCCAAATTCGAAAACGGCGTGCTGAGCCTGACCGTCCCCAAGCGGGAGGCCAAGAAGCTGCCCGAGCGCCGCACCATTCAGATCCAGGGCTAAACAGCGACTCACGGAGCGCCCCGCTTTTGCGGGGCGCTTTTTTTGCCCAAAAATGTCCCGCCGGCGCCCGTCCGTCCGTTGACCCCGGGGCCGTTTTCCTGTATGATGGAGGTGGAAAGTCACCGCTTTGCCGTTCCCGGCAGGAAAGGGGTCACACCTATGGATATCAAACAGCTCACGGCGGAGCATCCCGCCGTCGCCCGGATCGCCGCGGCGGAGGAGACGGTCTGGATCAACCCCGGCCTCCAACCCTTCGACTCGGTGCGCCCCACTTTGCCGGTCAGCGCCGCCGACGTCGCTGACGCCTCCGCCCGGCTGCGCCGCTTCGCGCCGCTGATCCGCACCCTGTTCCCGGAGACGGGGGACGGCATCATCGAATCCGCCCTGACGGAGATCCCCCGGATGAAGGCCCTGCTGGCGGAGGCGTACGGCGCCGACCTGGGGGGCGGACGGCTGTTCCTCAAGCGGGACAGCGACCTGCCGGTGGCGGGATCGGTGAAGGCCCGGGGCGGCATCTACGAGGTGCTCAAGCACAGCGAGGAGCTGGCGCTGGAGTCCGGCCTCCTCTCCGGCTGTGACGACGACTACGTCAAGCTGGCCTCCCCACGGGCCCGGGCCTTCTTCGCCCGGTACAGGGTGCAGGTGGGCTCCACCGGCAACCTGGGCGTGTCCATCGGCATCATGAGCGCCGCCCTGGGCTACCGTGCCGTCGTCCATATGTCCGCCGACGCCAAGCAGTGGAAGAAGGACTATCTCCGCGCCCACGGCGTCACCGTGGTGGAGTACGCCGGGGACTACGGCAGGGCCGTGGAGCAGGGGAGGGCGGAGTCCGACGCCGACCCCATGAGCTACTTCGTGGACGACGAGAACTCCGTCGACCTCTTCCTGGGCTACGCCGTGGCGGCGGAGCGGCTGGAAAAACAGCTCGCCGACAACTGCGTCACCGTGGACGAGGCGCACCCCCTCTTTGTGTACGTCCCCTGCGGCGTGGGCGGCGCCCCCGGCGGCATCGCCTACGGCCTCAAGGAGCGCTACGGCGACAACGTCCACGTCTTCTTCGTGGAGCCCACCCAGGCCCCCTGCATGCTGCTGGGCCTGGCCACCGGACTCCACAACGGCATCTGCGTCCAGGACGTGGGCCTCACCGGCCTGACCCACGCCGACGGTCTGGCGGTGGGCCGGCCCTCCGGCTTCGTGGGCCGGGTGATGGAGCACCTGCTCTCCGGCGAGATGACGCTGGCCGACTGCAAGCTCTACGACTACCTGCGCCGGCTGTGGGAGAGCGAGGGGATCTTCATCGAGCCCAGCTCCTGCGCCGCCTTCCAGGGCGTGCTGGACGCCGCCAGATCGGCGGAGATGGCCGCCTATATCGCCGACCATCACCTGCCCATGGAGAACGCCACCCACGTGGCCTGGGCCACCGGCGGCCGTCTGGTGCCCCCGGAGCAGCGGGAGATCTTCCTCCGGACCCATCTCGCCCCTTGATCCGCCCCCCTTCTCAGCCGTCGCCCCTCCGGGCGGCGGCTTTTTTTGTTCCCGCCGCCAAACAATACCAAGATTCTTGTTCATGTGTCTATACTATCACAGTATTCTTGTTCTGTCAAGCACAGATTTACAAGTTTCTTGTGCTTTATCTTGACAGGCACAAGAAAATGGATTAAACTGGAAACAGAAAAACGTGACAAGGAGGGCCAGTCCATGAGTTTTGGCGAACGACTGCGCCGGCGGCGGGAGGAGCTGGGTCTCACCCGGGCGGAGCTGGCGGAGCGGCTGGGGGTGTCCCGCTCGGCGGTGGGCAACTATGAGACCGGCATCAGCGCGCCCAAGGAGGAGATCCTGCTGCAGCTGTTTGACGCGCTGCAGGTGGACCCCAACTATCTCTATCAGGACAGCTTCCACACGGCGGCCTTCTCCTGCTCCCGGGAGGAGCAGCGATTGCTGGAGAAGCTCCGCCGCCTGCCCCTCACCGGGCGGCAGACGGTCCACACCCTGGTGAACTCCCTGGGGGCGTGGCAGGAGGAGCTGGAGGCCGTCCGTCCGGCGGCGGCGGAGCCCCGGGTCATCCCCCTGTACGCCTCCCCGGCGGCGGCGGGCTTCGCCGCCCCGGTGTTCGGCGAGGACTACGAGATGCTGACCGTCACCGGCGACGTGCCCGCCGGGGCGGAGCTGGCGGTGCGGATCCAGGGCGACTCCATGACCCCCTGGATCGCCGACGGGTCCATCGTCTACGTGAACCACGATCCCCTCTCCGGCGGCGACGTGGGCATCTTCTGCGTGGACGGGGACATGCTGTGCAAGCAGTATTACCGGGACCCCCTGGGCATGGTGTATCTCTTCTCCCTGAACCGCCGCCGCGCCGACATGGACGTGGTGTTCCACCCGGACGGCGGACGGAGCCTCACCTGCTTCGGACGGGTCATGATGCACGGCCTGCCCCTGCCGGAATAAGTGAAAAAACCCGCCCCCACGGCGTCTGATGACCGAGGGGCGGGTTATTTCGTGTTATGCCATATCCGGAAGGCTATTTTGCCCCAATCCGTTCTTGTTTTCCCCCTCCGGGGATGGTATACTGATTATATTATGGGAAAATAGACGGCGCGACAGACGCACCGGAGGAGGGAACCACCCATGAACAGGCACATCGATCTCAACAACGGCTGGGAGTTCACCCGGCAGTTCAGCGAGGAATTTCTCCACGGCGGCGGGGAGGACGTCACCGCCGTCCGCCTGCCCCACACCTGCGCCGAGACCCCTTACGACTACTTCGACGAGTCCGTCTACCAGATGGTGTCCGGCTACCGCCGGACGCTGACCGTGCCGGAGGAGTGGGCCGGGAAGCGGCTGATCCTCACCGTGGGCGCCGCGGGACACTGCGCCGCCGTGTATCTGGACGGGGAGATGCTGGCCATCCACCGCAGCGGCTACACCGCCTTCCGGGTGAATCTGAGCCGGGCCCGGCCGGGGGAGCACCTGCTGGTGATCCAGGTGGACAGCCGGGAGACGGTGAACCAGCCGCCCTTCGGCTTCGTGGTGGACTACATGACCTACGGCGGCCTCTACCGGGAGGTGTGGCTGGAGGTGAAGGAGCCCACCCATATCGTGGACGTGTTCGCCAAGCCCCGGGTGGTTCGGCCCGGCGGCGTGGTGGACAGCGACGTCCACTGCGCCGAGGCGGACGGCGAGTGCGTCATCCGCCAGAGGCTGCTGTATGAGGGCGAGACCGTGGCCGAGACCGACGCGCCTCTGGCCGGGGCCAATCTGATGGCCCCCGCCATTCCGGTGTCGCTGAGGGCAGCGGAGGTGCGGCCGTGGGACGTCGACCAGCCCAACCTCTACACGCTGGTGACGGAGCTGCTCCGCCGCGGCGAGGTGCTGGACAGCCGCACCGACCGCATCGGCTTCCGGGAGATCGACTTCCGCGCCGACGGGTTCTATCTCAACGGACGCAAGGTGAAGCTCCGGGGCCTCAACCGCCACCAGAGCTATCCCTACGTGGGCTACGCCATGCCCGCCTCTATCCAGCGGCTGGACGCGGACATCCTGAAGCGTGAGCTGGGACTCAACGCCGTCCGCACCTCCCACTATCCCCAGTCCCCCCACTTCATCGACCGGTGCGACGAGTTGGGACTGCTGGTGTTCACGGAGATCCCCGGCTGGCAGCACATCGGCGACGGCGCCTGGAAGAGCGTGGCGCTGGACAACGTGCGGGAGATGGTGGAGCAGTATCGCAACCACCCCTCCATTATCCTCTGGGGCGTGCGGATCAACGAGTCCAAGGACGACGACGAGCTCTACCGCCGCACCAACGAGCTGGCCCGGGAGCTGGATCCCACCCGGCCCACCGGCGGCGTGCGGTGCAGTAAGAAGAGCCACCTGTTCGAGGACGTCTATACCTACAACGACTTCCTCCACGACGGCACCACCCCGGGCTGCGAGCCCAAGAAGGCCGTCACCTCCGACATGACCCGGGCCTATCTCGTCAGCGAGTACAACGGCCACATGTTCCCCACCAAGATGTTCGACAGCGAGCAGCACCTGTTGGAGCACACCCTGCGCCACGCCGCCGTCCGCAACGCCATCGAGGGCGAGAGCGACGTCGCCGGCGGCTTCGGCTGGTGTATGTTCGACTACAACACCCACCAGGACTTCGGCAGCGGCGACCGGATCTGCTATCACGGCGTGCTGGATATGTACCGCAACCCCAAGCCGGCGGCGGCGGTCTACGCCGTGGAGCAGGACGAGATCCCGGTGCTGGAGATCAGCTCCTCCATGGACATCGGTGAGCATCCCGCCAGCAACATGGGGAAGATCTATCTCCTCACCAACGCCGACAGCGTGCGGATGTACCGCAACGGCCTGCTGCTCCACGAGTACACCCACGCCGACAGCCCCTTCAAAAACCTGCGCCGGGGCCCCATCCTGGTGACCGACTTCATCGGCCCCCGGCTGGAGCAGGAGGAGGGCATGGACCCCAGGCAGGCCCGGCTGGTGAAGGACATCCTCAACTACAGCGCCATCCACGGCTTTGCCGCGCTGCCGCCCAAGATCATGGCCAAGGCGGGCATCGCCATGACCAAATACCGCATGACCTTCCAGGACGCCTACGATCTCTACGGCAAGTACATCGGCAACTGGGGCGCCGCCGTGCCCACCTTCCGGTTCGAGGCCGTGAAGGACGGCAGGGTGGTGAAGGTGGTGGAGAAGTCCCCCGTCCGGCAGGTGGTGCTGGACGCCAAGGCGGACCACACCCAGCTCCGGGAGGCCGCCACCTACGACGCCGCGGCCATCCGCCTCACCATCCGTGATCAGAACGGCAACCGGCTCCCCTTCTATAGCGGCACGGTGGAGCTGGCGGCGGAGGGCCCCATCGACCTCATCGGCCCCAGGCTCGTCCAGCTGCGGGGCGGCTGCGGCGGCACCTACGTGAAAACCACCGGGCAGGCGGGTCGGGCGACCCTGACGCTCAAGAGCGACCAGGCCGCGCCGGTGCAGATCCAATTCGACATCACCATTCAGGAATGAGGGAGGGCTTATGCAAGACAAATCGAAAATCATCTTCGGCAACGTGATCTCCGACGGCGACTACCGCAAGGCCGTCAGCTCCAAGGCCAAGTACGCCAGAAAATTCGGCGACGACTCCGCCGCGCCCCACGGCGCCATCGTGGTGAACAACCCCCACATCGGCGATCTCCTGGGTGTGAAGGACATCCGCATCCAGTCCGGCACCGGCGACGCCCCCTTCGACACGGAGAAGGGCGTCATCGTGGGCAACATCCGCATGGGCTTCGGCCACTACCGCATCTCCATGGCCATGGCCTCCGCCGCCCACGCCCTGGGCTATCAGCCCTACTGGATGGACCTGAACTCCTATCCCGACACCACCTGCACCAAGGTGATCTCCGCCCAGAACGACCTCTACTCCCTGGGCTCCCGCATCTCCCAGAAGAGCAAGCTCTTCAACAAGCTGGTCTGGGAGCCCATGAACTACGAGGGCTTCCGGAAGCTGAGCTACAACGCCTCCGACCAGAAGAACGCCGAGCTGATGGCCCCCGTGTTCCAGAGCGTGCCCCGTGACATCCCCGTCATCGGCACCCACGTCTGGCCCGCCCAGGCCGCCATCCACGCCGGCATGAAGTACGTGGTCAACGCCATCCCCGACAACTGGCCCATGGCCCTCCATCTGGCCGAGGGCAGCGTCCACACCGTCCAGACCCACTACGCCTATCAGGGCTACCGCATCCTCAACGGCATGCGGGGCGACGAGACCCTGAAGCCCATGCCGGAGGACAGCCTCCTCTACACCGGCCACTATATCGACGACGAGCTGGTGCGGAACATCGAGGCCGACTGCGCCGCCCGCATGGCCCGGAAGGAGCAGGGCAAGCCCATGCGCTTCCTGCTGACCATCGGCGGCGCCGGCGCCCAGAAGGAGATCTTCGCCGCCATCATCCGGTACCTGCTGCCCATGATCGAGTCCGGCAAGGCCGCCCTGTACGTCAACGTGGGCGACTACCGCAACGTCTGGGACGAGCTGGTGCGCGAGATCCCGGCCCTCTCCGGCCTGTCCACGGAGCATTTCGACGACTGGGCCGGGACCCGGGCCTTTGCCGAGAGCGCCCTCACCGCCGAGGTGACCGGCGTCCACGCCTTCTATCACGCCAACATCTTCCAGGCGGTGTACGCCACCAACCTCCTCATGCGCTCGTGCGACGTGCTGGTGACCAAGCCCAGCGAGCTGGCCTTCTACCCCGTGCCCAAGCTGTTCATCCGCCGCATTGGCGGCCACGAGCAGTGGGGCGCCGTCCACTCCGCCGAGATCGGCGACGGCACCCTGGAGTGCCGGGACATCCCCCACACCCTGCAGATGATGGAGCTGTTCCTCACCGACGGCGTCACCCTGCGGGATATGTGCGACAACATCGTGCGCAACAAGTCCATGGGCATCTACGACGGTGCCTACAAGGTGGTGCAGACCGCCATGGCCTTGAAAAATCAGAACAAATAAAAAAGGAGAGAGAACCGCTATGAAACTTTCCGGCAAAGCCAAGCTGTCCTACGCCCTGGGCGCGGTGGGCAAGGACATGGTCTACATGCTGTCCGCCAGCTACGTCCTGTACTACTTCCAGGATCTGCTGGGCGTCAGCGCCATCGCCATGGGCATCATCCTCATGGCCGCCCGCGTCTTCGACGCCTTCAACGACCCCATCATGGGCGTCGTCGTGGCCAAGACCAAGACCCGCTGGGGCAAGTTCCGTCCCTGGCTGCTGATCGGCACCCTCACCAACGCCGCGGTGCTGTTCATCATGTTCGCGGCGCCCCCCGCCATGGACGCCAAGGGGCTGGTGGCCTACGCCGCCATCACCTACATCCTCTGGGGCGTCACCTACACCATGATGGACATCCCCTACTGGTCCATGATCCCCGCCTTCACCGAGGGCGGCAAGGAGCGGGAGGACCTGACCACCCTGGCCCGCACCAGTGCCGGCGTGGGCAGCGCCATCATCACCATCGCCACCATGAAGCTGGTCCCCATGCTGGGCAGGGCGCTGGGCGGCGTGGAGGGCAACGCCGGCGAGATCGTGGGCTTCAAGTGGTTCGCCCTGATCGTGGCCGTGCTGTTCATCCTGTTCACCGTGCTCACCTGCGTCAACGTGAAGGAGAAGTCCACCGCCGAGATGAAGACCGTCTCCGTGGGCCAGATGTTCAAGGCCCTGGTCCAGAACGACCAGGCCATGACCGTCACCATCACCATCGTGCTCATCAACACCGCCATCTACATCACCTCCAACCTGGTCATCTACTTCTTCAAGTATGACTTCGGCGGCACCGGCTGGAACAACGCCTACGTCCTCTTCAATATGTTCGGCGGCGCCATCCAGGTGCTGAGCATGATGGCCTTCTATCCCCTGCTGCGCAAGAAGTTCTCCAGCCTGCAGATCTTCTACATCTGCCTGGGCATGGCCATCGTGGGCTACGCCGTGCTGCTGGCCCTGGCCTTCATCAACATGTCCAGCGTGTTCCTGCTGTTCATCCCCGCCTTCTGCATCTTCGCCGCCAACGGCATGCTGACGGTCATCACCACCGTGTTCCTGGCCAACACCGTGGACTACGGCGAGCTGAAGAACGGCCGCCGGGACGAGTCCGTCATCTTCTCCATGCAGACCTTCGTGGTGAAGCTGGCCTCCGGCGTGGCCGCGCTGGCGGCCTCCATCTGCCTGGCCGTCAACCACCTGCAGAGCGGCACCGACGTCAGCGCCGCCGACGCCGTGACCGACTTCTCCGCCGGCGTCGTGCTGGCCCAGAAGGCCGGCTTGCGCATGACCATGACCATCATCCCCATCGTGGGCCTGTTCGTGGCTCTGTTCTGGTTCCGCAAGCGCTTCGTCCTCACCGACGCCAAGGTGGACCAGATCAGCCGGGAGCTGAGCGCCCAGCACGCCGGCGAGGCGGAGGAGTAAGGGTTTTTCCCGCCGCGCTTTGCTGTCAGACAGAAAATGCCGCCCGAAAGGGCGGCATTTTTCTGTTGTTGTGTGGGGGGGATGTTTCGTGTCTGCGGACACACCCCAAGGGTGCTTGCCTTTGTTTCCACTCGTTCCTCGCGGACAAAGGCCGGCGCGGGGAACGTGTCTCCGACGGCCTACTTTCAGCTGTGCATAACTTCCGCCAGCCAAATCAGAGATTTGGGGCGTCAGTTGTCCATCAGCGGAGATGTTTCGTGTCTGCGCCAGCCGGCGCCTGCGAAGTATGAGCAGCTGCGACGGCAAGTACCCTTGGGGTGCGGACACGAGTCACCCTTGCCCACGGCGGCAAAGGTGACCGAAAGCGCCGTTTAGAAACTACGTTTCTAAGACCAAACACCGTCGTGTCAACCGGTTTTCGCTCCCATTGGTCGTGAAAACCGGGACACTTCCTCGAAACCGCCTCGCTTCATCCGCCACAGGCGGCGCTTCGGCGATTTCCTCGGCGCGCTCCGCACCTTGGCGGTCGTGGAAGTTTTTACCACGCGCAGCGTAAGAGACAGCAAGGGGCCCGAAATGTGGAATGGTCTCTGCTCCTCGGTTCGCTCATCCGCTGCGCTCTGCCCAAAAATGTTGGGGCAATGGCTTCTACCGTTGCGCCAGAGTGCGGCAGCAAAAAGAGAACAGAAAAGGATCATATTTGAAACGATTATCGGCGTACTCCCGTGATCGTGCGGTATAGGCAGCCGATAACAGGGGGGTATAGCGCGCGAAGGAAGCCTTGAAACCATGGGTTTCAAGCGGCGTCTTTGGTGACTTTCTTCGCTGGTGAAGAAAGTCACCCGTCGGAGACACGTTTCCCGCGCCGGAGCGCGGAATCCCCGTCTCCATATTTTCCTGTTGACTGCTCCCCCTCCGCTCTTTTACAATAAAGGGGAATCAACGAACGGAGGAAACGCCTATGATGACCAACAAATTCTTTCCGGAGATCCACGGCAACTTCGGCTTCGGCATGATGCGCCTGCCCATGATCGAAAAAGAGGTGGACATCCGGCAGACCAAGGAGATGGTGGACGCCTTCCTGGACGCCGGCTTCAACTATTTCGACACCGCCCACGGCTACATCAGCGGCAAGAGCGAGCTGGCCATCCGGGAGGCGCTGACCAGCCGCTATCCCCGGGACAAATTCATCCTCACCGACAAGCTCACCGACTCCTATTTCCAGACCGAGGCGGATATCGAGCCCTTCTTCCGCAGCCAGCTGGCCGCCTGCGGCGTGGACTACTTCGACTTCTACCTGATGCACGCCCAGGGCAGCGGCAACTTCCCCAAGTTCAAGAGCTGCCGGGCCTATGAGACCGCCTTCGCCCTGAAGGAGCAGGGCCTCATCCGCCACGTGGGCATCTCCTTCCACGACAAGGCCACCGTTCTCGAGCAGATCCTCACCGAGTACCCCCAGATCGAGGTGGTGCAGATCCAGTTCAACTACGCCGACTATGAGGATCTGTCGGTGGAGAGCCGGAAGGTCTATGAGGTGTGCGAGAAGTTCGGCAAGCCGGTGATCGTGATGGAGCCGGTGAAGGGCGGCAATCTGGTGAATCTGCCCGACGCGGCCCAGGCGGTCTTCGACGCCCTCCACGGCGGCAGCAACGCCAGCTACGCCATCCGCTTCGCCGCCGGCTTCCCCCAGATGTGCATGGTGCTCTCCGGCATGAGCGACATGGCCCAGCTCACCGACAACGTGGGCTTCATGCGGGATTTCAAGCCCCTCAACGACGATGAGCGGGCGGCGGTGGACCGGGTCTGCCGGATCTTCCGCAGCATGGATCTCATCCCTTGCACCGCCTGCCACTACTGCACCGACGGCTGTCCCATGAACATCCGCATCCCCCGGCTGTTCACCTGCATGAACAACAAGAAGCGGTTCCGGGACTGGAACGCCGACTTCTACTACGAGGTGATGACCCGGAACGCCGGCAAGGCCTCTGACTGCGTCCAGTGCGGCCAGTGCGAGGCCATCTGCCCCCAGCACCTGCCCATCCGGCAGCTGCTGCAGGACGTGGCCGCGGAGTTCGAGAAGGGGGAGAAGTAAGGGACGCGGCGGCGCAAACAGCGCAAAAAAACAGGAGAGGCAGACGCCTCTCCTGTTTCTATTTGCGGTTCACCGGCGGGCGATCATTCGTCCTCCGTCTCGTCCAGCTTCTTCTGCTCCCGGTCCAGCCATTCCCCGGCCGCCTTCATCAGCTTCAGGCACAGGGCGGAGGCGGCGGTCAGCAGCGCCAGCGCCGCGGCGATTTCACCTTTTCGATCTCTCATGGTTCGACCTCCTTTGCTCCCGTACGGCGGTTTTCTCCCTCTTCGGGTGCATCATAGCACGGCCCTTCCGGGAATACAAGTGTCAGTTCGGTAACAAAAAGGGGCCCGCCGCCCCAATATTTTCCGGAGTTGCCCCGGGCCGGGCAACAGGCCGGACAACAAACCGGGCCGTGCGCCCCCATAGTAAAGGGGGTGATCCCATGGCCGGGAAAACGGACTGGTGGGACGCCGGGGAATTTACCTTTTTCCGCCTGCCCCGGGCCATCATCGAAAACGAAAAATACGCCGCCCTCTCCGGCGACGCCAAGCTCCTCTATACCTTGCTGCTCAACCGGATCAGCCTCTCGGCGGCCAACGGCTGGCGGGACGGGGCGGGGGAGATCTTCCTCTACTTCACCAACGCCGAGATCTGCCGCACGCTGCACTGCTCCGCCGGCAAGGCCACCGCCCTGCTCCGGGCGCTGGAGGGCTGCGGCCTCATCCGCCGGGCCCGGCAGGGTCTGGGCCGGCCCGACCGGATCTGCGTCCGTCCGCCGGAGGGTATGGCGAAATATGGGGTCAAGCCTGTCAAAAAAGGGGCCTCCGGTACGCCGAAAACCGTCACGCCGGAATCGCAAAAACCGACACCAAGAAAGACTGAGGAGAGAAAGAAAGAGATCAGAAAGAACGAGTCTATTCTCTCACACCCGGACGCAGGCGCCGCCTTGTCGGCCATGGCGCCGCGTCAGATCATAGAAAAGAATGTTTCCGCCTGTGAGGGCGCCGATCCCGCTCTTCTGGAGGAACTGGTGGAGATCATGGCAGACGCCTGCGACGATCCCTCCCCGTATCTCCGGGTGGACGGACAGATCCGCAGCCGGGACCGGGTGCGCGATCGGCTGCTGGCCCTGGACGCCCGTCAGATATCGGCGGTGATGGAGCAGGTGGAGAAGGGGGCCGTGCCCCGGCGGCGGCCGGAGCTGCTGGCGGCCCTGTGCCGGGGTGGGTGAGGGGGTCATTCCGGGGAGCCGGTGGGCGGGTACAGGACTCGAACCTGTGTCCACGTCGCGGCAGCCGCCTCTCCCGCCCTTTATGGGGCGCGACAGGCGGGCCGCTTCCTTTCTGCCGCCTCGCTTCATCCGCCGCTGGCGGCGCTTCGGCGGCAGACCCCATGCCGTCAAGCGATGCCTGATGCACAAAGAGAGCCGCAGGCTCGCGTCGTGCTCTGTACATAAAAAATCGGCGTCGGCCTAAAGGCCAACGCCGATTTTTGGTGCGCGGTACAGGACTCGAACCTGTGACCCCATGCACGTCAAGCATGTGCTCTACCAGCTGAGCTAACCGCGCGGACAACGGTAATATAGTACACTACGTTGCCGCGATTGTCAACACTTTTCTTCCCGAATTCCGAAAAATTCCGGCCTATCCCCGGTTTTCCAGCTTCCGGAGGTAGGCTTGGAACTCCTCCGGCAGCTCGCACCGGAGCTCCACCGCCTCCCCGGTGCGGGGATGGAGGAACCGCAGGCCCACCGCATGGAGGCACTGGCCCGTGAGACCGGGCACCGGCTTTTTCGCCCCGTACACCGTGTCCCCCAGGATGGGGTGGCCGATGTGGGCCATGTGGACCCGGATCTGATGGGTCCGGCCCGTCTCCAGACGGCAGCGCACGTGGGTAACGCCGGGATACCGGGCGATGACCTCCCAGTGGGTCACGGCCCGGCGGCCGTTCGCCACCACCGCCATCTTCTTCCGGTCCGTGGGGTGGCGGCCGATGGGGGCGTCCACGGTGCCCCTGTCCTGGCGGAGATTGCCCACCACCAGGCATTCATACGTCCGGGCCAGGGTGTGGTCCGCCAGCTGGGCGGAGAGGCCCAGATGGGCGGCGTCGTTCTTGGCGGCGATGATGAGGCCGCTGGTATCCCGGTCGATGCGGTGGACGATGCCGGGCCGCTTCTCCCCGCCGATGCCGGAGAGGCTCTCCCCGCAGTGGTGGAGCAGGGCGTTGACCAGGGTGCCGTCCCTGTGGCCCGGGGCGGGGTGGACCACCATGCCCACCGGCTTGTTCACCACGATCACGTCCTCGTCCTCATACACCACGTCCAGCGGGATGTCCTGGGCCTCCACGGCCGTGTCCTCCGGCTCGGGGATCTCCACCGTCAGTTCTTCGCCGCCTACCAGCCGATAGTTCTTGGCCAGGGCCTTGCCGCCAACCGTGACGCGGCCCTCCTCACAGAGCCGGGCGGCGGCGCTGCGGGAGACGGCCAGCCCGGCGGCCAGAAAGCTGTCCAGCCGCTCCCCGGCGTGTTCACTTGCCGCCGTCAGCGTCCTTGTCATGGCGTTTCTCCTTCCCGTCGGTCTTGTCGTAGAGGAACAGGTAATAGATACCGCCCAGAATGGCGCCCACCACCACGAAGCAGTCCGCCAGATTGAAGATGGGGTAGGTGAACAGCTCCAGGTCGAACATATCCACCACGTAGCCGTGGGCGATGCGGTCGATGATGTTGCCGATGCCGCCGCCCAGGATCAGCAGGCAGCCCGCCACGCCCAGGGGATGGCGGACGATCTTCCGCGCCAGCAGCGTGAAGACGCCGATGAGCAGCACGGCGGTGACGGCGATGAGCAGGGCCGTCCTGCCGCTGAAGCTGGACCAGGCGGCGCCGTCGTTATGGAGCCGGGTCAGGCGCATCAGCCCCGGCAGGAAGCGGGTGCTCTGCCCCACCGCCAGATGGGTCACCGTCCAGTATTTCAGCCCCTGATCCGCGGCGATCAGGGCGCATACGATCAGCACATACAGCATAAAATACTCCTCAAAACATGTTTTTCTTATCATATCCCAAGCGGGGCGAATTTGCAACGGCTATTGTCCCCCGGTTTTTTCGCCCCGGGACATCGCCAACGCGGCCCTGTTCCTGGCCAGCGACGACTCCGCCTATATCAGCGGCGACATCCTGATGGTGGACGGCGGCTGGTGCGCCATGTGATCCTTCCCCCGCCCCCGGAGGGCGGACGGCCAACGGGCCGTCCGCCCTCTTTTTTTGTCCCCGTTTCCCCCCTCTTTCCTTGTCACAGGCCGCGATTTGTGGTATAATGAATCGATTATCGTAGGGGAGTAGCGGCATTTTCGCCGTCGCCCCGCCGGGAGGTTCATTTTGGAGAGAAAGCAAGTGGTTCTGACGGAGGAGCAGATGTCCCGTCAGCGTGAATTTACCGAGAAGATCCGGGCTATCCACGCCCAGCGTGCCGCACAGCCCCTGGCGCTGGTGGACACCTTCGGCTGCCAGCAGAACGTGGCGGACAGCCAGCGCATCATGGGCATGCTGGAGGCCATGGGCTGCACCTTCACCGACAAGGCCGAGGAGGCCGACATCGTGGTGCTGAACACCTGCGCCATCCGGGACCACGCCGAGCAGCGCGTCTACGGCAACCTGGGCGCCCTGACCCACACCAAGAAGGCCAACCCCGACCAGATCATCTGTCTGTGCGGCTGCATGGCCCAGCGGCCGGAGGTGGCCGAGCGGGTGCGGAAGTCCTACCGCCACGTGGATCTGGTGTTCGGGCCCCAGGCCCTGTGGCGCTTCCCGGAGCTGCTGCACCAGGTCTACAGCCGCCGCCGCCGTGTCTTCAGCGTGGCCGACGAGCCGGGCCAAATCGCCGAGGGCATCCCGGTGGTGCGGGAGGGCTCGATCCGGGCCTGGGTCTCCATCATGTACGGCTGCAACAACTTCTGCTCCTACTGCATCGTGCCCTACGTCCGGGGCCGGGAGCGGAGCCGTGATCCGGAGCATATCCTCTCCGAGGTCCGGGAGCTGGCGGAGGCCGGCTATAAGGAGATCACCCTCCTGGGCCAGAACGTCAACTCCTACGGCAAGGGTCTCCCCACCCCCTGGGACTTCGCCGATCTGCTGGCGGAGATCGACAAGATCCCCGGCGATTACCTGATCCGCTTCATGTCCTCCCAGCCCAAGGACGCAAGCTACAAGCTCTTTGACGTCATGGCCAAAAGCCGCCACGTGGCCCACCAGCTCCATCTGCCGGTCCAGTCCGGCTCCGACCGGGTGCTGCGGGCCATGAACCGGCCCTACGACGTGGCGAAATATCTGGATCTCATCACCTACGCCCGGACCGTCATGCCCGATCTGGTGCTGACCTCCGACGTGATCATCGGCTTCCCCGGCGAGCAGGAATCCGAGGCCATGGAGACGGTGGCGCTGGTGGAAAAGGTGCGCTTCGACGCCCTCTTCACCTTCATCTTCTCCCCCCGGCCCGGCACCCCCGCCGCCAAAATGGAGGACCCCGTGCCCCGGAGCGAGAAGCAGAAGTGGTTCGATAAGCTCTGCGACACCCAAAACGCCATCTCGGCGGAGATCCACGCCGGATACGTGGGCGAGACCGTCCGCGTCCTGGTGGACGAGAGCTCCGACGACCTCCGCTGGCCCCTCCAGGGCCGCACCGCCGGGGGCCGTCTGGTGCATCTCACCGGGGACAAGGCCCTGCTGGGCACGTACCAGACGGCGAAGATCACCGACAGCAACACCTGGGCGCTGTTTGGGGAGATCATTTGATGCACCGCAGGCACACCCCACAACCCCTTTTTGAGAGGAAGATTGACTATGTCTGAACTGACGCCCATGATGCGCCAATATCTGGAGATCAAGAAGCAGAACAAGGATTCCATCCTGTTCTTCCGCCTGGGCGATTTTTACGAGATGTTCGGCGACGACGCCCGCACCGCCTCCCGGGAGCTGGACCTGACCCTCACCTCCCGGGACAAGGACAAGACCAAGTCCTTCGACGAGAAGATCCCCATGTGCGGCATCCCCTACCACGCCTCCGACTCCTACATCGCCCGGCTCATCGCCAAGGGCTACAAGGTGGCCATCTGCGAGCAGACGGAGGATCCCGCCGCGGCCAAGGGTCTGGTGAAGCGGGACATCATCCGGGTGGTCACCCCCGGCACCGTCATCGACAGCGCGTGTCTGGAGGAGGGGCGGTCCAACTTCTGCGCCGGCATTTACCTCGACGAGGACAACGCCGCCCTGTGCGCCTGCGACGTCTCCACCGGCCAGACCCACGCCACCGCCTTCTCCGGCCCGGAGCGGCTCACCCATCTTCTCAACGAGCTGGGCCGTTTTTCCCCCGCCGAGGCCGTCTTGAACGAAACCGCTTATTTTGACGAGACCCTCCATACAACGCTGGAGAATAAATTCCGCTGCCACGTGGAGAAGCTGCCCGCCTCCGTCTTCCGGATGGAATCGGCGGAGAAGGCCGTCCGGGCCCAGTTCGGGGACGAGGCCATGGCGCGCCTGCCCCGGAACAACGCCGCCGTGCTGGCCCTGGGCGCCCTGCTGGGCTATCTCCACGAGACCCAGAAGACGGACCTGCGCCACATCGACCAGCTGGACTACTACGAGCAGGGCCGGTTCATGGAGCTGGACCTCACCGCCCGGCGCAACCTGGAGCTGACGGAGACCCTCCGCTCCAAGGAGAAGAAGGGCTCGCTCCTCTGGGTGCTGGACAAGACGAAGACCGCCATGGGCGGGCGGATGATCCGCTCCTGGCTGGAGCGGCCCCTTTTGAGCGTCACCGCCATCCAGCGGCGATTGGACGCGGTGTCCGCCCTGGTGGATCACACCATGGAGCGCGAGGAGCTGATCCTGGCCCTCCAGGGCATCGCCGACATGGAGCGGCTCATGGGCCGCATCGTCTACGGCAGCGCCGGAGGACGGGATCTGGTGTCCCTGCGCACCGCCATGGAGCGGCTGCCCCAGGTCAAGGCCCAGCTGGCCGCCTTCCCCAAGGGCCGGCTCCGTGAGCTCTGTGAGCAGTTGGACGATCTCAACGATCTGGCGGCCCTCATCGGCCAGACCCTGGTGGACGAGCCGCCCTTCTCCGTCCGGGAGGGGGAGTTCATCCGTGAGGGCTTCCATCCCGAGGTGGACCGGCTCCGCTCCATCCTCCACGGCGGCAAGGACATCATCGCCAAAATGGAGGCCCAGGAGAAGGAGAAAACCGGCATCCGCACCCTGAAGATCGGCTACAACAAGGTCTTCGGCTACTATATCGAGGTCTCCAACTCCTTCAAGGATCAGGTGCCGGAAACCTATATCCGCAAGCAGACGCTGGTCAGCGGCGAGCGGTACGTCACCCAGGAGCTGAAGGATCTGGAGAGCGACATCCTCTCCGCCGCCGACCGACTCAGCGCGCTGGAATATGAGCTGTTCACGGCGCTGCGCCTGGACGTGGCCGGACAGGTGGCCCGGGTGCAGCAGACCGCCGCCGCCGTGGCGGAGGTGGACGTGCTGTGCTCCCTGGCGGCCGTGGCGGTGAAGAACAACTACTGCTGCCCCGCCGTGGACGAGTCCGGCGTCATCGAGATCCATGACGGCCGCCACCCGGTGGTGGAGCAGATGCGCTCCGACACCCTGTTCGTGCCCAACGACACCTACATGGGCCGCAGCGAGGACCGGGTGTCCATCATCACCGGCCCCAACATGGCGGGCAAATCCACCTATATGCGTCAGGTGGCGCTGATCGCGCTGATGGCCCAGATCGGCTCCTTTGTCCCGGCCCGGGCCGCCCGGCTGGGGGTGGTGGACCGGATCTTCACCCGCATCGGCGCCAGCGACGACCTGAGCGCCGGCCAGTCCACCTTCATGGTGGAGATGACGGAGGTCAGCGAGATCCTGCACCACGCCACGGCAAACAGCCTTCTCATTCTCGACGAGATCGGCCGGGGCACCTCCACCTTCGACGGCATGTCCATCGCCCGGGCGGTGCTGGAATACTGCGCCGGGAAGCTGGGGGCCAAGACCCTGTTCGCCACACACTATCACGAGCTGACCGCCCTGGAGGACAGTCTCCCCGGCGTGAAGAACTACAACGTCGCCGTCCGCACCCGGGGCGAGGAGATCATCTTCCTCCGGAAGATCATCCCCGGCGGGGCCGACCGCAGCTACGGCATCGAGGTGGCCCAGCTGGCGGGTCTGCCGGGGCAGGTGGTGAGCCGGGCCCGGAAGATCCTGGGGGAGCTGGAGGCCGAGGCGGGCCGCCCCGCGCCGGAGCCGGCGGCGGAGGAGGACCAGGTGTCCTTCACCGCCATGGCGGAGGGGGAGGTCATCGACGCCCTGCGCCGCTGCCAGGTGGACACCCTCAGTCCCCTGGAGGCGCTGAACCTGCTGTATGAATGGAAGCAGAAGCTATAGTCGCATAAAATCTTCGATTTTATGCGAGAAGGATAGCGGTCTTCTCCGCGCACTCACTGCGTTCGCACACTGCGAAGACCGAGCTGTATTTTTTGCCACGTACGCCAGCCTTTGTCTGCGACGAAGAAGCAGAAACAAAGGCAAGTGCCCTTGGGGTACACGCCGCGGCAAAAAATGATCAAGCTTTTTCGCCGCTTGCGAGCGGCGAAGTCTGCGACGCTTTTTCATCCGCTGGTGCGCTAATCTGAAATGTAGGAGTACCATTTCCTACCGTTGAGAGCAGAGCGCAGCGTCAGCGACAGCGAAAAGAGACCGGAAACGCATCATATTTGAATCGAACACATCGGCACCTCCGCCATCGCGCGGTACAAGCTCTCAATAAGCACAGCCCGTACCCCGCGCAAAGGAAGCCTTGAAACCATGGGTTTCAAGCGGCGTCTTTGCCTACTTTCTCCGCTGATGGAGAAAGTAGGCCCCCGGAGGGCGCCCTCCGCGTCCGAAGACGCGGAACAACCCCCTTACCGCGCCCGGAGGCGCGGAACATCCCACCGTTGCGCCAGCCGCTTCCCACGTCCCGTTGGTCGTGGCAAGCGGGGCGCTGCCTCGAAACCGCCTCGCTGTATCCGCCACACCCCAAGGGTGCTTGCTCCACCAACCGTTCGCTGCGCTCACGGGGTGTCGCTGGCGCTGGCGGCGCTTCGGCGATTTCCAGAAAGGAGTGATCTCCATGCCTGACATCAAACAACTCCCCGCCCACGTGGCGGATCTCATTGCCGCCGGCGAGGTGGTGGAGCGGCCCGCCAGCGTGGCCAAGGAGCTGCTGGAAAACGCCATGGACGCCGGCGCCTCCGCCATCGTGGTGGAGATCGAGGGCGGCGGCCTCACCTACCTGCGCGTCACCGACAACGGCTGCGGCATCGCGCCGGAGCAGCTGCCCACCGCCTTTCTGCGCCACGCCACCAGCAAGCTGCGCACGGCGGAGGATCTGGCCGCCATCGGCACCCTGGGCTTCCGGGGCGAGGCGTTGGCCGCCATCGCCGCCGTCAGCCGCGTCGATATCTTCTCCCGCACGGCGGGAGCCGAGGCCGGCGCCATGCTCCGTCTGGAGGGGGGCGTGCCCGGCGAGGTGCGGCCCAACGGCTGCCCGGAGGGCACCACCATCGTGGTCCGCGACCTCTTCTACAACACCCCCGCCCGGATGAAATTCATGAAGAAGGACAGCGCCGAGGGCGCCGCCGTCACCGGCATCGTCACCCATCTGGCCCTGAGCCATCCGGATATCTCCTTCAAGCTCCTGCGCTCCGGGGCCGAGGTGCTCCACACCCCCGGCGACGGCCGGCTCCAGAGCGCCATCTACGCCGCCCTGGGCCGTGACTTCGCCCTCCACCTGCTGCCCATCCGGGGCAGCGGCGGCGAGGTCACCGTGGACGGCTTCGTCACCGCCCCCCTCAACGGACACGGCACCCGGGGCCGCCAGATCTTCTTCGTCAACGGCCGGTTCGTCAAGTCCCAGCTGCTCTCCGCCGCCCTGGAGGAGGCCTACCGCAACCAGATCATGAAGGGCAAGTTCCCCGGCTGCGTCCTCCACGTCACCCTGCCCCGGCAGCAGGTGGACGTAAACGTCCACCCGGCCAAGACGGTGGTGAAGTTCGCCGCGGACAAGCCGGTGTTCGACGCGGTGTACTACACCGTGCTGGACGCCCTGAACGCCCAAAATAAACCGGCAAAGCAGGAAAACACCTTCTACCGGACCATGACGGCGGCCCAATATAAGGAAAAAGCCGCCGATAAGCCCGCCTTCCCGGCCCCCAAGCCCCCGGTGGGCTCCTACACCGCCCGGCCCGCGCCGCCCGCCGGGGATCACTCCCGGCGGCTCACCGTCCGGGACGTGACGGAGCGGCCGGATCAGCCCCTCACCGCCGCCATTCGGAAGGGGGACCGGGAGGTCACCTATCACGTCACCCCGCCGCCGGTGAAGCCGGCGGAGCAGGCGCCGGTTCAGCAGGCCATCGAACCTGTCCCACAAACCCCCGAGCCGGTGCAGCAGACCATGGAGCCGGCAGGGGAGGCCCCGTGGCGCATCGTGGGCGAGGTGCTGAAGACCTACATCATCTGCGAGGACGGGAGCCGCAACGTCTGGCTCATCGACAAGCACGCCGCCCATGAGCGCCTCCGGTTCGACGCGCTGAAGGAGAACACGGAGCCCCTGATGGCCCAGACCCTGCTGATGCCCCTGACCGTCACGCTGGAGGCGGACGAGTACGGCGCGGCGCTGCAGAATCTGGCCCTGCTGCGTCAGTTCGGCTTTGCCTGCGAGGACTTCGGGGGCGGCACCGTGCTGGTGCGTGAGGTGCCGGCGGACATCCGTCTGGAGGACGCCCCCGCCACCCTGGAGGAGCTGTGCCGCAAGCTGGCGCTGGGCCGGGCCGACCCCGCCGCCGCCCGGGACGAGCTGCTGCACACCATGGCCTGCAAGAGCGCCATCAAGGCCGGCATGGACACAAGCCCCGCCGAGCTCCGGGCGCTGGTGGACAAGGTCCAGTCCGGGGCCATCCAGTACTGCCCCCACGGCCGGCCGGTGAAATACAGGCTGACCCAGTACGAGATCGAGAAGCTGTTCAAGCGGGCATAAGAGGAGGAAGCGCGCCATGAAGAAAACGAACCATCCCATCTCACCCACCGTCTATCTCTGGCTGGCCGTCGCCCAGCTGGCGGTGGGCGTATGGAATCTGTGGACCGCCTTTGCCGGGAGCGGCACGGCCTCCACGATGCAATACCTCTGCGGCGCCTGTTTCATGCTCTGCGCCGCCATGAACTTTGTCCTCTACCGCAAGAGAAAAAAAGGAGACGAATCGTGACACCCAAAGTCGTCTGCGTCGTGGGCCCCACGGCCAGCGGAAAAACCAAGATGGGCGTGGCCATCGCCCGAGCTTTCAGCGGCGAGGTGGTCTCGGCGGACTCCATGCAGATCTACCGGGGCATGACCATCGGCACCGCCGCCCCCACGGCGGAGGAGACGGAGGGCGTCCCCCACCACATGATCGCCGTGGCGGACCCCAGTGAGAGCTGGTCCGTGGCCCGGTACGTCCGTGAGGCCGACCCATGCGTGCAGGATATCCTCCGCCGGGGGAAGCTCCCCGTGCTGGTGGGGGGCACCGGACTGTGGCTGGACGCCCTGATCCGGGGCACCGACTTCGCCGAGGGCAGTCAGGGCGGGGAGATCCGAACAGCCCTGCAAAAGCGGATGGCCGCCGAGGGCGCCGCCGCGCTGCTGGAAGAATTGCGGCAAATCGACCCCGCCGCCGCCGAAAAGCTCCACCTGAAGGACGAGAAGCGGATCATCCGGGCCCTGGAGGTCTGGCAGGAGACGGGGGAGACCATCACCGACCACGACCGCCGCACCCGGGAGCAGCCGCCCCGGTACGACGCCGTCACCATCGGCCTGGACTTCGCCCACCGGCAGGATCTCCGTGACCGGATCGACCGCCGTGTGGACGTGATGGTGGAGCAGGGACTTCTCCGCGAGGTGCGGGATCTTCTCTCTTCCGGCCTTTCCCCCGACGCCACCGCCCTCCAGGCCATCGGCTATAAGCAGTTTCTGGCGGTGGAGCGGGGGGAGCGCACCGAGGCGGAGGCCGTGGAGGAGGTCAAGCTCCGGTCCCGGCAGTACGCCAAGCGCCAGCTGACGTGGCTCAGGCGCAATCCCCGTATCCACTGGCTCATCTGGGGAAAAATCCCCGATTTCCCCGCCGCCTTCCAAAAAGCGACAGAAATCCTCACCGCCGAAGGGTTATGCTGATTTCGGCGGGCGAGGGACCAACCCATATCGCCTGCACAAAGATAAAAAGGAGCAGACGATATGCAAAAGACAAACAACCTGCAGGAGATCTTCCTCACCCGCATCCGCAAGCAGGGGGTGCCCGTCACCTTGTTTCTGGTGAACGGCTTCCAGCTGCGGGGCGTGGTCACCGGCTTTGACTGCTTCGTGGTGGTGTTGGACACCGAGGGCAGGCAGCAGGTGGTGTATAAGCACGCGATCTCCACCATTGCCCCTCTGCACCCGGTCTCTCTGACGGAGGCAGAGGAGAACTGAGCGAGGTACGCCTATGAAATCATCCCCAGCCTTCAAGATCCTCTCCGGCGTCATTCTGGCGGCGGTGGTGCTGTATTTCGGCATCCAGATCTACCGCTACTACGCCAACCCCTTCTCCACCACGCTGACCTATCAGGCCACCGCCGAGGACAGCATCCCCATGACCGGGTGGATCGTCCGGGACGAGGAGACCTTCCACTCCGACGCCGCCACCGTCACCCACGCCCTGGGCGAGGGGCAGAAGGTGGGCTATCACCAGACCATCGCCATGGCCTATGACAACCCCCAGGCCCTGGACACCGTGACCGAGATCCAGACGCTGGAGCTCCAGCTCCAGCAGCTGGAGTTCGCCCTCACCTCCTATCTGGACGCCGACGCGGCCTTGAAGCTGGACAGCTCCATCACCGGCAGCATCCTGACCCTGCGGCAGAATCTCTCCGGCGGGGACTACTCCTCCGCCGCCGACGACATCTCCGCTCTGAAGGCGGCGGTGCTCAAGAGCAGCCACTCCTATGAGTCGGCGGAGGACGTGCAGGCCAACATCCGCCAGGTGAAGCAGCAGATCAGCGATCTGCGCGCCTCCCTCACCGGCGCCCAGGCCATCGTCGCCCAGCGCCCCGGCACCTATTCCGCCGTCTGCGACGGATACGAGAGCGTCCTCACCCCGGCCTTTCTGGACGGCGTGACCCCCTCGGCCCTCCGGGGCGTCTCCGCCGGGGAGAACAGCGGCAACGTGGGCAAGCTGATCTACGGCGACCGGTGGTACTACACCGCCGCCATCGACGCCGACCGGGCCGCCTCCCTGACCGTGGGACAGGCCGCCACGCTGCGCCTGGCCAAGGGCATGACCCAGGACGCCCCCGTCCGGGTGGAGTCCATCAGCCGCGAGGAGGACGGCCAGGTGGCCGTGGTCCTCTCCTGCGACGAATACATGGCCGAGATCACCCTCCTGCGCCACCAGGCCGCCGAGCTGATCCTCCGCTCCTATACCGGCCTGCGCATCCCCACCACCGCCCTGCGGCTGGACGAGGACGGCAGCACCGGCGTCTACTGCGTGGTGGGCGTCAGCGCCCGGTTCAAGCCCGTCACCGTGGTGTATCAGGGGGACGGCTACACCCTGGTCCGTCCCGCCCGGGACGCCGAGGGCTCCGCCATCCTCCGCTCCGGCGACGAGATCATCGTCACCGCCAACCGTCTGGAGAACGGCGTGGTGGTCCAGTGACGGAGAGAGAGAAAAGAAAGGGGGACGATTTCATGTCCATTGCGGAAAACATCGCCCGGTTCCGGGCGGAGATCGACGAGGCCGCCCGTGAGAGCGGACGCACCGGCGGGGATATCACCCTGGTGGGCGCCAGCAAGATGAACGACGCGGCGGCCTGTCAGCAGGCCATCGCCGCCGGCATCGACGCCCTGGGGGAGAACCGGGTCCAGGAGATGACGAAGAAGCTGGCCCAGCACGCCTACGACGGCGCGCCCCTCCACTTCATCGGCCACCTGCAGCGCAACAAGGTGAAGCAGGTGGTGGGCAAGGCCGCGCTGATCCAGTCCGTGGGCAGCGAGGCCCTGCTGCGGGAGATCGAAAAGGTGGCCGGTCAGCTTGACCTGGTGCAGGACGTCCTGCTGGAGGTGAACATCGGCGGCGAGGCGGCCAAGAGCGGCTTCGCCCCGTCGGAGCTGACCGCCGCCGCCGCCCTGGCCGCCCAGCTGCCCCATATACGGTGCCGCGGATTGATGACCATACCACCGGTTGCGCATTTTCCCCACGAAAATGTCCCATATTTTGAGAAAGTACGCTCCCTTTTTGTTGACATAAGCGAAAAAATGTACGATAATAAATGGGAATATATCTCCATGGGTATGAGCGGCGATTTTGCCGATGCCATCCGCGCCGGGAGCAACATGGTGCGGCTGGGCACCGCCATCTTCGGCGCCAGAGATTATACAAAATAATTTTTTCAGGAGGCCTCTGCTATGAGCTTTATGGACGAATTCAAGAAGATCATTCACCCCTACGACGACGAGGACGAGTACGAGGACGAGAGCTTTGTGCAGCCCGAGCCCAAGAAGTCCCTGTTTGACGACCGTAAGGAGGATCGCAAGGCAGAGGACCGCCACAACAAGGTGGTGAACATCCACGCCACCGCCCAGCTGAAGGTGGTGCTGGTGAAGCCCGAGCGCTTCGAGAACGCCTCCGAGATCGCCGACCACCTGCGGGAAAAGCGCACCGTGGTGCTGAATCTGGAGTCCACCAACAAGGACATCGCCCGCCGCCTGGTGGACTTCCTGTCCGGCGTGGCCTATGCCGGCGAGGGCAAGATCAAGAAGGTGGCCGCCAACACCTACATCATCACCCCCTACTCCGTGGACATCATGGGTGATCTCATCGACGAGCTGGAGAACAACGGTCTGTATCTGTAACACATAGAGAACGATATTGGAGGGATAGATATGTTGACACCGCAGGAAGTTTCCGGAAAAGGTTTCCCCAAATCCTCCTTCGGCAGCAGCGGCTACAACATGGCCGCGGTGGACGAGTTCCTGGACACGCTGACCGATGACTACACCGCCCTTTACAAGGAGAACGCCACCCTCAAGGGCAAGCTGAAGGTGCTGGCCGAGAAGGTGGAGGAGTACCGGGCCACCGAGGACGCCATGCGTTCCACCCTGCTGACGGCCCAGCGCATGGCTGCCAAGCTGGTGCAGGAGGCCCAGACCGAGAAGGAGCAGATCCTCTCCGACGCCCGGGACGAGGCCGCCCGCCAGATCGCCGATCTGGACGAGCAGACCCGCCAGGCGGAGAAGCGCCTGGCCATGGCCCAGCAGAGCCTGGGCGAGTTCCTCGCCCACAGCCGGGAGCTGTGCGTCCAGCAGGCCGAGTTCCTGCGCACCCTGCCGGAGCTGCCTCTGGCCGAGGAGCCCAAGGCCCAGCCCGAGGAGCCGGCCGTGGACGTGGCCACCATCGAGCAGGATATCATCAAGGAATACGCCCCCGCCGAGGAGCCCGCCCCCGTTGAGGAGCCCGCCCCCGCTGAGGAGCCCGCTCCCGCCGTGGAGCCTGTTCCCGTTGAGGAGCCCACCCCCGTTGCCGAGCCCGCTCCCGCCGAGGAGAAGGAGGAGACCCCCGCCTCCGGCGACACCACCGTGTTCCCCAGCGATTTCAAGCTGAGTCTGGATCAGCTGAAGTTCGGCCGCAACTACAACGGCGAAAACTGACGAAACAAGAAGAAAAGCGGCTCTGCGGAGCCGCTTTTTCCCTGAAAAGGAGACCTGTATGAAGCCCATCATCGCCCTGCTGTACGATTTTGACAAGACCCTCTGCACCACCGACATGGAGGACTACTCCTTCATCCCCGCCCTGGGCATGACGCCCCCGGCTTTCTGGAAGATCGCCAACGACTTCGGCCGGGAGAACCACATGGACGGCCTGCTGGCCTATATGTACACCATGATCGAGGAGTGCCGCAGGCGGGACATCCGGCTGGACCGGGAGTTCCTCATCCGCTGCGGCCGGGCGGTGGAGCTGTTCCCCGGCGTGCGGGAGTGGTTCGGCCGGATCAACGCCTTCGGCGAGAGTCTGGGCGTGGAGATCGAGCACTACGTCCTCTCCTCGGGTCTGACGGAGATCATCGAGGGCACCGGCATCTTCCACGAGTTCAAGAAGGTCTACGCCTGCGAGTTCCTCTATAACGAGGCGGGTCTGGCCTCCTGGCCCAAGCTGGACGTCAACTTCACCAACAAGACCCAGTTCATCTACCGGATCAACAAGGGGGTGCTGGACGTCAGCGACGACCGGCGGCTCAACAGCTCCATGCCCGACGACAGCCGCCGCGTCCCCTTCACCAACATGATCTACGTGGGCGACGGGCTCAGCGACGTGCCCTGCATGAAGATGACCCGGGCCTACGGCGGCCAGGCCATCGCCGTGTATCAGGACAGCAACCGCCAGGCGGTGGAGGAGCTTTTGAGCCGCCGCCGGGTGGATTTCATCTTCCCGGCCGACTACCGGGAGGGCACCGGCCTGGACGAGACGGTGAAGAACATCATCCGGAAGATGGCCATCACCGACGCGCTGACCGAGGAGAACGCCCGGCAGTTCCGCCAGATCGGGAAATTCGACCTGCCCAACCAGGTGGGGCTGTTCGATTGAGGGAAATCACTCCCAATAGAAGTCATTGCGAAGCCAGTGCGCACACTGGCTGTGGCAATCCGTTCCTCTGCGTCCGGGCACACCCCAAGGGTGCTTGCCCTTGTTTCCGCTCGTTCCTCGCGGACAAAGGCTGGCGCGGGGTTACTTTGCCAACAGCGGCAAAGTAACCAAAACGCCGCCCAAACCTACGGTTTTGGGATTTCCCTCTCGCGCTATACCTTTTATGTTGTCGGCTCTGACTGCCGCACGATCGCGGAGGTGCTGACGTGTTCGATTCAAATATGATTCTCTTTGCTTCTCTTTTCGCTATCGCTGACGCTGCGCTCTGCTCTCAACGGTAGGAAATGGTACTCCTACATTTCAGAGCAGCGCGGCAGCGGAGCCAAGAAGCAGAGACAGTTCCACATTTCGGGCCTCTTGCTGTTACTCCGTGACGCGTGGTGGAAACTTCCACAACCGCCACGGTGCTGGGCGCGCCAAGGAAGTCTTGAAACCATGGGTTTCAAGCGGCGTCTTTGGTAACTTTCTTCGCTGATGAAGAAAGTTACCCGTCGGAGACACGGAACACCCCCCACAACAACAAAGCTCCCGCCTCCTTCCGGAAGCGGGAGTTTTCCATATCACGCCAGATAGTTCAGCGGGTTGACGAAGGTGCCGTTGATCATGATGCCGAAGTGGCAGTGGTTGCCGCTGGAGATGCCGGTGGAGCCCATATAGGCGATGGCCTGTCCCTGATAGACGTGCTCCCCCTCGCTGACGATGATGGAGCTGTTGTGGCCGTAATAGGTCTTGTAGCCGTTGCCGTGGTCGATGATCACCAGGTATCCGTAGCCGCCGTACCAGCCGGTGTAGCTGACGGTGCCGCCGTCGGAGGCATAGATGGGCGTGCCGTAGCCGTTGCCGATGTCGATGCCCTCGTGATAGGTGGAGGCGCCGTAGATGCCCGTATAGCGTCCGCCGAAATAGGAGGTGACCACGCCGTTGCAGGGCCAGCGGAACACGCCGGTGGGGAACCAGGTGGGCCGTTCCTTGGTGCCCCGGAGGCGGACCTCGTCCACCGGCTGGGCCAGGGTGGCCGTGGCCACCACCTGGCGGCCCGTCTCCTCGCCGTTGATATAGGTGACGTTGGCGGTGATGTCCGCCTTGCCGTAGGTCCCGGCGGAGACCACCTCATAGTCGCCCTTGTACATATCGGGATCGTCCTTGTACTGCAGGCCGTAGGGCACGTCCTGGACGTAGCTCTGGCGCTCCACGTCCACCACCGTCAGATACGGCACCGCCTGGGACACGGTGAGCACGTCCCCCGTGTGGAGGGACATGGCGTCGTAGCCCGGGTTCATGTTCAAAAGCTCCGACAGGGTCAGGTCGTACTTGTCGGCGATGCCGTAATACGTGTCGCCGTCCGCCACGGTGTAGGTCACCTCGGCGGACTTGGTCTCGTTGAGCTTCTCGGCGATATAGCCCAGATTCATCACGTAGGACCGGTTCACGTACTCCTCCCGGACCTCCACGTCCTCCGCGAAGTAGCACTCCACCGTGTTCTCGGTGACGTAGCCGATCTTCATCTGCTCCAGCAGCTCCTCCAGCGCCCCGGCGAAGGGGGTGGCCGCCACCGGCTCGCCGTCCACGTACAGCACGTAGCCGTAGTCGATGACACCCAGGGCGTCGGTCATGCGCTGCTGCAGCTCGTCCCTGTCCACCAGATCCTTCCGGGCCACCAGCTTCCGGCCGGTTGTCAGCTGGTCCCGGTTCACCTGGTAGTCTCTGTCGTCCATGGTGCGGCGCGTGGTGACCTCGATGGCGCTCACCACCTGGTCCACCGTCCGCTGTCCGGATACCGTTCCCAGCTCGGTGCCGCCGTAGCTCACCGCCGTCCCCACGGTGTAGAGGGACAGGGCGACGGCCGCCGCCGCGATCACCATGGCGCCGACGAGGAAGGCCGCCGGATGGAGACTCAGCTCCTCCAGTCGGCCCCGGACCCGGGCGCCGGACCGGGCCGAACGCTTGTGGCGGCGCAGGATCCGCTCCCGGAAGGCGGAGCCCAGCGCCGGCAGGCAGCCCCACACGAACAGCACCAGCTGCACGATGCCGTGCTCCGACTCGGGGAAGCGGTTGCTCCGCTTCTCCTCCGCCAGATCCCGGGCCCTCCGGCCCACGCTGGCCACGGAGCCGGCCCGGCGGGCCACACGGTCCCTCGCGCCGCTGACGCCTTTTATCAACTTTTTCCACCACCGCCGCCACGGGGAAGGGCGGCGCGTGGTTTCCGTCTGTTCCAGATTCATGGGAAAAATCCATCCAAAAGTTACAAAAATGTTACAAATCGTATGATACCGTGTTTTTTCGCCCCCGTCAAGTAAAACTTTGTCGTTTTCCCCTTTTTTGATTTACTTTTCGTATAAAATGGGTTATAATTTACTCCCTGTATTTGTAAGAGAGAAGGAATCCACACATGTCAACTGATTTTTCCCGCACGCTGAGCCTGCTGCGGCAGGAGAAGGGCCTGTCCCAGCGGAAGGCGGCGGCGGCACTGGGCATCAGCCAGGCGCTGCTGAGCCACTATGAAAACGGCATCCGTGAGCCGGGTCTGGGCTTCGTGGTGAAGGCCTGCGACTTCTACCACGTATCGGCGGACTATCTGCTGGGCCGGACGCTGAGCCGGGACGGGGCCATCATCGGGGCCGACGATCTCTACGACTCCACCGCCGAGAAGGGCACGCTGAAGGGCAGCATCCTGGCCACCTTGCAGAAGAAGCTGGTGGTGAACACCGCCAACGTCCTCTTCGACCTGCTGGGCAAGCTGAACTCCCGGGAGGCCATCACCGCCGCCGGCGACTATCTCAGCGCCGCCCTGTACCAGATGCTGCGCCAGCTCTACCGCCGCGCCGGGGCCAACGAGGAGTATTTCGCCCTGGACAGCGCCCTCTTTGACGCGGGTCTGGTGAACGCCGACATGAGCGCCACCAAGGTCCGGTATCTCCGGGCGCTGGACGCCTGCGACGCCGACGCGTTCCCGCCCATCTCCGGCGAGACGCTGACCGCCGACTATCCCGGCCTGGGCCAGAGCGCCGCCCAGGTGTGCCACAACACCGACGAGCGGGCCAAACGCCACCTGGAGACCCTGCTGTAAATCCATCTATTGAGGTAACGATATGTTTGATCAATCCAAAATCCGCAATTTTTCCATCATCGCCCACATCGACCACGGCAAGTCCACGCTGGCGGACCGCCTGCTGGAGAAGTGCAACGCCGTGGCCGAGCGGGACATGGAGAATCAGCTCCTGGACAACATGGATCTGGAGCGGGAGCGGGGCATCACCATCAAGTCCCGCGCCGTCCACCTCTTCTACACCGCCCGCGACGGGGAGACCTACGCTCTGAACCTCATCGACACACCGGGCCACGTGGACTTCAACTATGAGGTCAGCCGGTCGCTGGCGGCCTGCGAGGGCGCCGTGCTGGTGGTGGACGCCACCCAGGGCGTGGAGGCCCAGACCCTGGCCAACACGTATCTGGCCATGGAGCACGATCTGGAGATCCTGCCGGTGTTCAACAAGATCGACCTGCCCGCCGCCGACCCCATGAAGGCCAAGCAGGAGGTGGAGGACATCATCGGCCTGCCGGCGCTGGACGCGCCGGAGATCTCCGCCAAGCTGGGTCTCAACATCGACGCCGTGCTGGAGAACATCGTGCAGAACGTCCCCGCCCCCACCGGCGATCCCAAGGCGCCGCTGCGGGCGCTGGTGTTCGACAGCCAGTACGACCCCTACGTGGGCGTGGTGGTGTATTTCCGCATCATGGAGGGCACGCTGCGCCGCGGCATGACGGTGCGTCTGATGGCCAGCGGCGCCGAGTACACGGTGCTGGAGTGCGGCTATCTCAAGCCCCTGGGCAACGAGCCCACCGACGCCCTCCAGGCCGGTGAGGTGGGCTATTTCACCGCCAGCATCAAGAACGTGAAGGACACCCAGGTGGGCGACACCATCACCGGGGCGGAGAGCCCCGCCAACCAGCCCCTGCCCGGCTACCGGCCCGCCCAGTCCATGGTCTACTGCGGCATCTACACCGAGGACGGCAGCAAGTACCCCGACCTGCGGGACGCGCTGGAGAAGCTCCAGCTCAACGACGCCTCCCTGACCTTCGAGCCGGAATCCTCCGTGGCGCTGGGCTTCGGCTTCCGGTGCGGCTTTTTGGGCATGCTCCACATGGAGATCATCCAGGAGCGGCTGGAGCGGGAGTTCAATCTGGATCTGGTGACCACCCTGCCCAGCGTCATCTACCACGTCTACAAGTCCGACGGCACCATGGTGCGGGTGGACAACCCCCACAACTACCCCGACCCCGGCTCCATCGAGCACGCGGAGGAGCCCTACGTGAAGGTGTCCATCATCACGCCCCAGGACTACGTGGGCAACATCATGCCCATGTGCCAGGACCGCCGGGGCGAGTTCAAGGACATGCAGTATCTGGACACTCATCTGGTGGAGCTCCACTATCAGATGCCCCTCAACGAGATCATCTACGACTTCTTCGACACCCTGAAGGCCAACACCAAGGGCTACGCCTCCCTGGACTATGAGCTGTCCGGCTACCGGCCCAGCGAGCTGGTGAAGGTGGACCTGCTCCTCAACGGCGACGGCGTGGACGCATTGAGCTTCATCGCCCACAAGGACAAGGCCTATCCCCGTGCCCGGCGTCTGTGCGAGAAGCTGAAGGAGAACATCCCCCGCCAGCTCTTCGAGGTGCCCATCCAGGCGGCCATCGGCGGCCGGATCATCGCCCGGGAGACCGTCAAAGCCATGCGCAAGGACGTGCTGGCCAAGTGCTACGGCGGCGACATCACCCGCAAGAAGAAGCTGCTGGAGAAGCAGAAAGAGGGCAAGAAGAAGATGAGGAACCTGGGCACGGTCCAGGTGCCCACCGAGGCCTTCATGGCGGTCCTCAAGCTGGACAGCGATTGATCGAAACTCGCACCACCTCCTTCTGGGGGAGGGCTTACAGAGAACGCTCCAAAGGCTTCCCCTTGAGGGGAAGCTGTCAGAGGCAAGGCTGACTGATGAGGTGGCAGGGATACGGATTCCCACGTCACAACAAGAAAAGCGGAAGGACACGTCCTTCCGCTTTTTCATTTCGGCTCTGCTATTACCGCTTGCCACCGCTGATGATCCGGTCGGCCTGGGCGTCTCCGCCGATGGCAGCGCAGACGATGTCCTCCGCACGGGCGTTGCCGCCGATATTGCCGCAGCGGATGCTGTCACCGGCTTGGACGCTGCCCTCCACGTTGCCGCAGTTGACGCCGTCCCCGGCCTGCACGCTGCCTCCTACGCTGCCGCAGTTGACGCCGTCCCCGGCCGCTACGCTGCCGCCCACGTCGCCGCATGTCACACCGTCCCCGGCTGTCACGCTGCCGCCCACGTCGCCGCATTCCACGCCGTCGTCGGCCCGGACGTCACCGGCGATGGTGCTGTCCTTCACCACCACGCCGAAGGCGGAGTGGATATCCCGGACGGTGCCGGAGAAGTGAAGCTCCACGCCGTCTCCTCCGCCTATATTGATATGCAACAGACCGCCCAGACCCATTTTTCTGCCGGGTACGTCGACGTGATCCACCAGCCGGTGACCAACGTAGCACACCGCTCGCAGATCTTCGTCATCCGGCCAGGGCAGACCGTCCACGTACACCGTGTCCTCCTGCTTTTCCGCCGGTACAAACCGCTGCTCCGACGCCGCCCGGCCAAACAGCTCATCCATGGTGACGTGGAAAACGTCGGCCAATGCCGGCAGCAGCATAATGTCCGGGCAGCACTGGTCGCTCTCCCACTTGCTCACCGCCTGGTTGGTGACCCCCAGCATCTGAGCCAGGCCCTCCTGGGTCAGCCCCTGCTCTTTACGATACGCGGCGATCCGCTCGCCGAAATAGATCTGTTCCATGTGGCTCCTCCTCGCTTGTTCTGTCGCGACTGTGGTTTCAGTATACGGCACGGGACGCAAAATGCAAGCCTTTCGTGGTTGGAAGGGCTTTCCAACCACAGGTTGGACGAAAAACCAGCAAAAACCAATGCCGCACCCATCGGTGCGGCATTGCTGTATATTGGGAAACCTTACTTGTCCTTGCGCTCGTCGCCGTAGGTCTTCTTGACCTCGGTCCAGCCGGCCTTCAGGCTCTTCAGCCCGGCGGTCAGGATGTCCATCAGCTCGTCGGTGGCCACGGAGGCGCTGCTCTGCAGCTTCTCGGCGGCGTCCTTGATGACGGTCTTGGCGGCGTCCACCTTGGCGTTCAGCTCATCCTTGTCGATGTTCAGGCGGTCGGCGATGCTGTCCACCACCTCTTCCACCTTCTCATCGACCTTGGGAGCTTCCTGCTCTTCCTTGATGGCGGCCTGAGCGGCGGCCAGACGGGCGATGGGCACACGGAAGGGGGAGCAGGACACGTAGTCCAGGCCCACCTTGTGGCAGAACTCCACGCTGGAGGGATCGCCGCCGTGCTCGCCGCAGATGCCCAGGTGCAGGTCGGGACGGGTCTGACGGCCCAGCTTGACAGCCATCTGCACCAGCTTGCCCACGCCGACCTGGTCCAGGCGGGCGAAGGGATCGCTCTCATAGATCTTGCCGTCGTAGTAGGCGCCCAGGAACTTGCCGGCGTCGTCGCGGCTGAAGCCGAAGGTCATCTGGGTCAGATCGTTGGTGCCGAAGGAGAAGAACTCGGCCTCCTTGGCGATCTCGTCGGCGGTCAGAGCGGCGCGGGGGATCTCGATCATGGTACCCACCAGGTACTTCATGGTCACGCCGGCGGCAGCCAGCTCCTCATCGGCGGTCTTGGTGACCACGTCCTTGACGAACTTCAGCTCCTTGACCTCGCCCACCAGGGGGATCATGATCTCGGGGACCATGTTCCACTCGGGATGGCGCTTCTGGACGTTGATGGCGGCGCGGATGACGGCGCGGGTCTGCATCTCGGCGATCTCGGGATAGGTGACGGCCAGACGGCAGCCGCGGTGACCCATCATGGGGTTGAACTCATGCAGGCCGGCGATGATGGACTTGATGTCCTCCACGGTCTTGCCCTGGGTCTCGGCCAGGATGCGGATGTCGTGCTCCTCGGTGGGGACGAACTCGTGCAGAGGGGGATCCAGGAAGCGGATGGTGACGGGGCAGCCCTCCATGGCCTCGTAGATGCCCTCGAAGTCGCCCTGCTGCATGGGCTGCAGCTTGGCCAGAGCGGCCTTGCGCTCCTCGACGGTGTCGGAGCAGATCATCTCGCGGATGGCGGCGATGCGGTCGCCCTCGAAGAACATATGCTCGGTGCGGCACAGGCCGATGCCCTGGGCGCCCAGGGAACGGGCTCTGGCGGCGTCGGCGGGGGTGTCGGCGTTGGTGCGGACCTGCAGGCGGCGATACTTGTCGGCCCAGTCCATGATGCGGCCGAAGTCGCCGCCCACGGAGGCGTCCACGGTGGGGATGGCGCCGTCATAGATGTTGCCGGTGGAGCCGTCCAGGCTCAGCCAGTCACCCTCGTGATAGGTCTTGCCGGCCAGGGTGAACTGCTTGTGCTCCTCGTCCATGACGATGGCGGAGCAGCCGGACACGCAGCACTTGCCCATGCCGCGGGCCACGACGGCGGCGTGAGAGGTCATGCCGCCGCGGACGGTCAGGATGCCCTGGGCGGCCTTCATGCCCTCGATATCCTCGGGAGAGGTCTCCAGACGGACCAGGACCACCTTCTCACCGCGCTCGGCCCAGGCCTTGGCGTCCTCGGCGGTGTAGACGATCTTGCCGCAGGCGGCGCCGGGGGAGGCGGGCAGAGCCTTGCCCACGGGGGTGGCGGCCTTCAGGGCCTTGGGATCGAACTGGGGATGGAGCAGGGTGTCCAGGTTCCGGGGATCGATCATGGCCACGGCCTGCTTCTCGGTGATCATGCCCTCGTCCACCAGGTCGCAGGCGATCTTCAGAGCGGCGGGCGCGGTGCGCTTGCCGTTGCGGCACTGGAGCATGTAGAGCTTGCCGTGCTCGACGGTGAACTCCATGTCCTGCATGTCGCGGTAGTGATCCTCCAGGATGTTGCAGACCTTGACGAACTCATCATAGGCCTCGGGGAACTTGTCGGCCATCTCGGAGATGGGCATGGGGGTGCGCACGCCGGCCACCACGTCCTCGCCCTGGGCGTTGGTCAGGAACTCGCCCATCAGCTTCTTCTCGCCGGTGGCGGGGTCGCGGGTGAACGCCACGCCGGTGCCGCAGTCGTCACCCATGTTGCCGAAGGCCATGGACTGGACGTTGACGGCGGTGCCCCAGGAATAGGGGATGTCGTTGTCGCGGCGATAGACGTTGGCGCGGGGGTTGTCCCAGGAACGGAACACGGCCTTGATGGCGCCGATGAGCTGCTCCTTGGGATCGGAGGGGAAGTCCTGGCCGATCTTGTTCTTGTACTCGGCCTTGAACTGCATGGCCAGCTCCTTCAGGTCCTCGGCGGACAGCTCCACGTCCTGGGTGACGCCGCGCTGGGCCTTCATCTGGTCGATGAGCTTCTCAAAGTACTTCTTGCCCACCTCCATGACCACGTCGGAGTACATCTGGATGAAACGGCGATAGCAGTCCCAGGCCCAGCGGGGGTTGTTGGATTTCTTGGCGATGACTTCCACCACGTCCTCGTTGAGGCCCAGGTTCAGGATGGTGTCCATCATGCCGGGCATGGAGGCCCGGGCGCCGGAGCGCACGGACACCAGCAGGGGGTTCTCCAGGTCGCCGAAGCGCTTGCCGGTGATCTCCTCCATCTTGGCGATGTAGGTCATGATCTCGGCCATGATGCTCTCGTTGATCTGGCGGCCGTCCTCATAGTACTGGGTGCAGGCCTCGGTGGTGATGGTGAAGCCCTGGGGAACGGGCAGGCCGATGTTGGTCATCTCGGCCAGGTTGGCGCCCTTGCCGCCAAGCAGCTCGCGCATTTTGGCGTTGCCTTCGGTGAAGAGATAGCAATATTTCTTGCTCATTTGTTACCCTCCGTATCAAGATTTGCATTAAATTGATTGACAATAATTTATTATAGTCATTTTTCCCGGTAAAAGCAAGGCAATTTTGAAAATCCGACCCCTTTTTTTGGTTCATTTCGCCTTTTTTCCGGGGAAACGGCCGCGGCAAACATTTTTCCGCAAATCAGGTGTCCAAGCCTTGCGGCCGATCCGATTTTTATGGTATACTATACTGTAATTCAAACTGGGTATTTGCAGCCCGAAGGAGGAGGGGACGGATATGGCGCAGCTGCTGTCGGAGAAGGACCCGCTGGCCCGGCGCGTGCGCCGGCTGGCGCAGCACGGCAATCTGCCCCACGCCATTATCCTCTCCGGCACCGGGGACCGGCTCTCCGCCGCCCGGTATATCGCCGCGGCCATGCTCTGCCGGAGCGAGGGCGACCGGCCCTGTCTCCGCTGCGCCGCCTGCCGCAAGGTGGCGGAGGGCATCCACCCCGACGTGCGCCTGGTGCAGGACGCGGAGCGCAAAGAGCTGGCGGTGGACACCGTCCGGGAGCTGCGGCAGGACGTGTATATCCGACCCAACGAGGGGGCCCGGAAGGTCTGCATTTTCGCCGACTGCGGCCAGCTCAACGAGCGGGACCAGAACGTGCTGCTGAAGATCGTGGAGGAGGGGCCGTCCTACGCCGCCTTCCTTTTCTGCGCCGACAGCGCCGCCGCCCTGCTGCCCACCATCCGCTCCCGCTGCGTGGAGCTGAAGCTGCGGGGGGAGGAGGACGCCCCGGCGTCGGAGCAGGCGC
Organism: uncultured Eubacteriales bacterium; assembly: GCA_900317425.1. Taxonomy (GTDB): domain Bacteria; phylum Bacillota; class Clostridia; order Oscillospirales; family Oscillospiraceae; genus Vescimonas. Next base: position 5,228 of record ONGR01000016.1, on the reverse strand, counting down.
TGGCCCTGTGCCGGGCCTTTGCCGGCGGCGAGGTGCTGCCGGCGGTGGAGCTGCTGGTGTCGCTGGAGAACCGCCGCCTCAAGCGGGAGCAGGTTCAGACCCTGCTGGAGGACGCCTGGCGCGTCGCCGCCGAGGCGCTGCTGCTCGGGTGCGGCAAGGCGCCGCTGCCCGGCCCCGCCGGCGACGCGGCCGCCGCTTTGAGCCGGAGTCTGTCCCGGTCCCGGCTGCAAAAGCTCACCGACTGCCTCCACCGCTATGCCGCCGAGTGCCGCTATAACGTGGGCCCGGGCCACGTCCTGGGCGCCCTGGCCGCCGAGTGGGAGGCCATCCTGGGCTGACCGGCGCCCGTTTTTCGATTTTTCCCCGGAGGCGACGTGCCTCCTGACCGACGAAAGGAATGTTTCAATCCATGATAACTGTGATCTCCGTCCGTTTTCGCAACGGCACAAAAACCTATTATTTCGATCCCCGGGACCTGACGGTGGCCGCCGGGGACGACGTGATCGTGGAGACGGCCCAGGGCCTGGAGTTCGCCCAGTGCACCGAGGGCAACCACGGCGTGGCCGACGACCGGGTCATCCAGCCCCTGCGCCCGGTGGTGCGCCTGGCCACCGCCAACGACCGCAACACCGACGCCTACAACCGCACCCGGGAGAAGGAGGCCTTCGAGATCTGCCAGAAGAAGATCGCCGCCCACAAGCTGGAGATGAAGCTGGTGCGGGTGGAGTGCAGCTTCGACGGCAGCAAGATCCTCTTCTTCTTCACCGCCGACGGCCGGGTGGATTTCCGGGAGCTGGTGAAGGATCTGGCCGGCGTGTTCCGCTCCCGGATCGAGCTGCGCCAGATCGGCGTCCGGGACGAGGCCAAGATGCTGGGCGGCCTGGGCATCTGCGGCCGGCCCTTCTGCTGCACCGAGTATATGGACGACTTCATGCCCGTGTCCATCAAGATGGCCAAGACCCAGAATCTGAGTCTGAACCCCACCAAGATCTCCGGCACCTGCGGCCGGCTGATGTGCTGCCTGAAATACGAGCAGGACGCCTATGAGGACGCCCTGAAGCGTCTGCCCAAGAACGACTCCTTCGTGCTGACCCCCGACGGGCCCGGCAACGTCAGCGACGTGAACGTGCTGAAGGAGAAGGTCACCGTCCGGCTGGACGACCGCACCGACGGTCCCCGCTGCTACCACAACTGCGAGGTCTGCGTCCTGCGCAACGGCAAGGGCAGCCGGGATGGCATCCAGATTCCGGACAAGCGGCCGGAGCGGTACGTGGAGGAGCGGGAGGAGTTCCCCGTGCCCCAGATCATCTCCGACTTCTCCCCCCGGCCCCTGCTGGCCGATCTCCCCGCCGAGACCCCGGCCGAGCCGGCTGACGGCAAGTCCCGCCGCCGCCGTGGCCACCGGGGCGGACGGAAGAGCGGCGAGGCCAAGCCCAGGCTGGAGGTGAAGCTCCCCGCCAAGGCGGAGCCCAAGCACGTCCCCCAGACGGAGAACGCCCCCCAGGGCGACGGCCAGCGCCGCCGCAACCACCGGGGCGGGCGGAAGCACGCCGCGGCCGAGCAGCCCGTCCCCAAAACGGCGCCCGCCGCCGGCGGGGAGGAGGTGCGCCGCAAGCGCACCCACCGGGGCGGACGGCGCCACCACGGCGCCAAGCCCAAGACCGAGGGATAAGCCATGGGAAAGTTTGACGGCGTTCTCATCGCCAGCGATTATGACAACACCATCACCTATACCGAGGGCGCCCTCCTCCGGGGCGAGGAGCTGCCCCCCGTCCCGCCGGAGAACCGGCAGGCCATCGAGTACTTCATGGCCCAGGGCGGCACGTTCTCCGTGTCCACCGGCCGGGCCCTGCCCGCCTTCGCCCCCATCGCCCCCACCATCCCCATGAACGGCCCCACCATCCTCTTCAACGGCGCGGCCATCTATGATTTCGCCGCCGGGCGCTATCTCCACACCGCCTTTCTGCCGGAGACCGTTCTGGGCCATCTCCATGAGATCCTGGCCGCCGTCCCCGGCGTCACCATGGAGATCTATCACGACGACAACTCCATCCACGCCGTGAACCCCAACGAGATCACCCGCCACCACCTGCACCTGACCCATCTGCCCTCGGTGGTGCTGGAGGATATCGATCAGGTGCCTTTTCCCGTCAGCAAGATCCTCTTTGAGGAGAATCCGCCCCGCATGGGCCGGCTGACGGACTACATCGCCGCCCAGCCCTGGGCCGCGGATTACGAGGTGGTGCTCTCCGCCGCCAATCTCCTGGAGCTGACGGCTCACGGCGCCAACAAGGGCGGCATGGTGGAGAAGCTGACGGAGCTGCTGGGGACGGATCCGCGCCACGTCTACTGCGTCGGCGACCACGCCAACGATATCCCCATGCTGCGCCGGGCCCGGATCCCCTTCGCCCCGGCCAACGCCATCGAGTCCGTCCGTCAGGTGCCCGGCGTCCACGTCCTGCCCCACTGTCAGGAGGGGGCCATCGCCGCCATGATCGAGGAGCTGGACAGGCTGTATTGAGGCCCATACGTGAACAGAAAAACCGAGGAAGTCCGCTTCCCCGGTTTTTTTACTTTTTCCGGACGTGAAGTTGTCTCCGGCGGGATGGTTCCGTGCTTGCGAGCGCGGGGATGCCTCCGGCGGGTAACTTTCTTCATTAGCGAAGAAAGTTACCAAAGACGCCATTTGAAACCCATGGTTTCAAAACTTCCTTTGCGCGCCGTGAGTGCTGCCGATGTTGAAACCTTTTGCCGCGCGACCACAGAAGAAACTGTGTTTTTCCTGCAAATATGATCCCCTGTCGTCCTCTTTTCGCTGCCGCACTCCGGTGAAACGGTAGGAGCGGGTACTCCTATGTTTTAGAGTCGAGCGCAGCGGATGAGCGAACCAAGAAGCAGAGGCGATTCCACATTTCGGGCCCTTTGCTGTTTGTTCCGTCCCGCGCGGTGAAAACTTCCACAACCGCCACGGTACGGAACGCGCCAAGGAAATCTTTAGAAACGTAGTTTCTAAACGGCGTTTTTGGGTCCTTTTGCCGCCGCGGGCAAAAGGACCTCGTGTCCGCACCCCAAGGGTACTTGCCGTCGCAGCTGCTCATACTTCGCAGGCGCCGGCTGGCGCAGACACGAAACGATCCCCCATCCCTGACAGTTTCAAAAAAATCCCCCCGACCCTCTTGACAAAACGGTATGAATGTATTATTGTACTAATCACCTAATACAATAACACAAGGAGGGATTGCCTTGGAATGGACGTTCCACAGCGACCAGCCCATCTACACCCAGCTGGTGGGGCATCTGACCCGGGCCATTCTGTCCGGCGCCCTGGCCCCCGGCCAGCGGCTGCCGGCGGTGCGGGAGCTGGCGGCCCGGGCCGGCGTCAACCCCAACACCATGCAGCGGGCCATGGCGGAGCTGGAGCAGAGCGGGCTGATCTTCGCCCAGCGCACCAGCGGCCGGTTCGTCACCGAGGATGCCGCCGTCATCGAGACGGCGAAGCGCAGTCTGGCCCGGCGCGAGATAGCCGCCTTTCTGGACGCCATGGCCCGGCTGGGCTACCGAAAAGAACAGGTCCTGCAGCTCCTGCAGGAGAAGGAGGAGATCTGATGGCTCTTTTGCAGTGCAATCAACTGACCAAGTATTATGACAGCGCCCCGGCTCTGGATCACGTGGATCTGACGGTGGAGCCGGGCCGCATCGTGGGTCTGCTGGGCCCCAACGGCAGCGGCAAGACCACCCTCATCAAAATCGCCAACGGTCTGCTGGTGCCGTCCTCCGGCACGCTGACCATCGACGGCATGACGCCGGGCCCGGAGACCAAGCGCCTGGTGTCCTATCTGCCGGAGCGCACCTATCTCTCCGACTGGATGAACGTGGTGCAGCTGCTGGACTTCTTCTGCGACTTCTATCCCGACTTCGACCGCAGCGCCGCCGAGCACATGCTGACGGCCCTGGCCATCAGCCCCAAGCTGCGCATCAAGCAGATGAGCAAGGGCACCCGGGAGAAGGTGCAGCTGATCCTGGTGATGAGCCGCAAGACCAGGCTGTACCTGCTGGATGAGCCCATCGGCGGCGTGGATCCCGCCACCCGGGACTACATCATCCGCACCATTCTCACCAACTACAACGAGCAGGCCTCTGTGGTGATCTCCACCCACCTGATCGCCGACGTGGAGAACATCCTCGACGACGTGATCTTCATCAACAGGGGCCGCGTGGTGCTGCAGTCCTCCGTGGATCACATCCGCCAGGAGCGCGGCTGCAGCGTGGACGAACTGTTCCGGGAGGTGTTCCGCTATGCTGAGTAAACTGCTGAAGCACGAATTCCGCGCCACCGGCCGCATTATGCTGCCGCTGTATCTGGTGCTGTTTCTGTCGGCGGGCCTGTTCAATCTGTTCATGCACCTGGCAAACAGCTATGACCTCCGGGCGCTGCAGATCTTCCGGGCCGTCACCGCCTTCCTCTTCGGCGTCACCGTCGTCGGCGCCGGGATCCTGACGCTGGTGCTGATGGTCTACCGGTTCTACAAGAACTACATGACCGACGAGGGCTATCTGATGTTCACCCTGCCGGTGTCCACCACCCAGCTGATCTGGTCCAAGCTGATCGTGGCGCTGGTGTGGACCGCGGCCACCGCCGCGGCCATCCTTCTCTCCGTCGTTCTGGCCACGCTGGGTCAGGACTTCTGGATCGACCTCCTGCCCTCCCTGCGCCAGATGTGGAGCGACCTGATGACCTACGTCCCCGCCGGACATCTGGCCGGCTACGCGGCGGAGACGGTGCTGACCTTCCTCCTGTCGTCCCTGGGCTCCTATCTCATGTTCTACGCCGCCATCGCCCTGGGCCACAGCTTCGCCAACCACAAGATCCTGCTGTCCGTGGTGTTCTATTTCGTCTTCTCCATCGGCCTGCAGACCGTGGGCTCCTTCGCCGGCATCTACGGCATCGTGGGCATGGCCGAGAACGACTTCTTCGCTTCGCCCGCGCCGTTCCTGTTCTCCCACTATCTCCTGGGCGGCGCCGCCGTCGCCTCGCTGGTGGTGGCCGTCATCTTCTACGTGGTCACCTCTCTCACCCTGAAAAAGCGGCTGAACCTCCAGTAACGTGCAACAAAAAGCACCCCGCCTTCCTGAAGTGAACCCCAAAAGTTAGACAAAATATTATAATATTAAGCGACCAGAAGGGTCTGAGATCTGTGTTGAGCAGGTGTCAGGCCCTTTAGTTTTAG
>ONGR01000015.1 GCA_900317425.1 uncultured Eubacteriales bacterium | reverse complement strand
TGACTCAACCCCGATGCTCAGACCTTCAGTTCGCACTTTCGTGCGTCCCGTCTGGTGCTTTCTCGTTCATTGTTTAATTTACAAGGTACACTCCCTGCCCACCAATGTTTCCATCGGTGCGGAACATTCGCTATTGTAGCAGATCCGAATCAGTTTGTCAAGAACTTTTTTCGAAGTTCTTGATTTTCTTTTTCAGTTCCGCTCATCACCTCTCGGCGACAGCTTTGTTAGAATACCATCTTCGACACCGTTTGTCAACACCTTTTGCTCCTGTTTATACTTCTGTTTTTCTCCCTATCAGAAGTACAGCTTATGCCCATAATATGCGCACGTCTGACGTCATTGCAGCATTGCGCAGAATATGCTATACTGCACATATATTATGCAACAGGAGCACACTATGATCCGCTTTCCATATCTATTGTTCGATGCAGATAATACCCTGTTCGACTTTGACCGGGCCAACCGCAACGCCTTTCACCAGGTGTGCGTCACGTGCGATCTGCCGGAGAGTGAGGAAAACTTTCGGCTCTATGAGCGCTGCAACGGCGCACTGTGGCAGGCCTTTGATCGAGGCGAATGCACCAAGGAGTTTCTCGTGATTGAGCGGTTCCGTCGTTTTCTCGCCGCCCTCGGAATGGAGCGGGATCCGGAGCGCTGCAATGAAATCCATCTCTCTACCCTGGGCCAGAGTACCCTTCTTCTCCCCTACGCCGAGGAGGTGTGCCGCACGCTGTCCCGGGACCACAAGCTCTATCTGGTGACCAATGCGGTGGCGTCCGTTCAAAAGAGCCGGCTCTCCCGCAGTCCGCTGGCTCCGTATATCACTGCCGCCTTTATCTCAGAGGAGGCCGGGGCAAGCAAGCCCTCACCGGAATATTTCGATTACGTGTTCTCCCGTATCGACGGCATCACCCGGGAGAACTGTCTGCTGATCGGCGACTCCCTCTCCAGCGATATCCTGGGCGCCAACAATGCAGGGATTCCCTGCTGCTGGTATAATCCAAAGGAACTTCCCCGGCCCGATGGGCTGCGGATCGAATACGAAATCAAAGATCTTCGAGAATTATATTCATTAGTATAGCAAGCAAAACCGCGGTGTGCCTGGCACACCGCGGTTTCTTTATCGTCTCCGGCTTACAGCTCAAAATCCTCCTGCTTCAGCTTCTCCGTGTCCAGCTTCACCGGACGGGGCGGCACGCGGCGCAGCGGATCATAGGAAAAGCTCCCGCAGTGGTCCTCCGGCGCCACGATACCCTTCCTGATGCAGGCCACCTGGTCCCCACTGATGGTGCGCCCCTTGGCGCAATAGGCGCAGCGCGGATCGATCTTTTTCCGAAACAGCATCTGTCTCACCTCACAGCGTATAAAGCTTTACGGTATCGCCTTCCATACCCGCCTTGATCTCAGTAATGGGCTGCTCAAAGCTGGCGATGATCTGGGTAGCCATGGGATCCTCCAGTTCCTTCTGGATGGCGCGGCGCAGATTCCGGGCGCCGTATGCGGCGGAATAGGAGGTCTTGACCAGATGCTCCACCACAGCGTCGTCGTAGCTGAAGTGGTATCCCTTGTCCTCCAGGGACTGGCGCAACTCCTCCAGCATAATGCGGGCGATAGCGGCGAAATTCTCCTCGGACAGCTGGTTGAAGTAGACGATCTCGTCCACTCGGTTGATGAATTCCGGCCGCAGGAAGTCCTGCAGAGCCTTCATCACCCGGTCCTTACCCTGCTCGCTGGCGCTCTTGCCGAAGCCCACGGAGCCCACCGCCTTGTCGGAACCGGCATTGGAGGTCATAACGATCACCGTGTTCTCAAAGTTGACCTTCCGGCCATGGGCATCGGTGATCTGGCCGTCGTCCAAAATCTGGAGCAGAACGTTCAGAACGTCAGGGTGGGCCTTTTCGATCTCGTCGAACAGCACCACGCTGTAGGGCTTGCGGCGGATCTTCTCCGTCAGCTGGCCGGCCTCGTCATAGCCCACGTAGCCGGGAGGCGAACCCACGATCCGGCTGACGGAGTGCTTCTCCATGAACTCGGACATATCCAGCCGGATCAGGGACTCCGGCGCGTTGAACAGATCGTCCGCCAGGCGCTTCACCAGCTCCGTCTTGCCCACGCCGGTGGAGCCCACGAAGATGAAGGAGACCGGCTTGTGCTTGGGGCTGATGCCCACCCGGTTGCGGCGGATGGCGGCAGCCACGGCGGCCACAGCCTCGTCCTGGCCCACGATATGCTCCTTGAGCCGCTGCTCCAGCTCGGCCAGGCGCTTGAACTCCTCTTCTTTGATCTTGCTGGCGGGGATCTTGGTCCACATCTCGATGACCCGGGCGATATTCTCCATAGTCAGCTGGGGGGTACCCTTGGCGTCCAGTGCCGCCAGTTCATCCTTCAGCCGCATCTCCTGGCTGCGCAGCTCGGCGATGCGGGCGTAGTGGGCGTCCCGGTCGGCATCGGTGGCGTCCTCCGCCTCCTGCTGCATCAGGGTGTCCCGCTCAAAGCCGATGTTCTCCAGATCCTGCTTCACCTCCATGCGGCGGTTGATGTCCGCGTCATGGAGGTTCAGATCGGAGCAGGCCTCGTCAATGAGGTCGATGGCCTTGTCCGGCAGGAATCGGTCGGTGATATAGCGCTCGCTGAGGAGCACGGCCTGACGCAGCACGCCCTCGGGAATGGCCACGCCGTGGTAGCTCTCGTAGTAATGGGCAATGCCCTTGAGGATCTTCAGGGTGTCCTCGATGTTGGGCTCGTTGACGGTGACAGGCTGGAAACGCCGCTCCAGAGCGGTATCCTTCTCGATGTGCTTGCGGTACTCGTTGAAGGTGGTGGCGCCGATCACCTGGATCTCACCCCGGCTCAGGGCGGGCTTGAGGATGTTGGCGGCGTTCATGCTGCCCTCGGCATCGCCGGCGCCCACGATGTTGTGGACCTCGTCGATGACCAGGATCACGTTGCCGGCCTTGCGGATCTCTTCAATCAGCCCCTTCATGCGGCTCTCGAACTGACCGCGGAACTGGGTACCGGCCACCAGGGCCGTCAGATCCAGCAGATAGACCTCCTTCTGGCGCAGCTTGAAGGGCACCTCGCCGGCCACGATCCGCTGGGCCAACCCCTCGGCAATGGCGGTCTTGCCCACGCCGGGCTCACCGATGAGGCAGGGATTGTTTTTCTGGCGGCGGTTCAGGATCTGTACCACCCGCTCGATCTCCTCCTCACGGCCAATAACGGCGTCCAGCTTGTTCTGACGGGCCCGTTGACTCAGATTGATGCAGTAATTGTCCAGAAATTTATGCTTTTTTTCGGTTTTTTTCTCTTTTTTTCCGTTTTCTCTCCCGCCTGCGGAACCACTCTCCTGCCCTTGCGCGGGAGAACCGCTGTTGAACAACCGGTTCAAAAACGGGAAGGTGGCCGTCTTGCCGCTCTCCTCGTCCTCATCCGCCTCGTCGGCGTCGGGCAGGTCTTCCATCTCCTCGGCGCCGCCAAAGGCCTGCATCATCTCGGAGTTGAGATTATCCAGATCCTCCGGCGTGATGCCCATACGCTTCATCATGTCCTCCACCTGGGGCAGGCCCAGCTCGGCGGCGCACTTGAGGCACAGGCCCTCGTTGACCATCTCGTTCTTCTCGTTCATGCGGGAGATAAACACCACGGCCACATTCTTCTTGCACTTGGAACAAATCGTAGGTTGCATGGGTTTTCCTCCAAATCTCTTGGGATACTTACAGGGAAGTGATCAGACTGATCAGGCTGTGATTGACAAATAGTTTCAGGAACATGGACTCCTCGATCAGCTGGGGCGTGATGACCAGCTGCAGCTTCTGCAGGGCCCACACCGCCAGATATACCAGCAGCAGTGCCTCGATGAAGCCCAGCGCCGCGCCGCCCACGCCGTTGAGCGTGCGCAGTCCCGGCAGCTTGGTGGCCAGCTCCAGCGGCTTGATCAAAAGCCGCAGGACCAGCAGCAGCACAAGAAAGGACAGAACGCAGATCGCCGCATAGGCGATGGAGTGGATCACGCTGTCCACCACCTCGTTCAGCAGGGATCGCCCCGTTTGAAGCGCCTGCTCGGTGACCGTCTCGGCCAGGTCCAGAAGCGTGCGGCCGCTGAAGCCGAACAGGGCCAGCATATCACCGGCAGAGGCCGTGGAGACAGGCTTGCTCTGGATCTTCTCCGCCAGACGCTGCTCCAGAATCGGCCGGAGCCACTGGGCCACGGGTTCGGCAAAGCGATTGGCCAGCCAGACGGCGCCCAAAAAGGCCACCACCGTCACGATCACGCCGGCCAGCGACTGCAGCAGACCGTTTCTGGCTCCCAGGACGATACCCGTCAGCAGAGCGGCCACGATCACAACGTCCGCAATAACGGCCATAAAAACGCCTCCTCTCAGGGCAAATACAGCTTGGCGGCAGACGCTCCGGCCAGAACGGCGGAGCCGTCAGCTCGCATAATGACTTCCTTCACCGCGCTGACGTCATTCAGCGTGGCGCACTCGTTGAGCAGCTTGTCATAGATGGTCAGGTGGTCGCTGTACAGCGCCGCCACGTAACGCCCGGTCACGGACAGATCCAGCACGTCGCTGTTGACCTCCAGGGCGGCGATCTCCTGTCCCGCGTCGTCCACCGTCACCAGACGGCACTGGCTGCCGGACTTATAGTGGCCCAGCAGCAGCGCGGCAAATCCGTCTCCGCCCAGATCGCACCGGCGGAGGCTGTCCCCCTCGAAGCTGTAGCTGGCCTGCAGCGTACCGCCCGGGGAGATCAGATGCAGCGCATCCTCCGCCACAGCGCAGTAATTCCGGCCCACGCTGCCCAGATCATATACGGCGCCGCCGGTAACGTCGCAGGTCGCCACCGGCTCCGTGCTGGTCAGGCGATAGGTCACCAGGCGGCTGGAAAACACGCCCTCCGCCTCGCCCATGGTCACCGCCGTCACATAGCGGTTATCCCGGGAGACGGCGGCCGTCATTACGAAGCGATCCGCCGAGTTGAAGGTGAAGGCCGGCTCGCCGTCGGCGTCGTACACGTTGACAGCCGCCTTGTAGCCGCTGGCATTGGCGGTCACGGCCAGATAGCCCTTCTCGTTCAGCGTGGCGGAGAGGATCTCTCCTTCGCTGGTCATGTGGCGCACCAGCCCTCTGGTGTTCATCACGTACAGGTCGGTGCCGCCCACATCGTACACCACCGCCAGATTCCCGTTCTGGGCGATGGCGCAGCTCTGGAAGCGCACGCTCTCCTCATAGCGGACGGCGCCGCCCTCTCCCACCAGACGGATCTGGTTGGGCGAGGCGATCAGCAGGCCGCCGTCCAGGGCGGCGAAGCGGCTGGTCCGATCGCTGGCGTAGTCATACAGCTCGGCGCAACCGTTTTCATCCTTTTCGGCCCTGGCATAGATAATCTGCCGCCGCAGGCCGTCAAAGCTGTTGGCGTCCCACAGCACCGCGATCAGCACGGCCGCCAGGACCACCACCGCCAGGATCACGAACAGCAGTGTTTTTTTCTTTTTCGGTTTTTGCAGGATGCGCTTGGGCGCGTCCTCCTGGGTGTTGCCCAGGTTGAATTCCATCTTATCCATTCAGTCGTTCATCCTCATACCAAACGTGTGTCAGATACAGACCGCCCGGCGGTGCCGTAGGGCCGGCCAGAGTCCGGTTGCCGGAGTCCAGGATGGCCGGGATATCCTCCGGCAGCATCTTCCCCTCCGCCGCGTACAGCACCGTGCCGGTGATGGCACGTACCATATTATACAGGAATCCGTTGGCACAGACCTTCAGCTCCAGCAGGTCGCCATTGCGGGTGACCCGGCAGTAGTAAATGGTCCGCACGGTACTCCTGACGTTGGTGCCCACGCTGCGGACCGCCGCAAAATCGTGGGTCCCTTCAAACATCCGGGCCGCCCGGTCCATCAGCTCCTCGTCCAGCTTCTTGGGGTAGAAATAGGCCCGGTTCACGTAGAAGGGATTCTTGATCCGGGAGTTGTAGATGCGATAGGTGTACTCCTTGCGCAGGCAGGAACCGATGGCGTTGAAATCCTCCGCCACCTCATAGGCGGCTTTCACCGCGATATCCTCGGGAATATGGGTGTTCACGGCGAAGGGCAGGCGGTCCAGCGGGATCCGGGAGCTGGTGTGGAAATTGGCCACGTAGTGCTCGGCGTGAACGCCGGCGTCGGTGCGGCCGCAGCCCACCACCTTGATCTTCTCCCCACAGACCATGCTCAGGCCCCGCTCCAGCGTCTCCGCCACGGTGACCTCCGTTTTCTGGACCTGCCAGCCGTGATAGGCCGTCCCGTTATACATCAGTACCAAAGCAATGTTTCGCAACAGCCCGCCTCCTTCAGCCTTGCAAAGTTTGCGTCCGCAGACGCAAAGACTTTAAATCATTTTTTGCCGCGGCGTGTACGTGGCAAAAAATACCTCTCGGCTCACGGAGTGTGCGCGAAGTGAGTGCGCGCAGTGAGCCACAAGCCCCCTCGTCCAAAATCCAAAGATTTTGGACGAAACACATTTACCATCCAAACCACCGCAGCACGATAACCGCCGCCACCAGCAACACGAACAGGGCAAGGGCCACGTAATCCATGGTGCGGTAGCGCAGTACATACAGGGCCGTGCGGCCCTCGCCGCCGTGATAGCAGCGGCTCTCCATGGCGGTGGCCAGCTCGTCGGCCCGGCGGAACGCGCTGATGAACAGCGGCACCAGGATGGGCACCAGCGCCTTGGCCCGGCGGAAGATATTGCCGCTCTCGAAGTCGGCGCCACGGGCCTTCTGGGCGGACATGATCTTGTCCGTCTCCTCGATCAGCGTGGGAATAAACCGGAGAGCCAGGGACATCATCAGCGTCAGCTCGTGGACAGGGAAATGCAGCTTCTTCAGCGGGGACAGCAGGCTGTCCAGGGCGTCCGTCAGGGAGATGGGGCTGGTGGTATAGGTCAGCAGGAACGAGCCCATGATCAGCAGCACGATCCGCAGCATCATAAAGAAGGCGGCGTAAATACCGGCCGCGGAGATATGGCGCAGAACGGGCAGGTCGCTGATGGGTTCGCCGCCGGTGAAAAACAGGTTCATGATGGCGGTGAACGCCACGATGATATAGACTGTCCTCAATCCACGGGTCAGAGCTTTCATCTTCACCCGGGACAGGCGGATACAGACGATCAGTGCCCCGACTACCACGGCGTAGGACACGAACCACTTGGCGCAGAACAGGGCCACGATATACAGGATCACGCACAGCAGCTTGGTGCGGGGGTCCAGCCGATGGACGATGGTGTCACCGGGGAAATACTGGCCCAGCGTGATATCCTTCAGCATCCGCCGTCGCCCCCTTTCAGCGCCAGCAGCTGCCGTCGCAGCGCCTCCACGGTGTAGACGGACGGATCCACCGCCACGCCCCGCTGATGGAGTGCCAGCGCCACCTTGGTGACCTGGGGGATATCCAGACCGATCTCCTCCAGCTCACGGGCCCGGGCAAAGACCTGGGCGGGCGTGCCCTCCATAAAGTTATGGGCGTGGTGCAGCACGGCGATACGATCCACGTTCCGGGCGATCTCCTCCATGCTGTGGCTCACCAGGATCACCGTGGTGCCCCGGGCCTTGTGATAGGCTCGGATCTGGCCCAGGATCTTCTCCCGGCCACGGGGATCGAGGCCCGCGGTGGGCTCGTCCAGGATCAGCACCTCCGGCTCCATGGCGATGACGCCGGCAATGGCCACCCGGCGTTTCTGCCCGCCGGAGAGCTCGAAGGGGGAGCGCTCCAGCTGGTCCTCCTCCAGGCCCACAAAAGCCGCCGCCGACCGGACCCGCCGGTCGATCTCCTCGGTGCTCAGGCCCATGTTGCCGGGGCCGAAGGCGATATCCTTATACACCGTCTCCTCAAAGAGCTGGTACTCCGGGTACTGGAACACCAGCCCCACCTGGAACCGCACCCGGCGGATCTCCCGGGGCTTGGCCCAGATGTCCTGTCCCTTCAGATAGACGTGGCCAGAGGTGGGCCTGAGCAGGCCGTTGAGATGCTGGATCAGGGTGGATTTGCCCGATCCCGTGTGGCCGATGATGCCCAGAAACTCGCCGGGCATGACGGTCAGGTTCATCCCCTCCACGGCGTTGCGCTGGAAGGGAGTCCCTTCACTATAGGTATGCGTCAGGTTTTCGACGCGAATGATCGGTTCCAATGGCTTACTTCTCCTCTTGCAGCGCCGACACGATGGCGTCCGCGCATTCTTCTACGGTGATGGCATCCAGCGGCAGGTCCATGCCGTGGGCATTGAGATCATACAGCAGCTCCACCGTCTCCGGTGAGGCCAGACCCAGCTGGTGGAGTTCCTCCACCCGGCGGAAGATCTCCCGGGGCGCGCCGTCCATGACGACGCATCCGTCGTTCATCACGATGCACCGGTCGGCGTTCACCGCCTCGTCCATGTGGTGGGTGATGAGCACCACCGTGATGCCCCGCTCCCGATTCAGCTTGTGCACGGTGTTCAGCACGTCCCGCCGGCCCACCGGGTCCAGCATGGCCGTGGCCTCGTCCAGCACGATGTATTCCGGCTCCATGGCGATGACGCCGGCGATGGCAATGCGCTGCTTCTGGCCGCCGGAGAGCAGATGGGGCGCGTGACGGGGAAATTCCCCCATGCCCACGGCTGCCAGCGCGTCGTCCACACGACGGCGGATCTCCTCCGTAGGCACGCCCAGGTTCTCCGGGGCAAAGGCCACGTCCTCCTCCACCACGTTGGCAACGATCTGGTTGTCCGGGTTCTGGAACACCATGCCCACGCGGCGGCGGATCTCCAGCAGCAGTGCCTCATCCCTGGTATCCATCCCCTCTACCCACACGCTGCCGCCGGAGGGCAGCAGCACGGCGTTGAAGTGCTTGGCCAGCGTGGACTTGCCGGAGCCGTTGTGCCCCAGCACCGCCACGAAGGTCCCCGCCTCGATCTGCAGGCTCACGTCCCGCAGGGCGGCGGACGCCTCGCGTCCTTCCTCCGCCGGGTAGATAAAGGTCAGTTCTTTTGTCTCGATCATCTATTTTTCCTCACAGGTCAGTGTCGGTTTTCGTAAAATCAGCCACAGCAGCCAGCCCAGCATGGCGCCCGCGGCGTTGAGCAGCAGGTCGTCCACGTCGAAGGTCCGGCCGATGAAAAACTGCCAGCTCTCAATGGTCACCGTGACGGCCGCGGCGATGGCCAGAGCCTTGTACCACCGGCTCCGCCGCCACAGCACCGCCGGCAGGAAGCCGAAGGGGGCGAACATGACCACGTTGCCCCAGAAGTACAGCGGTATATATCGCAGGGATCGCACGATCTCCCGGGAAATCTCCCAGTTCACCGTGCTGCGGCTGAAAAAAGTGCCGTGGTAGCCGTATCGGATCACGTGCCACATGTCAAAATCCGGCGGCGTCAGCGTGGCCGCCGCCATGCTGCCGCAGAAAGCCGCAAACAGCAGAAGCAGCAGTTCCCGGGCCGCGGGGCTGGTCAGACCCAGCCGGGTCAGCCGGCGGCGCCGCAGAGGCCAGACAGCACCCCACACCAGCGCAGCCAGCACGGCGCCGGGGATCATATTCCTCACAAAATACAGGATCTCGCCCATCATTCGCTCATCCAGCGGCCTGTGGCGCCGCAGGGCAGGGCCATGCCGGATTCAGTACAGGGCAGGCCCAGCTCGTCCCAGGTCACCTTGCCGCCGAAGCGGTTGCCCACCAGCATCTGCAGAATGTAGCCCAGCACCGACGGGGCCAGACCCGTGGTGTAGGAGTTCAGGATCACGAACAGGGGCTTGTCGGACAGCACCTGGGCGCAGAGCTTCACGAAAGGATAGAGATTCTCCTCCAGCTTCCACACCTCACCGCCGGGTCCCCGGCCGTAGGACGGCGGATCCATGATGATGGCGTCATAGGTCTTGCCCCGGCGGATCTCCCGCTCCACGAATTTGGCGCAGTCGTCCACGATCCAGCGGATGGGCGCCTCCTCCAGGCCGGAGCACTTGGCGTTCTCTTTGGCCCAGGACACCATGCCCTTGGCCGCGTCCACGTGGCACACGCTGGCGCCGGCCTTGGCGCAGGCCACCGTGGCGCCGCCGGTATAGGCAAAGAGGTTCAGCACCCGGATGGGCCGGTCCGCCCGGCGGATCTTATCCATGGCGAAATCCCAGTTGGCCGCCTGCTCCGGGAACAGGCCCGTGTGCTTGAAGTTCATGGGCTTGACCTGGAAGGTCAGTTCCTTATAGCGGATAGGCCAGCTCTCCGGCAGCTTCTTCTTGTCCCAGTGCCCACCGCCGGTGGAGGAGCGGCTGTAGCGTGCGTTGGCGCTCTTCCAGCCGGGATGCCTGCGGTCCGTCTCCCAGATGGCCTGGGGATCCGGGCGCACCAGGATCTGCTTGTCCCAGCGCTCCAGCTTTTCGCCGCCGCCGCAGTCCAGCAGTTCATAATCCTTCCAACCGTCTGCAATCCACATGAAGAACATACCTCCGCATATTAAATCAGTTTATTATACAATAACCTGACCCAAACCGTCAACCGCCGATCCATGCCGGATTTTGTTAATTTTTATCTGTTCAACCATGGGTACATCTGTTACAATGGAACTACCGACAGGCGAAGGAGGCGCACCATGGCCAACAAAAAGCTGAAGCTGCTGTATCTGGCCCGTTTTATGGCCCGGCAGACCGATGAGCAGCATCCCAAGACCGTGCAGGAGATGATCGATCATCTGGCTCTCTACGGCATCTCCGCTGAGCGAAAGAGCATCTACGATGATCTGGAGCTACTGCGGGTATATGGCATGGACATTCAGAGCGTCAAGAGCAAGAGTTACGGCTACTTCCTGGGGGAGCGGGACTTCCAGCTGCCGGAGCTGAAGCTGCTCATCGACGTGGTGCAGGCCTCCCCCTTTCTGACGAGAGCCAAGAGCATGGAACTGATCGGCAAGCTGGAGACGCTGACCAGCCAGCCTCAGGCCCACCAGCTGCGCCGTCAGGTCTACGTGATGAACCGGGTCCGCACCCACAATGAGAAGCTCTACTATATCGTGGACGGCATCAACGCCGCCATCAACGAAAACCGCCGCATCTCCTTCCGGTACTTCGACTGGACGGTAGACGGGCAAAAGGCCTATCGGCGTGGCGGCGCCCTCTACACCACCGATCCCGTAGCCCTTTGCGTGGACCGCAACTACTATCTGGTGGCCTACGACGCCCAGTTGGGGGATTACCGCCACTACCGACTGGACCGAATGGACAGTCTCACCGTCACCGATCAGCCCCGCAGCGACCTGCCGGAGGACTTTGACCTGGGTTCCTACGTCAAAAGCCGGTTTGACATGTACAGAGGCGAAACCGTTACGGTGACGCTGCGCTTTGCCAATCACCTGCGAAACGTGGTCATCGACCGCTTCGGCACCGACGCCCATATGCGTGCCGACGGAGGTGATACCTTCTCCCTCACCGCACCGGTGGAGGTGGGCCCCACCTTCTACGGCTGGCTCTTC
Organism: uncultured Eubacteriales bacterium; assembly: GCA_900317425.1. Taxonomy (GTDB): domain Bacteria; phylum Bacillota; class Clostridia; order Oscillospirales; family Oscillospiraceae; genus Vescimonas. Next base: position 34,258 of record ONGR01000015.1, on the reverse strand, counting down.
CAGTTCGGGCCTGAGGCGGAGATCCTCACTCCCCAGGAGACTCGCGCCGGGTTTGCCGATTACTGCCGCCAGGTGCTGGCAAGATACGAATAAACATACAAATAGCGGAAGGGCCGTCCGGACAAGCCGGACGGCCCTTCTCTTGCGGATCGGGGCAGGGGGCTCAGATCGTGGCCTCCACCGGGATCCGCTCCCGGCCTACCTGCACCCAGTGGACCTGCACCTGCTCGCCCGGCAGGGCCGAGGCGCAGAAGCCCACCTTTCCCATCCGGCCTTCCACCGGGATCTCACCGCCCAACGCCCCCGCAAAGCGGTGAATATACTGCCCCAGCTCCCGAATGGTACGCAGCGGCAGATCGGCCTCCAGATAATCGAAAAACTTGTTCATATGACACCCTCCTTTTCATCGGTGGTTGTGTTTCCCTCTTTGGATCGTACTCATCATACCAAGTTTTCTGTCCCGAAAAACGGACAGTTCTAAGAAAAGGTCCTTTCTCTGCCGCTTGTGTTTTTGGCCGAATTGTGATAGAATATTTAAGTTAATTGATCTATCCGGGAGGTGAAGGCCATGCCGAACTTTGAGCTGCCGCAGCTGGCCCCCAGAGACCGCTGCACCGGCTGCAGTGCCTGTGCCAACGGCTGCCCCAAAAACGCCATCCACATGCTGCCGGACCGGGAGGGCTTCCGCTACCCCACGGTGACGGACGCCTGCGTCCAGTGCGGCCACTGCACCCACATCTGCCCGGTGCTGAAGCAGCGGGAAAAGCGAAGCGCTCCCGCCGTGTTTGCCGCCTGGAATCCGGACCGGGAGACCCGCATGTCCTCCACCTCCGGCGGCGTTTTTGCCCTGCTGGCCGATTACGTGCTGGAGAGCGGCGGCGTGGTGTTCGGAGCCGCAGTGGACGAAGATCTCCACGTGCGGCATGTCGCCGTGCGCACGGTGTCCGAGCTGGCCCCCCTCTTAGGCTCCAAGCCCATCCAGAGCGAGATCGGCGACGCCTATGAGCGCGTCCGCCACCACCTGGATCGAGGCCGTCGTGTCCTCTTCAGCGGCACGCCCTGTCAAGTAGATGGGCTTTACCGCTATCTGGGCGAATATCCGGAGAATCTGCTGACGGTTGACGTCCTCTGCCGGGGCGTATCCTCCCCCGGCGTGTGGGATCATCTGGTGCGCTCCATGGCCTACGTCAAGCGCAAGCGCCCGGTGGCCGTCTCCTTTTACGGCAAGCTCTCCGGTGCCAGGGACCGCCGCTTCCGTGTCCGCTTTGAGGACGGCTCCCACTTCGATGCCCCCTATGATAAGAGCGAGCTGGGACGGGGCCATCGCCGGGGCCTGTTTCTCCGCACCTCCTGCCACACCTGTCCCTATACCTCCGCCGACCGTCCCGGCGACCTGACGCTGGGTCAGTTCCGGGGGCTGCCCAAGGACTTCTACCCCGATGAGCAGAAGCAGGGCATCTCTCTCCTGCTGGTCAATACCGCCAAGGGTGCCCAGACGGTGGACGTCCTGCCCCTGAAGAAGGAACTGCGGACGCTGGAAGAGGCCATGGCCGCCAATCCCGCCCTGTCCGCTCCCGTCCCCGCTCCCGCCGAGCGAACTGCCTTCTTCAACGCCTTTGCCCAGCAGCCCTTCCAGCAGGTCCGCAACCGGTTCCTGGCCCCCCTTGCCTATCAGGTGAGGGACCGCAGCAAGGGTCTGCGCAAGCTGTTCGTCAAAAAAACGAAAGAGGAAAAGAGACCGCTATGGAAAAAACGCTGATGCACACCTGCTGTGCCCCCTGCTCCGTGTCCTGTATCGAGCTGCTGCGCTCCCAGAACATTGAGCCGGTGGCCTACTGGTTCAACCCCAATATCCACCCCTACCAGGAGTACAAGGCCCGCCGGGATACGTTGGTGGCCTATGCCCCCTCCATCGGCATGGAGCTGATCGTTCAGGAAAACTACGGCCTGCGGGATTTCTGCCGTGCCGTGTGTGACGATATCGACCACCGCTGCGGCAAGTGCTACGAGATGCGCCTGGAGCAGACAGCCCTCTACGCCGCCCAGCACGGCTTCGATTCCTTCACCACCACGCTGCTGGTGAGTCCCTACCAAAACCACGAGCTGCTGGCGGAGACCGCCCGGCGCATGGGCGAGCGCTACGGCGTCACCTTCCTCTACCGGGACTTCCGCCCCGGCTTCCGGGCGGGTCAGGCCAAGGCCAGGGAGTTGGGCTTCTACATGCAGAAGTACTGCGGCTGCGTGTTCAGTGAGGAGGACCGCTATCGCAAGCAGATCCTCCGGGACCTGCAGGAGGCGGAAAAGCATATCGGATAACGGACAAAGCCCTGCCGATTAACGGCAGGGCTTTTTACAGCAAAACGCAGAAATACCCGCATATCATTTTGATATGCGGGTATTGTTATCTATACGAGCTTCTGCATGACGGCGGCGCGGCGGCGATTCTCCCGCAGGGTGAACACAACACCGACGATCCCGCCGATGACGGCGCCGATCCCGGCGCCCAGAGCCGGGCGGCCCACCGCCTTCCCGCCCACGGCGCCCAGCAGCAGGCCCATCACCAGCCAGGCGGTGACCCAGGGTGTCCGGGGCTTTTTCAGCTCAAACCACCCGTCCTTTTCCGACGCGCTTCGCAGGGTCAGCATATGCCGGGTCTCCTCGTCCTCTGCCCGGACCCGGACCACGTACACCTGGCCGTATTTGAAGGCCCACTCCAGGGCCGCGTCCAGCGCCCCGGCGGCAGCCTGCTTGCCCCGCCAAGGCTCCGTAAATTCCAGCTTCAGCGACGCAATGCCATCCCGGGGCGCACCGTCAAAATACAGCATGCCCGTCCGCTCCCCCGTGGCGTGGTCGTAGGTCAGCCAGGGTGCGTACCACTGCCAGTCGGCTCCATGGGTGCGGCAATTCTCCGCCATCTCCTCCAAGGTCCGGCGGCGTGCCTCGTTAGTTTCGGTTTCGATCAGACGACGGAGATCTATGCCGCTCTGGGGCACGATATCCGCCGTGCGCTTCTTGTGATCCATAGACCCTCCCCGCCGTCAGCCGGCCAGAATCTGGAACTTCAGCACACCCTCCGCCGCCGAGACCCGGGCAATCATCTCGTCCAACTCCTCGTTCATCTCACTGGTCTCCGCGGAGATGGTCACGCCGGCACAGCCATTGGTGGGAATGCCCTGGTTGATGGTCAGAATATTCGCGCCGGAGTCGGCAAAAATAGACAGGTAGTTGCTCAGCACGCCGGGGTTGTCCTTCAGCAGGGCATAAAAGGTGATGATCTGGCCCGCCTTCATGTCCTGAAAGGGCTGCACCGCGTCTTTGTACTTGTAAAAAGCGCTGCGGCTGATGCCCACCGCCGCGGCTGCCTCGCCCACAGTGCGGGCCTCGCCCACCCGGAGCATCCGCTTGGCCTCCGCCACCTTGATGAATACGTCCGGCAGCGCCTCCGCCGACACGATATAGTACTTGTTGGTTTTCATACTTCTCACCGTCCATACATGAAGAACAAATGTCCCCACATTGTTTTTCTCATCGTAACACACCCCGTCTGAAAACACAACCCCCTTTTCCGAAAGGAGCGTCCCTCTTGACTGATAAGCAAGCGCGCTTTTTGATCCACGCGGCGTATTACACCGCCATTTCCGTCCTGATCTGGGTGTTTCTCCGGCACTTGCTGGTATGGCTGCTGCCCTTCCTGCTGGCCATGGGTCTTGCCTCTCTGGTGGAGCCGGCCATCGAATCGGTGCGGCGGCGGATGCACCTGCAGCGGGGATTTCTGGCGGCGGTATTTACACTGGCGCTGCTGGCGGCGGTGATCGCCCTGGCCGCTACGCTGCTCCGGCAGTTGGTGCGCCAGGCCACGGATCTTCTGCAGCAGCTGCCTCTGTACCTGGCAGGGCTGCCCGCTTTGGCGGACACCATCTTTCAGCGTCTGGATGAGTTCTGCGCCGCCTGCCCCGTGTCCGTGCGGCAGGACGTGGAGCATTTTCTCTCCCACCTGCCCCAACAGTTGTCCCAGGTAGTAGGTTCTCTCTCCACCTCCGGGATCCGGGCCATGGGCGGTCTGATGGCCTCCCTGCCCCAGGCGGTGCTGTTCTGCGTCACCACCACTCTGGCGGTCTTTTTCTCCATCAGCGCCTACCCTGCCGTCACCGCCTTTTTCCGCCGGCAGCTCCGCCCGGAGCGGCAGAGATGGGTCAGCGGCGTCAGGGATAATCTGCTCACCACGCTGGGAAAGTGGCTTCGCGCCCAGTGCATCCTGCTCCTCATTACCTTCTCCGAGCTGTTGACGGGATTCCTGCTGCTGCGCCAGCCCTACGCCCTGCTGCTGGCTGTCACCGCGGCGCTGATCGACGCTCTGCCGGTGTTCGGCACCGGGACGGTCCTGCTGCCCTGGGCCGCCGTACTGTTCCTGGTGGGCAACGTACCCCGCGCTATCGCCCTGACGGCCCTCTACGCCGTCATCGCCCTGGTGCGCAGCTTTACCGAGCCCCGGATCATGGCGGCCCAGGCCGGTCTGCCGCCGCTGCTGGCGTTGATGGCCATGTACGTGGGCTTCCGCACCCTGGGCGTGGGCGGCATGGTGCTGCTGCCCATCATCCTCCTGCTCACCAAACAGCTCCACGACACCGGCTATATCAAACTGTGGAAATAATGGTTTTCTTTTTCCGCTCTTTGTGTTAGAATAAGTCGTTATCTGACGGAAAGGGCGGTGCGTGCCATGGCAAAACAGAGAAAAGCCGATCTGCTGCTGGTGATGGTCACCGCTTTCTGGGGCGGCTCCTATTATCTGACCGACCTGTGTCTGACGGAGATGGACCCCATGTGCCTCAATGCCTTCCGCTTTCTGTCGGCCTTTCTGCTGCTGAGCGTGATCTTCTTCAAAAACGTCCGGAAGATCAACCGCATCACGCTGAAATACAGTCTCTGGGTAGGCCTTGCTCTGGCGGGCTGCTACATTTTTTATGGCTATGCCGTCACCCGCACCTCCCTGTCCAACGCCGGCTTCATCTGCGCGCTGCCGGTGGTGTTCACGCCTATCCTGGACTTTTTGATCCGCCGGACCAAGCCCAAGCGCAAACTGATCTTCTCCCTGCTGCTGTGCACCGTCGGTCTGGCCCTCATGACGCTGAACGAACAGTTCCGCCCCCGCAGCGGTGACATCCTGAGTTTGGGCGTGGCCCTGTGCTACAGCATCGACCTGCTGCTGACGGAGGAGGCGGTGCGTCAGCCGGAGGTGGACCCGCTGGCCCTGGGCGTATGCCAGCTGGGCGTGGTGGGTGTCATTACCCTGGCCATCTCCTTTGCCATCGAGACGCCCTCTCTGCCCCAGACGCCCACCACCTGGGGCGCGGCGCTGTTCTTGGGCATCTTCTGCTCCGGCATCGCCTTCGTGATCCAGAGCGTACAGCAGCAGTACACCACCGCCAGCCACGTAGGGCTGATCTTCACGCTGGAACCGGTCTTCTCCGCCATCGTAGCCTTCCTGCTGGCCGGAGAGGTCCTGCTGCCCCGGGGCTATCTGGGTGCCGCGCTCATGCTTCTCAGTCTGGTGCTGATGGAAGTCGACTGGCCCCGGAAAAAAACGGAATAGTCCTGTCTTACATAGAAAAAGCTGTAAGGGAGTTTCCCCTTACAGCTTTTTATAATAATCAGCATTGCTCCTTTGCCCACCGGAGCAACGTCTCCCGGTCGTTGGGCAGCTTTTCCTCCAGCACCTGATCCAGCAGCTGCTGCAGCATTTGCCCGATGGCGGGGCCGGACAGGCCCAGGGCCATCATATCCCGCCCGTTGACCGCCAGCTGTTTCAGGGAGAAACAGGCGTCCTCCGCCATCAGCTCTGCGATGATCTCCTCCGCCCGGTCCAGTTCCCGCTGCCGATCCCGATAGGCGGGCGCCTGGGCCAGATTATCCGCCCGCTTCACGGCGATCAGCTGTGCCGCGCCGTCGGCGCCCAGCTTGTTCAGTGCCCGGCGCAGCCCTCTGCGAGTACAGGGGATCACCCGGTCGTGCCAGTCCACCAGCAGCTCAATGCGGTTGCGGCTGTCGTTGTCGAACTTCAATCGGGACATGGCCTCCGCCGCCAAAGTGCGGCTGATCTTTCCATGGCCGTAAAAATGACCCACGCCGGCCTCATCCTCTGTAAAGCAATACGGCTTGCCAAGGTCGTGAAACAGCATGGTCCAGCGCAGTACCGGCTCCGCCGGCGTCGCCTCCACCGCCCGGACCGTGTGCTCCCACACGTCGTAGCAGTGGTGGCGGTTTTTCTGATCGAAGCCCACCGCCGGCAGCATCTCCGGCAGAAATACGCCGATGACCTCCGGGAATTCCAGGAGTACTCGGGCCGCGTCAGCGCCGCACAGGAGCTTGGTCATCTCCACGCAGATCCGTTCTGCGGCAATGTGGCGCAGCTTCTCCCGCCCGCGGCGGATGGCGTCCGCCGTGTCCGGCGCAATGGAGAAGCCCAGCACCGACGCGAACCGCAGGGCACGCATGATCCGCAGGGCGTCCTCGTCAAACCGCCGGTCGGCCTCGCCCACACAGCGGATCACGCCGTTTTCCAGGTCCTCCCGGCCGCCGAACAGGTCCACGATCTGCCCCCCGGCGTCCATGGCCATGGCGCCGACGGTGAAATCCCGCCGCTTGAGATCCTCCTCCAACCGGTCGGAGAAACACACCTCATCCGGGTGGCGGTGGTCGGAATAGATCCCGTCGGTGCGGAAGGTGGTCACCTCAAAGGAGCGGTGATCCTGCCGCACCGTCACCGTGCCGTGCTGCAGGCCTGTTGGGATGCAGTGGGGCGCAAACAGTTCCATCACCTGCTCGGGGCGGGCCGACGTAGTCAGGTCCCAGTCGTCCGGCGTGCGGCCCAGCAGCTGGTCCCGCACGCATCCGCCCACCGCGTAGGCCTCATAGCCATGCCCGTTCAGGCGACGCAATATCTCCAGTACCTCCTGCGGCAGCATTTCTCACCCTCCTTTCCCAGATTTCCGGTGAATAATTCGTCGGATTCCCCGTTGCACTTCTCTTCTCCCCGTATTATAATATGGGGTACGAAAAATTGCAACGCGGTACACCGCGCTGCTCCCAGCTCATTTTGGAGGAGATCCGTATGTTCCATCCATCTGTGGATATCAGCAACTATATGCGTCCCGGCGTCCGCGTCCATCTGGCCGGCATCGGCGGCGTGTCCATGTGCCCGCTGGCCGAGGTCCTCAACGGTATGGGCCTGGCCGTCCAGGGTTCCGATATGAATGACAGTGATTCCGTGAAGCACCTGCGCAGTCTGGGCATCCAGGTAGCCGTGGGCCACAGCGCGGAGAATCTGAAGGATTGCGACCTGGTGATCCGCACCGCCGCCATCAAGGACGAGAATCCGGAGATCGCCGGCGCCATCGCCCGGGGCATCCCCGTCTACGAGCGGGCCCAGGCCTGGGGTGCCATTATGCGCCAGTACCGGAACGCCCTGTGCATCTCCGGCACTCACGGCAAGACCACCACCACCGCCATGGCCACCCACATCTTTATGGCCGCCCAGGCCGATCCCACCGTGATGATCGGCGGCACGCTGCCCCTGCTCCGCAACGCCGGCTATCGGGTGGGCAAGGGCGAGACCATCATTCTGGAGAGCTGCGAATACTGCAACTCCTTCCTGAACTTTTTCCCCACCGTGGCTGTGATCCTGAACGTGGCTGAGGACCACCTGGATTTCTTCAAGGATCTTCAGGATATCGAGCACTCCTTCCGCTCCTTCGCCGAGCTGGTGCCCCAGAACGGCTATGTGGTGGGCAACTGGGACGACAAAGGGGCCCGGGAGACGCTGGCCGGCTATGAGGGCTCCCTGCTCTGGTTCAGCCGCTTTGACCGCAGCGCCGACTGCTATGCCGACAACGTGGCCTACTTTGACGGTCTGCCCGCCTTCGATATCGTCATCCGCGGCGAGAAATATGCCCACGTGGAACTGCTGGTGGGCGGCGATCACAACATCTCCAACGCCCTGGCCGCCGCCTGCTCCGCCTATCTGCTGGGCATCGGCGCAAAGGCCGTGGAGAACGGTCTGAACAACTTCCTGGGTGCCGGCCGGCGGTTTGAGCGCAAGGGCTCCTATCACGGGGCCGACGTCTACGACGACTATGCCCATCATCCCGACGAGCTCCACGCCCTGCTGACCATGGCCAGACAGCGGCCCTATGAGCGCATCATCTGCGCCTTCCAGCCCCATACCTACTCCCGCACCGAAAAGCTGTTTGACCGCTTCGTAGAGGAGCTGAAGCTGCCCGATATCACGGTGCTGGCGGAGATCTACGCCGCCCGGGAAACCAATGAAAAGGGCACCTCCTCCCGGGATCTGGCCCGTGAGATCCCCGGCGCCATCTACTGCTCCAGCCTGGAGAAGGTGACGGATACCCTGGCCCAGCTGGCCCGGCCCGGCGATCTGATCCTGACGGTAGGCGCCGGCGATATCTTCCGCGCCGGCGAGCGTCTTCTGGAGCGGGGATGAACGATTGACAGGTTTCCCACACACGCAGTCCTTTTTCCGGGCTGCGTGTTTTTTTGCCTTTTTTCATTTTTTTCGTATGAAAAAGAGGATTTTGAAAAAGATTTTGGTATATAGTAATAGGCGTTTTGGGGGAGCGGGCCAAATCGAGGCAGCGTTCCCCGCCAAACTCACCGCAACACGATTGGAAAGGAGGACGGTCCCATGGCGTTTCCCCAGAGCTTTCTGGACGAGCTGATTGCCCGCAACGATATCGTGGACGTGGTGGGCAGCTACGTAACGCTGCAGGCCAAAGGCGGCAGCTATTGGGGCTGCTGTCCCTTCCACAATGAAAAGACCCCCTCCTTCCACGTCCTGCCGGACAAGCAGTTCTACCACTGCTTCGGCTGCAAGAAGGGCGGCGGCGTCATCAACTTTATTATGGACATGGAGAATCTCTCCTATCCAGATGCCGTGCGCTTCCTGGCCAAGCGGGCCAACATCCCCGTGCCGGAGGATCAGCGCGACGGCACCGACAAGCTGCGCCGCCGGATCCTGGAGCTGAACCGGGAGGCCGCCCGCTTTTACTACGATCTCCTGCAAAAGCCGGAGGGCGCCGCCGTCCAGGCCTATCTGGACAAGCGCCAGATCCGCCGGCCTATCGCCGTCCGTTTCGGTATGGGCGCCGCGCCGGACAGCTGGGACGCCCTGCTCACCGCCATGACCCAGCGGGGCTACACCAAGGCCGAGCTCATCAGCGCCGGTCTGGCGGTCCAGAGCAAGAACGGCCACATCTACGACAAGTTCCGCAACCGTCTGATGCTTCCGGTGATCGACGTACGGGGTGACGTGGTGGGCTTCGGCAGCCGCGTGCTGGACAAATCCGAGCCCAAATACATGAACACCCCGGAGACCATCGCCTACAGCAAGCGCCGGGTGCTCTACGGCCTGAACCTGGCCAAGAAGACCAAGCGGCCCAACATCATCCTCTGCGAGGGCAACCTGGACGTGGTGACGCTGCATCAGGCCGGCTTTGACAACGCCGTGGCCTCCATGGGCACGGCTCTCACCCAGGAGCAGACCCGCCTCCTCAGCCGCTACACCAAGGAGCTGGTGCTGTGCTACGATAACGACAACGCCGGCCAACTGGCTACCCAGCGGGCGCTGGAGCTTTTGAACAACTCGGAGTTCTCTGTCAAGGTGCTCAGCCTGCCAAACCGCATGGTGGACGGAAAACCCACCAAGCAGGACGCCGACGACTTCATCAAAAACTATGGGCCCGACGCCTTCGAGCGGCTGTTGAACGGCAGCGAGAACGGCATGGAATTCCGCATGGCCCAGATCGCCGGGAAGTACGACCTGAAGGACGACCGCCAGCGCATCGCCTACGCCGGGGAGATCAGCCAGGAACTGGCCACCCTGGAAAACGCCGTGGAGCGGGAGGTCTACACCGTCCGGGCCGCAGAAGCCGCCGGACTGACACCCGACGCCATGCGTCTAGAGGTCAAGCGGGCCTTCAGGAAGAAGATGGCCATCGACCGGAAAAAGCGGGAGCGTCGGGAGTTGAACCCCAGCGCCGTCCTGCAGCCCCGGGAGCGGGGCATCCGTTACGAAAACCTCCGCAGCGCGCTGGCGGAGGAGGGTGTGATCCGTCTGCTGATGCAGGATGAGTCCCTGTTCCCGCCGGAGACGCCGCTGGCGCCGGAGGATTTCTCCTCCCCCCTGCTGGGCCGTATCTTCGCCCAACTGTGGCAGGACCGTCAATCGGGCCACGCACTGGGTCTGGCTCAGCTCTCGTCGGTGCTGACCGGTGAGGAGATGAGCCACCTGACCACCATCATGCAGAAGCCGGAATCCACCGCCAACGCAGCCAAGGCGCTGCAGGACTACATAGCGGTGATCCGGCAGGAGAAGGAAAAACGCGACGGCAGCGCCGGTATCGATCCGTTGGCCGCCGCAGGCAATAAGTTCAAAGAAACAAAGGGATATGGAGGAAAGCGACATGAGTGAGAAACTGACCGAGCAGCAGTTGGAAGAGATGGCCGATCAGCTGTTGGCCGAAAGCGAAAAGACGGAGACTCCCGCCAAGAAGAGCAAGAACACCAAATTGGATGACAAAACCATTGCCACGCTTCCCGCCGCCGCCCTGCTGCAGGGCCACGAGAAGCTGAAGGATCTGTTTGTCCGTTCCAAGAAAAAGGGCAAGGTCAACACCACCGAGCTGGGAGACCTGATGGACGAGCTGGATCTGAACGACGAGCAGATGGGGCAGGTATACGATTCTCTGGAGGCTCTTGAGATCGAGCTCAGCGGCGACGATTTCCCCGGCGATTTGCCGGAGGACGTGGAGCCTCCCATGGAGGAGATCGCCGAGATCGAAGAGGAGGAGCTGGTCGACCCCAACACGCTGGTAGACAGCTTCAACATCGACGATCCCGTGCGTATGTACCTCAAGGAGATCGGCAAGGTCCCCCTCCTGACCGCCGATGAGGAGGTCGAGCTGGCCACCGCCATGGTGGCGGGCAACCGGGCCAAGGAGCGGCTCACTGCGGCTGAGGAGAACGGCGAGGCCATCCCCGCCGAAGAACTGGAGCAGCTGAAGGCCGACGCCAAGCGGGGCGAAGACGCCAAGCAGAAGCTGGCCGAGGCCAACCTCCGTCTGGTGGTGTCCATCGCCAAGCGCTATGTCGGCCGCGGGATGCTGTTCCTGGATCTGATCCAGGAGGGCAATCTGGGCCTCATCAAGGCCGTGGAGAAGTTCGACTACACCAAGGGCTACAAGTTCTCCACCTACGCCACCTGGTGGATCCGCCAGGCCATTACCCGCGCCATTGCCGACCAGGCCCGGACCATCCGCATCCCCGTCCACATGGTGGAGACCATCAACAAGGTCATCCGCGTCAGCCGTCAGCTTCTCCAGGAGCTGGGTCACGACCCCACCCCGGAGGAGATCTCTGAGGAGATGGGCATGCCGGTGGACAAGGTCCGGGAGATCCTGAAGATCGCCCAGGAGCCGGTCTCCCTGGAGACCCCCATCGGTGAGGAGGAGGACTCCCATCTGGGCGACTTCATCCCCGACGAGGGTGCCTCCGAGCCCAGTGAGGCCGCCAGCTTCACCCTGCTGAAGGAGCAGCTGGTGGACGTGCTGAGCACCCTGACCCCCCGGGAGGAAAAGGTGCTGAAGCTGCGCTTCGGCATTGAGGACGGCCGCACCCGCACCCTGGAAGAGGTGGGCAAGGAATTCAACGTGACCCGCGAGCGCATCCGTCAGATCGAGGCCAAGGCCCTGCGGAAGCTCCGCCATCCCAGCCGCAGCAAGAAGCTGAAGGACTTCCTGAACTGAGGAAAATCGCCGAAGCGCCGCCAGAGCGAAGGTCTGGCTGATAAGGTAAAGTCCTATCCAAACAGGAGGTATTCCTATGACCCTTGACTACAAAGACATCCCCCTCCAGGTGCTGCCCCACTTCAAAGGCGGCACCGGCGAGGCCCACGCCCGTCTCTTCACCGATGACCGCGGCAAGTTTATGCACTGCACCCTGCCGGCGGGCTCCTCCATTGGCCCTCACGTCCATGAGGGCAGCTACGAAGTGATGTACTTCCTCTCCGGCACCGGCGTGTGCATCGACGACGGGCAGGAGATCCCTCTGTCCCCCGGTATGGTCCACTACTGCCTGGCCGGACACAGCCACAGCATCGTCAATAGCGGCGCCGAGCCGCTGGTGCTGTTCGCCGTGATCCCCAACTGCTGAAAGATAAGCATGACAAAACCCGGTTCTGCGACACATATCGCAGGACCGGGTTTTATGCTGTCAAGAAAAAAACAGATGTGACTTGCGCCACATCTGTTTTTTTGCTTGTGTAAAGAAGGAACTTACTTGAGCTCGACCTTGCCGCCGACTTCCTCGACCTTCTTCTTCAGCTCCTCGGCGTCCTCCTTGGACAGGGCTTCCTTCAGAGTGGTGGGAGCACCCTCGACGGCAGCCTTGGCCTCGGCCAGGCCCAGACCCATGACCTCGCGGACGACCTTGATGACCTTGATCTTCTGAGCGGCATCGAAGCCAGCCAGAACGACGTCAAACTCGGTCTTCTCCTCGGCAGCGGGAGCAGCAGCGCCGGCAGCGGGAGCGGCCATAGCAGCGGCGGAAACGCCAAACTCTTCCTCCAGAGCGTGAACCAGCTCGCTGAGCTCCAGAACGGTCAGGCCCTTGATCTCTTCGATCATAGCAGTAATCTTCTCAGACATTGTAATAGCCTCCTAATTGTAAGATAGTTATTTTTTGTGTGGGACGACTTGCGTCCTTGTCAGTTTTCGCTGAGCTTACTCAGCAGCGGCTTCCTCGGCAGGAGCGCCGTTCTTCTCGGCGATCTGCTTCAGGACGCAGGCCAGACCGGAGATGGGCGCCAGCATGGTACCCAGGACCTGAGCCTGCAGGACAGGCAGTGCGGGGATGGCAGCCAGGGACTGGATGGTCTCCAGAGAGACGACCTTACCGTCCATGAAACCGCCCTTGATCTCGAACTTGCCATTGAGCTTCTTTGCGTAGTCAGCAATCACGCGGGCGGGAGCCACGGGATCCTCAGCGCAGATAGCCAGAGAAGTGGTACCATTGAGCTGATCGTCCAGTTCGTTCAGACCGCAGTTGTTGAATGCAAAGCGCAGCAGGGTGTTCTTGATGACGGAGTACTCCACGTTGTTCTCGCGGCAATCAGCGCGCAGAGCGGTATCCTCTGCCACGGTGATGCCCTTGTAGTCAACGATGATACCGGCGGCTGCGTTCTGCAGCTTCTCGGTCAGCGCCGCCACGATCGCCTGCTTTTCAGACAGAACCTTTGCGTTGGGCATTCTTGTGTTTCACCTCCATGAGAATTGTCGGTGCGTTCAAAAAAGGAAACCGTCCTCCGTGTCGCAAGACAGGAGGACGGTAAAAGACAATCATTACGATTTGCCATCCTCGGCAGGACTTACGGCCTTGCGGCCACCTGCTGTCTTTGGAACGCATCTGATATTATATCCAAGGGTCAACAGCCTGTCAACCCCTAAATATATAAATTTGGGGAACTTTTCAGCCGATTAGAGCTGCTTGGCGGCGTTCATCTTCACGCCGGGGCCCATGGTGGCGGCGGCCACGCAGGAGCGGATATACTGGCCCTTGGCAGCGGCGGGCTTGGCCTTGATGATGGCGCCGATGAGAGCGGTGTAGTTCTCATACAGCTTGTCAGCGCCGAAGGAAACCTTGCCGATGGGGCAGTGGATGATATTGGTCTTGTCCAGACGATACTCCACCTTACCGGCCTTGACTTCCTTGACGGCCTTGGCCACGTCGGGAGTCACAGTACCGGCCTTGGGGGAGGGCATCAGGCCCTTGGGGCCCAGCAGCTTACCCAGACGACCCACAACACCCATCATGTCGGGGGAGGCGACGACCACGTCGAAGTCGAACCAGTTCTCCTTCTGGATCTTCTCCACCATGTCCATATCGCCCACGTAGTCGGCGCCGGCCTCACGGGCAGCGTCGGCCTTGTCGCCCTTGGCGAAGACCAGCACGCGGGCGGTCTTACCGGTGCCGTTGGGCAGAACGATGGCGCCGCGGACCTGCTGATCGGCGTGACGGGAGTCAACACCCAGCTTCACGTGCAGCTCGACGGTCTCATCAAACTTGGCGGTGGCAGTCTTGCAGATCAGCTCCAGACCCTCCTTGGGATCATACAGCATAGCCTTGTCGATCTGCTTGGCACTCTCTTTATACTTCTTACCTCTAAACATCTCTTACACCCTCCTTACTCGCCGACGACAACGCCCATAGAGCGTGCGGTACCGGCGATCATGCTCATGGCAGCTTCCAGGGAAGCGGCGTTCAGATCACGCATCTTCAGCTCGGCGATCTTCTGGATGGAGGCCTTGGAGATGGTAGCGACCTTTTCCTTGTTGGGAACGCCGGAACCGGACTCAATGTTGCACTCCTTCTTGATCAGAACGGCTGCGGGAGGGGTCTTGGTGATAAAGGAGAAAGAGCGGTCGGAATACACGGTGATCACAACGGGGATGATCAGGCCCATGTCGTTCTTGGTGCGCTCGTTGAACTCCTTGGTGAAAGCGGCGATGTTGACGCCGTGCTGGCCCAGAGCGGGGCCAACGGGGGGTGCGGGGGTTGCTTTACCTGCAGGAATCTGCAGCTTGACATAACCAACAACTTTCTGTGCCATGGATAGGCACCTCCTTCATAAAAATGTGGTAGCGGCCGGCCAATACCGGATCCGCTTTTGGCGAGATGATGGTTCCATCTCTCCCACTTGTGCCGGAGTGGTTTCGCCCCGGCCTTTGCTCGGCAGTTGCTGCTGCCGTCAGGACATGACTTCCACCTGGTCGAGCTCCAGCTCCACCGGTGTCTCTCTGCCAAACATGGAGACCACGACCCGGACCTTGTTCTTCTCCGGCTCGATCTCCTCGACCGTCCCCGTAAAGGTGGACAGCGGGCCATCCGTGATGCGCACGGTATCGCCCACGTGGTACATGACCACGATCTCATGCTTCTCCACGCCCAGGGCGGCCACCTCATCCTCCGTCAGGGGGATGGCCTTGTTGGCCGAGCCCACGAAGCCGGTCACGCCGCGGATATTGCGGATCAGATGCCAGGTGTCATCTGTCAGCACCATCTTGATGAGCACGTAACCGGGGAACACCTTGCGTTCCACTTCCTTCCTGACGCCCTCTTCGTTGACCTCGGTCACCGTTTCCATGGGGATCTCCATCCTCTGGATCATGTCATGAAGGTTACGGTTGTTCACGGACTTCTCGATGGCGGCTTTCACCGCGTTCTCATAGCCGGAATAGGTGTGGATTACATACCACTTTGCGTTATCAGCCATGTTCTTCCCTCTCAGGCGAACAGGCCGATCAGGGTGTTGACAGCCAGCACTGCCACCGCATCAAAGATCCAGATAGCGGCGCCCACCAACAGGGAGCACAGCAGCACCGTGCCGGTGTTCTTGGCGGTAGTCTCAGCGTTGGGCCAAACGACCTTCTTCAGTTCGCTTCTCATTTCCCGGAACCACTTGGTGCGGTCCTTCTTGACCTTCTTCTCTTCAGCCATCGTTCTTTCCTCCGATTACTTGGTCTCGGTGTGGACCGTGTGCTTCTTGCAGAAGGGGCAATACTTGTTCATCTCAAGCTTGTCCGGGGTATTCTTCTTGTTCTTCATCGTGTTGTAATTTCTCTGCTTGCACTCGTTGCATCTGAGAGTGACTTTCACGCGCATATAACGGCACCTCCTTATTAGATTAGGTATCCCGCAATCGGGACACCGATTGCCTCCCTGATCTGCGGCGTATCTTCTGCCCGCCCGAAGCGAAAAAAGCGCGCAAAAAGAAAGCACCCACTCACAGGTAATGACAAGTGTAGCACAGTTTTCGGCCCAGGTCAACAACAATTTTGGCAAAAATCAGGGAATTTTCAAGGTTTTCCGGCGCTGATTCTTGCGCCTCACCGGGAAATCGTGTATGATGGGGAAAACCATTCTGCGCAGAGGGGGAATCGTATGAAAATCATGGCCATCGACTACGGCGACGCCCACACCGGCATCGCCATCTCCGATATGACCGGCACCCTGGCCGGCTACACCACTGTGATCAACAGCCGTAAGGAGGAGATCGTCCTGTCTGAGATCGATCGGCTCATCGCCGACCACGGCGTCACGGAGCTGGTGCTGGGCTATCCCAAGAACATGGACGGCACCCTGGGCCCCCGCGCCGAGAAATGCGCCGCCCTGGCTGAGACGCTCCGGGAGCGCACCTCCCTCCCCGTCACGCTGTGGGATGAGCGCCGCAGCACCGTGGAGGCCCACAGTATCCTCTTCGAAAACGGCAAAAACGCCAAGAAGCGCAAGAAGATCGTGGATGCGGTGGCTGCAAGCCTGATGCTGGAGGGCTACCTGACCCGGAAGCGTCTGGAGGCACAGTCATGACGGTCTGCATCATTGGCGGCGGCGCCAGCGGCATGGCGGCCGCCATCACCGCCGCGTCAAACGGACACCACGTCCTCCTGCTGGAGCGGCAGGCCCGGGTGGGCCGCAAGCTTCTGTCCACCGGCAACGGCCGCTGCAATCTGTCCAACTATCACGCCACCGGCGCATCCGGCCACTACCACGGCGCCGACCCCCATTTCAGTGATTACGCTCTGGGCCGGGCCGATCTGAACGTGGCCGCCACGCTGGACTGGTTTGCCTCCCTGGGCCTCCTCGCCGCCGCCGAGGACAGCGGCCGCCTCTACCCCTACTCCAACATGGCCGGCAGCGTACTGGACGTACTGCGTTTTGCCCTGGATCACCCCAACATCGAGCTCCATACCGGCTGCACCGTCACCGGCATTCGCGCAAAGAATCATACCTTTACCGTCCGCACAGAGGCGGAGTCCTTCACCGCAGACGCGGTGATCCTGGCAGCGGGCGGCGCCGCCGGCAGCAAGCTGGGCGGCGTCATGGACGGCTACCAGCTGGCCAAGAGTCTGGGCCATCACCGAACGGCGCTCTACCCCTCCCTGGTGCAGCTGAAAACCGACCCCACCTACCCCCGCTCCCTCAAGGGCGTCAAGGCCCAGGCCGCCATCCGGATCCGCCGGGGCGGCGAGACGATTGCCGAGAACAGCGGAGAGATCCTGTTCACCGAATACGGCGTCAGCGGCCCCGCCATCTTCGACGTGTCCCGGGCCGTGGCCACCGGCGGGGACGATCTCGTCTGCGCGCTGAATCTCCTTCCGGAGCAGGATCAGAAGGAAACCATGTCCTGGCTGCTCCGGCGTCAGACCGCCATGGCGGGCCGGGAGAGCCAGACGCTGCTGACGGGCCTGTTCCACACCCGATTGGGCCAGATCCTCTGCAAATCCTGCGGCTTTACCGCCCAGCCGGCAGGATCTCTGTCGGAGGACGACCTCCGCCGTATCGCCCACACCGTTCACCATTTCACCCTGCCCATCACCGGCACCTGCGGCTTTGATCAGGCCCAGGTCACCGCCGGCGGCCTGCGCACCGACGAGTTCGATCCTCGGACGATGCAGAGCCGTCTGGTGCCCGGCTTCTACGCCTGCGGCGAGGTGCTGGACGTGGACGGCGACTGCGGCGGCTACAATCTCCAGTGGGCCTGGTCCAGCGGGCGGCTGGCGGGCATGCTCGAATAGTGCACTATCAAATAAAAAGTGCCGCGTGAGCTCTCTCACGCGGCACTTGCTGTTATGTCGTCTTATTCCGTTGTCCGCTGGTTGATGAACTCCGCCCGGAGCTTGGAGTAGAGGATGGTCTGGCTGCTGTAGAGCCCGCAGTAGCCCGAGAGCACGTAGCTGATGGCGCAGGTCATGGCGAAATACAGGATGCCCTGGCCGCCGAACAGCTCGATGCTCAGGATCATGGAGGCCAGCGGGCAGTTCACCGCCCCGCAGAACACGGCCACCAGGCCCAGCGCCGCGGCGAAGCCGGCGGGAAGCCCCATCAGGCCCCCCAGCACGCATCCGAAAGTGGCGCCCACGAAGAAGGACGGGACCACCTCGCCGCCCTTGAAGCCCACGCCGATGGTAATGGCGGTGAAGAGCAGCTTCCACAGCCAGGCCAGCACGTCCGCCTCCCCGGCCATGGCCCGCTCGATCACCTCCATGCCGGCGCCGTTATAGTCGCCGTTGGTCACCAGACTTAGGCCGATCAGCACGGCGGAGCCCGCCACGACGCGGAGCCACGGGCTCTTCAGATAGCGATCTGCCGCGTGCTCCGTGTAGTGGAGGCCGCGGACGAAGAAAATGCTCACGAAGGCGCAGGCCACCGCCAGCGCCGCCACCAGGATCATCAGCCAGGCGTCCAGCCCGGGGATCTCCACGGTAAAGCGGGTGGGCTCGATGTTCATAAGGCGGGACACCAGGTAGCCCATCATGGACGCGGTGATGCAGGGAACCAGCCCCGCATAGTACAGCACGCCCACGGAGATGACCTCCAAGGCAAACACCGTCGCCGTCAGAGGCGTGCCGAACAGGGCGGCAAACACGCCGCTCATGCCGCACAGCGTGGCCAGGGGCAGATCCTTCTCCCCCATCTGCAGCAGCCTGCCTGCTCCGTGGCCGATGCCGCCGCCGATCTGCAGGGCGGCGCCTTCGCGGCCGGCGCTGCCGCCTACCAGGTGGGTGATGACCGTTGCGACAAAGATCACCGGTACCAGCAGGATGGGCACCTCCTTGCCGAAGTGCACCGACTCGATGACGGCGTTGGTGCCCTTGCCCTCTGTGTTCGTCACCTTGTAGAGCCATACAATGGCCAGGCCGCCCAGGGGCATCAGGTACAGCACCCAGCTGTGGGCCAGGCGCACCGACGTGGCGTAGCTGACGCCCAGATGGAACAGGGATCCCACGATCCCGCCCACCGTGCCGATCAGCGCACCTACCAGCATCCACTTGACCAGAGCCGCCATATATTCACAAAATGAACTCCACTTTTTGCGCAAGTAATCCATTTCTTCCCTTTCCCGCTCCTTCTGCAGTGTCGCATCCTGTTATATCATGTTCCCTCCGCCCTGTCAATTCTCCGATTTTCATAAAAAAACCTTCCACTTTCCCACTCTCTTTTGACTTTTCCCTGTTGATTCTCTTGTCAACTTGCCGTATACTATATGAGCATAGGATAGAATTGGAATAACAGCGAAAACAATTCAATTAACAGGAGGAAAACAAAGATGAAGTACAATCGCACCTTTAACTTCTCTGCCGGCCCGGCCATGATGCCGGAGTGCGTTCTGGAGGAGATCCGGGACGAGATGATGAACTACCGCGGCAGCGGCATGTGCGTCATGGAGATGAGCCACCGCTCCAAGGTCTTTCAGCAGATCGTAGACGAGGCTGAGGCCGATCTGCGCGAGCTGATGGGCATTCCCGATAACTACAAGGTCCTGTTCGTTCAGGGCGGCGGCACCCTGCAGTTTGCCATGGTTCCCATGAACCTGATGAAGAACGGCAAGGCCTGCTACGTGGAGACCGGCGCATGGTCCAAGAAGGCCATTGCCGAGGCCAAGAAGTACGGCGAGGTCACCGTGATTGCCTCCTCCGCCGACAAGAACTTCTCCTACATCCCCGACTGCTCCGATCTGCCCATTCCCGAGGATTGCGATTACGTCTATATCTGCGAGAACGAGACCATCAACGGCACCACCTGGAACAAGCTGCCCAACACCAAGGGTCACATCCTGGTGTCCGACCAGTCCTCCATGTTCCTGAGCAAGCCCTGCAACGTCTCTGACTACGGTCTGATCTGGGCCGGCGTGCAGAAGAACGTGGGCCCCGCCGGCATGGCCGTCGTCATCATCCGTGAGGATCTGATCCGCGACGATCTGGATCCCAAGACCCCCATCTACATGAAGTACAAGACCCACGCCGACGCCGGCTCCATGTACAACACCCCCAACTGCTGGGCCATCTACTGCTGCGGCAAGGTGTTCAAGTACCTCAAGAGCATCGGCGGCCTGGAGGAGATGCACAAGCGCAACATCGCCAAGGCCAAGGTCATCTATGACTTCCTGGATTCTTCCAAGCTGTTCAAGGGCGCCGTGGTGCCTGAGGATCGCAGCCTGATGAACATCCCCTTCGTCACCGGCGACAAGGATCTGGACGCCGCCGTGGTGGCCGCCTCCAAGGAGGCCGGCTTCGACAACCTGAAGGGCCACAAGAGTGTGGGCGGCCTGCGCGCCTCCGTGTATAACGCCATGCCCATCGAGGGCGCCCAGGCGCTGGTGGAGTTCCTGACCAAGTTCGAGGCAGAACACAAATAATTTCCACACAAATCTGAAAGGAGATACATATATCATGCGTATTCTGGTTACCGACGGAATGGATAAGACCGCCATGGCGCAGCTGCGCGAAATGGGTCACGAGGTCGTTGAGCAGTTCTATGAGCCCGATCAGCTGGGCGCTGCCCTCCGGGAGTTTGACGTGGCTGTGGTCCGTTCCAAGACCAAGGTCCGTGCCAACCACATTGACGAGGCTGCCGGCGGCAAGCTGAAGCTGATCATCCGCGGCGGCGTGGGCGTGGACAACATCGATGTCAAGTATGCCGAGGAGCACGGCATCACCGTGAAGAACACCCCTCGCGCCTCCTCCCAGTCCGTGGCCGAGCTGGCCATGGGTCACATGTTCTCCTGCGCCCGTTATCTCTCCATTGCCGGCCACACCATGCGTGAGGACAAGTGGGAGAAGAAGGCCTACGGCAAGGGCATCGAGCTGCAGGGCAAGACCCTGGGCATCGTGGGCTTCGGCCGCATCGGTCAGCACCTGGGCGTGATGGCCAAGGCCATCGGCATGAACGTCATCGCCTTTGATATCTTCCACATCCCCGGCATCGAGGAGAAGCTTGGCATCCCCTACGTGGAGATGGATGAGCTGCTGGCCAAGGCCGACTTCGTCTCCGTCCACGCTCCCGCTGTGGATGGCGGCGCCCTGATCAGCGCTGAGAACATTGCCAAGATGAAGGACGGCGTGGTGATCATCAACACCTCCCGCGGCACCAACGTGGATGAGGATGCACTGCTGGCCGCTCTGGAGTCCGGTAAGGTCCGCGCCGCCGGCCTGGACGTCTACGCCGACGAGCCCGCCTCCAACAAGGCTCTGTACAGCCACCCCATGGTGTCCTGCACGCCGCACATCGGCGCCGCCACCGTGGAGGCTCAGAAGCGCATCGGCGCCGAGATCGTGGAGATCATCAAGAACTTCTAATCTCAACCTTTCATATGGCGAAAGCCCATCCGGTCGGATGGGCTTTCGTTTTTTGCGGCGCCTCGTGCTCCCCCACCGTCGTGTCAGCCGGCTTTCGCTCCTGTCAGTCGTGAAAGCCGGGACACTTCCCCGAAATCAGCTCGCTTTATCTGCCGCAGGCAGCGCTTCGCTGATTTCCATCGGCGCCGCCACCGTGGAGGCTCAGAAGCGTATCGGCGCTGAGATCGTGGAGATCATCAAGAACTTCTGATGATGTCCCAGCAAATACCAGAGGCCCATCCGGTCGGATGGGCCTCTGGTATTTCTCTGTGTCGCTATGGATTCGCCATTGCCGCAAAAAGAGCGCGCAGCGGATTCCCGCTGCGCGCTTTTTACAGCTGATTGAAACGGTTATCCCCCATTCCCGGTTCCGTCAGGTACCTCCGGTTCTGTGGGATCTCCCGGCGTTATCGGGTCGTCGGGATTGGTCGGAGTGGGGTCTTCCGGCAACGTCGGATCTGTGGGCTTGGGTTTGTTCTTCTCTTCTTCCTCTTTTTTCTTCTTCTCTTCCTCTTCCTGCTGTTTCTTCTTCCACTGCTCGTTGTGGACCGGGCACTCCTTGTTGTCCTTTCCGTCCAGCGTCTCCGCAGAGAGGATCTTCAGCAGATACTGGTGATCGCCGGCCTTGATGCCCTTGATGATCTCACGATCGAAGTCCAGAACGGCCACCTCCGTAACGCTCTCCTTGGGGCAGAGGTCCGTAGCCAGGTGTTTGCCGTCCTTGCACCACTTGACCATCTTGTGGACGTTGCAGTGCTGGGTGGGAGCTGTGTCGGCAGCCACTGTCACCGTGCGGACCCGGTTGCCCCGCAGATCATGGGTACAGGCGTCGGTGGCCAGCAGGCCGCTGTCGGCGCACACCGTCACCGTGGTCACGCCGGTGGCAGAGTGGAAGCCGGGGTCGGACAGATTCGCGTGGACCCTGCTCATCACCTCACGCCACAGGTTTGCGGCGGGGTTGCCGCCGATCCAGATCTGCTCGTTGGAGCGGAAGCCGGTCCAGACCGCCGCGCAGTAATACGGCGTAAAGCCCACGAAGTAGCGGTCGCGCTCATCGTTGGTGGTACCGGTCTTGCCGCCTTGGCTCATGCCGGAGAAGGCCGCCTCATAGCCCGTACCGGAACTGATGACACTGCGCAGCATCTCCCGCATCAGGTAGGCTGTGCTCTCCTTGATGGCTACGCTGGACTGAGGGCCGTTCTCCAGCAGCACGTTGCCGTCGGCATCCTCCACGCGGTAGAAGGTATAGGGCTTGGTGTAGATTCCGTCGTTGACAAAGATGGAGTAGGCCGCAGCCATCTCCTCGGTGTTCACACCGTACTGGAGGCCGCCCAGCGCCATAGCGCCGACCTTCTCGGCGTCATCCTCGGTCAGGGTGGTAAAGCCCAGCTTGTCCACCATGAAGTTATAGGAGCTGTAGGTGCCGTACTTCAGGTTGACCCGGGCGGCGCAGGTGTTCAGAGAATCGATCACCGCGGTCTGCACGGAGGTCAGGCCCGCAAAGCCGGCGTGGGAGTTCTGGGGATAGGCGTGGTCATTGAGCACCATCACCGGATAGTCGTCAATGGCGGAGGCGGCGGTGATGGTACCGTCGTCCAGAGCCGGTGCGTAGGTGGAGATGGGCTTGATGGCGGAGCCGCACTGCCGTGTGGTGGTGGCCCAGTTCCAGCCGCGGTTGATGGTCTTGACGCCGGTGCCGCCAACGACGGCCAGCACTTCGCCGGTATAGGGATCCATCAGCGTGATGGCCGCCTGGAGCGGTTCACCCTCGGAGTCAAGGATATCCAGATACTCCGTGTTTTCGAAGACCTCCTCGGCGATGTGCTGCAGGTCAATGTTCTGGGTGGTATAGATCTTGCAGCCGCCGAACACCTTGTTCTCAGCGGTGAGGGCATCGTAGCCGTACTTCTCCTGCAGCGCGGCAATCACGTCGTCGATGACCTGATCGGTAAAGTAGGAGTTCCGGGCCCGTTCCACAGTCTCGCCCTCGCCCTCTTCCTGCTCGTCGGCGGGATCGATATCCACAAAGTTGCCGAAACAGGTATAGCCGTCGCTGAAAACGATCTCCTCGTTCATCGCGGCGTTGTATTGCGCCTCGCTGATCTTCCCCTGCTCCAGCATGGCATCCAGCACGTCCGTCTGGCGCTTGCGGTTGTTCTCCCGGGTCCAGTCGTCGATGAGGGGGTCATACATGGAGGGGTTGTTGGTAATGGAGATCAGGCTGGCGCACTCCGCCAGGGACAGTTCGGAGACGTCCTTGCCGAAATACATCTTGGCCGCCGTCTTGACGCCGTAGCAGGACTCGCCCATATAGATGCGATTGAGATAGTTCTCCATGACCTCGTCCTTGCTGTGGGTCTTCTCAAAGGCCAGAGCGCGGTAGATCTCCACCACCTTGCGCCGGACGGTGTTCTGGTTGTCGCCGGTGGCATTCTTCAGCATCTGCTGGGTGATACTGGAGCCGCCCTGCACGTTTTTGCCGGTCAGGGTGTAGACGATCGCGCCTACCGTTCTCTTCCAGTCCACGCCGTGATGGCTCTCAAAGCGCTTGTCCTCAATGGCGATGGCGGCATTCTGCAGATCCTTGGGAATCTCATCGAGGGTAACCCAGATGCGGTTCTCCGCGTTGAGGAACAGCGTGTCGTACATCACCTCTTCCCCGGTCTGGGGATCCCGGTAATACAGCTCCGAGGAGACGGAGGCGTTGTAGGCGGTGATATCCACCTCTTCATGTCCCTTCAGCGACTTGTTGACGTATGTCATGAAAATGCCGACGAACATGGTGATGGTCAGAACGCCGATGAGCATCAGCGTGCCGATCCAGAACAGAACGTTCTTCAGCGTGCTGCGCTTTTTCTTCTTCCTGGGACGGCTGCCCGCTGAGCTTTGGGCGCTCTGCTGGCCGGTCTTTTTCACGGGTCTCTTCTGTTCCATGACAGGGCACCTTCCTTTCTCTAAAAAGTCCATGGCGCGCAAAAATACACGCCCCCAATTCCATAATACACCAGTATTAAAGATATTTTACCATACCTGTCAACCTCAAAAGCAGTATGGTTTCCCGGCATATTATTCCATAATTATTGCTATTCTCGCAAAAAGCGGCCGATTTTTTTAAATTTGATTCCTCTTTTTTCAAAAAGCGCACATCTTTCCTGTTGCTTTTTGTCCGGAAATCCGTTATATTGTTCCATACCAACACAAAGGAGGAACCGATATGAGCGAAGATTTCGGCCCCAACTTCATCACCATTACCGACGACGAGGGCAATGACATCGAGCTGGAGTACGTGGATGCCCTGGAGCATAATGGTCAGACCTACATGGCGTTTTTCCCCGCCGTCGAGGACGAGAGCGACGACGCCGAGGACTATGGCCTGGTGATCCTCAAGAGCATCACCGAAAACGGCGAGGAATTCCTCTCCACGCTGGACAGCGAAGAAGAACTCAACACGGTATACGACCTCTTCATGGAGCAGATTCTGGCGGATGAGGACGAAAATTCGTGAACTTTTTTTCATAAAACCCCTTTTCTTTTATCTGCTAATCTGGTAAAATACCATTGAGCACAGAGATGTGCTACCCTGCGCGGTGTGTGATGGGTCTTTTTTATCCTCACATTTGTTATAGGGGATGTCGGATCAGTATGTGGTTTGCAGGCCTCCCGGCTGCCTTCGCGGCTGGACGTTGGAAGCAGTAAAGCAAGCTGGAGACAACCCACCTGCGAGATTGGTGCAGGTTATAACTTGGCTCACGCCGCCGTCGCAGCGGTCCCTACCGGCAAAAGCACCGGCCGTTTTCGGCCGGTGCTTTTTTGTTTTGCCGCCGGCGGGATGGCCTGATATTCCCTCTTGCTAAATCGGATCGTTTCTTGTATAATAACTTGGCAACTTTATATAAAGGGGAGTTTTTCTCCCTATTTTTGAGAGGACTGACAACATGAGCGCATCAAGAGAAAAGAAACTTCGCCAGGAGCTGGCCGCCAGCGGCACTCCCGATCCCAAGCAGGTCCGCGAGGCGGAAGAGCGTGCCAAGCAGCACCGCTCCAACATGCTCTACGGCGGCATCGCCGTACTGTTCGTGCTGGTGGCGGCCCTGCTGCTGCTGTGGAATTCCAACGTGATCCAGCGCAGCACCACCGCCGTTACCATCGACGGCCAGAAATACTCCGCCGCTGAGGTGGACTACTATTATCACGCCACCTATAACAGCCTGCGCAACAGCCAGTACGCCAGCTACATGGGTCTGGGCGAGGCAGTGGATCTGACCACCACCAACCTCAACGACATGGCCAAGATGTTCCTGGGCGTGGAGGAGGATATGACCTGGGATGCCTACCTCAAGGACGCCGCCATCCGCAATCTGACTCAGATCACCGCCCTGAACAACGCCGCCAAGGATGCCGGTTTCACCTTCACCGATGAGATGCAGCAGGACGTGGACGCCTCGCTGTCTCAGCTGAAGGAGAACGCCTCCAGCAACGGCATGTCTTTGAGCTCCTATCTGAAGGCCCTGTTCGGCAAGAACATGACCATGTCCACCCTGAAGAACGTCCTCAAAAACTCCGCGCTGGCCTCCCACTATGAGCAGGACTATTCGGACAAGCTGACCTACAGCGAGGACGAGCTGGAGAAGGCCTACGCCGAGGACAAGAACAGCTATGACGTGGCCTCCTATGAGGTCATCTATTTCAACGGTACCGCCCCCAGCACCACCGATGCTGACGGCAAGTCCGTGGCTCCCACCGAAGAGGAGTCTGCCGCCGCCAAGGATGCCGCCAAGAAGGCCGCTGACGAGGCGATGGAGCGGTATCAGAACGGCGACACCCTGGAGAAGATCGCCAAGGATTACGACATGGCCACCTACAGCAAGCAGGAAACCGGCACTTACAGCAGCTCCGTGGTTGGCGATTGGGTCTTTGACGAGAGCCGTCAGGCCGACGACAACGCCCTGCTGGAGAGCGATCCCAGCTATTATCTGGTGGTGTTCCACAGCCGCGGCCGCAACGACTACAACACCGTGGACGTGCGCCACATCCTCTTCCGGGTGGACAGCAGTTCTCTGGACACCAAGTCCGAGACCTATGACGACGATCTGGCCAAGCTGCAGGCTGATGCCAAGGCCAAGGCCGAGGATGCCCTGCAGCAGTGGAAATCCGGCGACGCCACCGAGGATTCCTTCGCCGCTCTGGCTACGGAGCTGACCGAGGATCCCGGCTCCAAGTCCACCGGCGGTCTGTATGAGAAGGTCTATCACAACCAGATGGTCCAGTCCTTCAACGACTGGTGCTTCGATGAATCCCGTCAGGCCGGTGACACCGACATCGTGGAAACCAATTACGGATACCACGTGATGTACTTCGTGGGCCAGAACGCCCCCTACTGGCAGGTCCAGGTGGAAAACACCCTGCGCAGTGCCGACCACTCCGAGTGGATTGAGTCCCTGACTGCCGACGTGGAAGCCACCCAGGCCTCCGGCATGAAGTACGTGGGCTGACGCATAACGCCATCAAAAAAGGCCGGCAGCATGCGGTCTCAGAATGAAAATATACCTATGCAAAAAGGTTTCGATTCGCATGGGGAGATTGTGAAGAGGGAGGGGAATCCCCTCTTCACTTTAAATCTACGTAGTTTCTGAAGCATTGAAAATGCTTCAGAAACTACCGGCCTTTTTCCACAGGAGGAATCCTATGAACGAACAATTTCTGCGTACGGAAATGATCCTTGGCTCCGATGCTCTGTCCCGACTGCAGCACAGCCACGTGGCGGTCTTCGGACTGGGCGGCGTGGGCAGCTATGCCGTGGAAGCCCTTGCCCGCTCCGGCGTGGGAGAACTGACTCTGGTGGATCAAGACACGCTGAGTCTCAGCAACGTCAACCGCCAGCTTTTTGCCCTCCACTCCACCGTGGGCCGGCCCAAGGCGGAGGTGGCGGCGGAGCGCTGCCGGGATATCAACCCGGATATCGCAGTCCATCCTATTCAGGCCACCTACGACGCCGCCCACCGGGAGGAATTCTTCACCGCACACTATGACTATATCGTGGACGCCATCGATCTGGTGTCCTGCAAGCTGGATCTCATCCAGCAGGCCATGGAGCGAAATATCCCGATTCTCTCCGCTCTGGGCACCGGCAACAAGCTGAACCCTTCGCTGCTCCAGATCACCGATATCGCCAAGACCTCCGGCTGCCCTCTGGCACGGGTCATGCGCAAGGAACTGCGCGCCCGCGGCATCCAGCATCTGAAGGTGGTGTTCAGTCCGGAGCTCTCCGCCCAGACCGCCCAGCTGGAGGCACCCCCTCCCGGCCGCCGCAGCGTCCCGGCCAGCGTGGCATGGGTCCCCTCCGTGGCCGGTCTCATGATGGCCGGTGCCGTGGTACAGGATCTGATCGCCGACAAATGAAAACACGCCGGTGGCTTGTGCCATCGGCGTGTTTTTATTTCATGTATGGTTTGGCCCTTTCCGCCAGCTTACGATAGACGTGCTCCACCATCCACGGCTCCGTGGAGGAGGCCAGTGCCTCCCGGGGTGTCATCCACCGGACGGCCTTGTTCTCATCCGGCTTGGGCCGCAGCGTCTCGTCCTCCGCCTGGAGAAGATAGGTCACGTTCATGTGGATATGGGCGGACACGTGGACGCCACGCTTTATATGGGCCTCCACGTGCAGGTTCTCCAGAGAGAAGATCCCATCTGTCACCGGGTGGGTGCGGAGCCCCGTCTCCTCCCGGACCTCCCGCATGGCCACCGCAAGCAGATCCCGATCCCCGTCGGCGTGGCCACCGGTCCAGGACCAGCTGTTGTAGAGGTTGTGGTAGCACATGACCACCTTCGTCCGATCCGGGCTGATGACCCAGGCGGAGGCGGTCATGTGGGCCTCGGTGTTGGAGCGGTCAAAGGCGTCGCCGTGCAAAGCCAGGAAGTCCAGCATCATGGCTCTGTCCCGCTCCTCCTGGGGGCAGCCGGGTATGTAGCGTTTGATCTCTTCGATAATGTTCATCGCTTCATATAAGAGGCGGAGAGCTTCGGCTCCCCGCCTCCTTCTCATCACTCAATAGTTCTCTTTTCTGACCTCAAAGTAGCTCTGGGGGTGGTTGCACACCGGGCACACGTCCGGAGCCTTCTTTCCCATGACCAGATGGCCGCAGTTGCGGCACTCCCACATGGTCTCCTCGCTCTTCTCGAACACCTTCTGCATCTCGATGTTCTCCAGCAAGGCGCGGTAGCGCTCCTCGTGGGACTTCTCAATGGCGGCCACGCCGCGGAACTGTTCCGCCAGTTGGGTGAAGCCCTCCTCCTCGGCCTCCCGGGCGAAGCGCTCGTACATATCGGTCCACTCGTAGTTCTCACCGGCTGCGGCTGCGGCCAGGTTCTCGGTGGTGGTACCGATGCCCTGCAGAGCCTTGAACCACAGCTTGGCGTGCTCCTTCTCGTTGTTGGCCGTGGCCTGGAAGATAGCCGCGATCTGCTCGTAGCCCTCCTTCTTGGCCACAGAGGCAAAATAGTCATACTTACTGCGGGCCTGGGTCTCCCCGGCGAATGCGTCCCGCAGATTCTGCTCGGTCTTGCTGCCTTTCAGCTCCATATCCATAAGCTCCTTTCATTTTCTCTGGTGTGTACATCTTATTTATAGCAAGTTTTCCCCGAAAATGCAATTCTTATTTTCATTTCTGCAATTTTTCCATGAATCAGCCGTAATCGCTTTGTAATCATATTTCTCTTGCAAAGCGGGAAAAAATGTGGGAAAATGGGGCCAACAAGCGGAAGGGAGGGTTTTCCGTGGAAGAGAAGAAGAAAAATACGGAGTGGAAGAAGAAAGCGGCTGTCGGCGTCGTGGCCGCCGCCGCCTCGGCCAGCGTTCTGGTGGGAGGCGCCTTCGACTCCCCTGCCGATCTCCTCTCGCCGGACGGCGACGATAACGGCAACTCCCCCACCCCGGTGGTCCACACCCTGTCTGCCCAGACGGCGGACCTGGTGGATGACGGCGGCAGCGACTCCTCCGATAACGAGGAGGAAGATCGCCGCCAGCGCTTCCCCGCTGTGCGCCGCTGGATCCTGGGCCTGCCCATCGGTGTCCGGGCGCTGATCGGCGTCCCTCTCTGGGCGATCGGCTGGGCCATCACCGCGGGTCTGTCCCTCCTGTGGCAGGCGGCGCTGGCCCCCATCGGCGGCAAGATCCTCTCCTGGGTGCTGGCCGCCGTCGCGGCGGTGCTGGTCTTCGCCCTCACCGCCAAGGCCCTCTTCCCCAACGTGCCCTGGAAGAAGATCCTCCGTCCCCGGAACATCCTGCTGGTGGTCATCGGCATGGCGGTTCTGGGTACCACCGATACCCTGCTCAGCATTTTCTGGAAAGACTATCCCCCCATCGGGCAGGTTGCTCGGCTCATCGGCGGCGCGGTGATGATCGCCTGTGCCTGCTTCGCCTCCCGGAAGCTCCTGAGCCATAAGGAGGAAAAAGCCGAGGCGGAGGAAGAGACCCCCGCTCCCCAGCTCTCCGTTGAGGAGCAGGCCATGGCGCTGGCGGACACCGTCTGTCCCCGGCCCATCCAGCGGCCCTGAGGCGGAATAATTCGGAATCAATGAGAGTAAGTCCGGAGTATTACGGGAAAACTCGGAAATAAACAAGAAAAAAGTGCGCGGAAGCAACAATCCGCGCACTTTTTTACGTGCATCTTATTTGGCGTACAGCAGTCCCACCAGCCAGTTCAGCGTCCGGGTGGGCAGGATCCGCACCAGGAAGGTGAAGAGACTGTAGGAAAAACCGATGGTATAGATGGGCTTGACGGACCGCTTCCGGGCCACGCTTGCAATGAACCTGCCTGCCACAGCCGGGTCCATGCCGGTCTGCTCGTCGTGCTCCATGCGGCCCACGCTGCGGGCGATGCGGCCGTCGTACACGTCGTCTCCCTCGATGACCTTCTCCCGGGCGGCGGTAAAGCCGGTTTTGATATCGCCGGGCTGCACCGCGCAGACGGTGACGCCGAAGGGCCGCAGCTCATTGCCCAGGGCCATGGTGTAGGCATTCACCGCCGCCTTGGTGGCGGAATAGTAGGCCTGGAACGGGATCGGGATGGGGGCCGCCACGCTGCTGAGGTTCACGATGCGGCCGCTCCCCTGCTGACGCATGACGGGGATCACCGCCCGGTTCATATTGACCATGCCGAAGAAATTGGCGTCAAAGAGCCGCTTGGCCTCCTCGGTTTTGGTGAACTCGATAGCGCCGGAAATGCCGAAGCCGGCGTTGTTCACCAGGACGTCGATATGCCCCTCCTGCTCCACCACCTTTGCCACGGCGGCGTTCACCATATCCTCTTTGGTAATGTCCGTGGGGATATGGCGCATGCCGGCCACGCCCTCGGCGCGGCGGCTCAGCTCATAGACGGTATAGCCGTCAGCCTGCAGTGCCAGAGCCGTTTCTTTTCCGATACCGGAGGTTCCTCCGGTGACGATCGCTACCTTACTCATGTTCGTTCACCATCACGTCGGCAATGATATCCATGGCCTCATCCAGCAGGGCCTCGGTATGGGTGGCCATATAGCTGGTGCGCAGCAGGGCCTCGCCCTCCGGGGTGGCGGGGGGCAGCGTGGGATTCACGTAGACGCCCCGGTCGTAGATCTTGGCGGCCACGTCCAGCGTCCGATAGGTCTCGTAAGTATAGATGGGAATGATGGGAGTGGGGACGTTCAGAGCGCTCTCCCGGATGGTCAGGCCCCGCTCCGTCATGCCGCGTCTGGCATAGAGGCTCAGCTCCTTCAGCCGCTCCGGCAGCTCCGGATGGGCTTCCAGGTAGCGCAGGGCGGCCAGGGCCGTGGCGCAGTTGGCCGGCGGGATGGAGGCGGAGAAGATGAAGGGACGGGAGCTGTGGCGCACGAAGTCGGCCACCTCTGCGCTGGCGGCCATATAGCCGCCCAGAGAGGCCAGAGACTTGGAGAAGGTGCCCATATAGATGTCCACCTGATCCTCCAGGCCGAAGTAGCTGGCGGTGCCGCGGCCTCCCTCGCCCAGGACGCCCAGACCGTGGGCGTCGTCCACCATGACCCGGGCGCCGTACTTTTTGGCCAGGGCGCAGATCTCCGGCAGCTTGGCAATGTCGCCGCCCATGGAGAACACACCGTCGGTGATGATCAGAGCGCCGTGGTCCTCCGGCACCTTCTGCAGGCACTTCTCCAGAGCGTCCATGTCGCTGTGACGGTAGCGGAGCATCTTGCCGTAGCTCATCTGGCAGCCGGCGTAGATGCTGGCGTGGTTCTCTTTGTCGCAGATCATATAGTCGTGGCGGCCCACCAGAGCGGTGATGATGCCCACGTTGGACTGGAAGCCGGTGCCAAAGGTGACGATGCCGGGCTTGCGCAGGAACTTGCCCAGCTCCTCCTCCAGCTCCAGGTGCATCTCCAGCGTGCCGTTGAGGAAACGGGAGCCGGAGCAACCGGTGCCGTAACGCTCCAGGGCTTTGATGCCGGCCTCAATGATCTCGGGGTGGATGGTCAGGCCCAGATAGTTGTTAGAGCCCAGCATGATGCGGCGCTTGCCCTCCATCGTGACCTCCACGTCCTGGCGGGATTCCAGGGCATGAAAATAGGGGTAGATACCCTTCTCCTTCAACTCCTTGGCCAGGGAAGGCTCATAGCACTTTGCCAGAATATCCATAATGGTCGAATTCTCCTTCCAATCGGGTCATAATCATACAACAAGAGATTATAACCGATTGACAGAATTCTGTCAATTCATTCCTTTTCCAGCACGTCGATCACCGCCATAACGCCCCGGGCCAGCGTAGCCGCGCCGCAGATGGTAAACAACCAGGTCAGAAACTCCATATTTCTGCCCTCCTTCTCTCTTTGATGAGGCCAGTTTAGCAGAGGGGCTGTCCCGAAAAACGGACAGATACGTGAGCTGCCCCCTGTCAAGTAGACAATTATTTTGGACAGGCAGCTATACAGCAAGACGGCGTACCTCTATGGGTGTCATCTTACTGGACAGTTGTATACGCTCGTTGTTGTAAAAGTATATGTAGTCATCTATGAGCTCCATTGCCTCCCGTATCGTCTTGGGTTTTGCTCGGTAGATACATTCATTTTTGAGCAGACTGAAGAAACTCTCGACACAGGCGTTGTCATAGGGACAGCCAACCGCCGACATGGACGGTGTGATCCCGTTGTTCTTAGTTACATGATAATACGGAATCGAAGCATACTGGCTTCCATTGTCGCTATGCAGGATGGGGTGGTCTTCCGGGCTGGTATTTCCCAGCGCCGCATAGACCGTATCTGTTACCAGTCGTGTCTGGAGTCGTGTTGCATATCGGTAGGCTACAATGGATTTGTCGTAGAGATCCTTAATGACAGATAGATACAGGAACCCTTCTTCTGTTGGAATGAAAGAGATATCTGTAGACCACTTCTCATTCGGCCCGGAAGCAGAAAAGTCTCGCTGCAGCAAATTCTCATAATGGTGGTACGTATCCAGCTTGTAGTGGCGGAAGTGCTTCTTTTTGGGCAGCGCCAGCAGGTTATACTTCCGCATAATACGAAGAACAGCTTTGTGGTTAATGACCAGTCCTGTTTCGCGCAGCAGCCAGATCTTCACCCTGCGGTAACCGTAGGTACGTCTCGTTTTACTGTGGCACTGCCGGATCAACTCAGCTACAGGCTCATCCTTGTCCGCCTGTCCTTGTCGTTTCAGCCACTTATAATACCCGCTTCTGGAAACGTCCAAGAGCTGGCACAGATCACCTAAAGCAAAACGATCCTTAAAGCGATACACCATGCGGAACCTTATCTCTTTGCATCCCACCTCTCGCATTCTTCCAGAAAAGAACGCAGAACTTCATTTTCCATTTCCAACTGCCGTATTCGCTCTGCATCTGATTGTGGTTCTGCTCTCTTTGGCCTTCCGCGCTTCTTGGTCACCAGGCCGTCATAACCGTTCTTGGTATACGCACTTAGCCAGCCCTTGATCATGCGGTACTGAATGCCAGTTTCTTTTACTAATTCTGCTATGGGTACAGCATCCTCATAGTGGCGCTTTACTACACTCAACTTATACTCCGCGGTATAATACCGAGTATCTGCAATCCCTTTTGTTCCTTCTTCTCGGTATCGCCTAAGTAGTAAGCATAGATAGGATTTGCTGATCCCATATTTCTCGCAAATTTCCTTAAGTGTCTTATGTCCCTCTTCATGTTCACGGATAATTGCTATCTTTTCTTCATGGCTGTAGGCTGGGCCGTTCTTCATTTCTCAATCACTCCTTGGCTCTATTCTACAGCTACTTGTCCTTTCTTTTACAGTCTACTTTTGGGGTATCATATCAACGGCAGCCCGCAAAAGGGTCTCCACGGAACGCCTGCTGACTGGATACTATTGCCGTCCGCGCGCGGGCATCAGTCCTTTGGAGAGGGGCGCTTTCGTCCGCAAGCACAGGATTTTCCTCCCGATGCCAGCCGAACCCTTGAATGGTCAAATAAAAAGAGTCCCGGACAGCTGTCCGGGACTCTTTTCTTTTAGGTTCTCTGCTCAGCCCATGCGGCGGGCCACCTCGTCGAAGGTCTCCATCATCTGAGACGGCTGGGTGGGATAGTGCATCTCCACCGGTGCCTGGGGCTTATACTTGTGGATGGCGAAGGGGATGCGGCCCTCCCGCACCGACTGCTTCAGGAAGATGGTGACCGCCGTGGTCAGATCCAAGCCCAACTCGCCGAACAGCTCCTGAGCTTCCTTCTTCAGATCCTCGTCCAATCCGATATTCGTACTCACTTTTGCCATGATACTTGCCTCCCAAATCAATAGAATGTCAATGGTTGGCCTGGGGGTGATTCTCCTCTCGGTCGACTCTGTTATAGCACATCATACGTTGATTGTCAACATATTATGCGCATATTGTACGCATTTTTTCTACTAATTCCTGTCTGTCCCGTTTCCGTGGTGGATTGCAAAAGTAACTTCCAGTTTGCACGATTAACTTCCGTGTTTCCGAAAGTCTCGTAAAATTAAATTCCGGGAAAGTAGTGCAACACGCGAAA
>ONGR01000036.1 GCA_900317425.1 uncultured Eubacteriales bacterium | reverse complement strand
CTAAAACTAAAGGGCCTGACACCTGCTCAACACAGATCTCAGACCCTTCTGGTCGCTTAATATTATAATATTTTGTCTAACTTTTGGGGTTCACTTCACACGGAGTGTTCCTTTTTTTAATTCTTATTTTCCCTGCAGTTCCCTCAGACATTTGGGGCAGATGTTCTTTCCCTTAAACGTGGTGACGTCCTTGCTGCTGTCACAAAAGATGCAGCTGGGACGGTATTTCTTCAAAACGATCGAAGACCCCTCCACGTAGATCTCCAGCGCATCCTTCTCCGCAATGTCCAGCGTGCGGCGCAGTTCGATCGGCAACACGATCCGACCCAACTCATCTACCCTTCTCACGATTCCAGTCGATTTCACAATTCTTCTCCTCTATGAAAAC
This sequence comes from uncultured Eubacteriales bacterium, assembly GCA_900317425.1. Classification (GTDB taxonomy): domain Bacteria; phylum Bacillota; class Clostridia; order Oscillospirales; family Oscillospiraceae; genus Vescimonas. Next base: position 9,435 of record ONGR01000036.1, on the reverse strand, counting down.
CTTCCTCATGTACCTCTCAGGTTACCACGCTTAATAATAATGTAATTTCGTCCATTTGTCAACCACAATTCGACAAGGTTCGAGATCGTTTCACAAATAACCGCTAATCTATGTGCATATACTGCACGGAAAGGACGGGTTGTGGTATGGCAATGGCATGGGTCTGGACGATTCTGGTGGGCATATCGGTGGTATTCGGCCTTCTGCACGGCACCATGCCGGCGGTGAGTCGGGCGGCTATGGAGGGAGCGGCGGCAGCCGTGGAGCTGGCGGTGGGCATGGCCGGGGCGTTGTGCCTGTGGTCGGGCGTCATGGAGCTGATGACCCGCTGCGGTCTGGCATCCAAACTGGCCCGTCTGTTCCACCCGCTGCTGCGACTCCTGCTGCCCCGGGCCAGCCGGGACGCCGAGACGCTGTCGGCGGTTTCCGCCAATCTCTCCGCCAATCTGCTGGGCCTGGGCAACGCCGCCACCCCGCCGGGTATCCGGGCGGCCCGGGCCATGGCGCGCCGCTGTGACGGCGTGGCCGATGACGAGCTTTGCCGCCTGGTGGTACTGAACACCGCCTCCATCCAGCTGCTGCCCACCACGGTGGCCAGCCTCCGCTCCGCCTGCGGCTGTGCCGCGCCTTTCGACATTCTCCCCGCCGTCTGGCTCTCATCTGTGCTATCGGTTGGCGCGGGACTGCTGGCCGCGCGGCTGTTGAGCCGGGTCTGGAGGTAACAGCGTGACACTGACTTCCCTGGTGATCCCCGGGCTGCTGGCCGTATTGGGGATCTACGCTCTTTGCAAGAAGGTGGACGTCTACGGAGCCCTCACCGCCGGCGCCGGGGAGGGCCTGTCCGTGGTGGTGCGGATCCTGCCGTCCCTGGTGGCGCTGCTGACGGCGGTGTACATGTTCCGGGCCAGCGGGGCCATGGACGCTCTCACCGTCCTCCTCTCGCCGGTGCTGGGCAAGCTGGGCATCCCACCGGAGACCGCCGCCATTCTGCTGATCCGGCCCCTCAGCGGCTCCGGCGCTCTGGCCGTGGCCGGCGAGCTGATGGCCGGCTACGGGCCGGACTCCTATGTGGGACGGGTGGCAGCGGTGATGATGGGCTGTACCGAGACCACCTTTTACACCGTGGCCGTCTACTTCGGGGCCGCCGGCATCCGCCGCTCCCGCTACACCATTCCCGCCGCCCTGACGGCGGATCTGACAGGCTTCGTGAGTGCGGCATTGGCGGTAAGATTGTTCTTCGGGACATAAAAAAGAGGTGCCGACGGCACCTCTTCATTTTATATCTGCTCCACTCTCACGTAGTCCACGTATTGGAACCGGACGCCGTTCTCCTCCATGACCTCGCTCTCAGACTCGATCCGCCATTCCGGATCCGCATCCAGATCGGGAAAGAAGGCGTCGGCGTCCTCTACCGTCGCCAGCACCTTCGTCACAAACACCCGGTCGCAGGCCGGCAGCAGAGCGCGATACACACTCGCGCCGCCGATGCAGAAGTCCTCCGCACCGGTGGCGAACACCGCCTGGAGGGGCGTGTGGACCGTCTCTGTGTCGGGCGCTCCAAAGTTGGGGTCTCTGGTCAGCACCAGGTTGCGGCGGCCGGGCAGGCCCTTCTTCCCCGGCAGGCTCTCCAGGGTCTTGCGGCCCATCACCACCGCATGGCCCATGGTCAGTTCCTTGAACCGCCGCAGATCGGCCCGCAGGGGGAACAGCAGGTTGTTATTTCTGCCGATGGCCCAGTTCTCCGTCACGTTTACGATGGCCTGCATACAATCACTCCTCAGATGGCGACCGGGATCTTCTCCTCAAAGGGCTGGGGATCGTAGCCCTCCAGACGGAAGCTGTCCCGGGTGAAGGCATAGAAATCGGTAACCGTCTCGTCCATCACGAACTTCGGCGCAGGACGGGCCTCCCGCTCCAGCATCCTCTCAACGATAGGCACGTGGCGGTCGTAGATATGGGCGTCGGCGATGACGTGGACCAACTCACCCGCCTGCAGACCGCTGACCTGGGCCATCATGTGGACCAGCACGCTGTACTGCACCACGTTCCAGTTGTTGGCCGCCAGCATATCCTGGGACCGCTGGTTCAAAATGGCGTTGAGGGTATTGCCGGAGACGTTGAAGGTCATGGAGTAGGCGCAGGGGTAGAGGGCCATCTCGTGGAGGTCGGCAAAGTTATAGATATTGGTGAGGATCCGGCGGCTGGCGGGGTTGTGCTTCAGGTCATACAGCACCCGGTCCACCTGGTCCATGTCGCCCTCGGGATAGTGGTGCTTCACGCCCAGCTGATAGCCGTAGGCCTTGCCGATGGAGCCGGACTCGTCGGCCCAGCTGTCCCAGATATGGCCCCGCAGATCGTGGATGTTGTTGGACTTCATCTGCCAGATCCACAACAGCTCGTCGATGCACGTCTTGAAATAGGTCCGGCGCAGGGTGAGAATGGGGAACTCCTCCGCCAGATTATAGCGGTTGACGATGCCGAATTTCTTCACCGTGTGGGCGGGGGTGCCGTCCTCCCAGCGGGGGCGGACCTCCCGGTCAGTGTCCCATACCCCGTGTTCCAGTATATCACGGCAGTTTTGGCGGAAGATCTCATCAGCGCGGCTCATAGCAAAGGCCCCCTTCATGCGTATACTTTTGCTTTATTTTACCATCGACCCGGCCCGATGTAAAGGAAACATATCCACTCCCCGCAAGAAAAAAAGATTGCTCTCCTCCATCTTTCCCGATATAATATAATTATGTATTATGCGCATATACCTGCAAACAAGGAGGACTCCTGATATGACATACGATATTCTCATCATCGGCGGCGGCCCCGGCGGCATCTACTCCGCCTATGAGCTGCTGGAAAAAAAGCCCGACGCCAAAATCGCCCTGTTTGAGGCCGGTCACGATCTCCGGCGGCGTAAATGCCCCATCGACGGCGAGCGGGTCAAGTCCTGCATCAAGTGCCCCACCTGCGCCATCATGAACGGGTTCGGCGGCGCCGGTGCATTCTCCGACGGCAAATACAATATCACCAACCAATTCGGCGGCACTCTCCACGAGTACATCGGCAAGAAGAAGGCCCTGGAGCTGATGGAGTACGTGGACGAGATCAATATGCAGTGCGGCGGCGCCGGCACCAAGCTCTATTCCACCGGCAACACCCCCATCAAGAAGCTGTGTCTGGAGAACGACCTCCACCTGCTGGACGCCAGCGTCCGCCATCTGGGTACGGACATCAACTACGTGGTGCTGGAGAATCTCTATGCCAAGCTGAAGGATCGGATGGATCTCTTCTTCGACACCCCGGTGCGCTCCGTAGAGAAAACCGACACCGGCTACCGGGTCACCACCGACAAAGGCGATTATGAGGGCCGATACTGCATCATCTCCGTGGGCCGCAGCGGCAGCAAGTGGATGGAGACCGTATGCCGGGATCTTCAGATCACCACTCATTCCAACCGGGTGGACATCGGCGTTCGGGTGGAGCTGCCCTATGAGGTCTTTGCCCATCTCACCGACGAGCTGTATGAGAGCAAGATCGTCTACCGCACCCAGAAATTCCAGGACAAGGTCCGCACCTTCTGCATGAATCCCCACGGCGTGGTGGTCAACGAGAACACCAACGGCATCGTCACCGTCAACGGTCACAGCTACGAGGATCCCGCCCTCCACACCGACAACACCAACTTCGCCCTGCTGGTGGCCAAGCACTTCTCCGAGCCCTTCAAGGACTCCAACGGCTACGGCGAGAGCATCGCCCGCCTGAGCAATATGCTGGGCGGCGGCGTCATCGTCCAGCGGTTCGGCGACCTGATCCGGGGCCAACGCAGCACCCCCAAGCGTCTCAGTGAGAGCTTCGTCACCCCCACGCTGGCCGCCACCCCCGGCGATCTGAGTCTGGTGATGCCCAAGCGCATCCTGGACGGCATCATCGAGATGATCTACGCGCTGGATAAAATCGCCCCCGGCACCGCCAACGACGACACCCTCCTCTACGGCGTAGAGGTGAAGTTCTACAACATGGAGGTGGAACTGGACGAGAACCTCCAGACCTGTCATGAGGGCCTCTTCGTCATCGGCGACGGCTCCGGCGTCACCCACTCTCTGAGCCACGCCAGCGCCAGCGGCGTCTACGTAGCCCGCTACCTGGCGGAGAAGCTGTAAGGCTGTTATAGTAATCTATATCCTGCTCTTTTTTCGCTATATATTGTTCTTTTAGAAAGTTGACCGGCAAAAAAGGCCGCCGCGGCGATATGCTGCGGCGGCCTTTCATATCTCAATATGGATGCGCTTAATCCTCCAGATCCACGGTAATGTGGTCCGTCCCGTTGCGTTCAAATTCGCCCAGATAGGTATCCATCCGCTCCATGATCTCATCATAGTTCTCCTGGGTGATGGGAGGATCGTCCATGTCCCGAAGCGCCAGCTCCTGGGCCAGGATCTCGAAAAACGTGGTGTCCTCATAGGCCATGATGGCCTCGTGGATGCCGCCCTCGGCAAAGGCCTTGGACGGGATGATCTCCCCCTCATACAGCTCCACCAGCGGCGTCATGCCATGGCTCAGGCACTGGGAGAAGATCAGACTCTCCACCTCGTCATATTCGCTGATGCGATCGTTGCCCCGGGTGGAATTGAGCACCCAGTTGCCGATATAGACCAGATCCAGCAGACGCCGGAACTGTTTTTGTGTCATTTTGATCTCCATCATACCACCTCCCGGGGCTTCTCTCCGATTCAAAGTGATTATACCACAGGGTATTCGCAATTTCTACCGAAAAAAGCCGCCATTTCGCCCAATTTTTAGCTTGTGCAGCGTCTGTGTCCATAGTATAATTAATTAGTTATCGTTTTTATATCCGCGTAAAGGAGACGTCTCATGGATAACAGAGCCATCGGGGTGTTTGACTCCGGGCTGGGCGGCCTCACCGCCGTGCGCCAGATCCGCAGCATTCTCCCCTCTGAGAACATTATATACTTCGGAGACACGTCCCGTGTCCCCTACGGCGGCCGATCCCGGGAAATTCTTCTGAAATACGCCCGGCAGGATGTCCATTTTCTCCGTTCCTTCGATATCAAGGCCATTGTCATCGCCTGCGGCACCGTGTCCTCCAACGCGCTGACGGAACTGCAGGCGGAGAACGACCTGCCCATGCTGGGCGTGGTGGAGCCGGCCTGCCGCCGGGCGGTGAAAATGACCCGAAACCGCCGGGTGGGCATGATCGCCACCGCCGCCTCCGTTCGTTCCGGCGCCTATGCCGAGACCATTCGCCGTCTGGACAGCGGCGTGGAGGTCATCTCCAAGGCCTGCCCCCTGTTTGTGCCCCTGGTGGAGAACGGGCGCTATCAGCCCGGTGACATCGTGGTGGAGACGGTGGCCAGGGAGTATCTGGAACCTCTGAAGGAGGCCGGCATCGACGTGCTGATCCTGGGCTGCACCCACTATCCCCTCCTCACCGACGTGATCGCGGAGATCATGGGGCCGGAGGTGGAACTGATCGACACCGGCGCCGAGGCCGCCTGGGAGCTGAAGCGGACGCTGAAGGCCCGGGATCTGCTGTCCGAAGACCGTGAGGGCCAGGCCAGCTTCTATGCCAGCGACCGGCCGGATGATTTCAGCACCCTGGCCAGCCGCTTCCTCCGTCAGGATATGCCCGCCGTCCGGGAGGTGGACATTGAGCGGTACTGAGTCCGTCCGCGTGACCGTCACCTCTGTCATCGGTGACGATACGCTGGTCTTTTCCGGCAGCGGCGCGCTGAGCCGGGACAGCCGCGGTACCCATCTGCGCTATACGGCCCGGGACGATGCGGGAAACGAGGTAACCTCAGCCCTGCACCTGGGAATGGGCCGGGCCATGGTGGATAACGGAGCCTACCGGCTGCTGCTGGATCCCTCCCGCCCCACCTCCGCCCGGATCGCGGCAGAGGGCGGTGCGCTGGAGCTGACCATTACCACCCACCATATCCACGCGGATCTCATCGGCTGCGAGGGAACGATATCCCTCCACTACACCTTGTCCACCATGGGGCATGAGCTGCAGGAGATGCAGGTCACGCTGGCCCTTCGTCCGATGGAGCAGGAACGATGAACATGATGCAAACGGCTCGGGAACAGGCAAAAGCCGTTATCCGCCGGGCCTGCGAAATAGCCGCGGCGGACGGAACGCTGCCCGGCAGCATATGGCCGGAGCCGACAGTAGAGATCCCCGCCGATCCGAGCCGCGGCGATCTGACCAGCGCCTTCTGTCTGGCTGCCGCAGGGAATCTGGGACTGTCGCCCCGCAGCCTGGCTGACATGCTTTTACGCCACGTGGATCTCAGCGGCACCTGCTTTACAGCTGTGGAGGCGGCAGGCCCCGGCTATCTCAACTTCCGCCTGGGCGACAAGTGGTATGCGGATACACTGGCGGCCATTGACCGGGCGGGTGAGGGTTACGGTTCCTCTGACGAACTGGCTGGCCAGACGGTGTCTATTCAGCTCACAGGTGACACCTCCTGGGGCTCCGGGTTCCGCTGCGACGTCCTCCGCTCCGTACTCACCAGCCTGTTTGTCCTGTGCGGGGCCGAGATTGCGCATGACGGCGCCCCTCAGAATTATGTAAATCACATCGTTATCCCTGTGGCGGCGTGTCAGCTGACCCGCAGCGGGCAGTCGGTCGACAAGGCGTTTCCCCTGTCAGACCTCCCGACGGATGCTGTCGGGTTCCTCCTCAGTGCCAGACTGGATCGCGCCGTGACGGTAGACCTGGAGCAGGCCGCCCGGGAGGATCGCAGCAATCCCTTTTACTGCGCCCGGTATATCCGGCGGCGGATAGGCATCCTGCTGCAGAGCGCAGAGCGGCAGGGGCATTCCGTCCCCCGCGCCGCCGATGCCGATTGTTCCGTCTTGCAGAGCGAGACGGTACGGCTGCTCATTCAGATGCTGGCGCAGTACCCGGACACGGTGATCTCCGCCGTCCGCGCCCGGAACCCCGGTGTCATGGTGGCGTACCTCACGTGTCTGTCCGATGCCATGTGGACACTTTACAGAGAGCGGCGTCCCGAGGAATTCCGGCAGTCGCCTCTCCCCTCCCGCCTGGTGCCGGCAGGCGCAGCACGCACCGTGATGGGAAACGTCCTCCACCTGCTGGGTATTCAGTATTAGTGCAATATATTATTCATTATTATCAATATATAAAGCAAAAGAGTTCTCCCTTATGGGGAAACTCTTTCGCTTTTCTTTTTTTCCATCCTGTGGTACAATAAGAAAAACGATGAAAGGAGATGGATCCATGGCCGATCTGCAGACCGATATCCGCTATATCAAAGGCATCGGCGAGACCCGGGCCAAGGCGCTGGGCAAGCTGGGGATCACCACGCTGCGGGATCTGATCTCCTACTTTCCCCGGACCTATGAGGACCGAACTCTCACCCATCCCATCAAAGAACTGATTGTAGGCGAATACGCCTGTGTTCGGGCCATGATCGCCGCCGAGCCCACCGCCCACCGCATCTCCGGAGGGCGCATGATCGTGAAGGTGCGGGCCGTAGACGAGGGCGGCGTGCTGGATATCGCCTTTTTCAACCAGGATTACCGCCGTTCCCAGCTCCATACCGGGGAAACTTACGTCTTTTATGGCAAGGTGGAGGGCAATCTGATCCGCCGCCAGATGACCAATCCCATCCTGGAGCGGGAGGGCCAGCAGCAGCTTACGGGCCGCATCATGCCCATCTACCCCCTCACCGCCGGGGTCAGCCAGCTGATCCTGGGGCGTGCGATACGGCAGGGTCTGGACGCCTGCCGGGAGCTGCTTCCGGACGTGTTGCCGGACGACGTGCGGAAGGAACATCGTCTCTGTTATGTCAACTACGCCTATGAGAACATCCACTTCCCCGACTCCCCGGAGGCGCTGGAGGTAGCGCGGCGGCGGCTGGTGTTTGAAGAGCTGTTTCTTCTCAGCTGCGGTCTGACGCGGCTGCGCCATCGGAGGCAGGATGTGGCGGGTCCCGCCTGCGAAAAGGTAGACATGGCTCCCTTCTATGACAAGCTGCCCTTCACGCTGACGAACGCCCAGCGCCGGGCCATTGACGACGCCACGGCCGATATGGCCGGCAGCCGGCCCATGAACCGCCTCTGCCAGGGCGACGTGGGCAGCGGCAAGACCATGGTGGCGGCGGCGTGCATCTGGTTTGCCGCCCAAAGCGGCTGGCAAAGCGCCTTGATGGCCCCCACCGAGATCCTGGCCCGGCAGCACTATGAGAATCTGGCTCCTCTCTTCGCCCGGTTCGGTCTGAATTGCGCCCTGCTCACCGGCTCCACCAAGGCCAAGGTGCGGCGCGACCTGCTGGCCAAGCTGGCCTCCGGTGAGATCGACGTGTGCATCGGCACCCACGCCCTGCTGACGGAGGACGTGGTCTACCACCGGCTGGGGCTGGTGGTCACCGACGAGCAGCACCGCTTCGGCGTCAACCAACGCTCGGCCCTGGGCCAAAAGGCGGAAAACCCCCACATGCTGGTGCTCTCCGCCACGCCCATCCCCCGGACACTGGCGCTGGTAATCTACGGGGATCTGGACGTATCCATCATCAATGAGCTGCCCCCGGGGCGGCAGAAGGTAGACACGTTTGCTGTGGGGGAGAAATACCGGGCCCGGATCAACGCCTTTCTCCGCAAACAGGTGGAGGGCGGCCATCAGGTGTTTATCGTTTGTCCGTTGGTTGGTGACGCCGACACCATCCCGGACGAGCGGAAGGCCGTTACCGCCTATGCCCAGAAGCTTCAGCAGGAGGTCTTCCCCGATCTGCGGATCGCGGTGCTCCACGGAAAGATGAAGGCCAAGGAGAAGGAGTCCGTGATGGCGGCCTTTGCCGCCGGCGAGAGCGATATTCTGGTGTCCACCACGGTGGTGGAGGTTGGCGTGGACGTGCCCAACGCCAACACCATGGTGGTGGAAAACGCCGAGCGGTTCGGCCTCAGTCAGCTCCACCAGCTCCGGGGTCGGGTGGGCCGCGGCAGCGCCAAGTCCTACTGCATCCTCCTCAGTGACAACGACAGTGAGGAGACCCTCCGCCGGCTGAAGGTGATGACCGAGACCAACGACGGCTTCAAGATCTCCGAGGAGGATCTGCGGCTCCGGGGCCCCGGCGACTTCTTCGGCGCACGACAGCACGGCCTGCCCAGCCTGAAGGTGGCGGATCTCAGCTGCGACATGCGCCTTCTGGACGAGGCCCAAAACGCCGCCAGGGCGCTGATGGCCGCCGATCCTGAGCTGACCGCGCCGGAGCACCGCCAGCTCCGCCAGCGGATCGAAGAGCTGTTCGCCCTCCACGCAGAGAGTCTCAACTAAAGGCAAACGGCCCCGCCGGATCATCTGAAGTGAACCCCAAAAGTTAGACAAAATATTATAATATTAAGCGACCAGAAGGGTCTGAGATCTGTGTTGAGCAGGTGTCAGGCCCTTTAGTTTTA
>ONGR01000038.1 GCA_900317425.1 uncultured Eubacteriales bacterium | reverse complement strand
GTTTGGTATTCCCTTTGGCATATAACAACACCCCACTTGTTAGTAGTATACCATACTTGTCTAACAAATGGGGTGCAGTTCAACGCGCCGGGGTGCTTTTCATCGTTCACAAATTGTTTTCAAATTGGTCAAAGAAAGTCAAAATTCACCACTTGACTTTTTCTGGAAGAGGGCATAATATAGTATCGAAGATCAAAAAAAGTCAAAGTCAAATTCGAGTTTGACGAGAGGAGGCAGGTAGCCATGGGTATTACCGATATCATCGCCGGATTCATCCAGTCGGAGCTGGAGGAGGCAGGCGGCGCGCTGGAACTGCAGCGCAGCGACCTGGCCCAACGGTTCGGGTGCGTGCCCAGCCAGATCAACTACGTGATGTCCACCCGGTTTTCGCCGGAGCGGGGCTACATCGTGGAGAGCCGGCGGGGCGGCAACGGCTATATCCGCATCACCCGGGTACAGGTAGACAGACAGACGTTGTTGATGCACGTCATCAACTCCCTGGGCGATGAGCTGGACCTGAACAGCGCCAGGGCCATCATCAACAATCTGGTGGAGTCCAAGGCGGTGGACGCCATGACGGGAAAGGCGCTGCTGTGCGCCGTCAGCGACGGCGCGCTGCGCACCGTGCCCCAGCAGTACAGGGGCGCCGTCCGGGCGGACATCACCAAACAGGTTTTGATCCATCTGGTTTGATTTTTGCAAAAGGAGGACATCATCATGAAATGTCAACACTGTGGAATGAACGACGCAACATTTTATTATAGAAGCAACGTCAACGGCCGGGTCACGGAGCAGCATCTGTGCGCCGACTGCGCCCGTCAGCTGGGCTATGCCGACAGCCTGCGGCCCGCCGGATTCTTTGACGACGACTTCTTCACCCGTCCCTTCCGGATGTTTGAGCCGCTGTTCGGCGGTCTGGGCAGCCGGCTGCTCACCGAGTTCCCCGAGCCGGTGGACGTGACGGAGCAGGCCCGCACCGCCGTGGCGGAGCCGGAGAAAGCCGGCCTGGTGGACGGGGCTGAACAGGAGCGGCTGCAGAGGGAGCGGCAGCGCAACGCCCTGCGCAACCAGATGCAGACCGCCATTGAGACGGAGAATTTTGAGGAGGCAGCACGTCTTCGGGATGAACTGAAGAAGCTGGCCTAAAAGGAGGTTTGGACCATGAACGAGAATAAATTCACACCCCGTGCGGAGGAAGCCCTGCGCCTGGCGCAGGAGGCAGCCCAGGAGATGGGCCACGGCTACGTGGGCACCGAGCATCTGCTGCTGGGTTTGCTGCGGGAAGAGGAGGGCATGGCCCACCGTGTCCTCACCGAATACGGCATCACCGATGAGATGGTCTGCTCCATCCTGCAGCGCAGCGTGGGCCACGGGCTCAGCGGCGCGGCACCCAGCCAGGGCCTGACGCCCCGGGCCAAGGGCGTGGTGGAGCTGGCTGTCAGCGAGTCCATGCGCGGCGGCGCCGGCTATATCGGCACCGAGCATCTGCTGATGGGCATTCTGCGGGAGGGCAACAACATGGCTCTGCGGATCCTGCACACCGTAGGCGTAGATCCCCGGAAGATGTACGCCACCATCCAGCAGAAGATCAGCCAGACGCCCCACACTGTCACCAGCGGCGCCTCTACCCCCAACAAGGAGGATAAGAAGGGCAAGACGCTCTCGGAGTTTACCCGTGATCTGACCGAGGCTGCCCGGGACGGCAAGCTGGACCCGGTGATCGGCCGTGAGGACGAGATCCAGCGGGTGATCCAGATCCTGTCCCGCCGTACCAAGAACAACCCCGTGCTGATCGGCGAGCCCGGCGTGGGAAAGACCGCCATCGCCGAGGGCCTGGCCGAGCGTATCGTGGCCGCCGACGTCCCCGAGGAGCTGCTGGACAAGCGGATCCTCTCCCTGGACCTGAGCGGTATGGTGGCCGGCACCAAGTACCGCGGCGAGTTCGAGGAGCGAATCAAGAACACCCTCAATGAGGTGAAGAACGCCGGCAACGTGATCCTCTTCATCGACGAGCTCCACACCATCGTAGGCGCCGGCAGCGCCGAGGGCGCCGTGGATGCCGCCAATATCCTCAAGCCGGCTCTGAGCCGGGGCGAGATCCGGGTCATCGGCGCTACCACCCTCAACGAGTACCGTAAGTATATCGAGAAGGACGCGGCCCTGGAGCGCCGCTTCCAGCCCGTCACGGTGGGCGAGCCCACCCCGGAGGCCAGCATCGAGATATTGAAGGGCCTGCGGGATAAATACGAGGCCCACCATAAGCTGACCATCACCGACGAGGCCATCGAGGAGGCCGTCCTGCTGTCCCACCGGTACATCAACGACCGCTTCCTGCCTGACAAGGCCATCGATCTGATGGACGAGGCCGCCTCCAAGGTGCGCATGGCGGCGGAGACCGCCTCCCCGGACCTGAAGTCCCTGGAGGAGAAGATCTCCACGCTGCACCGTGAGAAGGCGGAGGCCATCGCCAACCAGGACTTCGAGAAGGCCGCCCAGCTCCGTGACATCGAGCAGAACTACACCGAGCAGGTGGAGATCGAGCGGGACAACTGGCGCAAGCAGCGTTCCCAGAACCGCGGCCAGGTCACCGGCGACGACATCGCCGCCGTGGTGTCCGGCTGGACCGGCATCCCCGTCACCCGGCTGACCGAGAGCGAGAGCCAGCGCCTGCTGAAGCTGGAGGACACCCTCCATCAGCGTGTGGTGGGCCAGGATGAGGCCGTCACCGCCGTGGCCAAGGCCATTCGCCGCGGCCGCGTGGGTCTGAAGGATCCCAAGCGTCCCATCGGCAGCTTCCTGTTCCTGGGCCCCACCGGCGTGGGCAAGACGGAGCTGTGCAAGACGCTGGCCGAGGCCATGTTCGGCGATGAGAACGCCATGATCCGCATTGACATGTCCGAGTACATGGAAAAGCACACGGTGTCCCGCCTGGTGGGTTCGCCTCCCGGCTACGTGGGCCACGAGGAGGGCGGCCAGCTCACCGAGAAGGTGCGCCGCAAGCCCTACAGCGTGGTGCTGTTCGATGAGATCGAGAAAGCCCACGAGGACGTGTGGAACATCCTGCTGCAGATCCTGGAGGACGGCATCGTCACCGACTCCCAGGGCCGCCGGGTGGACTTCAAGAACACCGTCATCGTCATGACCTCCAATGTGGGCGCCAAGAACATCACCGCCGCCGAGACGGCCCGTCTGGGCTTTGACGGCGGCGAGAAGGAGACGGACGAGGACGCCCGGTTCCAGCGCATCAAGGACGCCGTGATGGCGGAGCTGAAGCGCACCTTCAAGCCGGAGTTCCTGAACCGTATCGACGAGACCATCGTCTTCCGCCAGCTGACGGAGGAGGATATCGTGAAGATCGCCCGCCGCATGCTGGACAACACCGGCAAGCGCATGGCGGAGAAGGGCATCACCCTGGCCGCCGAGGACGACGCCGTGGCGGCTCTGGCCAAGGACGGTTTCGATCCCCAGTACGGCGCGCGGCCCCTGCGCCGGGCCATCCAGAACACGGTGGAGGACGCCGTGGCCGAGCAGATGCTGGAGGGCCAGCTGGTGTCCGGCGACACCGCCCACGTCCGCCTGAAGGACGGCAAGGTGGTCATCGAGAAGTAAGCAAATCCCAAAACAGAAAACGGGACGCGGCATCGCGTCCCGTTTCTGCTTCGTAAGGGCTGTGACGCCTTTGTCATCCTTTTTGTAACCCTTTTTACTTTGCAAAGACGACAGGCTGTGATATACTCACCTTATCAACCGCCCCGACGAGAAAGGAGCAAGCCTATGAACATCAACTGGAACGATCCCAATTTTGAGGGGTTCGGCGACCAGAATCCCTTTACCGCCAAGAAGGCCAGCCGCCCCAAAAAGGAGCGCAAGGCCATCGGCACCCCCTTCGGCCGCACCATGATAAACCTGCTGGTGACGCTGGTGTTCGGCGCCGTCTATTTCTACGTGGTGCTGCCGCCCATCAACCTGAAGGCCCAGGAGTTCTACGTGTTCGTCATTCTCCTGTGCGCCGTGTACGCCTTCTGCGCCGTCCTGACCTCCGGGTTCCAGGGCACCGGCGTCAAGGGCTACTTCGGCTTCGTGAAAAAGCAGTGCAAGATCCCTCTGCTCATCACCGTGGCCCTGCTGCTGACGGCCCTCGTGGGCAGTATCATCGGCTGGCAGGTGTTCCGCGCCGGGTCCTACCGGGATCTGCTGGAGGTGAACACCGGCGACTTCGCCGCCGAGGTGGAGGAGATCTCCTTTGACCAGATCCCCATGCTGGATGCCGACAGCGCCATGAAGCTGGGCAACCGCAAGCTGGGCGAGCTGGCGGACATGGTGTCCCAGTTCGAGGTGGCGGACGACTATACCCAGATCAACTACAAGGGCCGGCCCGTCCGGGTCACGCCCCTGCGCTACGGCGACCTCATCAAGTGGCTCAACAATCGCTCCAAGGGCCTGCCCGCCTACCTCATCATCGACATGGTGAAGCAGAACGTGGAGGTGGTCCGGCTCCAGAACGGCATCCGCTATACCACCGCCGAGCATTTCAGCCGCAACCTCTACCGCTACCTGCGGTTCCACTATCCCCTGTATATGTTCGACGAGCCGGCCTTTGAGATCGACGAGGAGGGCAACCCCTACTGGGTCTGCCCCCGGATCACCAAGACCATCGGCCTCTTCGGCGGCATGGATATCAACGGCGCTGTGCTGGTGAACGCCGTCACCGGCGAGTGCCAATATTATGACGTGGCGGACGTGCCCGAGTGGGTGGATCACGTGTTCACCGCCGGCTTGATCCTCCGGCAGTACGACTACCACGGCACCTACGTCAACGGCTTCCTCAACTCCATCTTCGGCCAGCGTGACGTCACCGTCACCACCGACGGCTACAACTACCTGGCGGTGGGGGACGACGTGTATATGTATACCGGCATCACCTCCGTGGTCAGCGACGAGTCCAACATCGGTTTCATCCTGTCCAACCAGCGCACCAAGGAGACCCGGTTCTACTCCTGCGCCGGCGCCGAGGAGTTCTCCGCCATGGACAGCGCCGAGGGCCAGGTCCAGCAGATGCACTACGACGCCACCTTCCCGCTGCTGCTGAATATCTCCGACCACCCCACCTACTTCATGGCCTTGAAGGACGCGGCGGGCCTGGTGAAGATGTACGCCATGGTCAACGTCAGCCAGTATCAGATCGTGGCCACCGGCGCCACCGTGGCTGACTGCGAGAGCAACTATCGCCAGATGCTCTTCAACAACGGTCTCATCGACCGGCAGGATACCGACGTCAAGCCCGGCGACCTGACCATGGATCAGGTGACGGGCGTGGTGACGGACATCCGCTCCGCCGTCATGAACGGCAACACGGTCTACTACGTGAAGCTGGACAGCGGCGAGGCCTGGTTCAGCGGCTCGGCCGCCGACGTGCCGCAGCTGGTGCTGCTGAACGTGGGCGACCAGGTGCGGATCACCTATCCGGCCTCCGCCGGCGGGATCGCCCAGTCCATCTACTCCCTGGAGGTGGGGATCCCCGTGCCCACGGATCCGACTATCGTCTCCAGATAAAAAGAAGAACAAGAAAAGAGGGATGCCTCGGGGCATACTCCGTAAAGAAGTTGCTTTGAGGTTTCAATCACCGTCTCAAAAGGATATGAGACAGGCGTGACCACAACGGTCACGCCTGTTTTGTCTTTTGGATTTTGTGGGGCAAAATCCGATGCTCGTTATGAATGTGGACAAAGATGCATCCCCACCTCATCCGACCTCGCTTCGCTCAGCCACCTTCCTCTCAAGGGGACGGCTTTTTCTGCCCTCGCGGCATCTCCGCAAACTGGAAGTTGTCTCTCAGATATGGATTTTAACGTCACCGAAGTCATACAATCCATTTCCCTGTTTCAGTTGCCCGTTCCGCTCAAGCTGTGAAAAATCCTCATTGATCTCACCAATCAGTGAAACGGGTATCGCCAATTTGTGATGGCCGGGGAAAACGCGGCTGACCTCTAGTTCCATCAGGCGCTTTACTGACTGATAAAAAAGCAACGGGTCAGTGCTCGGATAAAAGGCGTCCAGACAGCCTTCGTACACCAAATCGCCGGAATACAAATACCTTCTCTCCTGTTCGTAAAAACAACAGTGCCCGGGAGAATGTCCCGGCGTGTGCAGCACCCGGATTGTTCGTCCGCCCAAGTCAAAACAATCACCATCATGGAATAGAATCTGCGGTTTCCCCTGAAAGATCCGGTATAAGTCAAGATCGAACTCCTCCGGTAACGTACAGGGCGGTTTTGTCAACTGCTCCTTCACTTCATTCAACGGCAAAGGAAAACCTCCGTCGATCCAATCTTTTTCCGCCTCATGTACTGCAATGCGGTCAAAAAGCCCGTGCCCGCCTATGTGATCCCAATGCACATGCGTTGTCAGCACAGTAACAGGCAGTGTTGTCAGACGATCAACTACGCATTGTATGTTTGAAACCCCAAGACCCGTGTCAATCAAAGCGGACTTGTCCTGCCCGCAAAGCAGATAGCAATGCGTTTCCTCCCAATGCCGATATTCACTTATTGCAAATGTTTGTGCGTCGATTCTCTCAACGGTGAACCAGCCATTCATATCATCATACGGCCTCCTGCAATCTCAGGCATCGAATCTGCTGTTCTGAATCAATCCAGCTATAAGCCAAATACAAGATCGTCCCCATCCAGTTCCGGCAGCAGCCTAAAGCCGAGCGACGTATACAGACGCCGTGCTTTTTCGTTGCCCTTCTCCGTTGCAAGCTTTATGGGCATCTCGGGACTTGCTGCTTTCAGGATCTGAATCGCTGCTTCGGCAGCACTTTTTCCATATCCCTTCCCCTGATGGTCTTTGTCAATGTAATAGCTCCATGAAAAAGCATTGCCTTCGCCAAGCCACTTGCAAAGATTGATGAATCCGATGGGCGTCATTTGCGCATTGCAGATAATGCAGGGATAGTTGTCATCTCTGAACAGATATGCTCTGCCAATGGAAAACCATGCAGGATTGACAAGTTCTTTTTGCCAGTCATTGAGTTGGCATTCATAAGCTGCATAGATCAAGTCGGCCTCTGTTTTGAGCGGTCGGATAGAAACACGTGCATTTGACCACAATTTGTTTTCTACCGTTTCCAAAGCTGATCTAACTCTCATAACTCCTCCACAAATCCCGATTCTTAATATATGAGTAGAGGCTTTCATAGTCTCTGCTCTTTCTTTATGATGAAGGTGATTGGTCTGACGAAATTTCCGATTGGGACG
>ONGR01000014.1 GCA_900317425.1 uncultured Eubacteriales bacterium | reverse complement strand
TGAAGAGTAAGAAGCAGAAGGGCAAGTAGAAAAAAAGACAGTAGTTAAGTGGTGGGGCACCAAATTTCGAAAAGCTCGCAAAGCCAGTAATATCAAGGGTTTCTGAGTGCGATTTTAGCGCAGTACGGTCTGAAGGCCGCCCGTCGCGCACCTCAGTTCTCCAAGCGCTAAAAGGTTTCTTTTACAAGCACCTGCGACCGCGGGTGCTTGTTTTTTATGCGGCGGGCGGCCTTGCGGCATCTTTCGCGGTTGCCGCGTCAGCGGCGAGCGAAAGGCCATATAACCCCGGAGCGCCGCCGTGCGGCGTCTCCGCCCGCCGGGCTCCTCAGTTCAGCAAGCGCTGATCGAGACTTCAAAATGCCCAAAAACCCCGGAACCATGCGGTTTTCCGGGGTTTTCTTTATTGCTCCGTCTGTTTCCCTTTGAGGAAATCTGATGCACTATATCCCATTTCTGATGGGTTAACCATAGGGGGAAACCAGGTTTGTGACCTTGAAAGGGATAAATAATAGGGGAATGACTATCTCAATTTATGCCCGACAAGTTGATCTCTACGAGACGATTATTCACCTCCCTGGCATATTTGTATCGGTTTGAAATCTTTTGGCGAAGTTTATCCACATTTATACTCGATTCTACTTCCGGGAGGTGTACATACTCTCGGTAATCGAGTACAATTACCCCAAACGAAAGAGGTGATCCATGTGGATTTGATCAAAATAGGAAAGTACATTGCTGGGAAAAGAAAAGGCCTTGGTTTGACTCAAAGGCAACTTGCTGAAAAACTCGGTATGAGTGATAAGTCAGTTTCCAAGTGGGAACGAGGAATTTGCCTTCCTGATGTATCTATTTATTCTGAATTGTGTCGGATCCTTGGCATCAGCCTTAATGAGTTTTTTGCCGGAGAAGATATTGTCCATGAGGATCTGATCCAAAAATCCGAGGAAAACATTATCGGAATTGCTGCGGAGAGCAAACGCAAGCAGAATCTACTGAAGGCGATAATCTGTTTGTTGCTGGCAATATCTATCTTGGCAATAATTTTTATTAGCATATCTGTGTATCGCGCAAACAAGCCTCAGAACTTCATAGCTCCCGTTGAAAAAGACAGCATTGAAATGGAAACCGCGAAGCTGCTTTCTGGTCCTGATGGAGCATATATATACAAATTTACCACCACGGACGAATATAAAAGTCTTAGATTATACATTTCCAAATACTATTCAGGAGTTCTTCAGGACAAAGAAAACATGGAACTCGGATTTGCAGGTGTGGGCTCGCCGGAATATGGTGAGATTCTGATCATACCGGATTTTGAGAGGTTCGTGATCAAGATCATTATCGCATCCGAAGGTTCCAAGCTTTCAACTGAAATTCCTATTCTGGAAAATGTAGCGGATAGAGAGTATTACGGAAGATCAGCAACAGAGATTAGCGAGAAAACAGACATCAGGTATAATGAGGAGCAGGCGCTGATTGCGCTTATATACGATAACAACGAAATGCGGGTGCTTGATATAAACGACCTTATGAGCGGACAGACGGATTCTCTTGGTTTGAATGATTTCGTGTATTATTTTTCATTTGAGTTTTGTAAGAAATAAAAACGCAATGAGGATAATCCAGCTTCCTGGTTGGGTTAACTCGTGGGGGAAAATTGGAAGTTGATCCCCGGAATGCCTTGAAAAACCTTGGGAAAAGGCAATAATGCTGCTTGAGTACGGTCTCAAAGCAGCGAGACGTGCTCCTCAGTTCTCCAAGCGCTAACTTCTATTTGGCATCCGAAGAGAGCACCGTTTCGGTGCTCTCTTTTCTTATGCCCATACTCCCTGCCCCACTCCGTTGCGCCAGCCGCATTCCTCCGACAACTGATCGGCCGGCACACAAAACGAAAGGAGCAGACGCCTCGGAAGGCGCCTGCTCTTTTTTTTATTCGTTTTTAAGGGGATAGACCTGCCTTACCGGGCGGTCTCCTTCTTGCGGCCCAGCACCACGGCGGCGCCGGCGGCGGACACGCAGCCCAGAACCGCCCACAGCATCACGCCGCTGTCGCCGGTCTTGGGGGTCTCCTTGCCGTCAACAGGCTTGGCGGGATCAACGGGCTTGCCGTCATCAGGCTTGACGGGGGTCTCGCCGGCGGCAGCCAGAACGGTCAGCTTGGTCTCCGCCTGACCGTCGTCAAACTTGACGGTGACGGTATGCTCACCGGCGGAGAGCGTCTCCAGATAAGCGCTCTTCAGGGTGATCTTCACGCTGCCGGCCACGGCCTCGTAGTTGGCGGGATCCACGGTCTTGCCGTCCACCTCGACGCCGGCAAAGCGGCCGAAGGTGGTCTCGTCATCGACGCTGCGCTTCACGGTGACCACGAAGGTCTCGCCGGAGCCCTTGGTCCACTGACCGTCACCTCCCACCACAAAGGTGTAGGTGACCTCATCCTGGGCTTCCTCGTCCTTCTTCACCAGACCGGACAGGGCGTCCTCAATGGCCTTGGCCATGGCGTCCACCTTGCTCTGGTCCTTGCTGGTCAGGCCACGCTCCACGGCGGCGATGGCGTCCTTCAGGGCCTGGACGCTCTCGTCGGTGTAGTTGGCCAGCTCCTCGTCGGAGGGGACCTTGGCCAGCGCTTCGTCCACGGCGGTGTAGTCGGCGGCCACCTCGTCGATGACCAGGGTGCCGTCCTTCTCGCTGACGGTGAACTGCCGCTCATACCAGGCGTCGTTCTTCACGGAGTGGAAGCTCACCACAAAGGGCTCGCCCAGCAGGCTCACCAGCGTCTCCGGCTGGCCGAACTCCTGCACCCACTTCATGGGCAGGTCAAACACTCTGCCCTCGCCCAGGGAAACGGCAGCCTTATCATTGGCCTCGGCAGCCCGGCCCACGTACGCCTTGTCGAAGGAGTCGCTGCCCATGGTCAGCACCAGGCTGACCTTGTAGTTGTTGCTGTTGGGCCCGCCCACGGTATCCAGCGTAGCCCCGGATACCTTGAACATCTTCACGTTATTGGTGACGGTCAGTTCCTGGCTGAACTCATAGTCGCCGGTCACCAGGGTCTTGGCCTCGCGGTCCAGCTCCATCTGCCGGGGATAGAAAGCCCGCGCCAGGGCGTTCTTGCCGTCCAGATACTTGTTGTAGTAGCTGTTGGACACGGCCACCACCGGCATATAGGTCACGCCGTCCTCCACGGGAATGCGGAACTCCAGCTTGCCGGCCTCGTTGGTATAGCCATGGATCCAGCTGTCGTTGCCCTTGTCGGCCGTGCCGTCGCCATTGGCCACAGCCTCCTCATAGGTGCCCATGAACAGCTCCTTGTAGCCGCTGCCGGACAGGGCCATCACCAGATCGGTCTTACCGTCCTGGATCTCCAGCCAGGCCGTCACGGCCTTGAACATGCCGGTGTTGTTGGTGATGGTCAGGTCGATCCGCTCCGGCTCGGCGGGCTGCTCCTCGGCCGGTTCCTCGATGGTAGTGGTCAGGGAGAAGGCGATGGGCGTAGGCATGCTGCTGGAGATGCCGTTGAAATAGAACGTGCTGTTCAGGTCGATGGGCACGTTGGCAAACTCACTGGTCTTGTTGGTCCCGCCGGTCCTCTCATAGGTGGTGCCGTAGAGCATGATACCGGTATAGGAGCCGCTTTCCACGGCAATGGTAGCGGTGGCCTTGCCGTCCTTCACCGTGACGTCCTTCACGCTCCAGGCCTTTTGGCGGGAAGAGGTGCTCTTGCCCTTGCTGTACGCGGAGCTCAAGGCAGGATTGCTGCTCTTGTCATAGGTGCCGTCGGGCAGAGTGGTGCTGTTGTCGGCGGGATCAAAGGACCAGACCGTCCACAGCGCGGACTCCAGCACGCGGCCAAGGGGTTGGCCCGTTCCATCATGGCTGCATTCCTTGTCCAGGGTTTCCTGGTCGGCTGCGCTCAGGGCGTCATAATCGGCTTTGATGGCCTCCACCCGCTGCCGGTCCGCGGCGGTGTACTCTCTGGCGTCGGCGGACAGGGCCTGGATCTCAGTTCTGACCTCGTCCACCGTCTTGGTGCCTTCGCCGAACACCGGCATGACGCACGAGAAGATCATGGTCAGTGCCAGCAGCAGCGACAGCAGCTTGTTGGTTGTTTTCTTCATGTTTCCTCCTTCCGGGGCTGTACTCGGCAGCCCCACTTGCTCTGCAGTTTCCCGGCAGGTTTCCTGGCTTGCGGGTCTGCGCGGCGGCAGCGCCTTCTCATGCCCGCAGGCACAATGGCCTTTGCTGCGCCGCTCCCCGCTCACAGTGACCGGATCGCCCGGGATTTGCACCCGGTTCCCTTTTACCCGCCTGCGCGGCACTGGGAGAACTGTGTTTCCCGGCAGGTCCCTTCTATCCCGCCCCCTGCGCCTGGGCGGTCCGCATTCATTCCTCCCGCAGAAGTCCCAGGGACCTCGCTTCTTCTATCAGCTCCGCCACGCGCCGGTTGGTCTCCCCGATGGGGACGCCGGTACAGATGACGGTGTCGCACGTTTTCATTCGCTCCAGCGCCCGGTCATAGGTCTCGTCGCGGATGGGCAGGAACGGTTTCTCCGTGATGACCTCCGCCGCCAGATTCCGGGCCACCTGACAGTCCACGTCGTTTTCATAGAGGATACCGGCGTAGAAGGGCCGGTCCTCCTTCTGCAGGCGGCGGAAGGTGTCCACGCCGCTGCCGCAGCCGGAGATGACGAACACCTTGGGCTCCCCCTCCGGCCGGGGCAGCTCCACGCTGCCGAAGGTGATGTTGTAGGAGCCCCGGGTGATGCCGTAGAGAGGGGCGATGATATCCTCCCGGAAGATCTCTTCCGGCGCGCCGAAGTGCTCGATGGTCTCGCCCCGGACGCACATGACCTTATCGGAGATCTTCTGGGCCAGATCGATCTCGTGGAGGGACATGATGACGGTGATGCCCTTCTCCTTGGCCATGGACCGGAGGATGCTCAAAAGCTCCAGCTTGTGGCGGATATCCAGGAAGGAGGTGGGCTCGTCCAGCACGATGATCTCCGGCTCCTGGCAGATGGCCCGGGCCAGCAGGATCCGCTGGCGCTGTCCGTCGCTGATGGCGGTGAAGTCCCGATCCGCCAGGTCCGCCGCGTGGACCCGCTCCATGGCGGCGTAGACCTTGGCCCGGTCCTCGGGAGACAGCAGGCCCAGGGTATTGGTATAGGGATAGCGGCCGGTGGCCACCACGTCGTAGCAGGTCAGCAGCTCGCCCTTGATGCGCTCCGTCAGCACCACCGCCAGCTTCTTCGACAGCTCCTTGTAGCTCATGGCCTTCACCGAGGCGTCGGCGATATAGCTGTCGCCATGGATGGCGGCGAGGTGCTTGGTGATGCTCTTCAATATAGTGGACTTGCCGGAGCCGTTGGGCCCGATGAGGGTCAGGATCTCTCCGGCCTTGATACGGATATCGATGCTATGGATGAGGGTATTGCCGTTGTAGCCGACGGACAGGTCCTCCGTCCGGAAATAGTACTCGTTCATGGCCTGCCCTCCTTACGCTCTGCCGCCGTGGCGGCGGATCAGCATGCCGATGACCACCGGGGCGCCGAACAGGGCTGTCACGGTGCTGATGGTCAGCTCCACCGGGGCGAAGGCGGTGCGGGCGATGTAGTCGCACAGCAGGCAGAACACGCCGCCCCCCAGGAAGGAGGCCGGGATCACCACGATGGGCTTGGCGGTCTTCATCAGCATCTTGATGAGATGGGGCACGGCGATGCCCACGAAGGAGATGGGCCCGGCGAAGGCGGTGACGCAGCCGGCGATGAGGCTGGACATGAGGATCAGCACCACCCGGAAGCGCTTGACGTTGACGCCCATGCTCTGGGCGTAGGCCTCGCCCATCTGGTAGGCGCCGATGGGCTTGGACATACAGAACACCGCCACGAAGCAGGCCAGAATGATGAAGGTGAACACCTTCACGTCGTCCCACTTGGTGCCGGAAAAGCTGCCCTGGGACCAGCTATGGAGGTTCACGATGTCGGAATCCTTGGCAAAGGTGATGAGGAACTCGGTGATGGCCGAGCAGATATAGCTGATCATGATGCCCGCCACCAGCAGCATGGACATCTGCTTGATGGACCGGGCCGCCAGCAGCACGAAGCCCATGGCGATCAGAGCGCCGGCAAAGGCGGCGATGACCATCATCCACGAGGAGACGAAGGACACGTACTGCAGCGCCACGATCATCACCAGCGCCACGAACAGCTTGGAGCCGGAGGAGATGCCCAGCACGAAGGGTCCGGCGATGGGGTTGCCGAAGAAGGTCTGCATCAGAAAGCCGGACAGGGCCAGGCCGCCGCCCAGCACCGCCGCGGCGATGATCCGGGGCAGGCGCAGCTTCCAGATGATGCCCACCTGTGTCTCGTCGCCGGTCCGGGTCAGCAGGATCCGGGCGATGTCCCCCACGGGGATCTTGACGCTGCCGGAGTTGATGTTCCACACCGTCAGCAGCACGAAGGCCACGGCCAGGCCGAGAAACACCGCGCCATACCGGGCCAGGCGCATATTCGGATTGTCAGTTGCCTTCTGGCTCATACGATTTCTCCTCGTTTACTGCAGTTTGAAGATATAGTGGAGATCCTCCCCCTCCGCCTCGCCGGTGAAAATGGCGTGCATCTCCTCTATAATACTGCCCATCTTATCGGTCTGCTGGAACATACTGCGGCTGGTACACCAGACGTTGTCCTCCTGCACGGCCTTGAAATCCTTCAGCACGGGGCTCTGATCAAAGAAGTCCTCCAGCGTGTGGAGCTGGGAAACAATGCTGCAGTTATAGATGATGATGTCGGCGTCCTTGGCGGTGTAGTAGAACTCCTCCATATTCATGTTGACGGTGCTGAGCTTGCTGTCCTCGTCCAGCCCCAGATCGGTGAAGATGTACTCGCCGCCGGCGATGCGGATCATGGACGGCACATAACCGTTGGTCTTGTAGGTAACCACATTGCCGTTGGAATTGACATAGAAGAATGCCACGGTCTTGCCGGTGCTCTCCGTACCCTCCAGGGCCTTGATCTTGTCCACCTCCGTACGGAAGGCGGCCTCCGCCTCCTCCTCTTTGCCCAAAAGGACCCCGTAGAGCTTCACCCACTCGGTACGGCCCAGGGGGTGATCCTCGTAGCTGGAGCGCTCCACCACGGTCTTGATGCCCAGCTCCATCATCTTCTCCTTGACCTCAGGGTTATGGAGGATCATGGTGGACTCGATGGCCAGCTGGCAGCCCTGGTTGATGAGCATCTCATAGTCGGGAGTGTTGTATTTGCCGGCATAGATAAATTTCCCGTCCTGCATGGCTTGGATGGCGTTTTCGATATACCAGTGCTGGGTACCCACAAAAGCGATGGTGTCCAGAGCGTCAATGGCGTCGAACAGGGCCATGGCGGAGGTGGCGGCCATGTAGATGTGGTCCAGGGGCTGCTGCACCACCACGATGTCATCGTCCAGTCCGTCGGGGATCTCCTTCCCCTCCGGCACCACCAGGATCCGGTCGCTGTCCACCATATCGATGAGGGAGTAGCCGCCCTCGTACCGATAGACGGCGAACTGGTCGGCATATTCCAGGGGCATGGTACTCTCGTACTTCAGGTTGCCGACGGTTGGGGCTTCGCCATTGCTATTTCCCTTTCCGCCGCAGCCGGTAAGCAGCAGGCTCAACGCCATGCACAGCGCCAGCAGCAGGGCCGGCGCGCGGAATGACAGGTTTTTCTTCATGCTGTGATACCTCGGTTACTTCGTCTTGCGCTGCTTCAGCACCAGCCAAATGCCTGCGCCGATGACCGCCGCAGCGGCGGCCGCGATGCCGATGATGGCGCCGGTGCTCAGCTTCTTCGCCGGGGCGGCGGTGACGGTCACCTCGCCGGTGGTCTCGGTGGTGGCGGACTCGTCCTTCTTGTCATCTTTGCCGTCCTTCTGGCGCTGGGCGGCCAGATCCGCCTCCAGCTTGGTCAGCAGCTCGGCGGCGGCCTTCTCGTTCTCCTCCAGGGACTTGCTCTCGTCGTAGGTCAGTGCGTCGATGGCTTTGCCAGCCTCCTCGATGAGCTTCGCGGCGGCCTCGCTGTCGCCGTCCTCCGCCAGCTTGTCCATGGCCGCCTTCTGCTCGGCCTTGAACCGCTCAAAGGCGGCGGCATCCTCCGGCGCTGTCGGTGTGTCGGGCTTTGTGGGCTCCGTGGTCCCCGGGGTAGAGGGGGCGGCGGGAGTCGACGGCGTACCGGGGGTGGACGGTGCGCTGGGGGTGGACGGCGTGCCGGGCGTGGACGGTGTACTGGGCGTGGACGGCGTGCTGGGCGTAGACGGTGCACTGGGCGTGGACGGTGTGCTGGGCGTAGAGGGCTGCTGAGCCTGCTTCACCGGGATGCCAGAGTCGTCGATGGTGATGGTATACGACACCTCATAGGGCTGGGACATGGCCTCGGTAACGGTGGAAATGGACACGCTGCCCAGGCTGGGCACCTGCACGTGATAGAAGGTGCAGGTCAGCGCGTTGTCATCAAGTTCAGGGTCGGTATAGGTGCCGCAGGCTGTGGTCAGCTGCGTATACTGCGGCGCATGGCTTGCCGACTTCACCCGCTTGAACACCAGGTCGATATAGATATCGCCGCCTTCAATATATACCGTGGCGGGGGATACCAGCGTATTGTGGTTCATACCGCTGCTTCCCAGATCGATACTCACCGTATAGGTGCCGTCCTCATAGTCGGCGGCGTAGGCCCGGGGAGCGGCAAGGGCCGCCGCGGCCAGCAGGGTCACCGCCGCCAGCGCGGCACACAGCAATCTCTTCACTCGCTTCATGTTCCAATACTCCTTTATCATATATTGTTGCTCCGATTCCAAAAATAAAGGCCCGCTCTCCCGGGAAAGCAGGCACAACGACAAGCCTGCGCAGACACCCCGCGCAGCCTTCTTATTGTGGAATTAGCCTTCTTCGGAGGTCCCAACCACTTTTTCAGCAGGTTTCCTGACTTGCGGATCATCACCCCGGCAACGCCTTCTCATGCACGCGGCACAATGGCACCCCTCTCGCCGGGACTCCCCGCTCACAGTGACCGGATCGTTCAGGATTTGCACCTGATTCCCTCTTTCAACGGGGCGTTCCGCCCCGAAGCACTGAAAAATATTGTAACAGAAATATTATACCAACGCCCTTTGCCGTTTGCAAGGTTTTTTCAGAAATTTGTCAAAACAGAACGAACAGCCGGACGGAAAGGCCGCCCCTTTCCGCCCGGCTACATACATAGATCGTTAAACGGTATATTTCCCTCTCACTTCTTGAAGAACAGCACGCCCAGGCACTCCGGGCCGCAATGGCTGGAGACGGTGCAGCCGGCGGAGGTCACCAGCACCTCCCGGAAGGGATGGAGCTCCTTCACCAGAGCCACCACCTTGTCCACCAGCTCCTGGGGCATGGGGGAATGGGTCACGAAGATGCGGCCGGTGTCCACGTCGTCCCGGCCGGCCAGGCGGCCCTTCACGTAGTCCAGCACGGAGCGCTCCATGCTGCCGCGATACTTGGTGCCCACGTTCATCTTGCCGTCCTGGACCCGGATCTCGGGCCGCAGCTTCAGCAGATTGGCGCCCAGCACCGCCACGCCGGAGCAGCGGCCGCCCATGCGCAGATAGTCCAGGTGCTGCAGCACGAAGCTGACGTCCAGCTTCTCCTTGCGCTCGTTGAGGATCTCCACGATCTCCTCCGCGCTCTTGCCCGCCCGGGCCAGCTCCACCGCCAGCAGCACCAGATGGCCCGAGCCGCTGGACAGGTTCCGGCTGTCGACAGGGTACACGTTCCCCAGCTCCGCCGCCGCCAGGCAGGCGTTCTGATAGCAGGCGGAAAACTCCGAGGAGATGTTGATGTGGATCACCTTGTAGCCCTGCTCCACCCAGGGGGCGAAGGCCTTCTCATACTCCGCCGGGCTGAGGGCCGACGTCTTGGGCAGGGTGCCGGTGCGGTCGGCAAAGGCAAACAGATCCTCCGCCGTCACGTTCACGCCGTCGTAATACAGCTCCTCCCCCAGCGTAATACCCAGGGGCAGCACCTGCACACCGTAGCCCTCATACAGCTCCGGCGTCAGATCGCAGGTGGAATCACAGGTCACTTTGATTTTATCCATAGGACATCCTCCTGTCCGGTAGAGTCATAAAAATGATTATACCCGATTCTCCCTCCGATTTCAACACCGAAATGGGGTGTTTTCCGCCGGTTTGCCGGGTTTTCCGCCGTCCTTTGACGCATTTCCTCTCCTTTGAAAATTTTTTCGGAACGCCTCTTGACAAGTTATCTTAGGCTAACTATAATATACATCGCAGTTAGAGGTGGCTAATACCTCTTTTATTTTCCCGGCGGGTTAGCTGATGCTAATCTCCGGCAGCAGAACGAAAGGACGTGGCGCGATATGATGCCTCTGACGTTGGTCAATGAGGGCGAGGAGAACGTGATCAAGCGCATCGGCGGCAAGCCGGAGGTCAAGAAGCACCTGGAGGATCTGGGCTTCGTGGCCGGCGGCACGGTGACGGTGGTCACCACGCTGAACGGCAACGTGATCGTCAACGTGAAGGAAGCCCGCATCGCCATCAGCCGCGAGATGGCACAGAAGATTATGGTATGACTATTTCGCTCAAAACTTTGTGAATTTTGAGCGAGAAGGGCCTGCAGCCCGCTCCGCACACTCGCTTCGCTCGCACACTGCGCGGTCTGAGAAGGTTTTTCTGACGCACACGTCGTCAGAAAAGAAGATTTCATATCGTCGCGGCTTGCGGGCCGCGAGCTCTGCGAGGCTATTTGGCGGGCAGTACATACAACAAATGTAAGGAGGGAATCACATGAACACCAATCTGAGAGAAGTGGGCGTGGGCCACACCTGCAAGGTGGTCCGTCTCCACGGCGAGGGCGCCGTCAAGCGCCGCATCATGGACATGGGCATCACCCGGGGCGTGGAGGTCTACGTCCGCAAGGTGGCGCCGCTGGGCGATCCCATCGAGGTCACCGTCCGGGGCTATGAGCTGAGTCTGCGCAAGGCCGACGCGGAGATGATCGAAGTGGAGCTGTAAGAAACCCGATCCCGGAGGGGTCTGTCCTCTCCTCTTTTTGAAACGACAAGTTAGTTTTTGCTAACAAGAGAGAAAGGAACGTTTGTTATGGATCTGAGAATTGCCCTGGCGGGCAACCCCAACAGCGGAAAGACCACGCTGTTCAACGCCCTGACCGGCTCCAACCAGTTCGTGGGCAACTGGCCCGGCGTCACCGTGGAGAAGAAGGAGGGCCGGCTGAAAAAGCACGACGGCGTCATCATCACCGACCTGCCCGGCATCTACTCCCTGTCCCCTTACACGTTGGAGGAGGTGGTGGCCCGAAACTACCTGATCGGCGAGCGGCCCGACGCCATCCTCAACATCATCGACGGCACCAACCTGGAGCGCAACCTGTACCTGACCACCCAGCTGACGGAGCTGGGCATCCCCGTGGTGCTGGCCATCAACATGATGGACGTGGTCCGCAAGAGCGGCGACACCATCAACACCGAAGAGCTGAGCCGCCAGCTGGGCTGCCGGATCGTGGAGATCTCCGCCCTGAAGGGCGACGGCGTCATGGAGGCCGCCGAGGCCGCCATCGAAGCTGCCAGAGGCGCCAGGACCGTGCCCATGCACACCTTCTCCGGCCCGGTGGAGCACGCTCTGGCCCACATCGAGGAGGCGGCGGTCCACGGCCTGCCGGCCGAGCAGCAGCGCTGGTACGCCGTCAAGATCTTCGAGCGGGACGACAAGGTGCTCAGCCGGCTGAACATCCCCGCAGATACCCTGGCCCACATCGACGAGGACATCAAGGCCGCTGAGGCCGAGCTGGACGACGACGCCGAGTCCATCATCACCAACGAGCGCTACGTCTACATCGCCGACGTCCTGAAGGCCTGCTACAAGAAGAAGGCCTCCGGTCAGCTGTCTGCCTCCGACAAGATCGACAAGATCGTCACCAACCGGTGGCTGGGCCTGCCCATCTTCGCTCTGGTCATGTTCCTGATCTACTACATCTCCATGGTCACCGTTGGCGCCGCCGCCACCGACTGGGCCAACGACGGTCTCTTCGGCGACGGCTGGCACCTGTTCGGGATCGGCTCCAAGGCATATGAGGAGGTCAGCGACGACTACACCGCCGCCAGGAACGCCGTGGACGCCTTCGTGGCCGATCTGGAGATCGACCCCGAGGCCGATGACTATGATCCCCATGCCATTATGGCGCAGATCAAGTCCGTCACCTCCGGCCCCGCCACCGCCCAGGTCACCGTGGAGGACGAGGAGACGCTGGCCGAGAGCGAGCTGACCGTCTACTTTGACGCCGTCCCGGAGGACGCCGACGGGGAGACCACCAATTCCATGTCCTTCCGTGAGGCCGTGGCCTATCTGGAGGAGAACGGTCTGGACGAGCCGGATCCCGCCGACTACGGCGTGTGGGTGCCCGGCGTCCCCGTTCTCATCGAGGGCCTGCTGGACAAGATCGGCTGTGCCGACTGGCTGAAGGGCCTGATCCTGGACGGCATCGTGGCTGGCGTGGGCGCCGTGCTGGGCTTTGTGCCCCAGATGCTGGTGCTGTTCTTCCTGCTGGCCTTCGTGGAGGCCTGCGGCTACATGGCCCGCATCGCCTTCGTGCTGGACCGCATCTTCCGCCGCTTCGGCCTGTCCGGCAAGTCCTTCATCCCCATCCTGATCGGCACCGGCTGCGGGATCCCCGGCGTCATGGCGTCCCGTACCATAGAAAATGAGCGGGACCGCCGCATGACCATCATGACCACCACCTTCATCCCCTGCGGCGCCAAGGTGCCCTTCATCGCCATGATCGCCGGCGCCATCTTCGGCGGCAGCGCCTGGGTGGCCACCTCCGCCTACTTCGTGGGTCTGGCCGCCATCATCATCTCCGGCATCATCCTGAAGAAGACCAAGATGTTCGCCGGCGAGCCCGCCCCCTTCGTCATGGAGCTGCCCGCCTACCACTGGCCCACTCTGGGCAACGTGCTGCGCAGCATGTGGGAGCGGGGCTGGTCCTTCATCAAGAAGGCCGGCACCATCATCCTGCTGTCCACCATCGTCATCTGGTTCCTCAGCTTCTTCGGCTCCACCCCCGACGGCTTCCGCATGCTGGCCGAGGATGAGATCGACATGAGCATCCTGGCCACCGTGGGCCGGGCCATCGCCTGGCTGTTCATCCCCCTGGGCTGGGGCAACTGGCAGGCCGCTGTGGCCTCCATCACCGGTCTTGTGGCCAAGGAGAACATCGTGGGCACCATGGGCATTCTCTACGGTGCGGGCGAGGGCAGCGTGTGGCAGAACCTGGCCCAGACCTTCAACGGCGCCAGCGGCTACTCCTTCCTGGTGTTCAACCTGCTGTGCGCCCCCTGCTTTGCCGCCATCGGCGCCATCAAGCGGGAGATGAACAACACCCGCTGGACCTGGTTCGCCATCGGCTATGAGTGCTGCTTTGCCTATCTGGTGGCCCTGTGCGTCTATCAGCTCGCCAGCCTGTTTATGGGCAGCGGCAATATCCTGGGCGTCATCGTCTCCGCGGCCATCGTGGCGGGTATGCTGTACCTGCTCTTCCGCCCCTACAAGGAGGCCACCAAGCTGACCGCCAACGTGATGGTCAAGTAAACCCATCGGAAAGGAAGGGATCGTCATGCTTCTGTGGCTGAGTGCCAACTGGGGCACCATTCTGGTGGCCGCCCTGCTGGCCGCCGTCATATATGCCGTCGTCCGGAAGATCGTCAGCGACAAGCGCTCCGGCCGTTCCTCCTGCGGCGGCAGCTGCGGCGGAAGCTGCGGCAGTTGTGCCGGCTGCACCGCCTGTCACAAGGTCTGATCCGCGGCGCCGGTGCGCCGGGATGGATTTCCCCCCATCGGGAGAGGACGCCCCGCCGGGCGTCCTCTCCCCTTTTTGCAAGCAAGCCGGAGGGGATTCGCCACTTTTTTAAGTCGCATAAAATGCGGCAGACCGCCGACGCGGTCTGCCGCTCTTTTTATTGCCGCTGCTCCAGATCGTACTTATCCAGCTTCATCTGCCGCCAGGGACGGGGCAGGCCCGGCCCGATCAGTGGGAACAGATGATCCCCGTCCGAGGTGGGCTGGATGTTGTAGGTGCCGTACTTGTTCACCATGTCGAAGCAGTTGTCCGGATCGCCGGGAAAGGCGTTCACGTCCGGCGCGGCGTCGAAGGGCATTCCCTTTTTCACGGGTCTCACCTCCGTGCATAGTATGTGCACCTTTCCGGCGAAAAATTTTCTGCCGGATTCTACAAAAAAATTCCCCAACTTCTCCCTTTACTTTGGCACCGCTTACTCCTATAATATACTCAGCAAGATATCTGCACATCACGCTGCAGACAATCCTGTGAACAAGAAGGAGGAATATTATGAGCGAACTGAAGCGCACCCAACTCTACGATGTCCATGTGGCGGCAGGCGCCACCATGGTGGATTTCGGCGGATGGGACATGCCCGTCCAGTACCCCACCGGCATCGTCGCCGAGCATCTGTACACCCGTCACTTCTGCTCCCTGTTTGACGTGTCCCACATGGGCCGTCTGCTGATCGACGGTCCCGACCGCGTGGCCTTCCTGCAGCACGTGCTCAGCAGCAACGTGGAATCCCTGGACCTGAACATGGCCCAGTACTGCATCATCCCCGCCGAGGACGGCAGCGCCGTGGACGACGCCTACCTCTATCGCTATGAAGAGGAGCGCTTCCTGCTGGTGGTCAACGCCGCCAACACCGAGAAGGACCTCAAGCACCTGATGAACGTGGTCAAGGACTTTGACTGCACCATCACCGATATCACCGCCGACTGGGCTTCCATTGCCGTTCAGGGTCCCAAGAGTAAGGAGCTGCTCATGATCCTCTCCGGCGGCGAGGCTGTCACCGAGCCCATGAAGAACGCCCTGAACACCCTGGAGTTCGAGGGTCACCTGGTCCGCGTGGCCAAGACCGGCTACACCGGCGAGCCTCTGGGCTATGAGGTGTTCATCCCCTCCGCCGACGCCGCCTGGCTGTGGAACCGCCTGATCGAGCTGGGCGCCAAGCCCGCCGGCCTCGGTGCCCGCGACACCCTGCGTCTGGAGGCCGGTATGCCTCTGTACGGCCACGAGATGGGCGTCGACCCCGACGGCGTGCCCATGCCGATCTTCGCCGTGCCTCTGGCCAAGTTTGCCGTCAGCTTCTCCGAGCGCAAGGGCAGCTTCATCGGCCGCGCCCCTCTGGAGAAGCAGAGCGAGGCCTTCAAGCGCATCCAGAACCGCGACTTCTCCGATCTGACCGACCTGCCCAAGGTCATCAAGCCCATCGTCCTGCTGGACCGCGGCGTCATGCGCGCCGGCATGCCCATCTATCGCGGCGACGAGCAGATCGGCTGGGTCACCAGCGGCACCATGGTGCCCTACTACCGCTCCGAGGGTGAGGGTCTGGAGACCGTCATCACCGACGAGGTGGCCAAGCGCGCCATCGGCACCTGCTACATCGCCAGCGACGTGCTGGTGGACGACGTCGTGGAGGTGGACATCCGCGGCAAGCGCCTGAAGGCCGCCATCCCCGCCCGCCACATGAGCGTCACCGCGCCTCCCTACGCCCGTCCCCTGATCTACGGCGTGGAGCTGGCTGAGCGTGAGGTCAGCACCGACGAGCGTCCCGTCCGGGCGCTGGAGCTGCTGAAGAAGGCCGAGGAGAACCACATCTGGCGCCAGAAGCAGTGCATCAACCTGATCCCCTCCGAGAACACCCCCAGCCGCGCCGTGCAGCTGCTGTGCTCCTCCGATCCCTCCTGCCGCTACGCCGAGCACAAGAAGGTCGTCCCCTTCTATGACAAGGACATCTTCTATTATCAGGGCACCAAGTTTATCGACGAGGTGGAGCAGCTTGCCGTGGAAGAGCTGCGCAAGTACTTCGGCTGCACCGAGGTGGAGACCCGCGTCATCAGCGGCCAGATGTCCAACATGGCCGTGTTCTCCGCTCTGATGGACTGGAAGAACCGTCTGGACCGCAAGCATGATCCCAAGCGTCTGGGCTACGTGCTGAACAACCACATCATCAAGGGCGGCCACCTGTCCGCTCAGCCCATGGGCGCTCTCCACGACTACATCGCCGTTGACCCCGTCACCGAGCGCAGCGCCGTGGTGAACTTCCCCGTCTGCAAGGACAACATCTTCAAGATCGACGTGGAGGAGACCAAGAAGGTCATCGAGCAGTATCGCCCCGAGTTCATCATCTTCGGCAAGAGCATGGTGCTGCACAAGGAGCCCGTGGCTGCCATCCGCCAGTTCGTGGACGAGCAGAAGATCCCCACCACCATCATGTACGATATGGCCCACGTCCTGGGTCTGGTGGGTCCCTACTTCCAGCAGCCCTTCGCCGAGGGCGCCGAGATCGTCACCGGTTCCACCCACAAGACCTTCTTCGGTCCCCAGCGCGGTGTCGTGGCTGTGAACTACAAGGAAGACGACCTGAAGTACGGCCTGTGGGAGACCATCGAGCGCCGCGCCTTCCCCGGCAGCGTCTCCAACCACCACCTGGGCACCCAGCTGGGTCTGCTGATGGCCGCCTATGAGATGAACTATTTCAAGGACGAGTACCAGAAGGCCATCATCGAAAACGCCAAGTACTTCGCCAAGTGCCTGAAGGCCCAGGGCCTGAACGTGTGCGGCGACCCCGCCATCGACTACACCGAGACCCACCAGGTCATCGTCTCCGTGGGCTACGCCCAGGGTGCCGAGATCGCCGAGCGTCTGGAGCGCAACAACATCATCGTCAACTATCAGGCCACCCCGGACGAGGAGGGCTTCACCGCCTCCGGCGCCCTGCGCATGGGCATGAGCGAGATGACCCGCTTCGGCTTCGGCAAGAAGGAGTTCGAGCAGCTGGCCGCCATCATGGCCGACTGCATCCTCCGCGGCAAGGACGTCAAGGAGGACGTCATCCGCCTGCGCAGCAACTTCACCGAGATGAAGTACTGCTTCTCCGACGACGAGTTCGAAACCGCTCTGGAGGGGTTCGCCGCCAAGGTGGGCTTCTGATCCCCCCTGCTGAAATTCCAAAACCCATTAAAAATACTTTTTGGAGGTAATCACTATGAACTATCCCGTTGATCTGCAGTATTCCAAGTCCCACGAGTGGATCCGCATGGAAGGCAACGTCGCCGTCATCGGCATCTCCGACTTTGCCCAGGACGCTCTGGGCGACGTGGTGTTCATCAACCTGCCCCAGGAGGGCGACGAGTGCACCGCCGGCGAGGCTTTCGGCGACGTGGAGTCCGTCAAGGCCGTCAGCGATCTGGTCAGCCCCGTGTCCGGCACCGTGTGCGCCGTCAACGAGGAGCTGCTGGACGCCCCCGAGATGCTGAACCAGGATCCCTACGGCGCCTGGATCATCAAGGTTGAGGGTCTCACCGGCACCGAGGAGCTGCTGGACGCCGCCGCCTACGAGGCTTTCTGCGCCACCGAGGGCTGATTAACACGGAGGAATAACGAATGAGCTACGTACCTTCCACCGGCGAGCAGCGCCAGGAAATGCTCCACGCGCTCGGGATGCAGGACTTCCGTGACCTGTATCGCGACGTGCCCGCGGACATGATTCTGGATCGCCCGCTGAACATCCCCGAGGGGATGAGCGAGCTGGAGGTTACCCGTGCCATGACCGCCATGGCCGCCCGGAACACCGTGTTCCCCACGGTGCTCCGCGGTGCCGGCGCCTATGACCACTATATCCCCAGCATCGTCAAGTCTGTCACGTCCAAGGAGGAGTTCCTCACCGCCTATACCCCCTATCAGGCGGAGATGAGCCAGGGCGTGCTCCAGTCCATTTTTGAGTATCAGACCATGATCTGCGAGTTGACCGGCATGGACGTGTCCAACGCCTCCGTCTATGACGGCGCCACCGCCGCCGCCGAGGCCGCCGCCATGTGCCGCGACCGCAAGCGCCGCGTGACCCTCATCAGCGCCGCGGCCCACCCCGACACCATCAACACCGTCCGCACCTACTGCTACGGCACCGGCGACGAGCTGCGCGTCGTGCCCGCCAAGGACGGCAAGACCGATCTGGACGCCCTGCGTGAGATGCTGACGCCCGACGTGGCCTCCTTCTACGTCCAGCAGCCCAACTTCTTCGGCCAGCTGGAGGACGCGGACGCCATCGGCGCTCTGGTCCACGAGGCCGGCGCCATGTACGTGATGGGCTGCAACCCCATCGCTCTGGGCATCATGAAGACCCCCGCCGCCTGCGGCGCCGACGTGGCCGTGGGCGAGGGCCAGCCTCTGGGCATGCCCCTGAGCTACGGCGGCCCGTACCTGGGCTTCATGGCCACCCTCACCAAGCACATGCGCAAGCTGCCCGGCCGTATCGTGGGTGAGACCACCGATCACGACGGCCGCCGCGCGTATGTCCTTTCCCTGCAGGCCCGCGAGCAGCACATCCGCCGCGAGAAGGCCAGCAGCAACATCTGCTCCAACCAGGCCCTGTGCGCCCTGACCGCCGGCGTCTATCTGGCCGCCATGGGTCCCGAGGGTCTGGCCGAGGCCGCCCGCCAGTCCATGGCCAAGGCCCACTACCTCTGCCGCGGACTCACCGCCATCGAGGGCGTGGAGCTGGTCTACACCGGCGAGTTCTTCCATGAGTTCGTCACCACCCTGCCCCGTCAGGACGAGGTGCTGACCGCTCTGGAGAAGGCCGGCATCCTGGGCGGTCTGCCCATCGAGGGCGGCGTGCTGTGGTGCGCCACCGAGAAGGTGGGCAAGGCCGAGCTGGATCGTGCCATTGAAATCGTGAAGGAGGTGCTGGCAAAATGAAGCTGATTTTTGAGAAGAGCGTTCCCGGCCGGCACTGCGATCTGCTGCCCAAGTGCGACGTGGAGACCGTCGCTCTGCCGGAGAGCCTGCGCCGTGACGTGGCCCCCGCTCTGCCGGAGATGAGCGAGGTGGATCTGAGCCGCCACTACACCGAGCTGAACCAGCAGGTGCACGGCGTCAACTGCGGCTTCTATCCCCTGGGCTCCTGCACCATGAAGTACAATCCCCGCATCGACGAGGATATGGCGGCGTTGCCCGGCTTCACCGCCATCCATCCCCTGGCTCCCGCCCACACCGTGACCGGCTGCCAGGAGGTGCTGGACACCGCCCGGAAGTATCTGTGCGAGATCACCGGCATGGAGGACATGACCTTCCAGCCCGCCGCCGGCGCCCACGGTGAGTTCACCGGCGTGATGCTCATCAAGCAGTACCACGCCTCCCGCGGCGATACGGCCCGCGCCAAGATCATCGTCCCCGACTCCGCCCACGGCACCAACCCCGCCACCGCCGCCATGTGCGGTTTCCAGGTGGTGAACATCCCCTCCGCCCCCGACGGCTGTGTGGATCTGGAGGCGCTGAAGGCCGTTCTGGGTCCCGACGTGGCCGGCCTCATGCTGACCAACCCCAACACCGTGGGTATCTTCGATGAGAACATCCTGGAGATCACCCGTCTGGTCCACGAGTGCGGCGGTCTGTGCTACTACGACGGCGCCAACCTCAACGCCGTCATGGGCGTGGTCCGTCCCGGCGACATGGGCTTTGACTGCATCCATCTGAACCTCCACAAGACCTTCGCCACGCCTCACGGCGGCGGCGGTCCCGGCGCAGGCGCCGTGGGCTGCAAGGCGTTCCTCCGGGAGTTCCTGCCCCACTCCGCTCTGATGGAGGGCCCCGGCCACATCCAGGTCCGCGGCTTCGCCGGCAACTTCCTGGTGGTGGTCAAAGCGCTGGCCTATCTGCTGACCCTGGGCCGCGAGGGCGTGCCCGAGGCCTCCCAGAACGCCGTGCTCAACGCCAACTACCTGATGCACGCCATGAAGGGCACCTTCACCCCCGCCTTCGACCGGGTCTGCATGCACGAGTTCGTGCTGGATCTGGGCGAGTACAAGAAGGCCACCGGCGTGTCCGCTCTGGACGTGGCCAAGTGCCTCATCGACTACGGCATGCATCCGCCAACGATGTACTTCCCCCTGATCGTCCACGAGGCGCTGATGCTGGAGCCCACCGAGACCGAGAGCAAGGAGACCCTGGACTGGGCCGCCGACGTGTTCCGTCAGCTCTACGAGCTGGGCTACAAGGATCCCGAGTACATGCACAACTCCCCCCACAACTCCCCCATCGGTCGTCCCGATGAGGTCCAGGCCGCCCGTCATCCCATCGTCCGCTGGCAGAAGGGATGATCCGGCAGCTGAAGCTGTACCGCGGCCGGGGGTTCGATCCCTATGACAATCTGGCGGTGGAACAGCACCTGCTGGAGACGGTAGAGGACGGCTGCTGCATCCTCTATCTGTGGCAGAATCAAAACACCGTGGTGATCGGCCGCAACCAGAACGCCTGGAAGGAGTGCCGCACCACGCAGCTGCAGGAAGACGGCGGGCATCTGGCCCGCCGTCTCTCCGGCGGCGGCGCCGTGTTCCACGATCTGGGGAATCTGAACTTCACCTTCCTGGCTCACGACGCCGACTATGATCTGGACCGTCAGCTGGCGGTCATCGCCGAGGCCTGCTCGTGCCTGGGCGTGGAGACGGAGCGCTCCGGCCGGAACGATCTTCTCTCCGCCGGGCGGAAATTCTCCGGCAGCGCTTTCTACCACAACATGGGCCGGTCCTATCACCACGGCACGCTGCTGGTGAACGTGGACATGGACAAGCTGAGCCGCTATCTGAACCCCTCCCCCGCCAAACTGCGGGCCAAGGGGGTGGATTCGGTGCGGTCCCGGGTGGTGAATCTCACCGAGCTGCAGCCGGATCTCACGGTGGAGGCTCTGGCCGAGCAGCTGCCGCCGGCCTTTTCCCGGGTCTACGGCCTCCCGGTGGAGACCATGACCGCCGGGGATCTGGACCGGGCCGCCGTGGACGCTCTCGCCGAGCGCAACCGCAGCTGGGACTGGCTCTACGGCCGCCGCATGCCCTTCCAGTTCTCCTGCGAGGACCGGTTCCCCTGGGGCGAGCTGCGGCTGGAGCTGCAGGTGGACCGGGGCGTGGTATGCCGCGCCGCCGTCTATACCGACGCCATGGACTGGTCCCTGGGCCAAAAGCTGGAAACGGCCCTCACCGGCTGCCGCTTCACGGCGGCGGACCTGTGCCGGCGCCTCTCCGCCTGCGATTTTGCGGAGCGGGAGGACGTCATCGCCCTGCTGAAGCGGCAGGACGTATAACAAATTAAGAACAGATCCGTGATCTCCGGCGCCGCGTCGGGGATCACGCCTTTCCTACCGCACCACGCGGCAGATTGGAGAAATACTATGAACGACTATCAACTCATCGTCATCGGCGCCGGTCCCGGCGGCTATACCGCTGCCCTCCGGGCCGCCAAGCTGGGTCTGAAGACCGCCGTGGTGGAAAACCGCGAGGCCGGCGGCACCTGCCTGAACCGGGGCTGCGTGCCCACCAAGACCCTGCTCCACTCCTCCGAGGTCTATCACAGCGCCAAGAACGGCGCCGCCATCGGTATCCACACCGAGGATATCCGCCCCGACATGGAGGAGATCTTCGCCTATAAGCGCCACATCTCCCAGACCCTGTCCTCCGGCGTGGAGAGCCTGCTGAAGGGCGCCAAGGTGCCCCTGCTCCACGGCACCGCCCGGATCACCGCCCCTCACACCGTGGTGGTGACGGATGCCGAGGGCAATCAGAACACCTATACCGCCGACAACATCCTGGTGGCCACCGGCTCCGTGCCGGCCCGTCCCCCCATCCCCGGTCTGGATCTGCCCGGCGTCATGACCTCCGACGAGCTGCTGGAGGGCGCCGATCATCTGTACCGCTCCATCATCGTCATCGGCGGCGGCGTCATCGGCGTGGAGTTTGCCACCTTCTATGCCGAGCTGGGTTGCGACGTGACCATCATCGAGGGTCTGGACCGCCTGATGCCCACGCTGGACCGTGAGCTGGGCCAGAACCTGGCGCTGATCCTGAAGAAGCAGAACGTCCACATCTTCACGGGCTCCATGGTGCAGAACGTGGAGCAGAGCGAGGACGGCCTCACCGTCAACTTCACCACCAAGGGCGCGGCCAACGCCGTCACCGGCGAGGTGGTGCTGTGCGCCATCGGCCGCAAGCCCTATCACCAGGGCGTGTTCGCCGAGGATCTGAACCCGCAGATGAACGGCAAATCCCTGTGGGTGGACGAGCACTATCAGACCAGCATCCCCGGCGTGTACGCCATCGGCGACGTGTCCTCCCGGATCCAGCTGGCCCACGTGGCCGCCGCCCAGGGTACTGCCTGCGTGGAGATGCTGGCCGGCGTGGAGAACCACGTGGACATGAACGTGGTGCCCAGCTGCATCTACTGCCGCCCGGAGATCGCCGTGGTGGGCATCACCGACGCCGAGGCCAAGGCCAACGGCATCCCCGTCAAGGTGGGCAAGTGTGTCATGGGCGGCAACGCCCGCACCCTCATCGCCGATCCCGGCCGCAGCTTCATGAAGATCGTGGCCCACGCCGAGACAGGCGAGATTCTGGGCGCCCATCTGATGTGCCCCAACAGCACCGACATGATCTCCCAGATCAGCGAGGCCATGGCCAACCACATGACCGTGGCGCAGCTGCTGCTGGCCATGCGGCCCCACCCCACCTTCGAGGAGGCCCTCACCGAGGCCCTGCTGGACCTGCAGGCCAAGCTGGCAAAATAACCCCCTTTCGGGACAACAAAAAACCGGAGGATACGGTTCGTATCCTCCGGTTTTTTCTGTTTGATTCGGTTTATTCCTCCGCCATCTCCATCCGGGCGTAGGAGAAGCCGTTGCCCTTGACCTCGTTGATCTCGGTGATGGTGATGAAGGCCCGCTCGTCGATCTGGTGGATGTACTCCTCCGTCTTGCGGAGCTTCCGCTTGGGGATGACGCACAGCAGGGCGTCGGTCTCGTCGCCCAGATAGCCGGTCTGGATCTTGATGCGGGTCACGCCGGCGTTGGCCTTCTTCAGCAGGATCTCCCGCACCTCGTCGGGCTTGCCGGTGACGATGAACAGCTGGGTCTGGCTCTGGCCGATCATCAGCACCCGGTTCATCACCAGCATCTCGATCATCAAGGCGATGATGCTGTAGATCACGCCCTGCACGTCGGAGAACAGGAAGGAGATCAGCAGCACGCCGATATCAAAGACGGAGATGACCGTGGTCACCGGGGTGGAGAACAGCTTGTTCAGGATCACCGCCAGCTCGTCGCTGCCGCCGGTGGAGCCGCCGCCCCGGATCACGAAGCCGATGCCCACGCCCGCCAGAATGGCGCCGCAGGCGATGCGCACCATGGTGTCCTCGATCTCCGGCGCCGACAGGGACAGCAGGTCCAGCAGCTTCAGGCACAGGGGGTAGAGCATGGAGCTGAGGGCGGTGTAGATCAGAAACTGCTTGCCCACAAAGATGGCACCCAGGATCATCAGCACCAGGTTGATGATGAAGATAGTCAGGGCCGTATCGACGGAGAAGAGCCGGTACAGGATCAGCGCCACGCCGGTGGCGCCGCCGATCATCAGATTGTTGGGTATGTAGAAAAACTTCACCGTCATGGCAACCAGGATGTTGCCGACGATCAAATAGAGCCCGTTGCGCACAAGACGCATCCACTTGGATGAACTCAGCTGTCTCAACATAAAAAAGAAACCTCCTTGGATCAACTATAAAAACGCGGCAGCGCCGCAACTTTTTTATTATACACCCCTTCTCCTCAATTTGCACGAAAAATCTTTTTCGAAAGCGATCTTTTTTCACTGTTTGCAGCCGTTTCTCTTTTCCTGTGCCGCCGGCTCCGGCGACAAGGAAAGGGCGGGAGCATACGCTCCCGCCCTCGCTTGATGTAAGTTTTCCGCTCAGTGCTTCCTGGCCTCCGCCTCCAGCAGGGCCTCGATCTTCCGGCGGTCCTCGGGATCCAGCTCATCGGTCTTGCCGGAGAAGAAATCCTCGATCACGCCCAGGTGGACGCCGGTCTTGTAGTTGATCTTATAGTCGATCAGCCCCAGCTGCTCCTTCAGTCTGCGCATTTCCTGATTGTCCATAGAATCCTCCTAACGATTCGGCAGATCCGGTCTATTCCACCTCGATCTGCTTGATGTTCATCTCGTTCCCCTGCTGCAGCCAGGTGTTGCCGCTGCCGCAGTAGGGGCAGGTCTTCCCGTATTGTACGGTGGGGTAGGTCTTTTTGCAGTTGTCACACCAGGTGACGGCGGGGATCGTCTCGCACAGCAGCTTGGCCCCGTCAAACAGGGGGAACTTCTTGGTGTACCAGTCCCAATAGCTGTAGAGATACGAGGTCACGATGCCCGATACCTCGCCGAATTCCAGCGTCACCGAGCAGACCTTGTCGATCCGGTTCTCCTCCGCGATCTTGGTGACCTGCTTGACCACGTAATTCACCAATCCGAGCTCGTGCATACTGCCTCCCGGACGGTCTTACTTGCCGGTCTTGGCGGCCTTCTTCTTGAGGATCCTGACGCTGCGCTTGGCGGCGTAGGCGCCGATGGCCTTGAACTTGTCCTCGGCCGGGATCATCTTGGAGTAGGCGTCGCCCATGTTGCGGACCAGGTGGATGGCGTCAAACTTGCACTGGACGGTGCACATGCCGCAGCCCAGGCACTTGTTGGTGTCCACCACGCTGCGGCCGCAGCTCAGGCAGCGGGAGGCCTCGGACTTGATCTGCTCCTCGGTGAGGATCATCCGCTCATCGCTCATGGTGCGGACCTTGGTCTTGTCCACGCCCTTGACGGCGCGGCGGGGCTTCTTGTAGGCGTCCACCGGCAGGACCACGTCGTCCTTGTCCAGGGGGGTGAAGTGACGGGTGTTGCGGTGGATGGTCAGGGACTGGCCCTCGTTGACGAAGCGGTGCAGGGACACGGCGCCCTCGCGGCCCATGGCCAGGGCGTCCACCACGAACTTCTGGCCGGAATAGGCGTCGCCGCCCACGAAGATGTCGGGCTCGGCGGTCTGGAGGGTGACGGGGTCGGCGATGGCGGTGCCGTTGCGGTTGAACTCCACCTTGGTGCCGGCGAGCAGCTCCTTCCACTGGACCTTCTGGCCGATGCAGTAGAGCACGGTGGTGCACGCCTCGACGGCGGTCTCGCTGTCGTCGAACTTGGGATCGAAGCGGCCCTCGGCGTTCTTCACGCTCAGGCACTTGCGGAAGTGGATGCCGGCGCACTTGCCGTCCACCACGTCGATCTCGGTCTGGCCCCAGCCGTCGTGGATCTCCACGCCGTCGGCCTTGCACAGCTCCTGGTCCTCCTCGCCCATGGGCATCTCGTCATAGGACTCCAGGCAGTACAGCTTCACGCTGTCGGCGCCCTGGCGGATGGCGGTGCGGGCCACGTCGGCGCCGATATTGCCGCCGCCGATGACCACCACGTTGCCGCTGAGGGGCTTGGCGGTGCCGGCGTTGACGGTCTTGATGTAATCCACGCCGGCCATCACGTTCTCGGCGTCCTCGCCGGGGATGTTCAGCTTGCCGCCGTACTGAAGGCCCACGGCCACGAAGAAGCCCTTGTATCCCTCGTCGCGCAGCTGCTGGATGGTGACGTCCTTGCCGACCTCCACGCCGCACTTGAACTGGACGCCCATCTCACGGAGGATCTCGATCTCCGCGTTGACCACGTCCTTCTCCAGGCGGAAGTTGGGAATGCCGGTGACCATCATGCCGCCGGGGACGGCGTCCTTCTCAAACACCACGGGGGAATAGCCCTCGATGGCCAGGAAGTAGGCGCAGGCCAGGCCCGCGGGGCCGGAGCCGATGATGGCGATCTTCTGGTCGAAGGGCTCCCGGGTGGTGGAGCACATGGGCGGCACGTAGCGGTGCTCGGCGTTGAGATCCTGGGCGGCGATGAACTGCTTGATATCGTCGATGGCCAGGGCCTCGTCCACGGTGCCGCGGGTGCACTCGTCCTCGCAGTACTTGCGGCAGATGGCGCCGCAGACGGCGGGGAACGGGTTGTCCTTCTTGATCAGTTCCAGGGCCTCCCGGTACTTGCCCTCGCTGGCCAGCTTGATGTAGCCCTGGATGGCGATGTGGAGGGGGCAGGCGGCCTTGCAGGGGGCCGTGCCGGTGGGCCAGGTCTGGATGACGCCGTTCTCGTTCTTGTAGTTCCAGTTCCACTTGTCCTCGCCCCAGACGGTGTCGTCGGGCAGCTCGTGCTTGGGATACTCGATCTCGCCGTTCTTGGTGCACAGCTTCTGGCCCAGGCGGACGGCGCCGGCGGGACAGACCTCCACACACTTGCCGCAGGCCACGCAGTTCTCGGCGTTGACCTCGGCGGTATAGGCGGAGCGGGACATATTGGGGGTGTTGAACAGCTGAGAAGTACGCAGAGCATTGCAAACGCCCACGGCGCAG
This sequence comes from uncultured Eubacteriales bacterium, assembly GCA_900317425.1. GTDB lineage: Bacteria > Bacillota > Clostridia > Oscillospirales > Oscillospiraceae > Vescimonas. Next base: position 26,829 of record ONGR01000014.1, on the reverse strand, counting down.
TTGCACAGACCGAAGATCTTGTTCTCACCGTCGATGTTGGTGATCTGGTGGACGTAGCCCTTCTCCTCGGCCTTGTGGAGGATCTCCATGGCCTCGTCGTAGGTGATATCGTGGCCCATGCCGGTCTCGCGGCAGTAGTCGGCGAAATCGCCCACGCCGATGCACCAGTACTGCTCGATGTCGCCGGAGCCCTCGCCCCGGATGCGCTGCTGCTTGCGGCAGGAGCAGATGCCCACGCCGATGTGGCCCTCGTACTTCTTCAGCCAGTGGCTCAGGTGCTCGATATCCAGGGACTCGCAGTTGGCGGGGATGGCCTGCTCCACGGGGATGACGTGCATGCCGATGCCGGCGCCGCCGGGAGGCACCATCTGGGTGATGCCCGCCAGGGGCAGGTAGGTCATGCGCTCGAAGAAGTCGGCCACCTTCGGCGTCACCGGGGAGATCTCCGGCCGCATGACCATGATCTCGGCGCTGCCGGGCACGAACATATCCAGCACCCAGCGCTTCTCGTGGTTGGGGTTCTTGCCGTCCAGATTCTCGAAGTGCCACTCCACCAGGCTGGCCTGGCACAGGGCCTCCAGCACCGTCTCCAGATGCTTGTCGTCATAGCCGCTGAGCTTCTGCAGCTGGGCGAAGGTCTTGGGCTTGCGCTTGCCCATCTTCAGGGCCAGATCCAGGCAGTCGTCGGCGATCTCCTTGCCGTACCTGCGCTCGGCGTACTGCATGCCGCAGTCGATGCCCCAGTACTCGGGGGAATCGGTGGACATCTTCTCCAGGCCGAGAAGGATCTCCTTGCGGTCGGTAATGATCTTGCCGAGTTTGAAGATCTTTTCGTCGCGGGTCATTTGGGCCATATATCTTTCCTCCATTCTCGTTTTGCCTCAGACATTCTGAGCCAGTTTACATATCCTCATGCTAAATCTACCATAGATCGGGGGAAAGTGTCAAGAATTGTGTCGATCGATCCCCCGGGGGAGGATATAATCCAACATTTTCACAAAAACCCTCAGGCTTTTTCGTGAAAAAAGTCGAAATAAAAGGAAAAATTGACTTCCCTCCTCTCATGCATTAAAATAATAAAGTGTAGTAATTCCACTTCCGCGGAAAGCCACGACCACCCGCCGAGAGAGAATCTGTTGAGAGAGGGATGTCAATTGAAAGATCTAAAGCACCTGATCTACTTTGAAAAGCTCCTGCTGGAGGCCAACAACGAGCTGGTCCAGCAGGCGCAGAAGGACGGTAAGGTCTGCGTGGGCTACGTGTGTGAGAACACGCCGGAGCCGCTGCTGAACCTGCCCGGTACCTTCTCCGCCCGTCTGCGGGCCCCCCGCACCGGCTCCATGGAGATCGCCACCTACTATCTGACCAGCTTCCTGTGCGAGTACAGCCGCGCCCTGCTGGAGCGGGCCGTGGAGGGCGGCTACAACTTCGCCGACTGCATCATCACGCCGGACGGCTGCTCCATGATGAACCGCTGCGTGGAGAACATGGAGCTGCTGAAGGCCATGGGCCAGGGCAAGGAGCACTTCTTCTTCGAGTACATGGAGATCCCCATGAAGGGGGACGAAAACGGTCTGAACCTGTACACGCTCCAGTGCAAAAACCACATCCTCAAGCCCCTGCAGGAGCACTACGGCATCGACGTGTCCGACGATGCCATCCGCCGTGCCGTGGCGGAGCACAACCGGGTGTGCGAGCTGATCCGGGCCATCGGCGAGTTCCGCAAGGGCGACCGCCCCGCCATCACCGGCTATGAGTTCCACGTCATCACCCTGGCTACCTACGCCTGCCCCAAGTATCTCCTCATCGACAAGCTGGAGGAGACGCTGGAGGAGCTGAAGGCCCGGGAGCCTCTGGACCCCAAGGCCTACCGTGCCCGGGTCCTGGTGGTGGGCTCCGAGGTGGACGATCTGGACTTCATCAAGCTGGTGGAGGATTCCGGCGCCTACGTCTGCGCCGACCGCTACTGCTACGGCTCCCTCCCCGGCCGGGATCCCATCTGTCTCACCGACGAGGAGGACACCCTGACCCAGATCTGCCGCCAGTACCTCCGGCGGGGCCAGTGCCCGCGTTACATGGATATGCCCAAGATGATCGGCCGCCGGGAGTATGTGGCACAGCTTGCCAAGGAGTACAACGCCGACGGCATCATCTACGAGCAGATGAAGTTCTGCGACCCCTGGGCTTATGAGAAGATGCTGGGCTCCCACATCCTGCGCCAGGAGTTCGGCTATCCCGTTCTGGCGGTGGACCGTCCCTATGCCATCGCCACCTCCGGCCAAATGCGCACCCGCGTCCAGGCCTTCGTGGAGAGCGTGGAGATCAAGAAGATCCAGAAAGGAGGCGCCGTAAATGGCTAAGGAGATCGGAGCCGATCGCTTCGGCGACTTTTATATCGACGGCGGCAAGGTCCGCAAGCGCCGCGAGTGGCGCGGCCTGGCGGACACCCTGTACGATTATTCCCGCTGGCTGACCATCATGGCCACCCTGGGCAAGTTCGTCATGAAGCCCCGGAACGTGAAGGCCATGTTCCGCTACCGCTGGATGGCCAACTATCTGGCCGTTCCCATGATGGTGGACCGCCACACCCAGGGCCTGCGGGGCGAATACCTCCGCATCTGCCACACGGAGCAGGACCTGATCATCGACGACGTGGCCAAGCTGCTGGACAACCTCTTCCGGGGCGACCGCCGCATCGGCAACGACACGGAGTTTTCCAAGAAGGTGGTCCTGGTGGATGAGAACGAGATGACCGCCGTCATGATGGGCTTCCCCACACTGAAGGGCCTCAGCCGCGAGACTCCCTCCACCTACGTGTCCGTGCTGCTGAACCAGCACGCCGCCGAGCACTACATCGACGTGGCCCAGTCCTTCGGTCTGGCCGGTGACGTATGTCCCATGCCCGAGGCCGAGGCCGGCGTCTCCATCGACGACGACGCACCCGTTCTGGGCGCCTGCGCCATCCAGTGCAACACCACCTGCGACGGCTCCCTGCTGGGCAACGGCGTCATCTCCCGCCGCCTGGAGCTGGAGGACGGCATCCCTGTGTTCCAGCTGGCCGCTCCCCTGCGCCACCGGGAGGACGACGTACAGGAGTACGCCGCCCAGGAGATCCGCAACGCCATCGCCTTCATCGAAAAGCACACCGGCGAGAAGTGGGATTGGAAGCACTACTTTGAGTGCGCCCGCCGGGTCAACTACGCCACCCGCTGCCGCCAGGAGTGGCTGGAGATGAACCGCACCCCCTATCCCCAGGTCTTTGGCTCCAACCTGGCCCTCTATACCGAGACCAACTACATGGCCATCTGCGGCAAGATCCCGGAATTTGAGAAGGCGGACCGCCGCATCACCAAACTGGCGGAGAAGGCCTTCAAGGCCAAGAAGATGGCCGCCAAGGAGTACCGCCACCGGGCCATCGTCTGGGGCGTGCAGTCCCACTATTACATGGACTTCCTGGTCTGGCTGCTGAACTGCTGGGGCATCGTGCCTCTGACGGATATGCTGTCCATGGTCTCCACCCGCCGTCTGGCGGAGGAGGACACCCCCGAGAACCGGGAGACTGCCATCTACGACATGGCCTGGCTGACGGAGAACATGATCATGCGCAACCGCACCCACGGCGGCTACAAGGTCCTGCTGGACGAGCTGTGGGAGTTCACCCAGCAGTTCAACGCCGACATGGTCATCCTCTGGGAGCACATGAGCTGCAAGGCCCTGGACGGCATGCACGGCATGTTCGAGGACCGGGCCCGGGAACTGGGCATCCACCTGGTCTGGGTGGGCCACGACCTGTTCGATCCCCGCATCATCTCCCGTCAGGGCGTCCGCGATCAGATCAACAACTATATGCGCACCGTGATGCGTGAGGAGCCCATCGACCCCTCCCTGGAGGTGCTGCATGACGAGGAATCCTGGTAAGGGATAAAGGAGGAAAACCATGTCTAAAGCTGCAACGATCCTTCTGCGGCTCCTGCTGGTGGCTGTGGGCTTTTTCGTCGTGACCTTCACCGTCTATATCTTCAATCTGGACATGAAGCTCACGGCTCTCATCGAGCCCTTCCTGCTCAAGCACTACGACAAGATCGAGCGGGATACCCATCTGTAAAGAGCCATCTCTCACAAAAAGAAAGGGCAGGAGCCGAGGCTCCTGCCCTTTTCGTTTTTCGATATATTCCCTGGTGCTTTGCCGCGGACTGCGTCACGCCGCCACGATGCCGATGATGAGATACAGCACCGCCGCGATGCCCGCGCACAGGAGGGCATAGGGCAGCTGGGTCTTCACGTGGTCGATGTGGTCGGCACCGGCGCCCATGGAGGCCATGATGGTGGTGTCGCTGACGGGAGAGCAGTGGTCGCCGAAGACGCCGCCGCCCTGCACCGACGCCAGGCAGGCCACCACCAGCAGCGTGGCCTCACCGCCGGTGGCGTTGAAGGCCATGGGCATGGCCAGGGGCAGGCAGATGGCGTAGGTGCCCCAGGAGGTGCCGGTGGCGAAGGACAGCACCGTGCAGATGAGGAAGATGCCCACCGGCAGCACGGCGGGGGTCAGGAAGCCCTCCGTCATCTGCACGATGAAGTTGGCGGTGCCCATCTGGGCGCTGAGGGTGTTCAGCGGATAGGCCACCGCCAGCACCATCAGCGCGGGCATGGAGCCCTTGATGCCGTCGGTAAAGGCCTCGTTCAGCTCCCGCAGGGGCATGCCCTGCAGCAGGAAGGAGGCGGACATGAGGATCACGATGATGGTCACAGCCTCCAGGATCCGCATCTCGCCGCCCACGAACTCCGTCAGCACGGTGATGAGCACCAGCAGCACGGTGGGGGCGATGAAGTTCAGCACGATCCGCTCCTTGATGGAGGACTTGGCGGGGGCGGAGGTGGCGGACAGGGGCTGGGCGCCGTCCCGGATCAGCTTGCCGGTGGTCTGAGCCCGCTCCTCGGCCTTCCGCATGGGGCCGAAGTCCTTCACGATGCCCAGGGCGACCAACGCCACCAGCACCACGCTGAGGATGGCGTAGAAGTTCAGGGGGATGGAGCGGAACACCAGCTTCAGGGCGCTCTCCCGGTCGGCAATGCAGCCGATGCCGATGATGAGGCCGCCCACGTAGGAGGGCCAGCTGGAGTAGGGACAGATGTTGGCCAGAGGCGAGGCGGTGGCGTCGGCGATGTAGGCCAGCTTCTCCCGGGAGATCTTCGCCTTGTCGGAGAGCCGGCGCATCACGGAGCCCACAAACAGGCCGGACATGGAGTCGGCAAAGCAGAACAGCCCCAAAAACCAGGACAGCAGCTGCACGCCCTTGCGGGTCAGATGTCTCTGCTGGACCAGCCGCGTAAAGCCGTCGATGGCGCCGCTCTTCTCATAGTAGGACACCATCACGCCGAAGAACAGGATGATGAGGGCCGTCCAGATAAAGTCCGGGGTGCCCAGGGCCTCCAGCAACAGGGACGGGAAGCCCCAGACGCCCATGCCGGAGGCAAAGCAGCCGATGATGCAGGCCACCGCCAGCGACAGCACCGTGTTTTTTGTGATCAGCGCCAGCGTCACCGCCACAATGATCGGGATGAGAGAGATCCAACCCATGTTGTCCATAATCCACCTCAATACAAAAGTCTTTTGATTTCGGAGGTCCCCCTCCCGGGCAATGCCGCCGGGGAACCTCCCTGCGAGTATATCACACAATGGCGATCTGTGGGAATAGAATATGAAAATATATTTCTGCCGGGGCTCAAATGCCCGGGTACGGCCCCCTTTTGCCGGAATAAGCAGGAACGGCGGCAAAGACAGCGGCACCGTGATTTCTCACGGCGCCGCTGCTTTTTCTTCTAAAGGGGTCCCTCAGATCTCCATATCCAGCAGATAGGAGGACAGGCCCTTGCCGTGCATATCCACGGACAGGGAGCGGGTCACACCGCCGCCCAGAGCGGCGTACATGACGAAGTTCAGCGCGCAGATGTTGGGCAGCTCGTAACGAACCACCTCACCCTTGACGATGCCCTTGAAGTGCTCCTTCACCCGCTCGGGGGTGACCTTTTCCTTCAGCATCTCGAAATCCTTGGGATCATAGGCGATCAGGGAGACGTTGGAGATGTTGCCCTTGTCGCCGGTGCGGCTGTGGGCGATTTCCCAGAGTTTCATAGCAGTACTCGCTCCTTTCTCAAACGGTGTAGACCTGCACGGCGGGATGGACGTCGTTGCGGTCGATCAGAATGGATGCCACGGAGACGATCTCGCGGGTGCGCTTCACAGCGCCGCAGCCGCCGGCGGGGCCGTTGGTGTACAGGGCCTCCACCTCGTTGGGGACCAGATCGGCGATCTCCTTGGTCTTGGCCCGGCCGGCCACGCGGACCCGGACCTCGCTGGGCTCATTGTACTGATAGTCGGGGTTCCAGTAGATGCTGTTGCAGCCGATGAGGTCGAACTTCATCTCATCGAACTGGCCGGGGGCCACCAGCTCCAGGCGCTCCTTCAGGATCTCCAGAGCCAGCTTGGCACGCGCCAGGCAGCCGGGGCCGCCGTAGGAGATCTCACCGTCGCCGATGAAGCAGTCCTTATAGCCGATGGAGCACTTGAAGGTATTGGTGCGGGCCTTGCCGGTGGCGCCGGAGACGACCACCTTGTCCGGGCCGTCCTGGACGAACTTCACCTGCTTGAAATTGGCCACCACGTCGGGGGTCAGATAGTTCTCGGGATCGTGGATCTCATAGCAGATCTGCTCGGCGCAGGTGTCGGGCGTGACCATGCCGCCGGAGCCCTCTACCTTGGTGACGAAGAAACTGCCGTCCTCGGACACCTCCACCAGGGGGAAGCCCAGATGGCCCACGCCGGGCACGTCCTTCTTGCCGGGCTCGGCGAAGTAGCCGCCGGTGACCTGGCCGCCGCACTCCAGCAGGTGGCCCACCATGGTGCCCTTGCCCAACAGATCCCAGTCGTCCTCTTTCCAGCCGAACTCGTGGATCATGGGGGCCATGAAGATGGCGGGGTCGGACACACGGCCGGTGATGACCACGTCGGCGCCCTGCTCCAGTGCCTTCACGATGCCCTCCACGCCCATGTAGGCGTTGGCAGAGACGATCTTGCCGGGCAGCTTGCTGAGGGGCTCGTGGGTCTCCCACACCTCGGTGTCGGCGTAGCGGTCGATGATGGGCAGGATGTCATCGCCGGTGACGCAGGCGATCTTCATGCCGTCCAGGCCGTGCTTGCGGGCGATCTCCACGCACTTGCGGGCGGCGGCCTCGGGGTTGGCGGAACCCATGTTGGTGATAATCTTCACCTTGTGCTTCCAGGCCAGGGGCAGAGCCTTCTCCATGCGGTGCTCCAGCAGGCCGTTATAGCCCTTGTTGGGGTCCTTCAGCTTGGCCTGCTGGCCGATGGCGATGGTGCGCTCAGCCAGGCACTCATAGCTGATGTAGTCCAGGTTGCCCTTCTCGATGAGCTCCAGGGAGGGCTCAAGACGGTCACCGGCATAACCGGCGCCGGATCCGATGCGAATCGTTTTCATAAACAGTACTCCTCTCTGCGATAATACAGTGTTTCAGATACAGATCAGATGGCGACAGCGCCGATGACGATGGAGACGATCAGCATGACGATGGTCAGGCCGAAGGCCCAGGGGATGGTGTGCTTCTGGTGCTCGCCCAGATCCACGCCGGCCAGACCCAGCAGCAGGAAGGTGGCGGGGGTCAGCGGGGAGACGGGGAAGCCGGTGGTCATCTGGCCCAGGATAGCGGCACGGCCAACGCTCATGCCCTCCACACCGAAGCGGGCAGCGGTCTCAGACAGGACAGGCAGCACGCCGAAGTAGAAGGAGTCGGGGTCGAACAGCAGGGACGCGGGCATGGAGATCACACCGACGATGGTGGGGAACAGCTTGCCCATGGACTCGGGGATGATGTTGGTCAGAGCGGTGGCCATCTCGGTGATCATACCGGTTTCCTTCATGATACCGGTGAAGCAGCCGGCGGCAAACAGCACGGAGCACATCATCAGAGCGCTCTTGGCGTGGGCATCCACACGGGCCTTGGTGTCCTTGACGTTGGGATAGTTGATGAGGGTGGCCAGCACGTAGAAGAACATGAAGACCACAGCGGGGGCGAAGCCGGAGAACAGCAGGCTGGCGATGGCAGCCACGATCAGCAGCACGTTGACCCAGAACAGTTTGGGACGCAGCAGCGCCTTCTGCTCGTCGGAGAGCTCGGCGGCGATGTACTCGGCGGCGGCAACCTGCACGTCACCGATGCGGCGCTTCTCGGAGCGGCCCAGCAGGAAGGCGATGACCAGCACGCAGACCAGGCCCACGATGACAGCAGGCAGAACCGGCAGGAACAGGTCGTTGACGTTCTCCACGCCCATGGCCTTGGCGGCACGGATGGTGGGGCCGCCCCAGGGCATGATGTTCATGACGCCGGCGGACAGGGCCACGCAGGTGGCCAGGGTGGTGCGGCGCATCTTCAGCGCGTCATACAGGGGAACCAGCGGGGGCACGCAGATCAGGAAGGTGACAGCGCCGGAGCCGTCCAGATGGACGATCATGGCCAGGATGGCGGTGCCGATGCAGACCTTGATGGGGTCGGTGCCCATCATCTTGGTGATGCCGCCGATGATGGGGCGGAAGGTACCTGCGTCAGTCAGGATGCCGAAGAACAGGATGGAGAAAATGAACATGACGCCGGTGGCTGCCACGGAGCCGATGCCCTTGGAGCCGGTGATGAACTTGCCCAGATTCTTGAAGTTGGCGGCAAAGTTTACCACGCCGGGTGCGTTCTCCGGATCCGTCACCATGAAGAAGCAGGCGATGATGCCGGTGATGATGGGGATGATGATCAGTGCCACGGTGGGGGACAGCTTTTTGGTCATAATCAGCGCGATCATGGCGACCACGGTGACGAAACCAAGAATTGCCAATGCAGTGGTCATAGTGGTTTCCTCCCTATTTATTTTATTTGCGGCTCGGCAAACACTCCTCACCGCTTTCTATGTTTACATTTTAACAAACCCTCCGCAAACGTCAACACCACCGCATTCCAGCTTTCTGGAATACGGTGGTGCTTACTTCTTCTAAACCTTTGATTTTAAACGGTTTTCTGTATTCCAGATTTCTGGAATCGTTTGCAGATTTCTGGAATTTCAGAAAAATTATTCCTCTTTTAGCTTGCTGTACAGGCTTGCCAGGGAAATGCCCAGCTCCGCCGCTGCCGCCTTTTTGCCTTTCAGATCGTCGCCGTAGTACTGGAGGGCCTTCTGGATCTCCGAGCGCTCGTAGCGTTTCACCCGCTCATAGAGGCTGGTGGTATCCCGCCACTTGGCAGCGCCCACGTGGGGCGGCAGGCTCTCCCGGTGGATGATGCCGTCGGAGGAGAGAAAGGCGGAGAATTCCAGCACGTTCCGCAGCTCCCGGACGTTGCCCGGCCAGTCATGGAGCTTCAGCTGGTTCATGGCTTCGGGGCTGATGGAGATGGTGCGCTTCATGGTCGAGGATATCTCTCCCAGGAACTGACGGGTCAGGAAGGGCAGATCCTCCATCCGCTCCCGCAGGGGCGGAATGGCCACCCGGAAGATATTGAGCCGGTAATAGAGATCGGCGCGGAACCGTCCCTCCCGGATATACTGATCCAGATCGGCGCTGGTGGCGGCGATGATCCGCACGTCAACGGGGATCTCCGTCACGCCGCCCACCGGGCGGATGGTCCGCTCCTGGAGGGTCCGCAGCAGCTTGGACTGAACATCCGGCCGCATTTCGCCGATCTCATCCAGCAGCAGCGTGCCGCCCTCCGCGGCTTCAAACAGGCCGATTTTCCCGTTGGGGTTGGCGCCGGGGAAGGCGCCGCCCACATAGCCGAACAGCTCGCTGTTCAGCGTCTCGGGGTTGAAGGTGGCGCAGTTGATGGCGGTGAACACCCCGTGGCTGCGGGGACTGGCGTTGTGAATGGCCTGGGCGTAGATGTCCTTTCCCACGCCGCTCTCCCCCGTCAGCAATACCGGCGCGTCGCTGGCGGCCACCCGCTGGGCAAATTCCTTGCACGCCACGGATTTTTCGCCCCGGGCCACCACGGTGTGGAAGGTGCTCTCCGCCTTACTGATGCGGTGCAGCATCTGACGTCCTCTCTGCTCCGCGCCCTGGAGCAGCTTCTGAAAGGTGGTGGCGTCCTCCATAAAGGTGACCACCGACAGGCCGCCCAGCATGGTCTTGCCGTCGTCAGCGAAGATGGGGTACATGTTGACGAAGTACACGTCCTCCACCTCCTGGCGGGGCTCCTGGAGGATGGGGCGGCCCGTCCTGAGCACCTCCGGCAGGCGCGCACCGGGCCGCAGATCCCGGAGGTAGTAGCCGGCGATATCGCCGATATCCTCGCCGCCGCCCTCCCGGTTCAGAAAGCGCCGGTAGGCCTCGTTGCCGAAGACAATCACGCCGTCCGTGTCAATGATCAGGATGCCCTCCCGCATGGCATTGAATATCTGCCTCAGTTCCTTTGACAGAGTCATTCTCTTGCACCTCCGGCTCCCGGGGCCAAACGGCCCGTCTCTCTCGTCTCTCCGGTTTTATCTATGCGCGGTTGATTTCATAAACAGATTGTACCATAACTTACGGGGTTTTCCAATGCTTTTGTGCAAGTATCGCGGCCTGCCCGGAATCTGCGCCGTCACCGGGATGCGGCGGAAGAAAGGGTGCCTGTGGGTCCTTCTGACCTTCTATCCCCTGCCCCCTCTGCATATATATGTACCGTCAAAGCACATGTGGGGAGTGGTAGGCTATCAAAGAAAATCTGGAACAACGGGCCGAGCAGCTGGCCCTTTACCTCATAGAAAACCGCACGACGGTGCGTGCCGCCGCCAAGAAGTTCGGCATCAGCAAATCCACGGTACACAAGGACCTTTCCGAGCGGCTGCCCCTTTACAACCGGGCGCTGTGGCTGCAGGTGAAGGAGATCCTGGACGAGAACAAGGCCCAGCGCCATATCCGGGGCGGCATGGCCACCCGGCGGAAGTACAAAGGAGAATAAAAGAGGGACGCTCCACGAGCGTCCCTCTTTTTTATTGTCGAAAAAGTGTGCCACTTTTTCGAGGGGGCTTGCAGCCCACTCCGCGCACTCATGGTACGTCCCCTGGCGTACCATTCGCACACTGCGTGGTCTGAGAAGTGTCATTTCTGACGCACATGTCGTCAGAAATGACGATCTGATGTCTTCTGCCGCTGCGGCGGCGGAACTCTGTGAGACTTTTTCATAAGCCGAGAGGGACGCTCGTGGAGCGTCCCCCTTTTCTGTTGTCATTCAGCTCTTGGGCACCTGCTTCATGGACAGGCTGATGCGGTGCTTCTTCTCGTCCACGTCCAGCACCACCACCTTCACGACGTCGCCCACGGACACCACCTCGCTGGGGTGGCGGATAAACTTATTGCACACCTGGGAGATGTGGACCAGGCCGTCCTGGTGGACGCCGATGTCCACGAACACGCCGAAGTCCACCACGTTGCGGACGGTACCGCTGAGGACCATGCCGGGCTTCAGGTCCTTCATGTCCAGCACGTCGGTGCGCAGGATGGGGGCGGGCAGGTCGTCACGGACGTCACGGCCCGGCTTGAGGAGCTCCTTCACCACGTCCCGGAGGGTGGGCACGCCGATGCCCAGCTTTGCCGCCACCTTCTCCTCCCCCAGCAGCTTCACCTTCTGCTCCAGCAGGGCGATCTCCCCCGCCGCCACGTCGGAGAGGGTATAGCCGCACAGGGTCAACAGCTCCCCGGCGGCGCCGTAGCTCTCCGGGTGGACGCCGGTGTTGTCCAGGATGGCCTTGCTCTCCGGCACCCGCAGGAAGCCGGCGCACTGCTCAAAAGCCTTGGGCCCCAGCTTGGGCACCTTCAAAAGCTGCTTGCGGGTGGTGAAGGCGCCGTTCTCCTCCCGGTATTTGACGATATTCCTGGCCGTGGCGGCCGTCAGGCCGGAGACCCGGCCCAGCAGACTGGGGCTGGCGGTGTTCACGTCCACGCCCACGGCGTTGACGCAGTCCTCCACCACGCCGGCCAGCGTCTCGTCCAGCCGCTTCTGGGGCATATCGTGCTGATACTGGCCCACGCCGATGGCCTTGGGGTCGATCTTCACCAGCTCCGCCAGCGGGTCCTGCATCCGCCGGGCGATGGACACGGCGCTGCGCAGGTTCACGTCGTACTCCGGGAACTCCTCCGCCGCCAGCTTGCTGGCGGAGTACACCGAGGCACCGGCCTCGTTGACGATCATATAGCTGACGCCGGGCAGATCCCGGATCATCTCCACCGCCATCTGCTCCGTCTCCCGGCTGGCGGTGCCGTTGCCGATGGCGATGTGGGTCACGCCGTGGCGGCGGATCATGGCGGACAGCTTCCGAATGGCCTCGTCCTTCTGGCGCTGGCCGTAGGTGGGGTAGACCACGGCGGTGTCCAGCACCTTGCCGGTGCCGTCGATCACCGCCACCTTGCAGCCGTGGGCGTAGCCGGGATCCAGGCCCATGGTCACGTGGCCCTTTACCGGCGGCTGCATCAGCAGGGGCTTCAGGTTCAGGGCGAAGTTGCGGATGGCCCCCTCCGCCGCCGTGTCGGTGAGGCCGGAGCGCGTCTCCCGCTCCAGGGAGGGGAAGATCAGCCGGTCGTAGGCGTCCTCGGCGGCGGTCTGCACGAAGGCGGCGCAAGGGCTGTTTCCCTTGACGCACCGGTTCCACAGCAGCCCCAGAGCCCAGGAGCGGTCAATAGCCACGGAGGCCTTCAAAAACTCCTCCTTCTCGCCCCGGTTGATGGCCAGGATCTGGTGGCCCGCCAGCTTGGGGATGGCCTGCTCAAAATCGTAGTACAGCCGGTAGACGCTGTCCTCCTCCCTGGCGGCGACGGTGCGGAGGGTGCCCTTGCGGCCGATCAGCTGGCGCAGCTCCTTGCGGATGGCGGCGTCGTCGGACAGCATCTCGGCAATGATGTCGCTGGCGCCGGCCAATGCGTCCTCCGCCGTCTCCACGCCCTTCTCCGGATCGATATAATCCACAGCCAGAGCGGCGGGGTCGTTGCCCTTCTCCTGGGCAAAGATGGCCAGGGCCAGCGGCTCCAGGCCCTTCTCCTTTGCCATGGTGGCCCGGGTGCGGCGCTTCTGCTTGTAGGGGCGGTAGAGGTCCTCCACCTCGGCCAACGTCTTGGCGGCGTCGATGGCGGCGGCGAGCTCGTCGGTCAGCTTCTCCTGACCGGCGACGGCGTTCTTGACCTCCTCCTTCCGCTGCGCCAGATTCCGCAGATAGGTGAGCCGGTCAGCCAGCGTTCGCAGGGTGGTGTCGTCCATGGAGCCGTGGAGCTCCTTGCGGTACCGGGCGATGAAGGGGATGGTGTTGCCCTCGTCTAAGAGCTGCACCACGTTGCGTACATACTGCTCCGGCTGCTTCAGCTCCCGGGCCAGGGTGGTGATGATATCGGTCATAATCGTTTCCTTTCGTGGACAAGAAATGACCCCGCCGCGGCGGGGTCATTTCCGCGTTGTTCATATTACTTCCTGTGATACAGCCGGCGCATCTCGTACTTGGGCTCGCAGCTGACGTGGATGCCCAGGCGCTTATAGAGCTTGGCGTCCTCCTCGGAGAGGATCACCGTAAAGTGGGCGTCGCAGCCCCGCAAGGCGGTGAGCTGCTGCTGGGCCATGGCGGCCAGGGGATTGCTGAGGGCGGAGATGGTCAGGGCGATGAGTACCTCGTCGGAGTGGAGGCGGGGATTGCGGTGGCCCAGATAGCCGGTCTTCATGGTGCTGATGGGCTCGATCACGTGGGCGGGGATCAGCTCCAGCCGGTGGTCGATGCCCGCCATATACTTCAGGGCGTTCAGCAGCAGCGCCGCGCTGGGTCCCAGCAGGGACGAGGTCCGGCCGGTGACGATGGTGCCGTCGGACAGCTCCATGGCGCCGGCGGGAGCGCCGGTCTCGGCGGCCTTGTCCAGGCTCACCTGCACCGCCGGGCAGATGTCCGCCGTGACGCCCGCCTGCTGCATCACCAGCTCCAGCTTGGTGACCACGGTGTCGTCGCAGTTTCCCTTGGCCCGGTCCACCAGACCGGCATAGTACCGCCGCAGGATCTCCATGCGGCTGGCCTCCTGACAGGCCTCGTCGTCCACGATGGCAAAGCCCGCCATGTTCACCCCCATGTCCGTGGGGGACCGGTAGGGGCACTTGCCCTGGATCTTCTCAAACATGGTGGCCAGCACCGGGAAGATCTCCACGTCCCGGTTGTAGTTGACAGTGGTCTGACCGTAGGCCTCCAGATGGAAGGGGTCGATCATATTCACGTCGTTGAGGTCGGCGGTGGCGGCCTCATAGGCCAGGTTCACCGGGTGCTTCAGCGGCAGGTTCCAGATGGGGAAGGTCTCGTACTTGGCGTAGCCGGCCCGGATGCCCCGCTTGTTCTCGTGATAGAGCTGGCTCAGGCAGGTGGCCATCTTGCCGCTGCCGGGGCCCGGGGCGGTGACCACCACCACGGAGCGGCTGGTCTCGATATAGTCGTTCTTGCCCAGGCCCTCGTCGCTGACGATGTGGGCCACGTTGGAGGGATAGCCTGCGATGGGATAGTGCTTGTAGCTGCGGATGCCCAGCTGGGTGAGCCGGGCGATGAAGGTGTCCGCGGCGGCCTGTCCGGCGTACTGGGTGATGACCACGCTGCCCACGTAGAAGCCCAGCTCCCGGAACACGTCGATGAGCCGCAGCACGTCGTCGTCATAGCTGATGCCCAGGTCGCCCCGGATCTTGTTCTTCTCGATGTCTGCGGCACAGATGGCGATGACGATCTCCACCTCGTCCCGCATGGTGGCCAGCATGCGGATCTTGCTGTCCGGCTCGAAGCCCGGCAGGACACGGGAGGCATGGTAGTCGTCAAACAGCTTGCCGCCGAACTCCAGGTACAGCTTGCCGCCGAATTGGGCCCGCCGCTCCCGGATGTGCTCCGCCTGCAGCTTCAGGTATTTCTCGTTGTCAAATCCCAGTTTCAAGGCAGATCCCTCGCTCTCTTCCCAAATACAAATATCAAATGATATTATACAACAGGCGGCCCCCGGGAAAAAGACATTTTCCCCATTTTCCCCGTGGATTTTTCGCCGAAATTTGCCTGCCTTTTTTGGCCAAAGCCACCGTTGATTTTTGCCGCTGTTTCGGGTATACTGAAAAATACCCCATTTTTAAGATATGCGGAGGGACCCTATGCGTTTTCATATCATGTGGCGCCGGATCAACGAGCCGGAGGACGCCTACCGTGATTTTTTCCAGACCAACGACATCTATGAGGCCAAGGACTTTGCCATGCGCCTGGCCTTCGACGAGACCAACTGGGTCTACGTCTGGGACGAGGTCCGGGGCGAGATCGTCCGGGATTTTGACAATCCCGTATATCGCCAGAGCAACTGAATCCCCCCGCCGGGTCCCGTGCAGCCGGGATCCGGCGCTTTTTCTCAATTTAATGTAAAAAAACCTTGAACTTGTCAAAATTGCCATTGTTTTTTTCAAAAAAGCGTGGTAAAGTGTTTTCGTGGATACGGGCGCCGCGTTCTTTCCGGCGGCGCTGTTCCTCTCATTTCAGCGCCCCCATCTCCTCGTCAAACCTTCCTTCCTGACGATTTCGCTGAAATGATCGCCGGCCGGGTGAGCCCCCCTCCCCGGCCGGCTAACTTATGGAAAAAAGCACCCGCTCTTTCCAAAGAGCGGGTGCTTTTCATATGCTTGATATGGCGATTTACAGGAAGCGCTTCATGTCCTCGGTGAGGTCGTCCGCCTCGCCGCTGATGGTGACGGTGAACTTGACGGCGTTCTTCTCGCTGAAGCGATCCAGCCAGTTCAGCAGCTTCTCCACCTGGACGAAATCGTTGCTGCCGACGATCTTGCACAGGTTGTCCACAAACACGTGGGAAATATCGTAATTGCCGGCGTACAGGCCGCACAGGAAGCCCCGCAGGCACTCAAAAGAATTCAGGCCATACTCGCTGGCGTTGACCAGGCGGGCGTTGTAGCTGATGTCAAACTTCATATCCGAATTGGGCTCGATGCACACCACGCTGCCGGCCTCGGTCTCCACCGCGTTGTGGACCTGCTCGATAAGCTGCTTGGTCTTACCGGCACCGTTTCCGCCCATAATCAGTCTAACCATAAGAAATCACTCCTTCTTCATAAATGGGAGTCGGTTCTGCTCCTGTCTATAAGATATCATATCCCGGCAAAAATGGCAATGCCGAAAAAGCTGGATATTTTTTGTGGATTTTTACCGTCCCAGCTTCTCCGTCAGCGTCTGGCGCAGCTCCTCATAGCCGGGCTTTCCCAGCAGGGCGAACATGTTCTTCTTATAGGCCTCCACGCCGGGCTGATCGAAGGGATTCACGTCCAGCAGATAGCCGCTGAGGCCGCAGGCGTACTCGAAGAAATAGATCAGCTCGCCCAGGGTGAAGGGGTTGATGGAGCCGGTCTGGATGATGATGTTGGGCACGCCGCCCTCCACGTGGGCCAGGAGGGTGCCGTCCATGGCCTGCTGGCGGATGAAATCCATGGGCTTGCCGGCCAGGAAATTCAGTCCGTCGCCGTCGGTCTCGTCATAGGGCACGGGGTTCTCGTGGGCGGAGGGGCCGAAGCGCACCACCGTCTCCAGGAGATGGCGCTCGCCCTGCTGGATGTACTGGCCCATGGAGTGGAGGTCGGCGGTGAACTCCACGCTGGCGGGGAACAGGCCCTTGTTCTCCTTGCCCTCGGACTCGCCGTAGAGCTGCTTCCACCACTCGGCCATGAAGCGGAAATTGGGCTCATAGGCCGCCAGGATCTCGATCTTCTTGCCGGTGCGGTAGAGCTGATACCGGGCGCCGGCGTACTGCCAGGCCGGGTTGGCCGCCATGTCGTCGGCGGCGCAGACGTTCATCATTTCCGCGGCGCCGTCCATCAGCTCCTCGATATCGACGCCGGCCACGGCGATGGGCAGCAGGCCCACGGCGGTGAGCACACTGTAGCGGCCGCCCACGTCGTCAGGCACCACGAAGGTCTCGTATCCGGCGCTGTCGGCCAGGGACTTCAGGGCGCCCCGGGCCCGGTCGGTGGTGGCGTAGATGCGGCGGGCGGCGCCCTCGGCGCCGTACTTCTCCTCCAGGCGGCGGCGGAAGAAGCGGAAAGCCACCGCCGGCTCCGTGGTGGTGCCGGACTTGGAGATCACGTTGACGGAGAAATCCACGCCCTCCAGCAGTTCCATCACCTCGCTGAGCTGATCGGAGCTGAGGCCGTTGCCCACGAAGTAGATGTTGGGGGTGTTTTTCTTTTTCAGATTATAGTTGGCGGAGCAAAGGCACTCGATCACGCCCCGGGCGCCCAGATAGGACCCGCCGATGCCGATGACCACCAGCGCCTGGGAATCGCTCTGGATCCGCTTCGCCGCCGCCCGGATGCGGGCAAACTCCTCCCGGTCATAGTTCTCCGGCAGATGGACCCAGCCGGTGAAGTCACAGCCCACGCCGTCCTGATTCTGCAGATGCTTGTGGGCGATGTGCAGACGGGGGGCCAAAGCCGCCTCGTAGGGCAGGGAGATGAACTGGTGGATGTTGGACAGATTGACCTGGATCATACGTGCCGCCTCCTATGGTAAAACACAATTATTCTGATAGTTTAATCATAAGGCCAGCGGGGGGAAAATACAAGGGAAAAAATGTCCGAATATTCGACCTATTCCGCCGTTCCTCCCGTCACAGCCCACCGCAGCATCCGCAAAAACATGTCGCTCCAGGTCAGCCGCGGCACCGCCTCTCCGGCCAGGATGGGCACCGTGGCCACCACCGTGTCCCCGGCGGTGACGGTGACCTGACCCAGCTGCTGGCCCGCCTCCACCGGCGCCTCCACCGACTCGGCAAGCTCCACCGTCCGCTCCACACCGGCGGCCTGGGAGCGCTCCACCAGCAGCCGCCGGCCCTGGTCGGACAGCACCGGCGTCACCGTCTCCGCCGTGCCCAGCTCCACCGGCACCGGCTCCAGCGTCACGCCCTCTCCGGCGTCCAGCACCGTGTAGGTGGAAAAGCCGTAGTTCAGCAGGGCCTTGGCGTCCTCAAAGCGCTCGTTGGAGGTGTCCGCCTTCAGCGTGACGGCGATGAGCTCCATGCCCTCCTTCTCGGCGGTGGCGCTGATGCAGTAGCCCGCCGAATCGGTGGAGCCGGTCTTGAGGCCGGTGGCGCCGTCATAAAACCGGATCAGCTTGTTGGTGTTGCTCAGCTGGAACTCCCCGCCCCGGAGGGTGTCCATCCAGATGGTGGTGAAACGCCGGATATCCGGGTGGTGCAGGATCAGCTCCCGGCTCATCAGGGCGATGTCGTAGGCGCTGGTGACGTGGCCCTCCGCCGGCAGGCCGTTGCAGTTGACGAAGTTGGTGTCGTTCATGCCCAGTTCGCGGGCCCGGTTGTTCATCTGGGCCACGAACAGCTCCGTCACGCCGGCCAGATGCTCCGCCAGCGCCACGCAGGCATCGTTGCCCGAGGCCACGCACACACCCTTGAGCAGGTCCTCCACGGTCATCTGCTCCCCGGCCTTCAGGAAGATCTGGCTGCCGCCCATGGAGCTGGCATAGTCGCTGGCGGTGACCATGTCGTCGTAGTGCAGGGTGCCGCTGTCGATGGCCTCCATCACCAGCAGCAGCGTCATCACCTTGGTGACGCTGGCCGGCTCCAGCTGCTCGTGCTCGTTTTGGGCGTAGAGCACCTGGCCCGTCTCCTTCTCCATCAGCACCGCCGCCCGGGAGTGGATGGGCAGGTCCACCGCCCGGGCCTCCACCGGCAGCAGAGATATCAGCAGCAGCATGGCCGTGAACAGAGTAGCGCAGCGTTTCATTGTCGTTCTCCCCCTCGTTTTTTCTCATGGTATGGCCCGGCCGGGGCGGTTATGACGGCTTCGACAGAATTTTCGGTTGCAAACCGCCCCTCCGTCTGCTATAATCATTTTGTTCCGCAGGATTCGTACATCGGTAGTACATCGGCTTCCCAAGCCGAGGAGGCGGGTTCGACTCCCGTATCCTGCTCCAAAAAGGAAGGACGCCACATGAGGCGTCCTTCCTTTTTGGAAAATCGGTAGTCGAAACGAACTTCGGTTTTGCACGAGCAAGGCGAGTGAACAAAACCGGCAGCAAACAGTCCGGTGGACTGTTTGCGCAGCGAGAAAAGACTCCCGTATCCTGTTCCACGTCGCTCATCCGCATTCAAAAGGGAGCACCCTGTCGGGGTGCTCCCTTTCCTGTTTCGTCGTACTTTTCTTTTATTTCTCTCCCCGCCGGGCGATCATGGCGGCGCTGATCAGGGCCGTGACGGGGATGGCCAGGATCATGCCGATGCTGCTGGCCACGCCGCTGATGATCTCGATGGCCGCGTAGGCGGAGGTGAACAGCTGATATCTGGCCAGGCCCAGGGAGTAGAGATAGAGGATCAGGGTAAAGCCGCTGCCCAGGAAGGCCAGGATCAGCGTGTTGGTCATGGTGCCCACCATGTCCCGTCCGATGTTCATGCCGGAGCGGAACAGCTCCCGGCGTCCCAGGGCGGGGTTGGCGCCGTGGACCTCCTCCAGGGCGGAGGAGATGCTCATGGCCACGTCCATCACCGCGCCCAAGGCGCTGATGACCACGCCGCCCACCAGAAGGCCCCGCAGACCGATGGGTGTGCCGGTCTGCCTCAGCTGCAGCAGGGGCTGCACATCGGCCAGACGCAGGCCGTCCACCCGGGCCAGAGCCTGGGCCAGCAGGCCGAAGAGCAGGGCCGCCGCCGTGCCGGCCACGGTGCCCAGGATGGCGCAGACGCTCTTGCGGTGCAGGCCGCCCAAAATGGTGAAGCTGACCACCGCGATATAGGCGCAGACCAGAAACACCGCCGGCAGCGTGGGCGCGCCGCGCATCAGCAGGGGCAGCAGGATCCGGAACAGGCACAGCACCGTGATGACCAGACCCAGCAGCGACTTGACGCCGGTCCTGCGGCCCACCAGGGCCGTCACCAGGAAGAAGACGGCGATCACCGCCACCAGGGCCGGGATGCGGTTGTACTCATAGACGGTGGCGCTGTGGTGTCCGTCGGCATAGGTGGAGATGGTCAGGGACACGCCGTCCCCCTCCCCCACCGGGGCGCCGTACACCGGACCCACGTAGTTGTAGACCATCATGGTCTCCCCGGCATACTGCCCGCTCTTCACCTCCGCCAGCAGGGTCTGCTCGCCCCGCCAGGCGCCATCAGAGGCGGGATCGGCCTGGGTGTTGTCGGTGAGGACGGAGGTGACCACGGCCTTTTCATATTCCACGTACTCCGCCGCCTGCTCACCCGCCCCCTCCGGGCGCAGCCACAGGCAGGCCGCAACGAACAGCACCGCCGCCGTACACAGCACCGCGATGCTCCATTTTTCCCTTTTCAGCCAGCCGGAAACGTCCGGTCTTGCCTGTGGCTTTTTCATGTTCGGGCCTCCCGCTCCACGGAATGATTGATCGATTGATATATATGTAGCATATCAACTTTGGCCACCGGTGTCAATGCGCGGATTTTTATGGGAGAAAACGGAAATAATGCTGGATTTATCGGGTTTTTCCTGGTATAATTATACTGTTATGTTGTAGCTATTTGCACGACGTGGATATTTTAGAAGGAGGACACCCTATGAGAACACGCAACGCCCACAAGCTCCTCTCCCTCCTGCTCTCCCTATGCATGGTTTTCAGCCTGCTTCCGGCGAGCATCTGGGCGGCGGAGCCCGCCACCGCCACGTGGACAAAGACGGATCTCAGTCAGATCACGTCTGAGGACACCGTGGCCATCACCATGACCAAGGGCGATACCACCTGGGTACTGCCCGCGAACGCGGCCACCACCGGCCCCGCTGCCATCGTGGCCACCGTCAGCGGCGACACGCTGACCACCGACTCCGGCAACTATGGCTGGACCATTTCCGCCGTTACCGACGGCTACACCATCCAAAACAAGGATGGCAAGTCCCTCTACCTGGACAGCAAGGGCAAGAACAACTGCGTCCGGGTGGGTGACACCGCGGCCTCCTGGACGGTGGACACCGCCAGCGGCTATCTGACCGCCAAGGATACCGACGGCACACAGCGCTATCTGGGCGTCTACGTGGACAAGCCGGATTGGCGCGCCTACAACAACACCACCGGCAACACCGCCGGCCAGACCCTGGGCATCTGGAAGCTCTCCGGCTCCGAGACCCCGGTGGATCCCCAGCCCGACGATCCCACCCCCGACGATCCCCAGGCCGTCACCCTGACCAAGCTGACCGAGGCTCCCGCTGACGGCGATCAGGTCGTCATCTGCAACCCGGCCAGCTCCGTCGTCATGAGTCTGACGGACTACCTCTTTAACAACAAGAAGCACGAGCTCAGCCCCGTAAATGTCACCATCGAGAACGATCAGATGTCCGTCTCCGACGAGACGATCGCCTATCTCACCGTGAAGGTGGACAAGGACGGCAAGTACTCCTTCGTCAACAAGGACGGCAAGTACCTGGAGGTGGACGGCACCAACGTGCAGTTCGTGGACGCGGCATCCGCCAACACCCTGTTCCAGTTGGAAACCGCTGAGGGCGGCTACTACGTGAAGTGCGACAGCGCCACCTACAGCGGCAAGGCCCAGTATCTGCAGTATTACCACGATTACTTCACCTGCTACAGCCTGAACACCTCCTATCCCGAGCGCTACGTGTTCAACTTCTACGGCGAGGTGAAAGAGGCCAAGACCGGCCTGGTCACGGATCTGGCCGATCTGACCGACGGCTCCTACGTGGTGATCTACAACCCCGCCAGCGAGATCGCCATGACCTCCGAGACCTATCAGGACTGGTACCTGCTCAAGGGCGAGGCCACCATTGAAAACGGTGAGGTCGCCGAGCCCGCCGACAACCAGATCTGGAAGGTCAGCGTATCTGACGACGGCGTCTACACCTTCACCCAGGACGACAAGGCCGTGACCGCCTGGCTCAGCGGCACTTTCGTGGAGCTGACCAGCGATCCCAACCATGCCGGCGCCGACACCGGCTGGAAGCTGGACGTCTGCAACGCCGCCAACAGCACCTTCTATATGCGCAGCAACACCCTGACCACCAAATACGGCGCTTCCTACGTGGAGGTCTACAACAAGAAGGTCAACAACGTCACCACCCGGGTCTTCTGCGGCTATTCCACCGACGAGGGCTCTCTGACCGAGGCTGCCTTCGGCATGCAGTTCTATCTGCTGCCCTCCCCCGATGAGCCCGATCAGCCCGAAGAGCCCACCGTCAACACCTACGGCCTCACCTCCGCTCTGGCCACCGGCGACAAGGTGATCCTCTTCAACGACGCCAACAAGAAGGGCATCAGCTCCACCGTGGTCGGCAGCTACTATCTGGCCGGCGTGGATCTGACCCCGGCCGAGGGCGTGATCACCACCGACGACGCCTCCGTGGTCTGGGACGTGACCGTCAACAACGACGGCACCTACACCTTCACCCAGGGCAGCAAGGTCCTGGGCGGCGTCCAGTCCACCAACGCCACTTCCGGCAAGATCTACAACAACATCGCGCTGAACAACCCCGCTGCCTCCAAGTGGACGGCGGAGAGCGCCGCCAACGGAAGCTACCTCTATCTGGGTGAGCTGCCCAGCAGCAAGACCGGCGGCCACATCTACATCGACTGGTACGCCAAATACAGCGAATTCTCCCTGGTGGATTACAGCAATCCCGGCACCAACAGCGCCTTTGTCTTCAACTTCTACAAGCAGGGTGCCGAGCCGGAGACTCCCGACCAGCCCGGTGAGAACGGCGATCTGATCACCAGCCTGGCCGACCTGAAGGACGGCTCCACCGTGGCCATCTACAGTCCCGGCCACAAGACCGCCATCAGCTCCAAGCCCAACGGCGACTGGTATCTGAAGGCCAATGCCGCCACCGTCAACAAGGACGGCAAGGTGGAGAACTTCACCGAGGACATGATCTGGACCGTGAAGGTCAACGCCGACAGCAACACCTACAGCTTCTATGCCTACGGCGACGAGAGCCGCAGCATCACCGTCTGGCCCAGCGGCAACTACGCCGAGCTGAGCGTGGACGTGGGCAAGTATCCGGACAACACCTGGACCCTGACCCCCGCCAAGACGGCCAACTGCTTCTATGCCAACAGCCCCACCGTGTCCGGCAATAACGGCCCCGCTTATATCGAGGCCTACGTCCGCAACGACACCGAGGTGTTCTCCGGCTACTTCACCAACCCCGGCTCCAACAAGTTCGTGGAGAACGAGTTCGCCCTCCAGTTCTATCTGGTCAACGCCGACGACGCCATCGAGGCCTATGACGACGGCGAGTGGGACGGCGTCCTGAACAAGGGCGATCAGTACGTGATCTACAACTCCAACGCCGAGTCCTCTCTGGGTCTTGCCAAGGAGGCCACCTACTCTCTGACCGCCGTGCCCACCACCATCGAGGGCGGCAAGGCCAAGGCCGGCAACGGCGCCTACGTCTTCACCGTGGACACCATGGGCCGCTACTACAGCTTCGAGGTGGACGGCAAGTACCTGGCCACCAACAACGAAGAGGAGCTGTTCTTCGTGGACAAGGACGAAAACGGCAAGCTGCCCGAGACCGCCAAGTGGTTCCTGAAGGCCAAGGAGGGTGGCTACGTCATCTACAACAAGGAGGCCACCTACGGCGGCAACCCGGTCTGCATCGAGTACTTCTCCAGCGTGTTCTCCGGCTGGACCTTCAACACCAAGAACGATCTGGCCATCTACCTCTTCAACTTCTATCCCGTGGCAGAGGGCACCAAGATCTACGGGGACATCGTGCAGGATCCCTCCGTCGTCTTTGACTGCGAGGACTCCCGCTACGTGGAGCAGGATTACGTTCTGTCCTTCTCCCTGGACGATCTGGCCCCCGAGATCACTGACGTCACCATCACCTACACCGCCGGCACCAAGACCGGTACGGTGGAGCAGACCGCCGACGGCAAGGCCTACAGCGTCACCATCCCCGCCGCCGACATCGACGTGGCGGACGGCCTGACCTCCTTCACCATTAAGGTCACCGTCAAGAACAGCTACGGCATCGAGTACGAGGGCGAGAAGGTCGTTCAGATCGTCGACGAGCCCTTCTTCGCGGATCTGACCCCCGCCCCCAACTCTCAGACCCGGGACGAGAAGAAGCCCACCATCTCCGCCAAGGTCGGCAACGTGGGCGAGAATCCCACCTTCACCATGACCGTCAACGACCAGGTGGTGGAGGCCAGGTATGAGAACGGCACTCTCAGCTACACCCCCGCCGCCGATCTGGCCGACGGCCGCGTCACCGTGAAGATCACCGTGACCCGCGCCGACGGCGTGACAGCCGAGAAGATCTGGACCTTCACCGTGGGCATCGCGGAGTATCAGCTGTACTTCGGTCAGCTCCACTCCCACACCACCTATTCCGACGGTTCCGGCTCTCTGGAGACCGCTCTGGACTACGTCGCCTCCCTGCCGGAGAGCGCCAACGTCCAGTTCGTGGCCTTCACCGACCACTCCAACTACTTCGATACCACCAGCGCCGCCAACCCGGCCGACGCTCTGAACGATCAGAGCCTGATGACCGAGGCCAGCCGCGAGCTGTGGAACACCTATAAGAATACGGTGGCTGACTTCAACGAGAAGCACACCGGTCTCATCGCCATCGCCGGCTTCGAGATGACCTGGTCCGGCGGCCCCGGCCACATCAACACCTTCGATTCCGACGGTCTGGTGTCCCGCAACAACGCCGAGCTGAACAACAAGTCCGGCGACGCGGGCATGAAGCTCTATTACGAGACCATCAACAAGGGCGAGTCCCTGAACCAGTTCAACCACCCCGGCACCACCTTCGGCAACTTCACCGACTTCTCCTACTGGGATGAGGAGACCGACGAGCACATGTTCCTGGTGGAGGTGGGCAACGGCGAGGGCCAGATCGGCGCCGGCGGCTACTATCCCAGCTATGAGCAGTACACCATGGCTCTGGACAAGGGCTGGCACGTGGCTCCCACCAACAACCAGGATAACCACAAGGGCCGCTGGGGCAACGCCAACGACGCCCGCGACGTCATCCTGACCAACGACTTCAGCGAGCAGGGCATCTACGACGCCATCCGCGCCCTGCGGGTCTACGCCACCGAGGACAAGAACCTGCAGATCAACTACACCCTCAACGGCGAGCCCATGGGCACCATCTTCACCGATGAGAACGCCCCCGAGAAGCTGAACATCGAGGTCACCCTGTATGATCCCGACGCCAGCGATTCCATCGCCAAGGTGGAGCTGGTGTGCAACAACGGCGCCGTGGCCCACACCTGGGACAACGCCGCCGAGCTGGCCGAAGGCAGCCTCACCGTGGAGCTGGAGCCTGAGTACAGCTACTACTTCGTCCGCGTCACCCAAAAGGACGGCGACCTGGCCGTCACCTCCCCCGTCTGGGTGGGTCACGCCCTGAAGGTCGGCATCACCGACATCAAGGCCGCCTCCGAGCCCGTGTACAAGGGCGAGACCGCCACTCTGACCACCAACCTCTTTAACAGCGAGGCGCAGGACGCCACCGTCAAGAGCCTGGTCTACACCGTGGGCGGCACGGTGATCGGCACCGACAGCCAGACCTACACCATCAAGGCCGGCAGCACCCTGGACGTGACCTTCGACCACGTCTTTGACACCGCCAAGCTCACCACCGTCACCGTGACGGCCATCGTGGAGTTTGAGGGCAAGGAGTACACCTACAGCGCCAACGTGGAGCTGGATATCCTGGATAAGGATACCGAGGGCAAGGTCACTCCGATCAAGGACGTCCGCGACGCCTCCAAGCCCGATGACACCGGCTACCGCTTCACCATCGAGGGCGTGGTCACCTCCAACGCCTCCGGCTATGACAAGGACACCGCCTTCTTCGACTGCATCTACGTCCAGGACGACACCGCCGGCATCTGCTGCTTCCCCGTCTCCGGCGAGTACAAGGTGGGCGACAAGGTCCGCATCGTGGGCCACACCGACTTCTACCAGGGTGAGCCCGAGCTGCAGGTCCAGACCATCGAGGTCATCGGCACGGGTTCCGTGGAGCCCACCGAGATCGCCGCGGCGGAGCTGAATGACCGCAGCGCCGAGGGTAAGCTGGTCACCGTCAAGGGCACCGTGGAGAGCTTCGAGCTGGCCAACGGTCTGATCCAGACCATCATGGTCAAGGACGAGGCCGGCAACCTGGCCCGCGTCTTCATCGACGGTTACATCACCACCGCCAAGGAAGTGGAGAACTGCGTGGTGGGCGCCAAGATCACCGTCACCGGTCTTGCCTCCTATGACGACACCTTCAACGCCCCCGAGGGTCCCTTCCCCCGCATCCGCATCCGCGACCGCGCCGACGTGGTCTGCCAGGCCTATCAGT
Organism: uncultured Eubacteriales bacterium; assembly: GCA_900317425.1. Lineage (GTDB taxonomy): Bacteria > Bacillota > Clostridia > Oscillospirales > Oscillospiraceae > Vescimonas. Next base: position 459 of record ONGR01000014.1, on the reverse strand, counting down.
TCCTGGTGGACGACCGCACCGGCGGCAAGGCCGCGACCAGCATCGAATCCGGCACCAAGTTCGGCCCCGGCGAGTTGACCTTCACCGTCGCCTGCGACGAGCCCTGCGTGGTGGCCGTGAACAACGGCGACGGCACCTACACGCTGCTGCCCTGCACCACTGAGGGTAAGGAGCATCAGTTCACCGTCACCATCGTGGATGCCGACGTGACCGTGTCCATCGCCCTCAAGGGCGACGCCGACCTGAACGGCACCGTGGCGCTCAAGGATTCCACCCTGACCAAGCGGGTCGCCGCCGGTCTCGCCACCTTCGACGATCAGCTGGCCGCCCTGGCCGTGGACTTCGACGGCAATGGCGTGCTCAACAAGGATGCTACCAAGATCTCCCAGGTCGTTGCCGGCCTGAGCAGCTACAACTGGTAAGCTGATCCGCTGTCCCGGTCGGGATGCCGCCCTGTGC